>JBKBOA010000037.1:0-33695 GCA_046295035.1 Phreatobacter sp.
GCCCGTCCCGGAACACCGCGGCACGATAGATGCCGCGGGCCGCATCGCTCATCTCGGTGAGGCTCACCGCCTCACCGGCAAGGCTTCGGGCCAGCGCCGGCCCGTCGATGGGTTCGGGCGAGGCGAAGACCGTCCCGATTCCTCCGTCGATGGCCGCGCGCGCCCAGACCAGTCCGGCCGGCAGCGCCACAGGCTGACGCGACAGCACGAAGCCCTGCATGGCCACCGGCACCCTTGCGATGGCCACCGGCGTCGCCTTCATCTCCGGCTGGCCGGAGACGGGGTCGGTGAAGGGCTGCACCAGCGCGCCAATGCGCGCCCTTGCCGCCGTCTCGGCGGTCCAGTGGATGGGCGCGAACAGCATGCCGCGGGCCTGTCCCTCCGAGACCATCACGCGCAGCAGGGCCTCGCCGTGGATCGACGACACCCGGGCGATATCGCCGTCGGCGAGGCCGGCCTGCGCCGCATCCTCCGGGTGGATCTCCACGAAGGGCTCGACGATGTGACGGCCGAGCGTCGGCGACCGGCCCGTGCGGGTCATGGTGTGCCACTGGTCGCGCAGCCGCCCGGTATTGAGGAGGAAGGGAAAGGCCGCATCGGCCTTCGCCTTCAGCGCCGGCGGCTCGACGGCGACGAACCGCGCCCGCCCGTCGGGAGTGAAGAAACCGCCTTCTGCGAAGAAGCGCTTGGCGGCGATATCGCCCGGCCGGCGCACCGGCCACTGCACCGGCTCCAGCGTCTCGTAGGCGGCATCGCTGAGCTCTGCCAGGCCGCCGATGTCGAAGTCACGCGTGCCGCCGTTCTCGAAGGCCGAGAGCGCCGCATGCTCGCGGAACAGGCTGGCCACATTCGGCCAGGCAAAGGCCTCGCCGAAGCCGAGGCGCCTTGCCACCTCGGCAATGATCCACCAGTCGGGGCGCACCTCGCCGGGCAGGGGCAGGAAGGGCCGCTGGCGCGTGATACGGCGTTCCGAATTCGTCACGGTGCCGTCCTTCTCGCCCCAGGCGGCGGCCGGCAGGAGGATATGGGCACCCGCATTCACCGTGTCGTTGGACAGGACATTCTCGGAGACAACAAGCAGGTCGAGGCTGGCCAGCGCCGTCCGGACCGCGTCGGCGCGCGGCAGGCTGGCTGCCGGATTGGTGGCCATGACCCACAGCGCCCGGATGTCGCCGCGCGCCACGGCATCGAACATCTGCACCGCCTTCAGCCCCTCGTGGGTCGCCATGCGCGGAGCGTTCCAGAAGCGCCGCACGCGATCCACCTCGGCCTCCGAGAAGCCCATATGGGCGGCCAGCATGTTGGCGAGGCCGCCGACCTCGCGGCCGCCCATGGCATTCGGCTGGCCGGTGAGCGAGAAGGGGCCCATGCCCTCGCGGCCGATGCGGCCCGTGGCGAGGTGGCAGTTGAGGATGGCCGAAACCTTGTCGGTGCCCTGCGCCGACTGGTTGACGCCCTGGCTGTAGAGCGTGACGACCCGTTCCGTGACGCGGAACCAGTCGAGGAAGAGCGCGAGATCGGCTGAGGGAATGCCGGTCTGGCCGGCCGCGGCCTCGAGGGTCGGGGCGATCGCTCGGGCCCGAGCCAGCGCTTCGGCAAATCCCGAGGTATGGGCGCCGACATAGGCCGCATCGACCGCGCCGGTCTTCGCGAGATGGACGAGGAGCGCCGAGAACAGCACCGTGTCCATGCCCGGCGCCACCTGCAACACAAGGTCGGCTTCCGATGCCGTGGCTGTGCGGCGCGGATCGATGACCACGATGCGGGCGCCACGGGTGGCCTTGTTCGCCACCATGCGCTGCCACAGGACCGGATGGCACCAGGCGGCATTGGAGCCGACAAGGACCAGGAGATCGGCCTTGTCGAGGTCCTCGTAGGTTCCGGGAACCGTGTCCGAGCCGAAGCCGCGGCGATGGCCGGCGACCGAGGAGGCCATGCACAACCGCGAGTTGGTGTCGACATTGGCCGTGCCGATGAAGCCCTTCATCAGCTTGTTGGCGGCGTAATAGTCCTCGGTGAGCAGCTGGCCTGACAGGTAGAAGGCGGTCGCATCCGGGCCGTGGTCGCGGATCGTGCGGGCGAGGCCCTCCGCCACCGCATCCAGCGCCGTGTCCCAGGACACCCGTTCGAGACTGCCGGACCGGCGGCGCATCATCGGATGGAGCAGACGGCCTTCGAGCGACACGGTCTCGCCGAGCGCCGAGCCCTTGACGCAGAGCCGGCCGGCATTGGCCGGGTGCGCGGGATCACCGGCGATCGTCGCCCGGCCACCCGGCGCGGCGCTGGCGAGCACGCCGCAGCCAACCCCGCAATAGGGGCAGGTGGTGGCAACCGGCGCGGGCAGCGGGGGATGGATGCTCATCTCACGCCGCTTCCGCCAGTGCCCGGCCGAACACCAGGTCATCGCGCAGGCGCCCCAGCGGCGTGCCGCGCCGGATGAGATCACGATACCAGAGCGCGTCGCCGGTCTCGCCGAACAGCACGGCGCCGGCCAGCCGGTCGGCGCGGATCACCATCTTGCGATAGCTGCCGAGCCCGGGATCGCGCCAGACGATGGTCTCGGTTCCCGGCCCGCCGAGAACATCGCCGGCCGAGAACACCGGCACACCCGAGACCTTGAGATTGGTGGCAAGTACCGTGCCGGGATAGGCGGCCGGACGGCCTGCAAGGTGGCGCGCGAGGATGCCGGCCTGCTCGTAGGTCGGCTCCACCAGGCCGTAGCAGATGCCCCGGTGTTCGGCGCATTCGCCGATGGCGTGGATGGCGGGGTCGGAGGTGGTGAGCTGGTCATCGACGAGCACACCCCGCCCGGTTGCAAGGCCGCAGTCGCGGGCCAGATCGGCATTCGGTCGGATGCCCACCGCCGACACGACCATGTCGGCCCGCAGGATGCGGCCATCGGCAAGGCGGACCTGTTCCACGCCGCCGTCGCCCTTGATGGCCGCCGTATCGGCCTGGAGCAGCACCTCGATGCCGCGCGCCTCCAGCGCCGCCTTCAGCAGGGCGGCGGCTTCGGCATCGAGCTGGCGCTCCATCAGCCGGTCCATCAGATGGACGAGGGTGACGCGCGCGCCCGCGAGCGCGAGGCCGTGGGCCGCCTCGATGCCGAGCAGGCCGCCGCCGATGACCACGGCGCGACGCGCCGGGCTCGCCACCTTCAGCATGGCCGCGACATCGGCATGGTCGCGGAAGCTGATGACGCCTGGCAGGTCCATGCCGGGTTTCGGCAGGCGGAGCGGATGCGAACCGGTTGCCAGCACCAGCTTGGCATAGGGCACGCGCAGGCCGCCCTCCAGCGTCACCATGCGGGCCGCGCGGTCGATCGCCAGGGCGCGGCGGCCATAGACGAGCGTCACGCCCTGTTGCCGCCACCAGTCCTTCGGCTTCAGTTCGGTCTCCTCGCCGGCGACCTCGCCGGCCAGCACCGATGACAACAGCACCCGGTTGTAGGCAAGACGCGGCTCGGCGCCGATGACGAGAACCGCATAGCGGCCGAGCGCCTCGCGCCCGAGTTCCTCGACCAGACGGGCGGCGGCCATGCCATTGCCGATGACGACCAGCGGTTCGGACATGGGCAATCCGGACTCAGGCCGCCTCGACGAAGGCATGGCGCTCGTAGAGGAACTTCAGCACCTGCTCGCGCGCCCGGATGTAGGTCGGATTGGAAACGAGCTCGAGCCGCTTGCGGGGCCTCGGCAGCGCCACGTCCATGACCTCCCCGATGGTCGCCGAAGGCCCGTTGGTCATCATGATGATCCGGTCGGAGAGCAGCACCGCCTCGTCCACGTCATGGGTGATCATGATCATCGTGTTCTGCAGCGTGGCGTGGATCTGCATGACCGAGTCCTGCAGATGCGCCCGGGTCAGCGCGTCGAGCGCGCCGAAGGGCTCGTCCAGCAGCAGGATCTTCGGTTCCATGGCGAGCGCCCGGGCGATGCCCACGCGCTGCTTCATGCCGCCCGAGATCTCGCCGGGCCGGCGATCCTTCGCATGGGTCATGTGGACCAGCTCCAGCTTGTGCAGGGTCCACTCGTGGCGCTGGGCCTTGGACTTGCGGCCGGAGAAGACCTTGTCCACCGCCATGCGGACATTGTCATAGACCGTCAGCCAGGGCAGCAGCGAATGGTTCTGGAACACCACCGCACGGTCCGGTCCAGGCTCGTTGACCTCCCGGTTCTCGAGCAGCACGGCGCCCGAGGTCACCGGCGTGAGGCCGGCGATGATGTTGAGCAGGGTGGACTTGCCGCAGCCGGAATGGCCGATGATCGAGACGAACTCCCCCTTCTCGATGGCGACGTTGATGTTGCGGAGCACGTTGTTGGCTGTGCCGCCGCGGGTGAAGGTCTTCTCGACACCCTCGATGAGGAGATAGGGCACGTGTTTCATCGGTTCCTCCTCAGTTCGCGGCCGTGCCGCGGGTGACGACGCTGGCAAGGCCCGCGATCAGCCGGTCGAGGATGAAGCCGACCAGGCCGATATAGACGAGGGCGATGATGATGTCGGACAGCTTGGAGGAGTTCCACGCGTCCCAGATGAAGAAGCCGATGCCGACGCCGCCGGTGAGCATCTCGGCCGCGACGATGGCGAGCCAGGCAAGGCCGACGCCGATCCTCAGGCCCGTGAAGATGTAGGGCGCCGCCGAGGGCAGCATGATCTTCCAGAAAAACTCGAACTGGTTCAGCCGCAGCACGGCCGAGACGTTGCGGTAGTCCTGGGGGATGTTGCGGATGCCGACCGAGGTGTTGATCAGGATCGGCCAGATGGCCGTGATGAAGATGACGAAGATGGCGCTCGGATTGGCGTCGCGGAAGGCGGCGAGCGAGATCGGCAGCCAGGCCAGCGGCGGAACGGTGCGCAGCACCTGGAAGATCGGATCGAGTCCGCGCATGGCCCAGGTCGACTGGCCGACCAGGGCGCCCACGGCGATGCCGACGACCGCCGCCAGGCCGAAGCCGACGGCGACCCGCTGCAGCGAGGTGAGCACCCGCCAGCCGAGCCCGATATCCTGACTGCCGGCGACGAAGAAGGGATCGAGGATCAGGTCGCTGGCATCGCGCCAGACCTGGCTGGGCGAGGGCAGCGTGGCGCCCTGACCGGAGCACAGGATCTCCCAGACAAGCAGGATCAGGCCCAGGGTCAGCAGCGGCGGCAGGACATGGGTCACGAGGCCCGCCAGCCTCGGCATCAGCCGCTCCGCCAGACCGGGCCTGGGTGGCGGGGGAAGCGTGACGATCGCGGCCGTGGATGGAGCGGCCGTTTCGGCCGGCATCACGGTTTCCACGGCTCTCAAGGCGGGGCGGGACATGGGCTCTCTCTCCGGCGAGGGGATGATCGCTGCCCGGCCATGCCGGGCAGCGCGGGTCTCGGTCAGGCCTGGGCGCGCTTGATCTTGAGCGCCCGCAGATAGGCCTGCGGATCGGCGGGGTCGAAGGTCACACCGTCGAAGAAGGTCTCGACGCCACGCGAATCCGAACTGGGCACGCCGGTGATCCCGAGCGCCTTCGCCGCGGCGAGCCACAGGTCCGAACGGTTGGTCCTGTCGACCAGGGCCTTGATGTCGGTGGTTGGCTCGAACTTGCCCCAGCGGATGTTTTCCGCGACGAACCAGGTATCGAGGCTCTTCCAGGGATAGGACACCGAACCGCCCTCGCCCCAGAACTTCATGAGGAGCTTGGAGCCGGTCACCTGGCGGCCATGGCCGTAATTGATGTCGCCGCGCAGGCGCGTGACGATGTCGGCCACGGGCACGTTGAGCCACTGGCGGCGACCGATGATCTGGGCCAGTTCCGCCTTGTTCTCCATCCGGTCGCACCATTGCTGGGCTTCCATCACGGCCATGAGGATGGCCTGGGTGGCCTTCGGATGGGCATCCACCCAGTCGGCGCGCATGCCGAGGATCTTTTCCGGGTGCCTGAACCAGATCTCGCCGGTGGTGACGGCGGTATAGCCGATGTTCTGGTTGACCAGCTGCTCGTTCCACGGCTCGCCGACGCAGAAGCAGTCCATGTTGCCGACCTTCATGTTCGCCACCATCTGCGGCGGCGGCACGACGATCACCTTGATGTCGGTATCGGGGTCGATGCCGCCGGCGGCCAGCCAGTAGCGGATCCACAGGTCGTGGGTGCCGCCCGGAAAGGTCATGGCGGCGGTCAGTTCCTTGCCTTGCGCCTTCCTGCGCTCGAAAGCCGCCTTCAGCGGCGCGGCATCCTTGCCGATGGCAAGATCCCTGTATTCGTTGGAGACCGAGATGGCCTGTGCGTCCTCGTTCAGGTTGAGCAGCGTGTACATCGGCAGCGGCTGGCCGTTCTGCATCACCTTGCCGGTGGTGTAGAGATGCGCCTTGGGGCGCAGGATATGGCCGCCGTCGATGCCGTTGGCCCTGGTGCCGAGCGCCATGTTGTCACGCGTGGCGCCCCAGGAGGCCTGCTTGGCAATGTCCATGTCGGGCACGCCATGCCTGGCGAAGAAGCCCTTCTCCTTGGCGATGATGAGCGGCGAGGCATCCGTCAGCGCGATATAGCCGAGCCGCGTGCCCTTGACCTCGGGCCCCGCTCCCTGCGCGAAGGCCCCGGCCGGAAGGGCAGCCTTTGCTGCGGCGAACAGCGCGGCGGTCGCTGCACTGTGCCTGAGGAAGGCCCGGCGGTCGGGCCGCCGGGGCGGCGTTTCGGCAAGGGCCCTGGAAGACGTCTGGGGGAGTGTCTGGGACTGTTCCTGGAAGGTCTTGGTCATTCTCATCGGTCCCGGTTGCGGCCATCGGCGCGGGTGGAAATCTGTCCTCGGGTTCGGCGCGGTTCTGCGCCGGGTCGTTTCCCATGCCGCCCGGTTGGCTCCGGGCACAAAAAAACCGCCGACGTCGGCCCGAACCCGATGTCACCCGTGGGGCGCATGGCTGTCGGACGTCTGTCAGCGGCGTTGCTGATGGCCCCTCGCTGGGCCGTGTCGGCGGCTGGGGAGGAGCCGGAGCGACACACCAGGAGATACAAGCCTCGTGCCAGTTCACCACTGGCTGCGCTTCACGCATGATTTCAACGGGTTGACGATCTGGCAGGCGGTCCGTGCCGCCCGTTTGGGCGACCGAATCGCCAGCAGGGGCGTCACGACCTGCCGCTTCGTTGTGCAGCGCACATCGTGGTCAGGCGAGCCGGCGCGGCAGTCCCCGGCCGTCGAAGCCGGCGAGATAGGCCTCGATGGCCTGCGGATCGAAGGGCGGGTCCAGATGGCTCTCCACGGGGTCGCCATCCTCGGCCGCCTCGCTGCCGAGCCCCGTCACCCGGTCGAACAGCGAGGCATCGGCGAATGCCCGCACACGGTCGAGATCGGCGGCGCTGAAGCGCACCTGCCCCCAGCGAACCATCTGGGCATAGAGCCAGGCGGCCCTGCCGAAATGCGGCCGCACGGCGCCGGGGACATCGAAGCGGATGAAGTGAGGCACCTCGGCCTGTTCCCCGCCGGGCCGCAGCACCAGCCGCCCCTCGATGGTTCTGAGCACCACCCCGGCGGGGACATCGAGATGGTCGGGTTGGGACAGGATTGCGGCCAGAGCCTCGGCATTGGCAGGATCGGCGCACCAGGCCGCGCCGCGGGCCACGGCTCCGACGAGCGCGTCGCGCGCGGCCGGATCGCTGGTCGCAAAGGCCTCGCCGATCGCCAGCATCTTTTCGGGCATAGCCCCGAACAGAGCCGAACTGGGAGCAACGATGCGCCCCATGCCCCGGTCGACGGCCAGCGAGTTCCAGGGCGAGCCGACGCAGAAACCGTCGATCAGGCTCTTCTCGAGCGATTGCACCATGAGCGGGGGCGGGATGACCACCAGCTGCACGTCCTCGTCGGGATCGATGCCGCCGGCCGCAAACCAGGCCCGGAGCAGGTAGTTGTGGGTCGAGAAGGGAAAGGTCATGGCAAAGGCGGGAGGGGCAAGTCCCGCCTCGCGGCGCCGGCGGATCGCGGCAGCGATCGGCCCCAGCGCGGCCACCGGATCATCGGGCATATCGCCCACCTCGTCCAGAAAGGCCATGGCGAGCGTGATGGCATTGCCGTTGAGCGCCAGGGTGAGCGGTGCGGCGATCGGCACCCGGACATGGCCGATGCCGAGGGTGCTGGCCAGCGCCAGCGGTGCCAGCATGTGCGCCGCATCCAGCAGTCCCACCGACAGCTTGTCGCGGATGTTGGCCCAGGAGACCTCGCGCACGAGCTCCAGATCGAGACCCGCCTCGGCGGCAAACCCGCAGGCCCGCGCCGCGATGATCGGCGCGGCATCGGTGAGCGGAATGAACCCGACGGTGACGCGCTTCATCGCAGAATCTCCAGCCCCGTGATGACGGCCTGGGCGATCTCTCCGATCTTCTTCTTCTGGTTCATGGCCTGCCGGCGGAGCAGGGCATAGGCCTCCGCCTCGGTGATGTTCTTGTGCTGCATGAGCAGGCCCTTGGCGCGCTCGACCAGCTTGCGCTCCTCGAGGGCCGACTTCGCCTGGTCCAGCTCCTCCTGCAGGCGCGCGAAGGCCCGGTAGCGGGCGATGCACATGTCGAGGATCGACTTGACACGCTCCTTCTTAAGCCCGTCCACGACATAGGCCGAGACGCCGGCCTCGATTGCCTTGTTGATCATGCCGGTGTCGGACTGGTCGACGAACATGGCGACCGGCCGCCTCACCAGCCTGGATACCTGGAACAGCTGCTCCAGCACGTCGCGCGAGGGGTTCTCCAGGTCGATGACCACCACATCGGGGTCGGCCGCATAGAGGCGGGCGAGGAGATTGGTCATCTCGCCGATATGCACGATCCGGGTGTAGCCCGCATCGCGCAGACCATCCTCGATGATCGCCGCGCGCGAGCGGCTCTCGTCGACGATGGCGATGGTCAGGCCGGTGTCGCTCAGGGCGGCCTCCGGATCAGCGGTCGCAGGCGGTTGCTGGGCCGGTTATGACACCGGCCCATGCGCGGCGGCAAGCATGTTCCGGGCCAGCTAGTAGGTGGCCCGGCCGCCCGAAATGTCGAACACGGCGCCGGTGGAGAAGGCACAATCCTCCGAGGCGAGCCAGGCGATCATGGCGGCGGCCTCCTCGACCTTCAGGAAGCGGGCCATCGGGATCTTGGACAGCATGAAGTCGATATGCTCCTGCTTCATCTGGTCGAAGATCTCGGTCCTTGCCGCCGCCGGCGTGATGCAGTTGACCAGGATGTTCGAGGTGGCGAGCTCCTTGGCCAGCGACTTGGTCAGGCCGATCAGGCCGGCCTTGGACGCCGAATAGTGCGAGGCATTCGGATTGCCCTCCTTGCCGGCGATGGAGGCGATGTTGATGATGCGGCCATAGCCACGCTGCAGCATCACCGGCACGACAGCGCGCGAGGTCAGGTAGGGCCCGACGAGATTGACCTCGACCACACGCCGCCAGACGTGCGGGGCAAGCTCCCAGGTCTTGCCGTTGCCGCCGGTGATGCCGGCATTGTTCACCAGGATGTCGATGCCGCCATGGGCGGCAACCGTCGCGTCGGTGGCGGCCTGCACCGAGCCCTCGTCGGTCAGCTCGACGACATGCGCCGAGACCGTGCCGGCCTTGCCGAGCACTTCGGCGGCCACGGCAAGCCTCTCGCCGTCCATGTCCCACAGGGCCACCTTCGCCCCCGAGGCGAGCATGCGCTCGGCCGCCGCATAGCCGATGCCGCGCGCACCCCCGGTGATGATGGCAACACGGCCGTTCAAATCGATTTGATTCATGGATGTTTCCTCGTTGGATGCTTGTTCCGGTCCCGATTCGAACCCTATCGGGTGGCGACGATGAAGAGCCGGGGAAAGGCGAGCAGAACCTTGCCATCCGGCGCCGGGGGGTAGTGGGGCGCGATGGCCGCCCGATAGGCGTCGAGATAGGCTCCCTGCTCGGCCGGGTCGAGAAGGTTCAGGTAGGGTCGAAGCCCCGAGCCCTTGAACCACTCCACGATGCCGTCAAGACCCTCCAGCGGGTGGTTATAGACCGTGCGCCAGATGTCCACGCGTGCCGCATGGGGCTTGAGCAGCGCGTAGTAGGCCGCCGGCGAGCCGATCGGGGTGCGCCTGCCCTCGGCGGCGGCGAGCCGGGCCGACCAGGGGCCGGATCGCGCCACCTCGCGCATGGCGCGATGGCTCGGCTCCTCCAGATTGTCCGGCATCTGGATGGCGAGGCTGCCACCCTCAGGCAGGAGGCCGAGGAGCCGCGGCAGGATGGTCTCGTGGCCGGCGATCCACTGGAACACGGCATTGGAATAGATGATGTCGACCGGTGCGGCCGGGTCCGGCCGCCAGGTGGTGAGGTCGGCAACCTCGAAGCTGATGCTGCGCAGCCGCGCGCGCGCATTGGTGATCATGTCGGGCGAGGAATCGATCCCGACGATCTCGGCCCTTGGGAAAGTGGCCAGCAGCAGCTCCGTCGTATTGCCGGGTCCACAGCCCAGATCGACGACGCGCCGCGGTTCGCGCGTGGGCACGGCCGCGATGAGATCGCGCGCTGGACGCGTGCGTTCGTCCTCGAACTTCACATATTGTCTGGCTGACCAGTCCACGCGGCCCCTCCCGGTGACAGTCCAGCATTGCGGCATCGGGCCCGCAAGGGCCAGGCGCGCGATGCGGCCGTGCAGCGGCACCGGATCGGTCCGGCGCAGGCCGGTGCCGAAGCCCAAATCCTTGACCCGACGGGTCCTTTCGTGTGTTGTCCGCGCTCTCTTCCAGCCCTCCCGGACTGCCGAACCGCCGATCATGACGACCGAACGCTACAACCCCCGCATCGCCGAGCCGAAATGGCGCGCGATCTGGGACCAGAGGGCCATTTTCGAGACCCGCAACGACGATCCGCGGCCGAAATACTATGTGCTCGAGATGTTCCCCTACCCGTCGGGACGCATCCATATGGGCCATGTCCGCAACTACACGATGGGCGACGTGGTGGCCCGCTACAAGCGCGCCCGCGGCTTCAATGTGCTCCACCCCATGGGCTGGGACGCCTTCGGCCTGCCGGCCGAGAATGCCGCCATGGCCTCGAAGGTCCACCCGAAGGAATGGACCTACGCCAACATCGCGACCATGAAGGCCCAGTTGAAGAGCATGGGCCTGTCGCTCGACTGGTCGCGTGAATTCGCCACCTGCGACCCGTCCTACTACCGCCACCAGCAGAAGCTGTTCGCCGATTTCATGCGAGCGGGCCTTGTCGAGCGCCGTTCCGCCAAGGTCAACTGGGATCCCGTGGACCAGACCGTGCTGGCCAACGAACAGGTCATCGACGGCCGTGGCTGGCGCTCCGGCGCCCTGGTCGAGCAGCGCGACCTGACCCAGTGGTTCCTCAAGATCACCGACTACTCGGACGAGCTCCTGGGCGCGCTCGATGGCCTCGACCGCTGGCCCGACAAGGTCCGCCTGATGCAGAAGAACTGGATCGGCAGGTCGGAGGGCCTGATGATCCGCTGGGCGCTGAAGGAGGGCACCGCGCCGGCCGGCCATCGCGAGCTGGAGATCTATACGACCCGCCCCGACACGCTGTTCGGCGCCGCCTTCATGGCCATCGCTCCGGACCATCCGCTGGCCCGCGCGGCCGCGGCCAGCAACCCGGACCTTGCCGCCTTCGCCGACGAGTGCCGGCGCATGGGCACCTCGGTTGCAACGCTCGAGACGGCCGAGAAACTCGGCTTCGACACCGGCATCAGGGCCATCCACCCCTTCGATCCGTCGTGGGAGGTGCCGGTCTATGTGGCGAACTTCATCCTGATGGACTACGGCACCGGCGCCATTTTCGGCTGCCCGTCCGGGGATCAGCGCGACATCGAGTTTGCCCGCAAATATGGCCTGCCCTTCGCGACGGTGGTCCGGCCGGCGGAGGCCGGCGATGATTTCGCGGTCACCGACACCGCGTATGACGGCGACGGAGTGATGATCAACTCACGCTTCCTCGACGGCCTGACCACCCGCGCCGCTTTCGACGAGGTGGCCCGCCGCCTCGAGACAACCCTGCTTGGCGGGGCGCCTGTTGCCCGGCGCAAGGTCAATTTCCGCCTGCGCGACTGGCTGATCTCGCGCCAGCGCTACTGGGGCTGCCCGATTCCGGTGATCCACTGCGAGGCCTGCGGGCCGGTGCCGGTGCCGGATGACCAGCTGCCGGTCCTGCTGCCGGACGATGCCGATTTCTCGGTCCCCGGCAATCCGCTCGATCGCCACCCGACCTGGAAGCACGTCGCCTGCCCGTCCTGCGGCGGCAAGGCCCGGCGCGAGACCGACACCATGGACACCTTCGTGGACTCGTCCTGGTACTTTGCCCGCTTCACCGATCCCTGGCGCACCGATCGGCCGACCGATCCGGCGGTGGCCGATGCGTGGCTGCCGGTGGACCAGTATATAGGCGGCATCGAGCACGCCATCCTGCATCTGCTCTATTCGCGCTTCTTCGCGCGCGCGATGAAGGCCACGGGCCACGGGTCCGTGGAGGAGCCGTTCCGCGGCCTGTTCACGCAGGGCATGGTGGTCCACGAGACCTACCGCACGTCGGACGGCACCTATGTCACTCCGGCCGACGTGACGATCACGGGCGAGGGCGATCAGCGCCGGGCCGTGCTGAAGGGCACGGGTCAGCCGGTGGAGATCGGCTCCATCGAGAAGATGTCGAAATCCAAGAAGAATGTCGTCGATCCCGACGACATCATCGACACCTATGGAGCGGATACCGCCCGCTGGTTCATGCTCTCGGATTCGCCACCGGAACGGGACGTCATCTGGACCGAGGCCGGCGTCGAGGGCGCCAGCCGCTTCGTCCAGCGCCTGTGGCGCATTGTCGGAACCATTGCCTCGCTGCAACCCTCGGTGGGGCGGATGCAGCCCGATCTGGCCATGGCCATCCGGCGGGCGGCCCATGTCGCCCTTGACCGCGTCGAAACCGATATCGAGCGCCTCGGCTTCAATCGCTGCGTGGCCCACATCTACACCCTCGCCAATGCCCTGACCCGGGCGCTCGACGAGCGCGGGGAGGGTTTCGGCCAGGATGCCCATGACGCCATGCGCGAGGCCGGGAACATTCTCGTCCAGCTGGTCGCGCCGATGATGCCGCACCTCGCCGAGGAATGCTGGCAGGCCCTCGGCCACCAGGGTCTCGTCGCCGAACAGCCCTGGCCGACCGTGGACCGGGCCATCCTGGTGGAGGACACGATCACCCTGCCGGTCCAGGTCAACGGCAAGAAGCGCGCGGACTTGACGATCGCGCGCGAGGCGGCCCAAAAGGAGATCGAGACCGCCGTTCTCGCACTCGAGGCCGTCCAGAAGGCGCTCGAAGGGCGGCCGGTCCGCAAGGTCATCGTGGTGCCGCAGAGGATCGTCAATGTGGTCGGATAGGCTCCACCGCCGGCAGTTCGTGCGCCTTGCCGCACTTGGCGCCGCAACGGCCGGCCTCGCCGGCTGCTTCACCCCGCTCTATGGCGATCCGCAGGTGGTTGGGGGCGGCGCCAATGCCCAGGCCGCCTTGCGCAATCTCGACATTCCGGAGATCCCGGGCAGGACCGGGGTCATCCTGCGCAACGAGCTGATCTATCTGACCCAGGGCGGCGGTGGTCGCAGCGCCTCGCCGACCCATGTGCTGCGCGTGGATCTGGCGACCGACACGGTGCCGCTGCTGCTCAACGCCGCCGCCGGCCGGCCCTCGGCCCAGTCCATCTCGCTGACCGGCACCTACACGATCAGCGAGATCGGCAGCAATCAGCCCCTGCACCGCGGAACCGCCTTCGCCACCGCCTCCTTCGACCGCACGGCGCAGCGCCTCGCCTCCGACCGGGCCATCGTCGAGGCGCAGGAGCGCGCGGCCAAGACCCTGGCCGAATCGATCGTGACCCAGGTCGCCGGCTGGTATGCGACCCGGCCGAGATAGTCCGTGACCGTCCTCAAGGGCGCGGATATCGACCGCTTCCTCGCCGCCCCGCGACCCGACCGGCCGATCGTCCTGATCTATGGACCGGATGCCGGCCTCGTGTCGGAACGCTGCGGCCAGTTCGTGGCGGCTTCGGGCATTGATGGATCCGACCCCTTTGCGCTGGTGCAGCTCGACGGCGACCTGCTCTCGCGCGATCCGGCCCGGCTCGTTGACGAGGCCCGGACGCTCGGGATGTTCGGCGGCCGCCGGCTCATCCGCGTGCGGGCTGGCGATCGCCCCTTTGCACCGGCCCTGGCACCGCTCCTGGCCGATCCCCCGCGCGATGCCTCCATCCTGATCGAGGCTGGCGATCTCAAGAAGACCTCGCCGCTGCGTGCCGAAGCCGAGCGCTCGCCGCATGCCGCCGTCATCGCCTGCTATCCGGACAGCGAGGCCGACATCCGGCGCATGATCGCCGAGGAGGCACGGGCGGCGGGTCTATCAGTCGAACCGACTGCCATGGCGCGTCTGGCCGCCATGCTGGGGGCGGACCGGGCCGCCTCGCGCGCCGAGATCCGCAAGGTCTGTCTCTATTGCCACGGCAGCGGCGCGATCACCGCCGAGGATGTCGAGGCGGTTGCCGGCGACAGCCTCGAACTTGGCGTCAACGATCTGATCGATGCGGCCCTTGGCGGCCAGGCGGCGGAACTCGATGCCCTCCTGGCCCGCAGCGCCAGCATGGGATTGGCGAGCCACCAGGTTCTGACCGTGCTCAGTCGCCACATGCTGTCGCTGCACAAGGCACTGCTCGCCGTGGCCGCCGGCACTCCGAGGCGCCAGGCGGCCGAGCGGTTCGAGCCGCCCGTCTATGGTCCGCGACGGGACCGCGTGGAACGCCAGCTCGGCCTGTGGACCCAGGCCCGGCTCGAAAGGACCATCGAACGGGTCGCCGAGGCCGCCCTGGCCGCCCGCATCCATGCCGCAACGGCGGACATGATCGCCTCGCGCCTGCTCCTGTCCCTTGCCAGTCAGGCCCAGCCGCGGCGCTGAGCGCCGGGCGCACAGGCCCTCAGCCCTTCAGGCGCCGGCAGACCTCGTCGAGCTGCTCGAGCGACTTGTAGCGGATCCGCACCTCGCCGCCGGCCCCGCGATGATCGATGCTGACCACCATGCCCAGGGCATCGGACAGCGCCTGTTCGAGGGCGCGGGTGTCGGCATCCTTTTCCGCACGCGGCCGGCTCTGGCGCACCTTGCCGGCCGCTTCGGCCTGATCCTGCGCCAGGGCCTCGACCTGGCGCACGTTCAGCCCGCCCGCGATGATCTCGGCGGCGACCCGCTCCGGATCATCGTGGGCCAGCAGCGCGCGGGCATGGCCGGCGGTGATCCGGCCGTCCCGCAGATGGGCCTGCACCGATTCGGGCAGCTTCAGCAGCCTGAGCATGTTGGCAACGTGGCTGCGGCTCTTGCCGATGATCCGCGCTAGATCCGCCTGGGCATAGCCGAACTGCTCGATCAGCTCGCCATAGCCCATGGCCTCCTCGAGGGGATTGAGATCGCTGCGCTGCACATTCTCGATGATGGCGAGCTCGAGGGCTTCGCGATCGCCGACCTCGACCAGATGGATCGGCACCTCGTGCAGGCCTGCGCGCTGCGCCGCCCGCCAGCGCCGTTCGCCGGCGACGATCTCGTAGGCATCCGCGACGCCCGCCACCGTGCGCACCACCAAGGGCTGGATGATGCCGCGCTCCTTGATGGAATCGGCCAGCTCCTGCAGATCCTCGTCACGGAACAGCCGGCGCGGATTGCGGGGATTGGCACGGATGAACTCGATCGGCACGCGGCGCGTGGCGCGCACCCGCTCGATCGCCTGCGTCTCCTCGCCGACATCGCCAATCAGCGCTGCCAGCCCCCGGCCCAGACGGGAGCGGGTTGCCTCTTCCACCATGGACTCTCTCCTTCGGGACGCCAGCGTAACGATTTCGGCGTCAGAATCTGACCGGCCGCGAATCGAATCCATGATCAGGCCGCCCGGAGCATCTTCTCACGCTGGATGATCTCGGAGGCCAGGCGCAGATAGGCCTGGCTGCCCACGCATTTGAGGTCGTAGAGCAGCACCGGCTTGCCGTAGCTCGGCGCCTCGGACACCCGCACATTGCGCGGAATGATCGTCTGATAGACCTTGTCGCCCATGAAGCTGCGCACGTCTTCCACGACCTGGGCCGACAGGTTGTTCCGCGCATCGAACATGGTCAGCACGATGCCGTGGATGGTGAGCTGCGGATTGAGGGTCATCTTGACCTGCTCGACCGTCTTGATGAGCTGCGACAGGCCCTCCAGCGCGAAGAACTCGCATTGCAGCGGCACCAGGATGGCATTGGCCGCCGCCATGGCATTGATGGTCAGAAGGTTCAGCGACGGCGGGCAGTCGATCAGGACATAGGAATAGTCATTCCCGAGATGGGCGATGGCCCGCCGCAGGCGGAAGGCCCGATCGCGGTGGCTGGCAATCTCCAGCTCCACGCCGGACAGATCCATGGTGGAGGGGGCGATGGCCAGGCGGGGCACTGCCGTCTCCTGGATGGTCTCCGCCAGGCTGGCATCGCCGACGAGCACATTGTAGGTCGAGCGGCGCCGCGAGCGGCGATCGACGCCGAGACCCGTGGAGGCATTGCCCTGGGGATCGAGGTCGACGATCAGCACCTTCTCGCCGATGGCCGCCAGTGCCGTGCCGAGATTGATGGCAGTGGTGGTCTTGCCGACCCCGCCCTTCTGATTGGCAAGCGCCAGAACGCGGGGTCCGGAAGTGGCGGTCGGAAGGGTCATCGCCATGGCAAGGTCCAGGTCTGCAACGGGTCAGATCGGTTGCGGCAGGGCCTTGCGAATCACGACGACTCGCGCCTGGGAGTCGGTCACGCTTGGCCTCTGATCGATATCCAAACTCCAATATTTAGATGCATGCGTCAATTCCGACCCCACATCTTGTCCCTTGAGAAAGACCCCCAAGGCCCCGGTTTTCAACAGCGGCGCGCCGAGCGCCAGCAGATCGGCCGTTGGCGCCAGCGCCCGTGCGGTGATCGCATCCACCGGCTCCTGCCAGCGCTTCATCACGGATTCGATTCGATCGGCATGAATGCGTGCCGGCACGCCCATCTGCCGGGCCGCCTCGCGAAGGAAGGCCGCCTTGCCCTGGCGGCTCTCGATGCAGTGGACGACCGAGCCCGGCCGCTCGGCGAGCACGGCGGCGATCACCAGTCCGGGCAGGCCGGCGCCGGATCCCAGATCCACCCAGCGCAACGCCTCCGGCGCGGCAGCCAGAACCTGAAGGCTGTCGGCAATGTGCCGGCGCCAGACATCGCCCATGGTCGAGGGCGATACCAGGTTCTTGGCGGCGTTCCATTGCCGCAGGAGCCGGACATAGGTGGCGAGACGCCCGGCCGTTTCACGTGAAACATCCACGCCCGCCAGGCGGCCAGCCTCGACGGCCCTCGCCTCCTCCCCTGCCTCGTCCGGACTGCCCGTCGCCACAGCCTTGGCCATTCACGCCGCCGGCTCGTGACGGGCCCGACGGGCCCAGACCGCGATCAGCGTCAATGCGGCAGGGGTCATGCCGTCGATCCGGGCCGCCTGACCCAGGGTCGCCGGGCGATGGCGTTCCAGCTTGGCCTTGATCTCGTTGGAGAGCCCGGGGATCCCGCCGACATCCCAGCCTTGCGGCAGAACCAGCGCCTCGTCGCGCCGATGCGCTTCGGCATCGGCCGCCTGCCGCTTCAGATAGACCGCATATTGCGCCTCGATCGCGATCTGCTCGGCGAGACGCGGCGGAACCGTCGCCAGCTCCGGCCAGATCGACACCAGCTCCGCCCAGCCGATATCCGGGAAGGCCAGAAGATCGTAGGCCGTGCGGCGGGCTCCGTCCCGGTTGATGGTCAGCCCGTGCCGGCCGGCTTCCGTCGGCGTCAGCGACAGCGCCGCGAGCCGGCCGCGCAGCGCGTCGAGTGCCGCCTGCTTGGAACGGAAGCGAATCGAGCGCTCGGAGCCAACACAGCCCAGCGCCATGCCGCGCGGGGTCAGCCGCTGGTCGGCATTGTCCGCCCTCAGACTGAGGCGGAACTCGGCGCGCGAAGTAAACATGCGGTAGGGCTCGGTCACACCACGGGTGACCAGATCATCGATCATCACGCCGAGGTAGGACTCCTCGCGACCGAAGGTCATGCCATCCGATCCCGATGCCCGCCGCGCCGCGTTGATCCCCGCCACCACACCCTGGCCCGCGGCCTCCTCATAGCCCGTGGTGCCGTTGATCTGGCCGGCGAGGAACAGGCCGCGGACCCGCCTTGCCTCGAGCGTGGGTGCAAGCTCCCGCGGGTCCACATGGTCATACTCGATGGCATAGCCGGGCCGCAGCACCCGCACGGCCTCGAGGCCCGGAATGGTGCGCAGGAAGGCATGCTGCACCTCTTCCGGCAAGGAGGTGGACAGGCCGTTCGGATAGACCGTGTCATCATCCAGACCTTCCGGCTCCAGGAAGATCTGATGACCGTCGCGGTCCCCGAAGCGCACGACCTTGTCCTCGATGGAGGGGCAGTAGCGCGGGCCCACGCCCTCGATGAAGCCGCCATACATGGCCGAGCGTTCCAGGTTGGCGCGGATGATGGCGTGGGTCTCGGCCGTGGTCCGGGTGATCCCGCAGCGGATCTGCGGATTCGTGATGCGCTCGGTCAGGAAGGAGAAGGGTTCCGGCTCCGAATCGGCGTCCTGCATCTCAAGCCGGTCCCAGGCAATGCTGCGACCATCGAGCCGGGCGGGTGTTCCGGTCTTCAACCTGCCCAGGCTGAAGCCGTGTTGCAGGAAGCTCTCGGCGAGCGCGAGGCTGGCCGGATCGCCCTCCCGACCGGCCGGGCGCCGACGATCCCCGATATGGATCATGCCGCGCAGGAAGGTGCCCGTTGCCACCACCAGCGCGCCGCAGACGAGCTCGCGGCCATCCGCCAGAGCCAGCCCTGACACCCGCCCGCCGGTCGTCATGATGGACGAGGCCTCCGCCTCGATCACGGCCAGCCCCGCCTGGCCCTGGATCAGCGCCTGCATCGCCGCGGCGTAGAGCCTGCGGTCCGCCTGGGTGCGCGGCCCGCGAACGGCCGGACCCTTGCGGCGGTTCAGGAGGCGGAACTGGATGCCTCCGGCATCGGCGGCCCGCCCCATCAGGCCGTCAAGGGCATCGACCTCGCGCACCAGATGACCCTTGCCCAGCCCGCCGATGGCAGGATTGCAGGACATGGCCCCGATGGTGGTGAAGCGATGGGTGACCAGCGCCGTGAGCGCGCCCATGCGCGCGGCGGCAGCGGCCGCCTCGCAGCCGGCATGTCCGCCGCCGATCGCCACCACGTCGAACCGGTTGCTCATCGCCATCCTCTATCGCCCACAGGCACCGCGGTCAAAGCGGTCGCTTCGTCGCGGACGTTGCGGGGGCGAATCGACCTGTTTCACGTGAAACACCCGCACCCGCTTCCCTACTTTCCAATGCAGAAGGACGAGAACAAGGCATCCAGCATCTCCTCGGTTCCGATCCGTCCCGTGGCCCGGCCCAGCGCCGTGACCGCCGCGCGCAGATCCTCGGCCACGAGTTCGGATTCGGCCAGCCAGTCCGGCCGGGCGAGAGCCGCCGACAGGGCCGCGTCCACGGCGCGAAAGACCGCCAGGTGGCGTTCGCGCACCAGCAGGGCCGGCTCGCCGCCGCCATGCTGCCGGGCAAAGTCGGCCAGATCCCGGATCAGCGCACCAAGCCCTTCCCCGGTCATGGCCGAGATGGCATGTCGAAAGGCCCGCCCGCCGACCGGATAGCGATCGATCTGGGTCCGAATCGACCAGACCGTGGCGCCACCCGGCAGGCCCCCGGGCCGATGGCTGTCCTCGTCCGCGTCGCTCGCCACCAGCCACAGCACCAGATCGGCCTCGGCAATCCGTGCCCGTGCGCGCCGCACCCCCTCCTGCTCGATCGGATCGTCGCTGTCCCTCAGACCCGCCATGTCGAGCAGCACGACGGCCGCGCCACCGAGGTCGAGATGAACCTCCAGCACATCCCGCGTGGTCCCGGCCAGGGGCGACACGATGGCCACGTCACGGCGGGCCAGGGCATTGATCAGCGTGGATTTTCCGGCGTTCGGCGGGCCCGCGACGGCGACCGTCAGCCCTTCGCGGATGCGGCGACCCCGCAGACCGTCATCCAGGAGCCCGGCCACCTCGCGGCGGAGGGCATCAAGACGCTGCCGGGCCTCGTCCAGCACCGCAACAGCGACATCGCCCTCATCCGGAAAGTCGATCGTCGCCTCCACCAGCGCCTGCACGGTCACAAGTCCCGCGCGCACGCGCTCGACCGCCTGCCCCATGGCGCCGGCATAGTGGGCCATGGCCTGGCGCCGCTGGGCTTCCGTCTCCGCCGCCAGCAGGTCCGCCAGACCCTCCACGGCCGCAAGGTCGAGCTTGCCATTCTCGAAGGCCCGGCGAGTGAACTCTCCCGGTTCGGCCAGCACCACGCCGGGAACGGCGAGGATCGCCGCCAGCACCGCTGCCACCACAGCGCGGCCCCCGTGAATGTGGAACTCGGCCAGATCCTCGCCGGTGAAGGACTGCGGCCCGGGGAACCAGAGCACCAGGCCGTCGTCGAGCATGGCACCAGCACCATCGCGCAAGGTCCGGCGCACGGCCCGGCGCGGCGCGGGCGATGTCCCGGCCAGCGCGGCCACGACGGCCCCGGCTGCGGGACCACTGACCCGGATGACCGCAATGGCCGCCATTCCGGCAGCCGTTGACAGGGCGGCAATCGTCCTCATGGAAACGGCATCCAGGATCCCGCCCGACCGGGACGGTTCCGGAGCCGAATCGACCGCCAGCATGCTCCGGCGGCGAATCGAATCCGTCAGGTGTTCATCGAATCGAAGAAGTCGGAATTGGCCTTGGTCTGGCGCAGCTTGTCGAGGAGGAACTCGATCGCATCGACCGTCCCCATCGGATTGAGGATGCGGCGCAGCACATACATCTTCTTGAGGATGTCCGGCGCGACCAGCAGCTCCTCCTTGCGGGTTCCCGAGCGCGTGATGTCGATGGCCGGGAAGGTCCGCTTGTCGGCCACCTTGCGGTCGAGGATGATCTCGGAATTGCCGGTGCCCTTGAACTCCTCGAAGATCACCTCGTCCATGCGGCTGCCGGTATCGATCAGCGCCGTCGCGATGATGGTGAGCGATCCGCCCTCCTCGATATTGCGGGCCGCGCCAAAGAAGCGCTTCGGCCGCTGAAGGGCATTGGCGTCCACGCCGCCGGTCAGCACCTTGCCCGAGGAGGGCACCACCGTGTTGTAGGCGCGCCCGAGCCGGGTAATCGAATCCAGCAGGATGACCACGTCCCGGCCGTGCTCGACCAGCCGCTTGGCCTTCTCGATGACCATCTCCGCCACCTGCACGTGGCGCGTTGCCGGCTCGTCGAAGGTCGAGGAGATCACCTCGCCCTTCACCGAGCGCTGCATGTCGGTGACCTCTTCCGGCCGCTCGTCGATGAGCAGCACGATCAGGTAGCATTCGGGATGATTGCGCGTGATCGACTGCGCGATGTTCTGGAGCAGGACCGTCTTGCCGGTGCGCGGCGGCGCCACGATGAGCGCACGCTGGCCCTTGCCGAGGGGCACGACCACATCGAGGATGCGCGCCGAATAATCCTTCTTGGTCGGGTCATCGGCTTCCATCTTGAGCCGCTGGTTCGGATAGAGCGGCGTCAGATTGTCGAAATTGACCTTGTGGCGTGCCTTCTCCGGCTCCTCGAAATTGATGAGGTTGACCTTCACCAGGGCGAAATAGCGTTCCCCCTCCTTCGGTGAGCGGATCTGGCCTTCCACCGTATCGCCGGTCCTCAGGCCGAAACGGCGGATCTGCGAGGGCGAGATGTAGATGTCGTCTGGGCCCGCCAGATAGTTGGCGTCCGGTGAGCGCAGGAAGCCGAAGCCGTCCTGCAGAACCTCGACCACGCCCTCGCCGATGATGTCCGTGTCCTGCGAGGCCAGCTGCTTCAGGCAGGCGAACATCAGTTCCTGTTTGCGCAGGGTGGAGGCATTCTCCACCTGCAGCTCCTCGGCAAAGGCGAGAAGCTCGGTCGGCGATTTCGACTTGATGTCCTGGAGCTTGATCTGCTGCATCGGAACCGGAGGGGATTTGATGCCAGTCCGCGACCGGTGAACCGGGCTCGGACGGCTGGAGAACGGGACTGAGGACCGCAGATCTGGCGCGACGGACGGCCGGAAGCCGCTGTGCGGGCCGGGGAGCAGCGCGGGAAAACGGCTGCTTCAGGGCCTTGTCTGCTTCGGGAGGCGCTTCTGGAATAAGCGCAGCGCCGCTGCTTTGCAAGCGGCGATGTCTAGAACGGCTTGACGATTACGAGGATGACGATGCCGACCATGAGGGCGGTCGGAACCTCGTTGACGATACGCCAGTGCCGGTGGTCCCTGGTGTTCCGGTCCTCGGCAAAGGCGCGCCGGGCCGCGGAGAGATAGCCATGCGCTGCCGACAGCAGCACCACCAGCAGCAGCTTGCCGTGCAGCCACCCGCCGCGGAAGCCGAACACCACCCAGGCCAGCCACAATCCCGTGATCCAGGCCACGATCATGGCCGGGTTGATGATGTAGTGGAGCAGCCGGGCTTCCATGACCTTGAATGTCTCGGAAGCCTCGGAGCCGACCGGCACGCCGCAATGGTACACGAACAGGCGGGGCAGATAGAGCATGCCCGCCATCCAGGAGATGATCGCCAGAACGTGCAGCGCCTTGACCCAGTCGGCGATGCCGGCCGGGATCAGCGCAATGGCCGCAAGTGTGAAGACGACCGTGGCAGCGAGGGCCATCAGCGCCCGCATCATCGGCGAAGTCGTCATGCCTGATTGCTCCTTGCCCGCACGCGACGGATCATCTGCTCGACATGGCCGATCGGGGTCGGCGGCAGGATGCCGTGCCCCAGGTTGAACACATAGCGGCCTGCTCCATAGGCGGCCAGGGCCGCATCCACGGCGCGGTCGAGCGCAGCCCCGCCCGCCAGCAGAGCCAGCGGATCGATATTGCCCTGCACGGCGACGCGCGGCTGGATTTCACGTGAAACAAAGTCCGGATCAGCCGTCCAGTCGAGACCGACCGCATCCGCCCCCGTCTCAGCCACGATGGCGGCCAGACGGGTTCCCGCCCCCTTCGGGAAGGCGATCACCGGCACATGCGGATGACGCTCCTTGAGCCCCCGGACAATGCGCGTGGCCGGCTCCACGCACCAGCGGCGGAACTCATCTCCCGGCAGGATACCGGCCCAGGTGTCGAAGATCTGCACGGCATCCACGCCGGCCCTGACCTGTCCGGACAGATATTCCACCGATGCCGCCACAAGCCGGTCGATCAGGCCGGCAAAGGCCTGCGGGTCGCGATAGGCCATGAGCCGGGCGGCTGCCTGATCATCGCCCCCGCGGCCCGCGATCATGTAGGTCGCCACCGTCCAGGGCGCGCCACAGAATCCCAGAAAGGTCACCTGCGGCGGCAAGGCCTGCCTGACCCGCCGGACCGTCTCGTAAACCGGCTCGACGATGGCCGGATCGAGCTCCGGCCGGAGGCCCCCAACCCCCTGCGGCCCGCCTAGCGGATCGAGCCGCGGCCCCTCGCCCGTCTCGAACCTGACCTCCTGGCCGAGGGCATGGGGAACCACCAGGATGTCCGAGAACAGGATCGCTCCGTCAAAGCCGAAGCGCCGGATGGGTTGAAGCGTCACCTCCGCCGCCAGATCCGGATTGAAGCACAGGTTCAGGAACGATCCCGCCTTCTCCCTGACGGCGCGGTATTCGGGCAGGTAGCGCCCTGCCTGCCGCATCATCCAGATCGGCGGCGTCGACAAGGTCTCGCCCCGAAGGACGGACAGGAGAGGCTTGGTCGACATCGATGCAGTCTCTCCCGTCTCTTCTCAAATCAAGTCCTGAAGGACTCTGTTTTGATTCCTTGTCGCTGAATTAGTCCAACGAGTCGCTTTCCACAATCGGTCCACAGGTCCGGCCGGCACAGCGGCCGCGAACAGACCGTCGGACATCCCACAAGCCCCTGATTTCACGAGCATTCCTTCGTCGTCGCAGCAGCGCCCTTGCAGGCATCCCCGCAATTGCCATCTCAGGATCGGACGGTCCCCGTTCGTGAACAAGGTGGGGACAGAGTCCTGCCGCCGTCCCCAGGGCGCACTTGCTCTTGGCCGCGCGGCATGGCCTTGTCCCCTTTCATCCACAGGTCCGCGATCCTGCGCGCCGGTCACAGCAGCCCATTCATGCCGCACCGCCACGAGAGCTATTTCCACCTGCATCTCGTTTCCGACGCGACCGGCGAGACGCTGATGGCGGTCGGCCGGGCGGCGGCCGTGCAATATGCCTCGGTCTCCGCCATCGAGCATGTCTATCCCCTGGTGCGGTCGCAGAAGCAGCTCGATCGCGTCCTGGCGGAGATCGAGGCCAATCCCGGCATCGTCCTCTACACGCTGGTTGATCGCGAGCTGTCCGATCGCCTCGTTGCCCGCTGCAAGGATTTCGGCTGCCCCTGCCTGTCGGTGCTCGAACCGATCCTGTCGCTGTTCCAGAACTATCTGGGTGCAGCCTCGACCAATCGCGTTGGCGCCCAGCACATGCTCAACGCCGAATATTTCCGCCGGATCGATGCCCTGAACTACACCATGCTGCACGACGACGGACAGCTGTCGGAGAACTGGGACGAGGCCGATGTCCTGCTTGTCGGTGTGTCCCGCACATCCAAGACGCCGACCTCCATCTATCTGGCCAATCGCGGCATCAAGACGGCGAACTATCCGCTGGTTCCGGGGATCCCGCTGCCAGCGCGGCTGGAGCAGCTGACCAAGCCGCTGATCGTTGGCCTGTTCGCCAGCCCCGAACGGATCGTGCAGATCCGCGAGAACCGCGTCCTCAGCCTGAACGCTCCCCGCGACCAGTCGAGCTATATCGACCGCGCGGCGGTGACCGAGGAAGTGGCATCCTCCCGCCGCCTGTTCGCCTCCCGCGGCTGGCCGATCATCGACGTGACGCGCCGCTCGATCGAGGAGACGGCCGCCGGCATCATGTCGCTCTTGCGCGATCATCGCCGCCAGCTGGCCGACCAGGCGGGTCTGTCGTGATGCGTCCCGTCCTCGCCTCCGCTTCGAAAACCCGGGCCGCCATGCTGGCCGCCGCCGGGCTTGCCGTCGATCTCGATCCGGCAGGCATCGACGAGCGGGCGCTGGACGCCCGTTGGACCGCCGAGGGCCTCGGCCCCGCCGAGATTGCCGTGCGGCTTGCCGAGGCCAAGGCCCGCGCCGTGGCGAACCGTCATCCGGGCCGGATCGTCATCGGCGCCGACCAGACCCTGGCACTCGGCGCGCGCCGGTTCTCCAAGCCCTCCGGCCTTGAGGCGGCGCGGGAGCAGCTCATGGCCCTGCGCGGCCGGGCGCACCAGCTGCATGCCGGCATCGCCGTGTTGCGCGATGATGCGGTGCTGCTGCGCACCGTCTCGACCACCATCATGCATGTGCGAGCCTTCTCCGACGCCTTCCTGGACGGCTATCTGGAGGCCATGGGATCGAAGGTTCTGGACTCGGTGGGCTGCTATCAGGTCGAGGGTCTCGGCATCCAGCTGTTCGAGCGGATCGAGGGCGACTGGTTCACCGTGCTGGGCATGCCGCTGCTGCCCCTGCTCGACGTCCTGCGCCAGGAAGGGGCCCTGCCGGCATGATCAGAGCCTGCGTCGTTGGCTGGCCGATCAGCCATTCCCGCTCCCCCATGATCCACGGCTATTGGCTGCAGAGCCTTGGCATTGACGGCAGCTACGATCGGGAGCCCGTGAGGCCCGAGGATTTTCCGGCTTTCCTCGCCGCGCTGGAAGACCGCGGCTATGTCGGTTGCAACGTGACGCTTCCTCACAAGGAACAGGCCCTGGTGCTGGTCGCCGATGCCGATCCGACGGCGCGCGCGGTGGGCGCCGTCAACACCGTCTGGATCGAGGACGGCCGCCTGCGCGGCGCCAATACCGACGTGCCCGGCTTCCTCGCCAGTCTCGATGCCTCTGTCCCCGGCTGGGATGCCGCGCTTACCCATGCCGTGGTGCTGGGGGCTGGCGGGGCGGCGCGCGGCATTGTCCACGGCCTCCTGCAGCGCGGTGCGGAGATCGTCACGGTGGCGAATCGGTCCGTCGGGCGTGCCGAGGCGCTGGCTTCCGCCTATCCGGCTGGTCGCGTCCGCGCCGTCGGGCTCGATGCCGTTGCCGCCGCGCTGGCCACGGCCGATCTCCTGATCAACACAACCTCCCTCGGCATGGCAGGACAGCCCCCGCTCGACCTGCCGCTGACCACCCTCAAGCCGGCCGCGATCGTGACCGACATCGTCTATGTGCCGCTGGAGACCGATCTCCTGCGGCGGGCGCGGCTCGCCGGCCATCGGACCGTGGGCGGCCTCGGCATGCTTCTCCACCAGGCGGTTCCCGGCTTTGCCCGCTGGTTCGGCCGTACGCCGGTGGTGACCCGGGCGCTGCACGATCTCGTGGCGGCCGACATCGAAAGGGCCTGACCATGCTCGTCCTTGGCCTCACGGGCTCCATCGGCATGGGCAAGTCGACGACGGCGGGCTTCTTCCGCGCGCTCGGCGTACCCGTACACGATGCCGATGCGGCTGTGCATCGCCTCTATGCCGGGGAGGCCGTGCCGCTGATCGAGGCCGCCTTTCCGGGCACGACGGCTGATGGCCGCGTGGACCGGGACAAGCTGGCCGCTGCCGTCATCGGCCGCCCCGACGCCCTCAGGCGCCTCGAGGGCATCGTCCATCCGCTGGTTGCCAGGGCCGAGCGCGACTTCCGCAGCCGCGCCGCCGCTGCCGGCCACCAGCTCGTCGTGCTCGACATCCCGCTCCTGTTCGAGACCGGTGGCGACCGGCGGGTCGATGCGGTCGCGGTCGTGACGGCGCCGAAATCTGTGCAGCGAGCGCGTGTCCTGGCCCGTCCGGGCATGACCGCGGAGAAGCTGGAGGCTATCCTCGCCCGCCAGATGCCGGACGAGGACAAGCGCCGGCATGCCCATTTCGTCATCGACACCAGCCGGGGCCTGGAAGCCGCCCGCCGGCAGGTGGCCGACATCGTCAAGGCCCTGGCGGGATCGCGGAGGGTTTAGGGGAAGGTTGCGCTCATGCGGGAGATCGTTCTCGACACCGAAACCACCGGTCTCGACCCGCTGCGCGGCGATCGCCTGGTCGAGATCGGCGGGGTCGAGCTGATCAACCACTTTCCGACGGGGCGCTCGTTCCACGTCTACATCAATCCCGAGCGCGACATGCCCGAGGAGGCCTTTCGCGTGCACGGCCTGTCCTCGGACTTTCTCAGCGACAAGCCGGTCTTTGCCGCCATCGCGGAGGACTTCTGCCAGTTCGTCGCGGACGCCCGCCTCGTCATCCACAACGCCACCTTCGACATGGGCTTCATCAATGCCGAGCTGAAGCGGGTCGGCCGTCCGACCATCGGCTTTGATCTGGTCGTCGATACCCTGTCCATGGCGCGTCGCCGCTTTCCCGGCGGCTCCAACAGCCTTGACGCCCTGTGCGCCCGGTTCGGCATCGACAATTCGCGGCGCACCAAGCACGGCGCGCTCATGGACGCCGAGCTGCTGGCCGAGGTCTATATCGAGCTGATCGGCGGACGGCAGGCCTCGCTGGGGCTGTCGGCGCGGGGCGATGCCGCCGGACGCGGGCGGTCGACGGACGCAGCGCCGGCCCGGCGTCCGGTTCCGCTGGCGCCGAGGCTCACCGATGAGGACCGGGCCCGGCATGAAGCCTTCATCGGCGAGCTTGGCGACAAGGCGATCTGGCACAGCCTGAGGCGGACCGACGCAGGCCGTTAGCCGGCCCCGGGCCGGCTTGACCCTGCGAAAACATGCCGATACGAATGTCAGCCCTGTGACAGGACCCGGCCGGGTTCCTCTTTCGGGACCGCTGAATGGTCGACCACACGCCATCAAGCCGGGTACTCGGCCGGCCGCGCGACAAGCGGCACGACGACGAAACCCGTTTCCTCAAGAACTGGCTGAAGAACCCGCTGCGGGTCGGAGCCGTGATGCCGTCCGGCCCGGTCCTGGCGCGGCGGATGGCCAGCTATGTCGATCCGGCCGGCACCGGCCCCGTCATCGAGCTCGGCCCCGGCACCGGACCGATGACCCAGGCCCTGATCGAGCGGGGTGTCGATCCCGCCCGGCTGGTCCTGGTGGAATATTCGCCGGATTTCTGCCGGCTGCTGCGCGACCGGTTCCCGAAGGCGACCGTCGTTCAAGGCGATGCCTATGCGCTGAAGAAGACGCTGGCGGGGCATCTGTCCACGCCGGCCGATGCGCTCGTGTCCGGCCTGCCGCTGATGACCCGTCCCGAACCCCTGCGCTTGAGGCTGGTGCAGGAAGCCTTCGATCTCCTCAAGCCGGGTGCGCCCTTCGTCCAGTTCACCTATTCGGTGGTCTCGCCGGTGCCGCTGAAATCGGCGGACTTTTCCGCAGAGCCCTCCGAGCGGATCTGGCGCAATATCCCCCCGGCGCGGGTCTGGGTCTATCGCCGCGGTTCGTGAGCGGCGTCAGTCGGGCAGGCACGAGGCCAGGCTGACCGGATAGACCGCCTCCTCGCCCACCGCCATGATACCCATCTCGCCGGCAAACAGGCCACGGATGGCGCCATCCAGCACGTTCAGCCCGCCCGTGAAGGCGCCGAAGGCCGGCAAGATGACCCGCGTGCGGTCGCTGACGAAGGCCCGGCAGCGCACCGACCGGCCGCGCCCGGCGATCCGCGCCGCCGGATGCAGGTGGCCGGCAATCTCGCCGGACACGTCCGCCGCCGAAGGCAGGTGGACGAAGCTGAGGCCGGCCTCCGCGAGCCGTTCCAGATGACATCCAGGCAGGTCCGCGACGGCCAGATCGGGGTCGTGATTGCCGGCGATCCAGACCCAGTCTGAACCGCGCTGCAAGGTCACGAGGGCCTGCCGGTCGGCGGGTGCCATGCGGCCCGGACCGCGGCCGTCGTGGAAGCTGTCGCCGAGCAGCACGATGCGTGCCGGCCGGTAGCGGGCGATGGTGCGTCCGAGAGCCTCGAGCGTGGCGGCTGTGTCGTAGGGTGGCAGGAAGATGCCCCGGGCGGCATGGGCCGAGCCCTTCTCCAGGTGCAGGTCGGCGACGACCAGCGTGCGCGCCGCCTCCCACCAGAGCGCGCCCGACGGGTCGGCCACCAGGGCGTGCCCGGCGAGCATGATCTCCGTCCCGCTCCGCTGCGGGCGCGGGTCTTCCCGATGGCTGCCGATCCTCGCCGCCGAGCCCCGGTTCATGTGTCGCCTCCCAGTCCGGCCTCCGCCAGCAGCGCCGCCTCGGCGAGGATGGCATCGCCCGCTCCGCCGCCGATCGGTTCGCGACCGATCTCCAGCATGACCGGTACGGCCAGCGGCGAGATGCGGTTGAGACCGCAATGCACGATTCGGCCGCGGATGCGTGTCAGCATGTCGGAAAGCCGGGCGATGTCGAGCAGGCCGGTGGCGGCATCGGCCCGCGCGGCCTTCAGCAGGATGTGATCGGGCTCGTGCCGGCGCAGCACGTCATAGACGAGATCCGTGGAGACCGTGACCTGGCGGCCGGTCTTTTCCTTGCCGGGGTGGCGCCGCTCGATCAGGCCGGCGATGACGGCGCAGGCCCGGAACGTGCGCTTCATCAGCTGGCTCTCGTCGAGCCAGGCCTCCAGATCATCGCCCAGCATGTCGGCATCGAACAGGGCGGCCAGCGACAGCCTGCCCGTCGTGACCGCGCCGCCGGCATCGCGCAGGCACCAGACCGAGATCGAATAGTCGTTGGCAACGAAGCCGAGCGGCGCCAGACCGGCCCGCTCCAGCCGCCGGGTCAGCAGCATGCCGAGGGTCTGATGGGCAAGCCGGCCCTCGAAGGGATAGGCGACGAGATAGAACCGGTCGCCGCGAGGGAAGGTCTCCACCAGCAGTTCGTCGCGGCCGGGCAGGCGCGAAACCGAGCGCTGCAGCTCCAGCCATTCCACCACCTGGGCCGGCAGATGGGTCCAGCGGGCCGGATCGGCGATCATCCGCCGGACCCCCTCGGCGAGAAAGGTGGACAGCGGAAACTTGCCGCCATTGTAGGACGGCACCTTGGGTTCGCGCGCTGTTGCACGTGAAACATGGACCTCGTTCTCGACCAGGGCCTCGTAGCGCAGGATCTCGCCGGAAAAGACGAAGGTATCGCCCGGAACCAGGGTCTCGACGAAGAACTCCTCGATCTCGCCGAGCATCCGGCCACCCCGGGAAATCGGGCCGGAATAGCCGCCGGACGGCTGGCGCGCCGACCGCACCAGCCGCACCTTCAGCATCGGGGATTCGACGATGGTGCCGACATTCATGCGGTACTGCGCCGCCACCCGCGGATGGGCCAGGCGCCACAGTCCGGCCCTGTCCTGCCGGATCCTGGCGAAGCGGTCATAGGTTCTCAGCGCATAGCCGCCGGTGGCGACAAAGCGCACCACCTGGGAGAAGGTTTCCCGGTCCAGCGCGGCATAGGGGGCCGAGCCGGTGACCTCGGCGAACAGGGCGTCCTCGGCGAAGGGCCCGCCGCAGGCCGTGCCGAGCACATGCTGGGCGAGCACGTCCAGGGCCCCGGTGCGGATCGGCGGATTGTCCTGCGCCCCGGCGGCCACGGCCTCCAGCGCCGCGCGGCATTCCAGCACCTCGAACCGGTTGGCCGGCACGAGGATCGCCCTGGAGGCCTCGTCCAGGCGGTGATTGGCGCGGCCGATGCGCTGGTTGAGCCGGCTCGCCCCCTTCGGCGCGCCGACATTGAGCACCAGGTCCACATCGCCCCAGTCGATGCCGAGATCGAGCGAGGACGTGCAGACCACCGCCTTCAGGCGGCCGCCGGCCATGGCATCCTCGACCTTGCGCCGCTGGGCGACATCGAGCGAGCCGTGATGGAGCGCGATCGGCAGGCCCGCCTCGTTGATCTCCCACAGGGCCTGGAACAGCATCTCGGCCTGGGAACGGGTGTTGACGAAGACCAGCGTGGTGCGATGGCGGCCGATCAGCGCGTAGATCTCGCCGAGGGCATGACGCGCCGAATGGCCGGCCCAGGGCAGGCGTTCGGCCGTGTCCAGCATGGTGACCTCGGCCCGCGCGCCCCCCTCGGCCACCACGATGGCGGGCGGCGGGCGGCCGTCCTGCGGCACGAGGAAGCGGGCGATCTCGGCCGGCTCCTTCACGGTGGCCGACAGGCCGACGGTGGTCAGGCCCGGTGACAGCGCGAAAAGCCGCATCAGGCCGAGCGACAAGAGGTCGCCGCGCTTGGACAGGGCAAGGGCATGGAGTTCGTCCAGCACCACGCGCCGCAGCGATCCGAACAGGAGCGGCGCATCGGCGCTGGCGATCAGCAGCGCCAGCTGCTCGGGCGTGGTCAGGAGGATGTCGGGCGGATCGGAGCGCTGGCGCTGGCGCTTTCCGGCCGGCGTGTCGCCGGTGCGGGTCTCGATGCGCAGGGACAGGCCCATCTCGGCCACGGGTGTGAGGAGATTGCGGGCCACATCGACGGCGAGCGCCTTCAGCGGCGAGATGTAGAGCGTGTGCAGCCCGGCCCGGCGCGGCGCCGCCGCGCCCGCCGCCGGTGGCGGTCGGTGGCCCGACAGTTCCACGAGGCTCGGCAGAAACCCGGCAAGCGTCTTGCCGGCCCCGGTCGGCGCCACCAGCAGGGCCGAGCGGCCCTCGGCGGCCAGCGCCAGGAGGTCGAGCTGATGCGCCCGCGGCTGCCATCCGCGCCCGGCGAACCAGATGCGGAACCGCTCCGGCAGCAGGGTCTCACCGGCGCGGGCTGTCTGGCGGGCGGACATGCAACAGAACTAAACGGGAACGGGATCGAGGGGAAGGGGCACGGCCCCCCGGATCACCGTGGCACGCTCGGCTTCCTAGGATAGGAATATGATCTTGACACTGACGCGCTCATCGGTTAGGTTCGGCAGCTTCGGGGAGAGGACCCAGTCATGATCGCTGTTCTGCTTGTCGTCTGGCGCCGGATGGCCGGGATCGGCATCATCCTGGCAGGTCTTGGCCGCCGGCGGGCCCGGGTCGGCCTCCCTGGTGCCAGCGTCATGGCTGTGGAGGCGAGGCGGCGCCTCGCCCCTGCCCATCCGGCGCCGGCCCTCGGCGGGGCCGGCGCCGTGCCGCGGTCACAGGCCGAAGCGCGCGGCATAGTCGTCCTTCAGCGCCAGCCAGCTCTGCCAGAAGACCGGCGGCTCGCGCTGATCGAGACGGGCCGCCAGCACGTCCAGATGGGCGTGCCAGCCGGGGCCGATCTTGCCGAGCATGGTGCGGTCCTCGATGCGCCGATGGGTGAGCGTCAGCAGGACGTGCGCACCCTGTTCGGCCAGCGCGATGGTGACATCGCCGGTGCCGGCCCAGCTGAAGCCGATCCGGCGCGGGGGATCCAGCTCGGTGATCCGGCTCGCCATGCGGTGCTCCTCGGAGAAGCCCTCGGGACGCGGAGCCGGCGGGTCGTTCAGCTCGGCGTTGCGCCAGACGAGCTCGAAGGGCGCGCCGACCGCAAGCTCCATCGTGCCGGCAGCCAGCCATTTGCGGCGCAGGTCGCTCTCGGTGAGATAGGCCCAGACCCGCTCGATCGGTCCAGGCAGCAGGCGCTGGATGGTCAGCGTCGCCGGTTCGGTCAGCACGCCATAGGCATCGGGGGTCGCAAGATCGTTCACGATTCATCTCCATCAGGGGCTTGTCGGCGAGGACGGGACCGGTCCTGGGCATCGTCCTCGCGCAACCGACGCTCCAGGGTTTCAAGTCGGCCGGACCAGAAGCGCTCATATGCCGCCAGCCAGCGGTGGGCCCCTGCCAGCGGGCCGGGGTCGAGCCGGCACAGATGGCTGCGGCCGCGCACTTCCCGGCGGATCAGCCCGGCGCCTTCCAGCACGCGGATGTGCTTGGAGGCGGCGGCCAGGGACATCGCAAAGGGCGCGGCCAGCTGGGTGATGCTCTGCTCGCCGGCCATCAGGGCGCCCAGCATCTGCCGACGCGTGGCATCGCCGAGGGCCTGGAAGACGGCATCGAGCCGGTCGTGAGTTTGCTCAACCATATGGTTTAATGTAGCAGGTCAGGGCCAACAGTCAACCGCTTGGTTTATTGATTTTCGCCAAGGCGCCTGCTTCACGTGGCCTTAACCACGGCACTGCCATGAAGAGGGCGGATTTGCCCTCTTTCTCAGCGACCGCCGATCCGGCAGACTGTCGCCAGGAGTTGTCCCGGAAGGGAAGACCCGACCGGCGCGCGGGAAGGGGGCTCGACGTTCCGGCATGGAGACGGTCGTGCGGTTGATGACGCAAGGGCGGGACAGCCTCTGCGAAGCCCGGCAGGGTGCGATGCGCTCGCGCCGGCGCGGGGGCCTTGTGGGCGTGATGCTGTCCGTGTCGGCGCTGGCCGCCGGCGCGGCCACCTATGCCGCCATCGACCCGGGCGTGACGGGCGCGCCGCGCTCCGTGCCTGCGCTCGCCGAGCCCGGCACCGCCCTCGGTCCCATCCGCCCGGATGTCAGCCTGTTGCACGGCGCGCCGATGGCCGGCGCCGCGCCTGCCCCCTTCGGCCGAGAGGCGCCGCTGTCGTCGCGCCTCGCCGCGCCGCCCGCCCCTGCGGCCTTCACGGTGGCCAGCCTGCCGCCGACGCCGGTCGCCCTTGTGCCGCCCGACAGCGGGCCCGCGCCGGAGGCAGGCCCGGTCACGAACGGCGACGGGGATCTCGTCGCTCCGCTGCCCC
>JBKBOA010000038.1:0-33655 GCA_046295035.1 Phreatobacter sp.
AAGGTGGGAGGCTGGCACGCGACCCGAAACGGGCTCGTTACGGCTGCTTCCTTCCGGACCTGACCGGGTTGGCGAGAGTCTCGTCCACCGCCAACCTCCCGCCTGCTATATGGCCGGGCGGGCGCCAAAGGGCAAGGGCCGCATCCGCTCGTCGGTCGGCGGCAGGTTCAGGCCGAAGGCAGCACCTGTCCGCTGCCGCTTGCCATCCTGTGGCCGTCGTCGTCTTGCAATTGCCGGCCTTGGCGATTATCAGCGCGGTCCACGGACAGGTGGCCGAGTGGTTGAAGGCGCACGCCTGGAAAGTGTGTATACGGGCAACCGTATCGCGGGTTCGAATCCCGCCCTGTCCGCCAGCCGTCCTTCCTGAGAGATTGACGTTCAGGCATGCGGGAAGACGCGCTTGCCCCATCCCCTCGCTTCGCCGGCCTGCGGGCCGATGAGCACGAGCCCGAAGGTGAGCGACGCGATGGAGCTGCGCTTGATGGGGATGGATGGGCACGCCCGCGATCGCATAGCCGGTCACAGCCGCAGCCTGGGTGACCTGCTAGAAGCGCGCAATGGTGCGGATGCCGCCGACCACGGCATTGCGTCGCGCATCGCCATTGGGATGGATCACGTAGGTGAGGACCGGCTGCACGGTCAGCCCCGGACGGATCTGCGCCAGATAGGTCAGCTCGAGATTGAGCTCGTAGTCCCGGATCACCGTGGGCAGCCCGGTAAAGACCGCCATGTCGCGATCGAAGGCGCGGACCTGATCTGAGAAGCGCGAATAGATCACGCCGATGCCGATCTTGTCGTCCGGTCGGCTGGCGATCAGGCCCGAAAAGATCACCCCGCCATCGGCATAGAAGCTGATCAGATTGCGGTCGCCGGGGCTGACGGAGACGCGACCGAACAGCGTGATGCCGCTCTCGGCATCGCCCCCGGGCGGGCGGTAGATCTGCTGCTCGGCGACACCATAGAGGCCCCAGTTGCCCCGGCGGCTGAGCGGGATGCCTGAACCGGCCGGATTGGCCAGCAGGGTTCCGTCATTGGCAAGGCGCTGGTCGTCGAAGCGGCCGAGATGCGCCCAGCCGCCGAACTTGAACTGGCTCGCCAGCCCGGTATCGGTCGGCGCGCGGTTCAGGCGGAACTGCGCTTCCGCCATGATCAGCGCCGGGTCGCGAACCCGGAAATTGAGGCCGTAGCGGTTGCGCAGCTGCTCGTCCCCCGGCCCAGGTCCGGCCGGATCACCATTGAAAACCGCCAGCAGCAGCGAGGTGTTGGCCGTCGGATCGACCTTCAGGCGGATGCCTGGCGTCGACAGCGGATAGGCCGGGCCCCCGGATGGCATGTTGGTCGCGGCAATGGTCGCCCAGTCGCTCTGCAGCAGAAGCGCGCTCATGGCCGAGAAGAAGAACTCCGTGTCGGCCGCAAGCTGGCCGACCCGCAGGGAGGCCGCTCCACCCGCGAACTTCTGCTCCAGCCACAGTTCCGACAGCCTGACAGTGGGGACCGCTTCGATGGCCGCGATGGTGTTGAGCCCACCGACATAGTCGCGGCGGATGCGGCCGGTATTGTGGATGAAGAAGACGTTTGAATAGAACGTCAGCCCGCTGGCCCCGACCAGCCTTTCAAGGTCGACCTGGACGGAGGCCTCCAGTTTGCCCTGGTTGATCGTCCCGCGCCGCAAGCCGCCGGACACGTTGGACAGAATGTCGGTCGTGTAGAGCAGATTGTAGGAAATGCCCCGCTCGGCCAGCCACTTGCGATAGCCATTGGGGTCGCCATTGGCCGGCAGGCTCGTGGCGATGGAGGGGACCGGAATGCCCTCCGGACCGTATTCTGGCTGGTCGGCCGCCGCAGGATCGGCTGCGGACAGGGCAAGCATCGCGGCGCCCAGGAGCGCGATCGGGCGCAGACGCGCCTCGTTTCCACGATAGGGGAACGTCTTCATCACTCACCTCGCAACGCCGCCACGGCGGCGCGGTGAGCGGGGGCTACCGGTGCCGCAGTGACAGCAATCTGGATCGACTGGAACTGTCGCTGTTCATGGGTTCGGTGTCAGTTGGTCGCAGCACCGGATGACGGCTGCGTGACCCCCATTGCTGCATCGCCGTCTGCTCGTCAAGCCCTCCCGTGGTGGCGCGCAAGGCCCCGGATCGCCTTCGCATTCGGGCAGGCCATGACACCACCCAAGAGGGGCTCGCGCGCGCCTTCCCGCAAGCTGCGGGGAGGATGCGCATGACGGCGGGCGGCTGTCAATCTAGATGCGAATGATTTGCAAGAGCAGGAAAGTGGCCATCACGGCCGCGGCCTGGACGGAGGCCTGAGGTCGCGCCAGGCGTCGAACCGGACATCCATGTCCGAGCGGCGGGCGGGCGCCGCGGGCGCACGGACCGAAATGCCCAGGCGCGGCGGCTCAAGGCGCCCGGTGGCGGCCAGGATGGTGAATGTGGCCACGATCTTGTCGCCCTGGGCCTGGATCAGGCGAGCGCGCGCGGCGACCAGATCCTGCTGTGCATTCAGCAGTTCGACGAGGGTGCGAATGCCCGCGTCCACCTGCCGCTGCATGCCCTGGACACTGTCGCGCGCAGCGCGCACTTCGGCCGTGGCCGCGCGGATGGTGGCCGTCGCATTGCGATAGGCCGTGTAGCCGGCAAAGGCGGCTGACCGGGCCTGCAGGCGGGCCGAATCAAGCTGCAGACGCGCCGCGCCCAGAAGCTCCTGCGCCTGCCGCACCTGGGATTCCATGGCCCCGCCCGAGTAGAGCGGCACGGTCACGCGGCCGACAAGCTGGGCGCTGTCAAGCCGGCGGGTGCCGGTGTCCGGCTCCATGTCGCGCGCGACCTGCCCCTGCACCGAGACCTGTGGCAGCATCTGCCCGCGTGCGATGCGCACGGCGGCGTCGGCGGCGCGCAACTGCTCCAGCGCCACCAGAACGGCCGGATTGCCCGTTCCGGCGATGTCGCGGGCCGCTTCGGGGGTCGCTGGCAACAGCGCATCGAGCGGTCTGATCGGGCGCAGTGCTGGGGCCGGCGGGGCGCCGACAAGTCGTCCGAAGCGGTCGCGCGCGATCAGCAGGTCCGCCTCTGCCGCACTGAGCTCTGCCCGCCCACGGCTGAGGCGGGCCTCGGCCTGGGAGACATCGGTGGGGGTCGCCACTCCCGATTCCAGGCGTGAGCGTGCATTGGCCAGCGTGGTCGTCAGGAAGTCGATGTTGCGCCGCTGCACCTCGACCAGCGACTGGCCAGTCATGACGGCGACATAGCTTGCGGCCACGTCGAGAAGGATCGACTGTTCGACCGCCCGAAGCTGCTGCTTCTGCCCTTCCGTCAGTCTCTCGGCCTGGTCGATGGCATTGGGTGTGCGCCAGCCGTCGAAGACCGATTGCGTTGCGGTCAGTGCGACACCGCGCTGCCAGAGCGTCGAGCCCTCCACGACATTGCCACCCGTTCCCCGGAGCACCGAACGGGTGGCGAGCACGCCGGCATAGGCGGTGGCGCTGACCTGGGGCAGTCCGCCAGCCCTCGCCTGGTCGATCGTTTCGCGCGTCGCCCGGACCTGGCTGCGCTGCGCCTGAATGTCGGGATTGGATGCAAAGGCGCGGGCAAATGCCGCTTCAAGGGAATCCACCCCAACACCGACGGCGGGTCGCGCGGCGGGCCTGCGCGGCTGCGAGACCTCCGGTCGCTGTGCCGATGTCGCCTCGCCGCTCCATGCCGTGCCGGCACCTGCGACAGCAGATGCGAAGGCCAGCAGCAGCCAACCAGGGGTGAAGCGGGCCTTGCTCGCCATGATCAAGCCCTCGACCGGGGACAGGGGAGTTTGAACGCGTCCACGACGACGGTGTCAAACCAGCAGGGGGCGACCTGAAACGTGGTCATGTCACCACATCGTCCGGCTCGCGTTGGCGCCTGGAGGCCAGCACGATCAGGGCCGGCAGGATGACCAGGATCAGGAAGGGCGCGACCAGGATGCCGCCGACCACCACATAGGCGAGCGGGCGCTGGACCTGGCTGCCGATGCCGGTGTTGAGCGCCGCCGGCAGAAGGCCGACGCAGGCCGCGACACAGGTCATCATCACCGGCCGCATGCGCACCCGCCCGCATTCGATGGCGGCCTCGACGCGGTCGCGGCCCTGCGCGACGAGCGCATTGAAGTAGGAGATGACAATGATCCCCTCCATGACCGAGACGCCGATCAGCGCGATGAATCCGATGGCAGCGGAGACGCCGAAGGGCGTGCCGGTCAGCACCAGCGAGAAGATGCCGCCGACCATGGCCAGAGGCACCACCGACAGGGCCAGCAGCGTGTCGACGATGGAGTTGAAGTTGGCGAACAGGAGGAAACCGATCAGCAGCAGCGTGATCGGCACGACGAGCTGGAGGCGGGCGATGGCCTGCTGGAGATTCTCGAATTCCCCGGCCCATTCCATGCGCATGCCGGCCGGAAGGGTGATCTCGGCGGCGATCTTTTCCTGGGCCTCCTGGATGGTCGAGCCGAGATCCCGATCCCGGACGCTGAACCGGATGGGAATGTAGCGCTGCTGCTGCTCGCGATAGATTGCCGCCGCACCGGAGACCAGCGACACGGTGGCGACCTCCCGCAGCGGGATCTGCGTCATGTTGCCGGCGCTGTCCGCCACGCCGATGCGCAGGTTCTGGATGGCTTCCGGGCTTTCGCGGAACTCCCGGCCAAGCCTCACGATGATCGGAAAGCGCCTGTCGCTGCCCGGCTCGAAGAAATCGCCCGGGCTGTCGCCGCCAATGGCGGTCCGAATTGCCGTATTGATGTCGCCGGGACTGAGATTGTAGCGACCGGCGGCCAGCCGGTCGATCTGGATGGTCAGGGTCGGCTGGCCGAGCACGGTGAAAACGGCGAGGTCGTCGATGCCTCGCACGCTTGCCAGCACCTTGCGCACGCGTTCGGCCTGTTCGGTCGCCGTCTGCAGATTGTTGCCGAACAGCTTGATGGCGTTCTCGCCCTTCACGCCGGAAGCGGCTTCCGAAACATTGTCTTCCAGATATTGGGAGAAGTTGAAGTCAACGCCCGGGAAGTCGCGCTGCAGTTCGGCCAGCATCATGTCGATGAGCTTGTTCTTGTCGATGCCAGGCCGCCACTGCTCGCGCGGCTTGAGGGGGGTGAAGAACTCGATGTTGTTGAAGCCTGCGACCTCGGTGCCATCATCCGTCCGGCCCTGCTGGGAGACGACGGTTTCCACCTCGGCGTAGGAGGCGATCACGCGGCGGATGCGGTTTGCGTAGAGGTTGCCTTCCTCAAGCGAGATGGTCGGGTTCAGGGTTGCGCGGATCCACAGGTTGCCCTCTTCCAGCTTCGGCAGGAACTCGAGCCCGAGCGTCCGCCCGGCCAGCATGGAGACCGCCAGGAGCCCGGCTGCCAGGACGATGGTGAGCCGGCGGTGCGCCACCGCGCGGGCCAGCATCGGTTCGTAGAGGGCGCGCAGGCCGCGGACGATGAAGGTCTCCTTCTCCGACAGGTGTCCGCGCAGCAGGAATGTCGCGAGCGCCGGCGTGACGAAGAACGCGCAGATGAGGCCGCCGGACAGCGCATAGGCATAGGTCTTCGCCATGGGGGAGAAGATGTGACCTTCCACCCCCTGCATGGTGAACAGCGGCAGGAAGCTCGTGACGATGATGAGGCAGGAGAAGATGATGGCGGTGCCGACCTGGCCGGAGGCCTGCAGGATCGTCGCGATCCGGCCGCGCAGGTCGGCGGGCCCGTCCTCGACGAGGCCGTGCTGCTCCTTGTGGTGACTGCGCTCGGCGAGGAGGCGGAAGATGTTCTCCGTCATGATGACGGCGGCATCGACGATCAGCCCGAAATCAACGGCACCGACCGACAGGAGATTGGCCGATTCCCCGCGCAGGACCATCAGCGTGACCGCGAAGGACAGCGCGAAGGGAATGGTGGCGGCGACGATCACGGCCGAGCGGAAGTTGCCGAGGAACAGCCATTGGACGATGAAGATCAGCGCGATGCCGAAGGAGGCGCTGTGCACCACGGTGGCCGTGGTGATGTCGATCAGCTCCTTGCGGTCGTAGATGCGCTCGATCCTGACGCCTGGCGGCAGCACGCCGCCGGCATTGATCCGCTGGACTTCGGCCTGCACCCGCTCGATCGTCGGGCGGCTCTGCTCGCCGCGCCGCATCAGCACGATGCCCTGCACGATGTCGTCGTCATTGCCCTGACCGGCGATACCCAGGCGCGGCCGGTGGCCGATGGTCACGGTCGCGATGTCGCGGACACGGACCGGTGTCTGGCCGACGGTGGCCACGAACGTGTCGGCAATGTCGTCGATCGACGAGATCAGGCCGACGCCGCGAATGACACCCGACTGGGCGCCGAGCGTCACGGTATTGCCGCCAACGTTCTGGTTGGCGTTCTGCAGGGCCGTCATCAGCTGCGGCATGGTGAGCCCGTAGGCCAGCAGCTTGTTGAAATCGACCGTCACCTCGTAGGCCTTGCTCTTGCCGCCCCAGCCGATCGCGTCGACAACCCCCGGGATCGACCGGAAACGGCGCTGGAGCACCCAGTTCTGGAGAGTGGTGAGGTCGGTCACGGAATAGTCGGGAGGGCCGGTCAGCCGGTAGCGGTAAATCTCCCCGATGGGGCTGAGCGGCGAGATCTGCGGCTGGGCACCGTTGGGCAGGGCCGGCAGCAGGGCCAGCTGGTTCAGGACCCGTTGCAGGGCCACCTCGTAGGTGACGTCGTAGGTGAACTGCAGCTTGATGTCCGACAGGCCGAAGACGGATGTCGTGCGGATCAACTTCAGGTTCTGCAGGCCCGAGGTGACGGACTCGATCGGGATGGTGATGTAACGTTCGATCTCCTCGGAGGACAGCCCCGGCGCCTGGGTGATCACATTGACCATCGGCGGCACCGGATCGGGATAGGCCTCGATGTTCAGCCGCATGAAGGCGACGGCGCCGACCAGGCAAAGCAAGCCAGCCAGCAGCACCATCAGGATGCGCTGGGTGATCGCGAACTCGAACAGCTTGTTCATCGGGGAACTTCGCTTACCGGCGGAAGGCCGCTGTCATCTGGTCGATGAAAAGGGCGCCGCGCACGACGACCTTCTCTCCGGGGCTGAGGCCATCCACGATCTCCACGATATCGCCGTCGGTGATGCCGGGAACAACGCGGCGCAGCTCGGCGGTCTTGTCGGGATGGACCACCCAGACACGCGCGATGTCGCCTTCGTAGATCAGCGCATTGCGGGGAATGCTCGGGTTGGATCGTTCCTGTCCGACCTGGATCGCCACGCTGGCGAACATCTGCTGCTTCAGGGTTCCATTGGGATTTTCCACGGTGGCCCGCACGAGCAGCCTGCGGGAGGTCGGGTCGATGCTGGCACTGACGAAGTCGATCTTGGCGGTGAACAGACGGTTGCGCAGGGCGATGACGCGAAACTCGACCGTGGCACCACGAGCCACGCGCGGAACATCCTCCTCGCGCACATAGATGTTCAGCCAGAGCGTGTCGAGATCGTCGATCACGAAGATCGGCTCTCCGCCGCCCGACAGGAACTGCCCGACCGCCACGCGCCGGGAAACAACGGTGCCGTCGGCCGGAGACAGGATGGCAATCTCCGGATTGATCCGCCGGTTGGCGCGGAACCCGGCGATCTCCGCATCCGCCTTGCCGAACAGGCGCAGCCGGTTCTCCACGGCCTCCAGGGCCGTCTCCGCCGCCCGGTGGTCTGCCCGCGCGGCTTCCAGATCCGCCCGCGCCTGGTCAAGGTCGCGCTGGGGCACCGCCCGACCGGCGAACAGATCGGCCTGGCGCCGTTCATTCAGCTCGGCCAGGCGCAGCTGGACCACCGCCTTGTCCAGCCCCGACAGGGCCGCAACGAAGTCATTCTGGGCCTGCACCATGTCGTTGGCATGCATGTACATCAGCGGCTGCCCGCGGCGCACGACATCGCCAGCGGCGACCGCGATGCGGGTGGTCCGGCCGGCATAGGGCGAGATGACCGGCACCGCGCTGGCCTCGTCGATGGCGAGCCGGCCTTCGGTCACGATCCGATCGCGAAAGGTCTGGGTCTCGACCGCGACGATGGAAAAGGTCGCCCAGTCCGAGTCCGATATCTTGAACACCCGACCCGTTTGCGTCACCCGGCTGTCGGCCGGAGCCGGCGGCGCTGGGGGAGCAGACAAGCCGAGAAACCGCGCGATGCCCGTCAGATCCACGGCCATGGATGGCGTTGTCACAAGCAGCGGCCACGCCATGGCCATCGCCGCGAATGCGCGGGTGAGCGGCGTGGGGAGCCCGCGTGGAGGAGATTGTTTCATCGTGCGACTGCTGTGGGGGCAAGGCCTCTGATCGGCAGCTGCCCGATAAACGCGGCCACAACCGCGGGCAATGCGGTCTAGTGCGTATCAGCGGCGGCGGCTTTGCAAGGGCCTGATCCGGGCCGCTTCTGGTGGACGCAGGGGAAACGGCCTCATGATGGGCGGAGAGCCGTGTTCATGCCTCGGCGCTTGTCATCCATTGACCCTCTGGCGCTCCAACTCGGAAAGGCCGTGGTCCGGCCTTCACCAATGATGAGGCCGCATTCCGGTCGCTCCGGCCAGCAGGCGCGGCCGCTTCATCGTGGCGTCCCCGCCCCGATTCAGGCGGCTGGAATCGGACAGGCTGATCCCGCCCGGACGCCTTCAGCGTGTCGCAAGCCCATCCATGTCTGCATGGACGACGCCTCCCGCACCGCCGTCAGCCGGATCAAGCCGGACGAGCGCAAGCAGAGCGCATGCGCCTTCCTCCCGGCCACCATCGCCTCCTGCGCCTGCCCGGCCTCGGCGTCGCGCGCGTCATGACCGACAACGGCTCCTGCTATCGCTCCAATGCCTTCGCCAGAGCCTGAAAGCGCTTGAGCCTCAAGCACATCCGCGCCCGGCCCTACACGCCGAAGCACAACGGCAAGGCCCAGCGCTTCATCCAGACCTGTCTGCGGGAATGGGCCTGCGCCAGAGCCCATCAGACATCAGACGAACGCGCCGACGAACTGCCCTTCTGGATGCACGCTCAAAACTTCCAATGGCCTCATGGCAGGGTCGGATCAAGGCTGCCCATCAGCCGACTCACCATGACCAGGAACAACGTGTTGAGTCTCCACAGCTAGCTCCGCGCGCCGAAGATCGCGCTGCCGACCCTGACATGGGTGGCGCCCATGGCGATGGCCGTGGGAAAGTCGGCGCTCATGCCCATGGAAATGGTCTTCAGCCCGTTGCGTCGGGCAAGGGTGGTCAGCAGGGCGAAATGGGGTGCCGGCGGCTCGTCGGCCGGGGGAATGCACATGACGCCCTCAACCTCCAGCCCGTAGTCGCGACGGCAGGCCCGGATGAAGGCATCGGCCTCCTCCGGCAGGACGCCCCCCTTCTGCGGCTCGGCCCCGGTATTGACCTGCACGAGGAAGCGGGGGGTGCGGGTGCCGCCGGCCTTCTGGATCTCCTTGCGCAGGGCCGCAGCCAGCGAGGGGCGGTCCAGCGTCTCGATCACGTCGAACAGGGCGACCGCCTCCTTTGCCTTGTTGGACTGAAGCGGGCCGATCATGTGCAGCTCGACATCCGGATAGCGCTGGCGCAGCTCCGGCCACTTGGATCGGGCATCCTGGACATAGTTCTCGCCGAAGACGCGCTGGCCGGCGGCCAGGACAGGCTCGATGGCCTCGGCCGGAAAGGTCTTGGAGACCGCGACCAGCGTGACCGCGCCGGCCGGACGTCCGGCCTCGGCGGTAGCCCTCGCAATGGCGGAGCGGACGTCCGCAAGGCGGCTGGCCGCGTCGGTCGGGGTGGTTGTCTCGGTCATGGTTCGCACGTGCCTGGCCTCGGGCGAAGGGGAACCCTGCCTACCACGGCTTGACTGGCTGAAGCCATGTCCCGGCGGCGCCAGGGCTATTCCCGGATGCCCCAGACGTCCACGGTCTGCCAGACGAGGTGCTGACCACCGTCCACCGGCAGGATCGCGCCCGTGATGGCGGAGGCGCGAGCGAGATACACCACGGCCTCGGCCACCGCCTCCGGCGGGCTGCCCGTTCCGGTCAGGGTCGCGGCCGCCTGCCGGGCGAAATCCTCTGGCGCCTGCCGGACATTGGCGAGACTGGGGCCGGGTGCCACGGCATTGACGCGGATGCGGGGGGCGAGGGCCTGGGCCAGCGTCCGGGTCGCCATGGCGAGTGCGGCCTTGGTCAGGGTGTAGGAATAGAACTGCGGCGTCGGCTTGAAGATGCGCTGGTCGATGAGATTGATGATGGCCGACCCGTCGGGAGCCTGGGCGGCGAAATCCTGGGCAAGGAGTGATGGCGTCTGGATGTTGACGCGGAACTGCCGGTTCCAGACCTCGCGGGTCAGCGATCCGATCTGGTCGTCGACGAACTCGCTGGCATTGTTGACCAGCAGGGTCAGCGGTCCGAACGGAGCGGCCGCCGCAGCAACGAGGCCGTCCACCTCGGCGGGCTCGGCGAGATCAGCAAAGACCGCCGCCGCCGCGCCACCGCCTGCCCGGATGAGGTCAACGAGGGCCGCGGCCTCGGCCCTCGAACGCCCGGCATGAACCACGACGGCATAGCCGGCTTCGGCAAGCGCCAGGGCGATCGCCCGGCCGATCCTGCGGGCCCCGCCGGTCACCAGCGCCACCTGACGTGCCGAAGCCATCGCCATCCCCCTGCAAGATCTTGCTGCCATCCGTGCTTGCGCGAAGGCGGAGGCAACCTGTGTGGATTCCTCCAGTCATACGCTGCCGCCGGGCCCTGCGGACCACTCCTGCCGCTGATGCTGACGTGATCGGGCGCGCCATGACGGCCCCGATGCTCTGCGGGTGCCGGCTGTTGAACTGGGGATTGCCACATCTGCGCCACACTGCGACAGTTTTCGGGAATGAGAGACTTTCATTCTAATGTATTCATTCCAATAAGTCTCGCCTGTAACGAATTGTTACCCATGATCACGCGGGTCTTGCTGCCCAATTTCAGCCATGTGTCCATGGAAATGAGGTTCGTGAACGCTCGATAACAGTCGTTCGCCTGGCGCGTTGGTAAGTGACCATTAACGACATGGTCAATGGCACCGCGAAAATGCGAAGGAAAACGGTTATAGAGCTTTCACCACGCATCAAGGGACGAGCGGACCGGCCTCATGTGGGCCGCGCTCGTGGGACAGGAGCAGATCATGAAGAGGATTCTTTGCGCTGCGGTCGCCGCCGCCACGCTCGCCGGCCCGGCCTTCGCCGCCGACCTGCCGCGCCGTCCGATCCAGGACACGGTGGTGATGCCGGTGGCGCCCGCCGGCGTGTGGACCGGCTTCTATGTTGGTGCCCATCTGGGTGCCGGCTTCTCCTCGCGCTTCAACAACGACGTCGGCTTCGGCCTCGGCAGCGCCTCGGGCTTCCTGGGCGGCCTGCAGGCCGGTTACGACTATCAGGCCGACCGCTTCGTGATGGGTGTCGTCGGCGACCTCAGCTATGCCGGCATCTCGCGTCGCCACATCGACGCCCTCGGCCCGAACGACGTGCGCGCCAACCTGAACTGGAACGGCTCGCTGCGCGCCCGCCTTGGCTACCTGGTCCAGGACAACCTGCTGCTCTACGCCACCGGCGGTCTTGCCCTCGGCAATGTGGAGGCGCGCGAGCTGGTCCCGGCAGTGGTGACCCAGTCGCGTTCGCTGGTCGGCTGGACCGCCGGCGTCGGCGGTGAATACATGTTCACGCGCAATGTCTCCGCGCTGCTGGAATATCGTTACACCAGCCTCAGCCGTGCCAACTACCTCAACCTGAGCACCACGCCGCGCATCGGCTTCGAGGGCCACACGATCCGCACTGGCCTGAACTACCGCTTCTGACCATCCGTCCACGGATGACAGACGGCCCGGGCGGCATGCCCGGGCCGTCCGTGCTTGTGCGCCAGCATCTGCGCGCCAGCCGCCGGGGCGCCTGGTCCGTCACGGGGCTGTCATCGGCCGGCTGATCGGTCGCAATTGCGCGGCGTCGCCGCGCCCTCTAGAAACGCCGGATCATGGCGCTTCTCGATCTCGCCAACCCGACCCGGTTCCTCGCGCTGGTGGAGCGCGTCCTGCCCTGGCTTGCCGGGCTGGCCGTGATCCTGTTCGTCGTGTCCGCCTGGCTCGTCTTCGTGGTTGCCCCGGACGACTACCAGCAGGGCGCGACCGTCAAGATCATGTTCATCCACGTTCCGGCGGCCTGGCTGTCCATGGCCTGCTACGCGATGATGGCGATCGCTTCGCTCGGCACACTGGTCTGGCGCCATCCGCTGGCCGATGTCTCGGCCAAGGCGGCAGCGCCCATCGGCGCCGCCTTCACCTTCGTGTGCCTCGTCACCGGCTCGCTCTGGGGGCGACCCATGTGGGGCACCTGGTGGATCTGGGATGCGCGCCTGACCTCCGAGCTGGTCCTGCTCATCATGTATCTCGGCCTCATCGCCCTGTGGCGGACGGTCGAGGATCCCGGCCGTGCCGGCCGCGCCGCCGCCGTGCTCACGCTGGTCGGCACCATCAACCTGCCGATCATCAAGTTCTCGGTGGACTGGTGGAACACGCTGCACCAGCCGGCCTCGGTCTTCCGCCTTGGCGGGCCGACCATCCACACCTCGATCCTGGTGCCGCTGGCGGTGGCGGCCCTGGCCTTCACCGTGTTCTTCGTGGTGCTTCACCTCGCCGCCATGCGCAACGAGGTGCTGCGCCGGCGCATCCGGGCCATGCGCCTGGTCGCTGCCCAGCGCGAGGCGCCTGCCGGCGCGACCCCGGTGCCCCAGGGGGGGCGCTGAATCATGAACAACCTGTTCGGCCTCGGCCCCCATGCCGGGTTCATCATCGCCTCCTATGCCGTGACCGTGATCACCTGCCTTGCGCTGGTGGCCTGGGTGATGATTGACCATCGTCGCCAGAGGGCGACCCTGGCCGACCTCGAGAAGCGCGGCATCACGCGTCGGGCCGCCCGCCAGGACGGGGCGCCGTCATGACCGAGGCCACCAGCGCACAGTCCACCGGATCACGGCGCCGGCTGCTGCTCGCGCTGCTGCCGCTGATCCTGTTCGGGGGGCTCGTCGCCCTGTTCGTCGTCGGGCTCAGGGGCGATCCGCAGCGCCTGCCCTCGGCGCTGATCGGCCGGCCGGCGCCGGAGTTCCGCCTCGCGCCGCTCGAGGGTGTCGACCGACCGGGCTTTGCCACCGCCGATCTCATGGGTCATGTCACCCTCGTCAATGTCTTCGCTTCCTGGTGCGTTCCCTGCCACGAAGAGCACCCGTTCCTGATGGAGCTCGCCCGCGACAGCCGCATCCGCCTCGCCGGCATCAACCAGAAGGACCAGCCGGACAATGCCCGGCGCTTTCTCGGCCGCAACGGCAATCCCTATCATCTGATCGGCGTCGACCCGTCCGGCCGCACGGTGATCGACTGGGGCGTCTATGGCGTGCCGGAGACATTCATCGTGGGCCGCGACGGGCGCATCCTGTTCAAGCATGTCGGCCCGATCACGCAGGCCAATCTCGACCGGGTGATCCGCCCCGAGATCGAGAAGGCGCTCGCCCGCTGAGCTCTCCCGAAACGGGGGGGTGCACGCGGCCTCAAGACGCCCCACACTGGCCGCCCTCACAGCGGGAACGCCAGATGACCGAACTCCTGATCGAGCGGCGCGGGCCGGTTGCCATCCTGACGCTCAACCGGCCGCAGGCGATGAATGCCCTGTCGCAGACGCTGATCCGCGCCCTGACGGCGGCGATCACCGACCTGTCGGCCGATGACGCGGTCCGCGCCGTGGTGCTGACCGGGGCCGGCGATCGAGCCTTCTCCGCGGGGCTTGACCTCAAGGAACTGGCCTCCCGGCCGGGTCTCCTCGGCATGGTGGAGGGCGATGGTGGCCGGCCCAACCCGATCCTCGCCATCGAACAGAGCCCGAAGCCGTTCATCGCCGCAATTAACGGTGTTGCCATCACCGGCGGCTTCGAGCTGGCGCTGGCCTGCGACATCCTGATCGCGGCCACGACCGCCCGCTTCGCCGACACGCACCAGCGCGTTGGGGTCATCCCGGGCTGGGGCCTGTCGCAGAAGCTTTCACGCATCATCGGTCCCTCGCGCGCCAAGGAGATGGCCTTTTCCGGGCGGTTCATCTCGGCGGCACAGGCGAGCGACTGGGGCCTCGTCAGCCGCGCGGTGCCCCCGGACGAGCTGATGGCCGAGGCGCTGGCTCTGGCCCAGGAGATCGCCGAGGTGCCGGGCAGCTTCATCGCCGACTACAAGCGGCTGATGGACGAGGGCTATGCCCTGCCGTTCGGAGCGGCCATGGCACTGGAGGCCGAGCGGTCGCGACGGCACAATAGTGGCGTCGGCCCTGCCGAGATCGCCGGTCGCCGGGCGGCGGTGCAGGAGAAGGGCCGCTCGCGCTAGCCGGCCCGCGGCCGCACCCGACCTGTCCTGACCCTGCGCGTCATCGCCGCGTCACACGAATAGGCGTTGACGGACGGGCGTTCCCGTGGCCAATGCCCCATTCCTCCGATGGGTCCCGGGCGCCAGCCGCCAAGGGACCCGTTTTCGTCGCTCCCCCCGTCACCCGTGCAGTCCGGAGACCTCGCATGAGCCAGTGGCCCGTCTATCATGAAATCACCGGTCCGATCGTGATGATCGGCTTCGGCTCCATCGGCCGCGGCACGCTGCCGCTGATCGAGAGGCATTTCAAATATGATCAGACGCGGATGGTGGTCATCGACCCGGTCGATACCGACCGGCACCTGCTCGACGAGCGCGGCATCCGCTTCGTTCAGCAGGCGGTCACCCAGCAGAACTATCGCGACCTGCTGACGCCGCTGCTCACCGCCGGTGGCGGCAAGGGCTTCTGCGTAAACCTGTCGGTGGATACCTCCTCGGTCGACATCATGGAGCTGTGCCGCGAACTCGGCTGCTTCTACATCGACACCGTGGCCGAGCCCTGGGCCGGGTTCTACTTCGATACGTCGAAGGGTCCGGCGGCGCGTTCCAACTACATGCTGCGCGAGAGGGTGCTGGAGGCCCGCGCGCGCAAGCCCGAGGGCATCACGGCGGTGTCCTGCTGCGGCGCCAATCCCGGCATGGTGTCCTGGTTCGTCAAGCAGGCGCTCCTCAACATCGCCACCGACCAGGGCATTGCCTTCACCGAGCCGACCACCAAGACGGAATGGGCGGCGCTGGCCGCCAGGGTCGGCGTCAAGGGCATTCATATCGCCGAGCGCGACACCCAGCGTTCGAAGAAGCCGAAGCCTGCCAAGGTCTTCGTCAACACCTGGTCGGTCGAGGGCTTCGTGTCCGAAGGCATGCAGCCGGCCGAACTTGGCTGGGGCACCCACGAGACATGGATGCCGCCCAATGCCCGCACGCACGAGACCGGCTGCGGCGCGGCCATCTACCTGCTGCAGCCCGGCGCCAATACGCGCGTGCGCTCCTGGTGCCCGACGCCCGGTGCCCAGTACGGATTCCTGGTCACGCACAACGAGGCCATCTCGATCGCCGACTACTTCACGCTGCGCGATGCGTCCGGCAAGGTGATCTACCGCCCGACCTGCCACTATGCCTATCACCCGGCCAACGACGCCGTGCTGTCGCTGCACGAGATGTTCGGCGCCGCCGGCAAGCGGCAGCCGAGCTGGCACATCCTTGACGAGAACGAGATCGAGGACGGCATCGACGAGCTGGGCGTGCTGCTCTACGGCCATGCCGGCAACGCCTACTGGTACGGTTCGCAGCTCTCCATCGAGGAGACACGGGCGCTCGCGCCTTACCAGAATGCCACCGGCCTGCAGGTGACCTCGGCGGTGCTGGCCGGCATGGTCTGGGCGCTGGAGAATCCGGAAGCCGGCATTGTCGAGGCCGACGACATGGACTTCCGCCGGTGCCTCGAGGTGCAGCGGCCCTATCTCGGGCCGGTCATCGGCACCTATACCGACTGGACGCCGCTGGAGGGTCGTCCGGGCCTGTTCCCGGAGGATATCGACACCTCCGATCCCTGGCAGTTCCGCAACATCCTTGTGCGGGACTGACCGCCGCCAGACCGGTCGGCGCCGGGCGGGCCATGGGCCCGCCCGTCTTGCCATGGCGCGCAGCGGCGGAACAGGGTCTGTCTGGGAAACGCCAGTCAGCCCCGCTCGTCCAGAGCCCTTTCCAGCAGGTTCAGCGCGGCCAGCGCGAAGGCATTCATGTTGGCCGTCCGGTCATCCGATCCGGTCCGCAGTGTCGCCGCCTCGCTCACCGGCCCGTCGATGGCAAGGCAGGCATGGCCGGCCGGATCGCCATAGCGGTTGCCGGTTGGGCCGGTTGCCCCGGTTTCGGCAAGGCCCCAGACCGCGCCATGGCGCTCGCGGATGGTCTTTGCCATCAGCGCCGCCCAAGGCTCGGAGGCCGAGCGGATGCCGGCCGCCGCCATCTGCCGCGTGCTGATGCCGAGCAGGCTGTCCCGGGCCTGCGGCGTGTAGATCACCGCCGCGCCGAGAAAATAGGCGGAAGCACCCGGTACCGAGAGCAGGGCGGCCGAGATCAGGCCCCCGGCCGAGGATTCGGCGACCGCCACGGTGTCCTTGCGTTCCCCGAGCCTTTGCGCGATGCGCCGCGCCGCGGCCCCGAGGCGTTCATCTGCGATCATGTCGCCGGCTCCCCGCTTGTCGCAAGCCAGCATGGCGCGGGCAGGCGCGCCGGTCGAGATGGCCAAACGGGTCCGCATGCCGCACCTGCGGCCCCGTCCGGGCTGTTGATAAACCCGGCGCTTTGCCTAGATTGCCGCTTCCGCCGCCGCCGCGGCTTGCCTCACGAAGGATGGCATCATGGTGCGACGCTCCCTGACGGTCGCTCTCCTGGCTCTCGCCGCAAGCCTCGGGCTCGCCGCCGGTGCCTCGGCGCAGGCCCCGCGGGAACTGCGCATCTTCAACTGGTCGAACTACATCGACGAACAGGTGCTGCGCGACTTCGAGCGCGAGTTCAACGTCAAGGTCGTCTATGACACCTACGATTCAAACGAGGTGCTGGAAACCCGTCTGCTTGCCGGCCGCACCGGCTATGACATCGTCGTGCCCTCGGCGCCCTTCCTGTCGCGGCAGATCGCCGCGAACGTGCACCAGCGCCTCGACCTGTCGAAGATCCCCAACCGCGTGCATTTCTGGCCCGAGGTGCAGCGACGTGTCGCTGCCTATGACCCCGGCAATGCCTATTCGGTCAATTATCTGTGGGGCACCACCGGCATCGGCTACAATGTCGCCAAGATCCGCGAGCGCATGCCGGATGCGCCCGTCGATTCCTGGAAGCTGGTCTTCGATTTCGACACGCTGAAGCGGTTCCAGGACTGCGGCATCCACTTCCTCGACACCGCCGAGGACTTCCTGCCCTCGGTCATGCGCTATCTCGGCCGCGATCCCAATTCCAAGCGGGCCGAGGACTGGGAGGCCGCCGCCAGTCATGTCCAGCAGCTGCGCACGCTGGTCACCAAGTTCCACTCGTCCGAATACATTTCCGCCCTCGCCAATGGCGACATCTGCATTGCGGTCGGCTATTCCGGCGACATCTTCCAGGCCCGCTCGCGCGCGCGCGAAGCCGGCAACGCTGTCGACATCCGCTACGTGATCCCCAAGGAAGGGGCCCAGATGTGGTTCGACCAGATGGCGATCCCGGCCGATGCGCCCAATCCCGACCTCGCCCATGCCTTCATCAACTACATCAACCGCCCCGAGGTCATGGCCAGGATCGCCAGCTTCGTGTCCTATGCCAGCGGCAATCTGGCCGCCCGGCCGCTGATCGCGCCGGAGGTGCGCGACAATCCGGCCGTCTATCCGCCTGACGAGGTGATGGCCCGCCTGTTCACCGTGACCAGTCCCGATGCCCGCCTGCAGCGCGTGATCACCCGCGCCTGGACGCGGGCCAAGACCGGTCGCTGATCCATCGTGCCCGACCCCGCCGCCTCGCGTACCGCTTCGCTCGGAGCGGTACGCTCGACCTTCGCGCCGTGGGAAGACCCGGCCGCCGTTCCGCTTGTCGTCTATGACCGGGTGACCAAGCGCTACGGCGCGGAAACCGCGGTCGAGAACCTGTCGCTGTCCATCTACGAGCGGGAGTTCTTCGCGCTGCTCGGACCCTCGGGCTGCGGCAAGTCCACGCTCATGCGCCTGCTGGCCGGGTTCGAGACCCCGACCGCCGGTCGCATCCTGCTCGGCGGGGAAGATCTGGCCGGCGTGCCGCCGCACCGGCGGCCAACCAACATGATGTTCCAGTCCTATGCGCTCTTTCCGCACATGAGCGTGGAGAGGAACATCGCCTTCGGCCTCGTCATGGAGGGCCGCCCGCGCGCGGAGATCGCCGACAGGGTCGCGGCCATGCTGAAGCTGGTGCGCCTCGAGAGCTTCGCCGCCCGCAAGCCGCACCAGCTCTCCGGCGGCCAGCGCCAGCGCGTGGCCCTGGCCCGCGCGCTGATCAAGCAGCCGAAGGTGCTGCTGCTCGACGAGCCGCTGGGGGCGCTCGACCGCAAGCTGCGCGAGGAGACGCAGTTCGAGCTGATGGCATTGCAGGAACGACTCGGCCTCACCTTTGTCATCGTCACCCACGACCAGGACGAGGCCATGACCATGGCGACCCGCATCGCGGTCATGGACAAGGGCCGGATCGTCCAGGTGGCGCCCCCGCCGGTGATCTACGAGGCTCCGGCCAACCGCTACGTCGCCTCCTTCATCGGTGACATCAACATCATCGAGGGGACCGTGGCCGAAACCGCAGGCGGCCGCGTGGTGGTGGAGACGGCCCTGGCCGGGCGGGTGACGGTGGAGAGCGAGGAGCCGGTCACGCGGGGCCAATCGGTCGCGGTCGCCTGGCGGCCGGAGAAGACACGCATCGTCAGGGCCGGGGAGGCGATTGCCGGCGGCCGCATGCTGATCGCCGGCACGGTTCACGACATCGGCTATCTCGGCGACTGGACGACCTATGTGGTCGAGGCCGGCCCGCTCCGGCTCAGGGCCGCGGTGGCCAATGCCTCGCGCATCGTCGAGCGGCCGATCGGCTGGGACGACGCGGTGCAGCTGGCCGTGGCGCCCGACGCGCTCATCCTGCTGGCGGGGTAGGGGCCATGTCCGAGCGCACCACCCGCCGCACCATCATCCTCATCCCCTATCTGTGGCTGGCGGTCTTCTTCCTCGTGCCCTTCGCCATCGTGGCGAAGATGTCGCTGTCGCAGGTGGCGACCGCCATTCCGCCCTATGTGCCGGTGTTCACCCTGGAGGACGGCCCGGCAGGGTGGCTCGCCAAGGCGCGCGATCTGTCCTTCGACAATTACGCCGTCATCTTCGGCGACCGCCTCTACATCGACGCCTTCCTGTCATCGCTGCGCATTGCCGCGCTCGGCACGCTGCTCTTGCTCCTCATCGGCTATCCCATGGCCCATGCCATGGCACGGGCGCCCGAGCGCATCCGGCCGATCCTGGTCCTGGCGGTGATCCTGCCGTTCTGGACCAGCTTCCTGATCCGCGTCTATGCCTGGATCGGCATTCTCAAGCCCGAAGGGTTGCTCAACGAGGTGCTGCTCGGCCTCGGCCTGATCGGCAGCCGGCTTCAGATCGCCAATACGGATACGGCCATCCTGATCGGTGTCGTCTATTCCTACCTGCCCTTCATGGTGCTGCCGCTCTATGCGGCGCTGGAGCGCATCGACCGCACGCTGCTGGAAGCGGCGGGCGATCTTGGCTGCCCGCCGTGGAAGGCGTTCTGGCGCATCACCGTGCCGCTGTCGCTGCCGGGGGTGGTGGCCGGCTGCTTCCTCTGCTTCATTCCGATCACCGGCGAGGTGGTGATCCCGGACCTGCTCGGCGGCTCCGATACGCTGATGATCGGTCGCACGCTCTGGACCGAGTTCTTCGCCAACCGCGACTGGCCGGTGGCTTCGGCGGTGGCGATCCTGCTGCTGATCCTGCTGGTCGGGCCGATCGTTGCCTACCAGCACATCCAGGCCCGCCAGCTGGAGGCGGCCCGATGAGTGCCCGCCCGCGCCTGTTCGATGCCACCGTGCTGACGCTCGGCTTTGCGTTCCTCTACCTGCCGATCGTCATCCTGATCGTCTTTTCGTTCAATGCCAGCCAGCTGGTCACCGTGTGGGGCGGCTTTTCCACGCGCTGGTATGCCGCGATCCTTCAGAACCGGCAGCTCCTCGATTCGGCCTGGATGACCGTCCAGGTCGCGGCGCTGTCGGCGACGCTCGCCACCGCCATCGGCACGCTGGCGGCTCTGGCCCTGACCCGCTACCTGCGCTTCCGCGGCCGCATGCTGTTCACCGGCATGGTCTATGCGCCGCTGGTCATGCCGGAGGTCATTACCGGCCTGTCGCTGCTGCTGCTCTTCGTCTCGCTGGGCATCGATCGCGGATTCTGGACGGTGTCCATTGCCCACGCCACCTTCACCATGGGCTTCGTTGCCGTGGTGGTGCAGTCCCGCCTCGTGACCTTCGACACGGCGCTGGAGGAGGCTGCGGCCGATCTGGGCGCCACGCCCTGGCAGGTGTTCGTCCGCATCACCCTGCCGATCATCGCGCCGGCCGTGCTGGCGGGCTTCCTGCTGGCCTTCACGCTGTCGCTCGACGACCTCGTCATCGCGAGCTTCACCACGGGGCCGGGGGCCACCACCCTGCCGATGCGCATCTACAGCCAGGTGCGGCTCGGCGTGACGCCGGAGATCAATGCCATCTCGACGATCATGATCGGTCTCGTCACCATGGCGGTGATCGTGGCGGCGCTCGCCACCAAGCGCCAGGCCCTCGCCGGCAGGGGCTGAGGCCCTCGCCGCGGCCTTGACCCGTGCTGCTGGCAATGGTCTGTGCGGGTCATCGCGCAGCCCCGCCCGCCGGAGTGCCCCATGACATCGGCCGTTGACAGCCTCGTCTCGATCCTGGACCTGGAGCCGCTCGAGGTGAACCTGTTCCGCGGCAAGAGCCCGCAGGACGGCTGGCAGCGGGTGTTCGGCGGGCAGGTCATCGGCCAGGCGCTGGTGGCGGCCTGCCGCACCGTGGAAGGGCGCCGGCCGCATTCGCTGCACGCCTATTTCGTGCTGCCGGGCGATCCCCGCGCACCGATCATCTACGAGGTGGAGCGCATTCGCGACGGGCGCAGCTTCTCGACCCGGCGGGTCAGGGCCATCCAGCATGGAGCCTCGATCTTCTCGCTGTCGGCCTCGTTCCACATCGAGGAGGAGGGGCCCGAGCATCAGTTCGCCATGCCGGACGTGCCCATGCCGGAGGAGCTGAGGAGCGAGTCGGAGGTGCGGGCCGAACTCATGCCGCACATGCCGGAGGACATGCGCAGCTACTTCCAGCGCGAGCGGCCCATCGAGATCCGGCCGGTCGAGTTCGGCCGCTATACCGGCGAGCGCCAGCCGGAGGGCAAGTTCCACGTCTGGATCCGGGCCACGCGGCCGCTGCCGGCCGATCCGGTCATCCACCAGTGCGTGCTGGCCTATGCCTCCGACATGACGCTGCTGGATGCGGCCAACGTGCCCCACGGGCGCTCCTTCCACGACCAGTCGGTGCAGGCGGCCAGCCTCGACCATGCCATGTGGTTCCACCGGCCGTTCCGTGCCGATGACTGGCTGCTCTATGCCCACGATTCGCCCTCGGGCCAGGGATCGAGGGGCTTCACACGCGGCGAGATCTTCACGCGCGAGGGCGTGCTCGTCGCATCGGTCGCGCAGGAAGGGCTTCTGCGACCAAGGAAGCCCAAGAATTAGGCAGAATCCCCGTGCCGACCCCGTTCCCGTAACGGGGGCCGGATGTATTGCCTGCTTTTTCATCATTCCTGGCGCCGGCGCTGAGGAAAGGCCAGCGCGCGTTCGGTCATCCTTCTGATATCCTTGTGAAATTCCGGTCCCGGACGAGCTGGCACGCGACTTGATTATGCCGGTTCGGTTCGGCCGTCGCCGGTTCCGGCGGCTCCGACACGATGCAAACCACGCATCCGTTGGGGCGAGGACCGAACGGAGCCAAACGGGGATGCCGAGATGAAGATCGTGATGGCGATCATCAAGCCATTCAAACTCGAGGAGGTGCGCGATGCCCTGACCGGCATCGGCGTGCACGGCCTGACCGTCACGGAAGTGAAGGGCTACGGGCGCCAGAAGGGCCATACCGAAATCTATCGCGGCGCGGAATACGCCGTGAGCTTCCTGCCCAAGCTGAAGATCGAGGTGGCGGTGCCTGCCGCCGATGTCGAGAAGGTCGTCTCGGCCATCGCCGGTGCCGCAAAGACCGGCCAGATCGGCGACGGCAAGATCTTCGTCACGTCCATCGAGCACGCCGTGCGCATCCGCACCGGCGAGACCGACATCGACGCGCTGTGACCGTGCGCGCTTCCCACATCGCACTTCCGGAGACATCCCTCATGACGATCCTGCGTTCCTCCCGGCGGGCGGTAGCGGCGGCGGGCCTCTGCGCCGCGGCTCTGGCCTTCGCCTCGCCTGCCCTTGCCCAGACTCCCGCTCCGACGCTCAATTCCGGCGACACGGCCTGGATGCTGGTGTCCACGCTTCTGGTGCTCTTGATGATCATTCCCGGGCTGGCCCTGTTTTACGGCGGCCTGGTGCGCGCGAAGAACATGCTGTCCGTGCTGACCCAGGTGCTGGCGGTTGCCAGCGTCACCATGATCATCTGGGTGATCTACGGCTACAGCCTGACCTTCGGCGACGGCAATGCCTTCATCGGCAGCTTCTCCAAGGCCTTCCTGCGCGGCGTGACGCCGGAATCGCTGAACGGCACCATTCCGGAATATGTCTTCCTGTCGTTCCAGATGACCTTCGCGGCGATCACCGCGGCGCTGATCATCGGCGGCTTCGTGGAGCGGACCAAGTTCTCGGCCATCCTGCTGTTCACGGTGCTCTGGGTGACCTTCGTCTATTTCCCGATCGCCCACATGGTCTGGCATGCCGACGGCTATCTGATGAAGCTCGGCGCCCTCGACTTCGCCGGCGGCACGGTCGTGCACATCAATGCCGGTGTGGCGGCTCTGGTCGGTGCCTATGTCATCGGCAAGCGCATCGGCTACGGCAAGGAGCTGATGCCGCCCCATTCGCTGACCATGACCATGATCGGCGGCGCACTGCTGTGGGTCGGCTGGTTCGGCTTCAACGCCGGTTCGGCGCTGACCGCTGGCGGCGTGGCCTCGCTCGCCATGATCAACACCTTCGTTGCCACGGCCGCGGCGGCGCTCGCCTGGCTGCTGGTCGAGTGGGGTGCCAAGGGCAAGCCGTCGCTGCTCGGCACGGTGTCGGGTGTCGTCGCGGGCCTGGTGGCGGTCACGCCGGCGGCCGGCCTGGTGGGTCCGATGGGTGCGATCATCCTCGGTGTCCTGGGCGGCGCCATCGCCTTCTTCTTCTGCACCACCGTGAAGAACGCCCTCGGCTATGACGACAGCCTGGACGTGTTCGGCATCCACGCCGTGGCCGGCATTGTCGGCTCCATCGGCACCGGCATCTTCGTGTCCACCTCGCTCGGCGGGGTGGGCGCCCCGGACTATGCCATGGCCGCCCAGGTCTGGAAGCAGTTCGTCGCGGTGGTCATCGCCATCGTGTGGTGCGGCGTGGTCTCGTTCATCCTGTTCAAGATCGTCGATGTCATCGTCGGCCTCAGGGTGACGGCGGACCGCGAGCGCGAGGGCCTTGACCTCGCCGAGCATGGCGAGCGCGCCTACAACCTCTGACACCCCGCCGCGAGAAGGCGGCAGGAATGACCCCGGCGCCCCTGGTGCCGGGGTTTCTGCGTGGCAAAGGCGGACGGGCGGCCGGGCATGGTTAATCCAGCATCAACCCTTGGGCCCTTAAGGTCCACGAGCGGAGCCGGCCGCCTGCGGGACGGACCGGCGGATGGTGCTTAGGACTGGATCGACATGGCTGTGGCGCAGCGGCACCCGGGGCCGACCCTGCTTCCGGAAGGGCTGAGCGGGATGCTCCGGCGCCGGCTGCGCCAGATCGTCGGGCTCGCCGTGCTGGCGGGCGTCGCCGTTGCCGCCCTGGCCCTCATCACCTGGACCGCTGGCGACCCCTCGCTCAGCCGGGCCACCAACGCTCCCGTGCAGAACTGGGCGGGCCGGCCGGGTGCCATCCTGGCCGATCTCCTGATGCAGCTCGTCGGCCTCGGCTCGGTCGTCCTGCTGGCCATTGCCGCCGCCTGGGGCTGGCGCCTGATGCGCAACCGCTCCTTCGACCGCGAGGGGCTGCGGATTCCGCTCGGCTTTGCCGCTGCCATGGTGGCGGCGGTCGCCCTGTCGCTTCTGCCGGCCCCGAAGGGCTGGCCGCTTCCCACCGGCATCGGCGGCGTCATCGGCGATGGCGGGCTCACCGTCATCGCCTCCCTGATCGGCCGTATCGACGGGGCAATGCGCTGGGGGGCGATGCTGGCCCTCGCCGGCCTCGCCACGCTGTTGGGCGCCGTGGCTGTCGCCGCGCTGATCCGTCCCGAACCGGAAACGCTTGCCGAAGAGCTCGACCGGGTGGCTCCGCAGCCGCGCCGCACGCGTGCGCCCGACGAGGAGCCGGGCCGTCTGGCGCTGCTCGGACAACGGCTCACCGGCGGACTGGTTCATGCGGTGCTGTCGGCGCGCGCCCGGATGGCGCGGGCCATGGCCGAGGCACCGGAAACCGCCCGCCGCGCCGCCGGCGCCAGCCCGGCCGAAGCCGGCGAGCGCTCGCCCGGCCTGGTCGCCCGGGCGAAGGCCTATTTCTCCGAACCGGATGACGACATCCTGCCGGCCGGCCGGCGTGGCTCGGGCGTGCGCCGCGAGCCTGTCCTCGACGAGCCGGCGCGTCAGCCGCGCACCTATCACGCCCCGCTCACCCGTGCCCCCGCCGCCTCCGAGCCGGAACCGGCGGCGGCCCCGCGGCCTGCGGAGGCCGGACCGCACGGCGATCCCGAACCAGCCGCCGTTCTGGCACCGGCCGCCTCCGGTCGCGCCGCCGCTGCCGGACCGCGCATCCATGCGCCGGCCCCCGCCCCGAAGCCCGCTGCGATCCAGCAGAAGCTGCCGCTGCCGGCGCCCGACGGCGCGGAGGATCACTACGAACTGCCGCCGCTGGACCTTCTGGCCGAACCGAAGCCATCCGAGCGGCATCCGTCCATGTCCATGGAGGCGCTCCAGGAGAACGCCTCGACCCTTGCCTCGGTGCTGGATGATTTCGGCGTGCGCGGCGAGATCATCAATGTGCGGCCCGGACCGGTGGTGACGCTCTACGAGCTGGAGCCTGCTCCCGGCACGCGCTCCAACCGGGTCATCGGCCTTGCCGACGACATCGCCCGCTCCATGTCGGCGATCTCGGCGCGCGTCGCCCTGGTGGCGGGCCGCAACGCCATCGGCATCGAACTGCCGAACGCCAAGCGGGAGAACGTGCTGCTGCGTGAGATGCTGGCGAGCCAGGACTTCATTACCGCCAAGGAGAAGCTGCCGATCGCGCTGGGCAAGACCATCGGCGGCGATCCGGTCATCGCGGACCTTGCCAAGATGCCCCACCTGCTCGTCGCCGGCACCACCGGATCCGGCAAGTCGGTAGCGATCAACACCATGATCCTGTCGCTGCTCTACCGGCTCCGGCCGGACCAGTGCCGGCTGATCATGGTCGATCCGAAGATGCTGGAGCTGTCCATCTATGACGGCATCCCCCATCTGCTGACCCCCGTCGTCACCGACCCGAAGAAGGCGGTCGTGGCGCTGAAATGGGCGGTCCGCGAGATGGAGGAGCGCTACAAGAAGATGTCGAAGCTCGGTGTCCGCAACATCGACGGCTTCAATGCCCGCATGGCGCAGGCCAAGGCCAAGGGTGAGGTGCTCACCCGCACGGTGCAGACCGGCTTTGATCGCGAGACCGGCGAGGCGATCTACGAGCAGGAGGAGATGGGCCTGGAGCCGATCCCCTACATCGTCGTCATCGTTGACGAGATGGCCGATCTGATGATGGTCGCCGGCAAGGAGATCGAGGGCGCCATCCAGCGCCTGGCGCAGATGGCACGCGCCGCCGGCATCCATCTGATCATGGCGACACAGCGCCCCTCGGTCGACGTCATCACCGGCACGATCAAGGCCAACTTCCCGACCCGCATCTCCTTCCAGGTGACGTCCAAGATCGACAGCCGCACCATTCTCGGGGAACAGGGCGCCGAGCAGCTGCTCGGCCGCGGCGACATGCTCTACATGGCCGGCGGCGGCCGCATCAGCCGCGTCCACGGCCCCTTCGTCTCCGACGAGGAGGTGGAGCGGATCGTCAATCATCTGAAGATGCAGGGCGCGCCCGACTATCTCGACGCGGTCACCACCGACGAGGACGAGGGCATGGACGGCGAGGGCGAGGATGGCGCAGTCTTCGACAAGGGCGCCTTCGGCGAGGAGCCGGCCGATCTCTACGACAAGGCGGTGCAGGTGGTGCTGCGCGACAAGAAGGCCTCGACCTCCTATATCCAGCGCCGCCTGCAGATCGGCTACAACCGCGCCGCCTCGCTGATCGAGCGCATGGAGCGCGAGGGCCTGGTGGGGCCGGCCAACCACGCCGGAAAGCGCGAGATCCTGATGCCCGAGGCGGCCGACTGACGCCGGCACCGCCTCGAAATCGCCCCAACGGCTTCCTATGTCCCGACCGACCGTGAGCCCTCCGGAGACCCGATGACCCGACGCCTGGCAGCCGCGATTCCGGCCGGACTGTTCGCGGCAGGATGCGCCCTCGGTGGCGTCCTGCCCGCCGCCGCAACGCCCGACCGTCCGATGATCCTTGCCCAGGGCGCACCGATGCAGCTCGGCCCGCCGGCCGGTGGCGCGGCCCCTGCGGCGCGCCAGCCGGCCGCTCCCGCGACCAGCGGCGCTCTGCCCCCGCCGATCCGCCACCAGGCGCCGCGGGGGGCGCGCGGGGTCGATGCCAGCGCCCGCGAGATCGCCCAGCAGATCAACGCCTATTTCAACGGGATCCGCACGCTGCAGGGCGACTTCGTCCAGATCGGGCCCGATGGCCGGCGCACCACCGGGCGGCTCTACCTGGAGAAGCCGGGGCGCATCCGTTTCCAGTACGATGCGCCGAGCCCGGTCGAGATCATCGCCGATGGCCAGTCGGTGGCGGTGCGGGACCGGCGGCTGAACACCCAGGACATCTATCCCCTGTCCCAGACCCCGTTGCGCTTCCTGCTCTCCGATCGGGTGGACATCCTGCGCGATGCCAATGTCACCTCCGTCTCGCGCGACCAGGACTATGTCGTGGTCATGCTCGAGGAGCGGCAGGCGATCGGGGGCACCAATCGGCTGATGGTGCTGTTCAATGCCGAGGATCTGACGCTGCGCCAGTGGACGGTGTTCGATGCCCAGGGCTATGAGACCTCGGTCGCCCTGCACAATCTTGATCCACGCACCCGGCCGGACCAGCGGCTGTTCCGGATCAATTACCAGCGCCTGCTGGAGTGACGGCCTTCGGGGTCAGTCCATGTCCCGCAGCGTCCGCATCACCGTCTGGCGCGAGGTGAGCGCGGCGACGGCCGTCACCAGCACCGCCAGCCCGGCCACCCACAGATAGCCGGATGCCGGCAGCGCGAAGGAGCCGAACAGGGCCTCGATCTGGTCGCCCCCGGCGGTGGCGCGCCAGCGCGCGGCAATGAGGCCGGCCAGCTGGATGGCGGCAAGCGCGCTGAGCGCGCCGGCGAGGCTGCCCTTCAGGGCGAGCCAGAGGAAATGGCGCTGGAACTCGCCGGCGATGAAGGCATCGCGCGCGCCGACGAAATGCAGCACCTCGACCACCGGCCTGTTGGTGGCCACGGCCGCGCGCGTGGCGAAGACGACCGAGAGGCCTGTGGTGGCCAGCATCAGCGAGACGATGACCAGCCCAGCGACCACCACGGCCCGGGCCATGGCGCGCAGCCGGTCGAACCACTGGCGATGGTCGTCGAGGCTCGCCGTCGGCACCGCCTCGGCCAGCACCCTGCGGAACCGCTCCATGTCGGTGCGCCGGTCGTCGGCGAGCTTGACCACGATCAGCCGCGGAATGGGCAGATCCTCCGCGCCAAGACCGCTGCCCAGCCAGGGTTCGAGCATCCGCCGCGTCTCCTCCGCCGTGTAGGGCGAGACATCGGCAACGCCGGGGAAGCGCACCGCAATCTCGGTTGCGCGGGTCACGTCGGCTTCAAGATCCCGGCCCGGCGCCGGGCGGACCTGGATGGTTGCCTCGCGCACGATGGAGGCGGTCCAGTCTTCGGCAGCGCCGCGGACGAGCTCCACTCCGCCGACCGTCAGGGAGCCGAGGAAGGTCATGATCGCGATGATGACCGCCAGTGCCCGGCCGGCGATCGAGGCCGGCGGGATCAGCGAGGCGCCGCTGGCGCTCAGGCCGCCCTCGCCGGTTCCGGAGCTCCGGTGCCCGCGGGCCAGGCGCCGCAGCGCCTGCGGAGCCTGGCGCAGCTCGGACAGGCTCACCACGCCCCGTCCTCCCCGTGGTCGGGATCGACCACCGACAGATAGCCGTCGTCGAGGATGAGGTGGCGGGCCTGCACCTGGTCCAGCAGCGACAGGTCATGGGTGGCGACCAGCACGGCCGTTCCGGTGCGGTTCAGCTCGACGAACAGGCGCAGCAGCCGGCGGGCCAAAGGCGGGTCGACATTGCCGGTCGGCTCGTCTGCCAGCAGCATTTCCGGCCGCACGATGACGGCGCGGGCAATGGCGGCACGCTGTTTCTCTCCACCTGACAGGATGGGTGGATAGGCGTCGATCCGGTCGCCAAGTCCCACCCAGTCGAGCAGATCGACCACTTCCGAACGGTAGGTCGCCTCGTCCTTGCCGAGCACTCGGAGCGGCAGTGCGACATTCTCGTAGGTGGTCAGGTGATCGAGCAGGCGGAAATCCTGGAAGACGATGCCGATGCGCCGCCTCAGCACCGACAGGTCGTCCTTGGAGAGGGCGGCCGTGTCACGCTCGAACACGGTCACCTGGCCACGGGTCGGGCGCAGCGACAGGAACAGCAGCTTCAGAAGGCTCGTCTTGCCGGCCCCCGACGGTCCGGTGAGGAACTGGAAGGAATGGGGCTCGATGGAAAAGCTGAGATCCCTCAGCACTTCCGGGCCGAGGCCGTAGCGCAGGCCGACATTCTCGAAGCGGACCACGGGCTGGCGTCTCTCTGGTTCCGTGCGGCGATTCGGGCGTGCCTCGATCATGGCATGTCTCGGGCCTTAACGGCCAATTAACCATGGTGCGCGAGGTTGCATGGGGGGAAAGGGTTTCCCTGGGCACCGCCATGCTGATCGTCTGTCCGTCCTGCGCGACGGCCTTCCGCGTCAACCAGCAGGCTCTCGGCTCGGCCGGGAGGCAGGTCCGGTGCGCCGCGTGCCGGACCGTGTGGCTGGCCACGCCGGAAAGCGCCCTGCCGGAGCCGGCGGCGGCCACCGCCGCGCCGGAGCCGCCGCGCGCCGCCGCGCCGGAGCCGCCGAGCACTGCCGTGCCCGAAGCCCGGCCGAAACCCGCCCCTGCTGCGCCATCCGCCGGCGATGATGCCGACTGGGGCGCGGCCTTCGCCGAGGAGGCCCGCAACAAGCCGGGCGCCGGCCAGGATCTGCCCGTTGCCGGTCGGGCCGAGATGGAGCCGCCGCTCGCCGAATCCCCGCCGCTGGCGCCACCGGAGCCGGCTGAACCGATCGGCACGAGCACCGCCCTCGTCGATGACCATGACCGGCCACCGCCCGCCTCACCCCCGCGCCGGACCATGGCGGCGCGGGTCGCGGGCCTGAAGCCGCGTCTGTCCGTGCGGCCCTCGCAGCCGGCTGCCTGGCGGCTGTCGCTGCCGGTGGTCATCATCGTGATCGGCGTCGCCATCCTTGCCACCTTCCTCATCGGTCGCGAGCACGTCGTCCGGACGGTTCCCGATTCGGCCACGGTCTATGAGCATCTCGGCATGCCGGTGAACCTGCGCGGCATCGATTTCCGCGACGTGCGGGGCGCCAACGAGGTCGTTGACGGCGTGGTGGTGCTGGTGGTCGAGGGGCGGCTCGTCAACATCTCGAACCGCGTCGTCCCGCTGCCGCGGCTGCGGCTTGCTGTCAGGGACCGGACGGGCAAGGAGATCTACACCTGGAACGCTGCCCCGCCCAAGGCGCAGCTGGAGCCGGGTGAGGCCACCCCGTTCCGCTCGCGCCTGGCCTCGCCACCGCCCGACGGCGCGAGCGTCGAGGTGCGCTTCTTCACCGCCGCGGATGCCGCCGGCAGATGACGACGCCTGCAGCCCGCGGTAGATTTCCCTCCGATTGCCGGCTGTCCCGGTGATTGCCGGAGCCTGACCGATGAATCGCGACAAGATCCGAGTGCTGTTCTCGGCCGACCAGATCGCCGAGCGGCAGAAGGCCATGGCGGCCGAGATCGCCGCGTCCCATCCCGAGCGCCTGCTGGTGATCGCCGTCCTGAAGGGCAGTTTCGTGTTCGCCGCCGACCTGATCCGCGCCATGGATGCCGCCGGCATGGCGCCGGAGGTGGAGTTCATGTCGCTGTCGAGCTATCTGGAGGGGACGGTATCCACCGGCACGGTGCGGGTCGTGCATGACATCGAGAGCCCGGTGGCCGGTCGCGACGTGCTGCTCGTCGATGACATCCTGGAGAGCGGGCGCACGCTGACCTATGCCAAGGATCTCCTGATGGCGCGCGGCGCGCGTTCGGTGAAGACCTGCGTGCTGCTCGAAAAGCCCGGCAAGCGGGCCGTGCACCTCATCCCCGACCTTGTCGGGTTCACCTGCCCCGATGTCTTCGTGGTCGGCTATGGCATGGACGTGGCCCATGCCTGGCGGCAGCTGCCGTTCGTCGGCGTGATCGAGGACTGACCGGCCATGGCGCGCATCCTCGTGGCCGAGGACGACGAGCCGGTGCGCGCCTTCGTCAGGCGGGCGCTGGAGGTGGACGGTCATGCCGTGACCGAGGCGCGCGATGGCGCGGAGGCACTGGAAATCCTGGAGCGGGAAGGCGGCAATTTCGCCTTGCTGCTGACCGACATCCGCATGCCACTGATGGACGGCATTGCCCTGGCCTTGGCGGCGGCGCCGCAGTTCCCGGGGCTCGTCATCCTGCTGATGACCGGCTATGCCGACCAGCGCGAACGCGCCCATGGCCTGGAGGCGCTCGTTCACGACGTGGTCACCAAGCCGTTCTCGCTTGCCGATATCCGCGCCAAGGTGGCCGAGGCGCTGGCCGCCGGCCCGAAGGTCGGGTGAGCGGACGGCTCAGGCCTTTGCCTTCCTGGCGCGGTCGATAGCCTCGGCGATCAGGCGTCGGGCCTCGGCCGCATCGCCCCAACCGACCACCTTCACCCACTTGTTGGCTTCCAGATCCTTGTAGTGCTCGAAGAAGTGCTCGATCTGCTTCAGCGTGATCTCGGGCAGATCCCTGATGTCGTGCACGTTCTCGTAGCGCCGGGTCAGGCGTGGTACCGGAACCGCGACGATCTTCTCGTCGCCGCCGGCCTCATCCTGCATCTTCAGGACACCCACCGGGCGGCAGGCGACGATCGCCCCCGGCACGATGCCGCGCTGGTTGGCGATCAGCACGTCGCAGGGGTCGCCATCCTCCGACAGGGTGTGGGGAATGAAGCCATAATTTCCCGGATAGCGCATGGACGTATAGAGGAAGCGGTCGACCACCAGCGTGCCGGATTCCTTGTCCATCTCGTACTTGATCGGCTCGCCGCCCACCGGCACCTCGACGATGACATTGACCTCGTCGGGAGGGTTCCTGCCGATCGGGATGGCGTCGATACGCATGGGGGCGGTGTCTCCACGGAAATGATGGCGCTCCCTTTGCCGCATTGCAGCAGCGGCGGCAAGGGCCGGCGACGAAAGGATGAGTGAAGCGATGAGGCCTGTCCGGCCTCAGGCCGGCCAGCCGAAGGCCGTCTTGTCGAGCGAGCGCGTGCCGAAGGTCTCCGAGGAGCGTGCCACCGGCTTTCCGCCCAGGCCGCGGTAGAAGCGCATGGCCGCCTCGTTGTCGGTCAGGGCCCAGATCACCAGGCTGTCGAGGCCATGGGCGGCCAGATCCCGGCGCGCCGCCTTGAACAGCCGGCGCCCGAGGCCGAGGCCGATGAACTGGGGTCTCAGATAGATCTCGTAGATCTCGCCGTCATAGGACAGGGCGCGCGCGCGGTTGCGGCCGTAATTGGCATAGCCGGCGATCTCGTCGCCGAAGCCGAGCAGGGCGATGCGGTTGCCCTTGCGGATCGCCGCCTCCCACCAGGCCGGGCCGCGCCTGCTGATGAGCTTTTCCAGCTCCATGCCGGGGATGAGGCCCTGATAGGCGGCGCGCCAGGCCTCGTCATGCACCTCGGCAATCACCGGGGCATCGGACGCGCGCGCAAGCCGGACTTCGGTCGTGACGGTCTTCATGGCTCGGGATGGAACCACGACTGCCCAGCCCTCGCAACGGTTTCGTTAAGACTTCGTCAACACCTGTGGCCGGACGGTTAACATCCACAGCGCGCCTGTGGACGACAGGTTCGGGCTCGACGCACGAACCCCGGCCGAGGGCCGGGGTCCGGGGGAATGGCTTCGGAAAAGGCCGAAGGTCAGGTCTGCTGGACGGCCGAGAGCTGCCAGTTGCCGCCATGCGGCCGGCGGAAGGTCCACAGTTCCGTCGCCTCCTCGCCCTCGGGCCTGCCGGACACGACCTGGCCGGTCGTCCGGTCCAGCGTCACCTCCGTCACGGCGAAGCGCATGGCCACCGTCGCATAATCGGCATCCCGCTCGCGCCAGGCCTCCGACAGGTCACCCTGCAGCAGCTTGACGTTGGAGATGCGCACGACATGGCCGCGGGCGGCGGTCTCGCGCAGCTCCTGTTCGAAATAGCCCGCCACTTCCGGCGTGGTCATGGCGCGGATCGCACCGATGTCCTCGCGCGAATAGGCGTCCTCGATCTGCATCAGCAGGCGCTCGAAGGTGTCGAAGTCGCGGCCCTCGAGCCCGATCTCGTCGCGGGGCGCCGCTGGCGCGGCCGGCGCGCCCCTCGCAGCGCCGATGCCAGCACCCATCCCCGCGCCCATGGCGCCGCCCATCGGCGCGGCGCCGAGCGGTCCGCCCATCGGCCGCGGGCCGGGCATCGGTCCGCCAGCCGGACCGCGGGCATAGGCCGGCGTGCCGGTCTGCTGCTCGCGACGACCGCGCACGAGCCGCACGACGAGATAGATCACGCCGGCGATCAGGGCGATCTGGGCGAGGAAGCCGATCAGGCCCATGAGCGAGCCGAGGCCGGCCAGGAAGCCCTGGCCGGAGAGCAGGCCAAACAGGCCGGCGCCGAGAAAGCCGGCGGCCAGGCCCATGCCCAGGGCGCCGAAGCGCGAGCCCTGGGCCGCGGGCGCGCCGGCCGGACGGGGGGCGGCCGCCGGGCTGGCGGTGGTCGGTGCGGGGGCCGGCGTCTGGGTGCGCTGGATCGGCTGGGCCATGCCCGGCGCGGTCTGCGTCGGCGGCGGAGCGGAATGGGTCCGGTCGCCGCGGCTGCCGAAGGAGCCACCGCGGCGCGCTTCAGCCACGGCCGCGCTGAGGACCACGGCGACGGCGGCGATGGCGGCGATCTTCAGCCAGGTCCGCCTGCCGGACCCCGTCCGCCTGCGGGACGATCCGAGGGCCAAGGGTCGCGGAACGGTGTCGATCATGGTCGTTTCCCCGAAGCTCCTGTCGGCGACACGGCGCCGACGTC
>JBKBOA010000039.1:0-33198 GCA_046295035.1 Phreatobacter sp.
CGCGGGCTCCCCCCTGGCCATCACGCAGACCGGCGGCGCCTTCCCCGCCGACACCGTGATGTCTCCCGACCACAGGTTGCCCACGCCCCGGTCCGCCTGTCCCGGCCGCACCCGGTCGAGCAGACCCGTTCCCCCGTCAGCCGGGGGCGGGTCTGCCGCCTGGAGGGTGAGTTGGGCGACCATGTCGCGGACTGTCTCCGTGGTCTGGCGAAGCAGGAGGATCGGCAGACCCTCCCGCTCCAATGATACAACATTACATCAGAAGCGCATCCGGACGCCGCCGTAGAGGCTGCGTCCCGTGCCGGGATAGAAGGTCGCCGTCGATGCCGGATTGTAGAGGACGACCGGGCCGAAATCGGCGATGTAGCGCTTGTCGGCGAGGTTGCGCAGATCGAGGAAGGCCTCGCCGCCATTGGGCAGTCGGGCGCTCGCCTGCAGGCCGAAGATGGCGTAGCCCGGCACCCGGAACGTGTTCCGGTAATCGACGAAGGCCCCTTCCGGGACGATGTCCACCGTCGGCGTGATGGAGAAGCCGGCCGGGTGCGCATAGGTCAGCGACGAGCGCAGGATGTGCCGCGGCATCAGCGGCAGCACGTTGCTGCCATAGACCGGATCGTTGACGAAGCGGAAGTCGGACCAGGTCCACATCTGGCGGAAGGTCAGACGGTCGCCATCCGTGGCCAGCCCCCGTGCCAGGTCGACGCTGGCCGCCAGCTCCAGGCCCTGCAGCCGGGTGCGCGGCGCATTGAAGGTCGAGGCCGGAATGCCAGGGCCGACATTGAACTGCAGCATCTGGTCGCGCAGCTCTGCCCGCCAGACCGCAACCTCCCAGGTGAAGCGGTCCCAGCGTCCGCGCGTGCCGACCTCGAAGGTGGTTCCGGTCTGGGCCCGCAGGGGCACGAAGGTGGTGGTCGTTGCCGTCGTCTGCATCAGATCGGTGAAATCGGGCACATCGGCCGAGCGGGCGATGTTGGCGAAGACCTGCACATCGCGCACGGGTTCCCACAGAAGCCCGATGCGCGGATTGACGCCCGAATAGGTCACGGAGGTGTCGATGGCGACCGGCATGGTGTTGAGGTTGAGCCCGCCCGTATAGGCGCGGCGCGAGGAGAACACCTTCGCGCCGGCGGTCAGCGCGACCTGCGGCAGTACGAACAGCCGGTTCTCGAACCAGGCCTCGTAGTTCTCGGCATTCTGCCGGCCGTTGACCGTCTGGGCACCGCGCTGTGCATTGCCCAGGTTGACGAACTGCTGCACGGCATTGGTGCCGGCAAAGATGCGGGCTCCCGCCACGACGTCATTGCGCAAGCCTGCGATGCTGAAAGAGCCGGTGAAGCGCGGCGAGATGCCGTAGGTCCAGCCGTCCTGGTCCAGCACCTGGAAGATCGGATGGTTGAGGTGCTTGTGGATGGCCCAGGAGGCAATGTCGAGCTGGCCGAAGTCGAGCCGGACCGAGGTCACGTTGGCGAAGCGCTGCACATAGGTGTTGCGCGCCTGGTCGCCGGCCACCGCCGCGGCACTGGCCTGACGCGGATTGGTCATGGCCTGGCCATAGGTCAGCGAGCCTGGCAGCTTCTGGTCGGTGTAATAGGCGCCGAAATAGAACCGCGTCTCGACGCGGTCGTTGATGCGCCTGCCGATATTGGCGTTGAAATGGCCGAGATTCTGCGTCTCGTGCGCCCGCCAGCCATCGGCATGGGTGAGCGTGCCGGAGGCGTGAATGTCCCAGTCGCCATAGACCCGCGACACCGAGCCATGGCCGCGCAGGGTGCCGAACGAGCCGGCCTCCAGGCTGAACGTGGTCGGCGCGATGGCCGTCCGGGCCGTCGGCGTCACGAAATTGATGGCGCCGCCGAGCGTTGAGGAGCCGAAGGGCAGGGCATTGCCGCCGCGGAACACCTCGATGGCCCGCAGCGCCCGGGGGTCGATCTGGTAGAAGTCGCCCGAGCCGTCCGCGAGGTTTGTCGGGATGCCGTCCTGAAGGATCTCCACCCCGCGGGTATGAAAAGCGCGGGCCAGGCCCGAGCCGCGGATGGAGAGCCGGATCTCCTGGCTGTAGCGGTTCTGGACCAGCAGGCCGGGCGTTTCCTGCAACACGTCGCGCAGGTTCTGGGCATAGGTGTTGCGTTGCGTCTCGGCGTCGATGTGCGAGACCGAGCCGGGCGTGCGGTTCACCTCATCGCGCTGCGTGACAATATCGGGCGAGGTCAGCGAGCCGCGCTGGCCACCGGTCCCCTCGATGGTGATGGCTGGCAGTAGGGTGGTGTCCTGGGCAAGAACGGACGGGGCAGCCGCAACAAGGGCCGCAAGGCTTGCCGATCCGGCGAGGATCGGTCGGAGGAATCGGGTCATGAGGATGCTTCAGGGCGGGATGACGGGGGAGCGCCGGCGATGGCCGGGGCAACGGAAGCCGTGATCAGGCGCTGAAGGGCGGAGCTCGGGGCGAGCGTGTGCCGCGCCAGCCGTCGAAGGCATAGGCGGGCAGGATGGGGTCGTAGGATGCGGCAGGCGCACGGGCGGCAACCGGCGGATCGACGGGGGTCATGCCGCCGTCGGGCGCGGGGACGTCAATGTCGGCCACCCCATGGCACAGCACGCAGTGAATGGCCGGCTGGGCCTTCCGGGCCGGCTCGGAATCGGCCGGCACGGTGACCATGCCATCCACGGTGCAGATCACCACCAGTCCGCTCCCGGCATCGAGGCCATGGGCCGAGCGCATGATGCCGCCGAGCAGGCCGGTCGCCGCGACGACATAGGCCAGCAGCGCAACGATGACGTTGCGCGCCAGCCGGAAGCGGTCGCCGCGGAGAAGGTGCATGGCGCTCACCTATCGCCGCTCTCGCGGCCAAGTCAATCCGCCGGTGGGCAGGGCAGGGGTCCTGTGCGGACCGATCCCGGCCTCAGTCGTGGATGCGGATCACCGCCTCGACCTCCACGGTGATTCCGGACGGCAGCGAGCCCATGCCGACGGCCGAGCGGGCATGACGGCCGCGCTCGCCGAGCACCGCTACCATCAGGTCGGAAAAGCCGTTGATGACTCGCGGATGGTCGGCGAAATCCGGCGTCGCATTCACCATGCCCAGAACCTTGAGGAACTCCACCTTCGACAGGTCGCCACCAGCTGCCTGTTTCGCGGCGGCGAGGATCTGCAGGCCGACCAGCTTGGCGTGCTCGTAGGCGGTCTCGACCGTCACCGTGCCGCCCACCTTGCCGGTGGCAAAGCTGCCATCGGTCTTGCGCGGGCCCTGCCCGGCCAGATAGGCGATCGATCCATCGCGCTTCCACGGCACGTAGTTGCCGGCCGGCGAGGGAACCGGCGGCAGGGTGAGGCCCATCTGGGCGAGCTTGTCTTCGGGGCTCATCGGCATGTCTCCGGCTTGGCGGGAGGCGGAGTGTGGCGGCCGCTGGCCGGCGCTGGCAAGAGCACGCTCCCGCGGCCCGCATCCGGCGGCCGCGTCATGAGCGCGCGCCTTTCCGCCGGGCGGTCCATCTCCTACATTCACGCTGTGGCACCCGGCCGGAGCGCTGCCCTTGCAGAACACACTGCTCGCCATCGCGATTGCCCTCATCGTCGCCATCGTGGCGGCGATGGTCGGGCCGCTGATGATCGACTGGAACCAGCACCGCGCCCTGGTGGAGCGCGAGGCCTCCCGGCTGTTCGGCCTGCCGGTCAGGATTGGCGGCGACCTGTCGATCCGGCTGCTGCCGTCCATTGCCGTCGACGCGCGGGACGTGGCGATCGGCACGGAGCGGCACGGGGCACGGATCGGCCGGCTGTCCGGCCAGCTGCGCGTGGCCCCGCTCCTGCGTGGCGAGGCGCATCTGACCAGCCTGCTCGTGCGCGATGCCGATGTGGTGGTCGATCCCGCCGGCGTGCCCGCGAGCCTCCTGCCGGCCGAGGAGGTGACGATCGAGAATGGTCGCCTGACCATTGCGGACGATGGTGGGCGGCTGCTCGTCGGCGAGCGCATCCGGCTGACGGGCGATTCGCGCGGCGCGCGCGGGCCCGTGCGCCTGGAGGGCTCGGCCGTCGTTGGCGAGCGTGTCCTGCCGATCGCCCTGGTCGCGAGCCTCGACGACAGCCATCGCCTGCACGCGCGCCTGCGCACCAGCGATACGGCCACCGGCCTCGCCGTCGAGACCGAGGGCACCGTGGCGGTGGCGGTCAGGCCGCGCTTCGAGGGACAGGTCGTGCTCACCGGCCAGACCGGCTTCGGGCCCTGGCGGGTCGCCGGTCACGGCGCCATGTCGACCGATGGCCTGGTGGTCGATCGGGCCGAGGCCCAGCTCGGCCCGGTCGATCGGCTCCTGCGCGCCACCGGCTCGTTCCGGCTGGCGCTGGGCGAGCGGCCCTCGCTGGAAGCCGTGATCGTCGCCCGGCAGTTCGACCTTGATCGCCTGATCGGCCAGCCGGCGGCCACGCCGCGCGAGGCCATCACCCGGCTGCTCGCCGGCATGCCGGCCCTGACCGGCGGCACCTGGCCGGTATCGGTCGGCTTCGACATCGCCGGTGTGACGGTCGCCGGCGCCTCGGTGCTCGACTTCAGGGGCGACCTGCGCTCCCATGACGGAGCCTGGCGGCTGGACCGGCTGTTTGCCCGCCTGCCCGGCGACAGCACGGCGGAGGCGGACGGCCGGCTGACCCTCGCGCCGGACCTGGCCTTCTCCGGCTCCCTCGCAATGAGCAGCGCACGCCCCGGGGCCCTGCTGGCCTGGCTGGACGGTCAGCCGCCACCGGCGGGGCTGGACCAGCCGCTGTCCGTCTCCACCCGTCTGACAGCCGAGCCCGGCCGCCTGCTTCTGGAGGATCTCGAGGCCCGCACGGCCGCCGGCGAGGCACGCGGCCGCATGGCCCTCGACTTTCCCGCGCTCGGCCGCCACGGCGTCGAGATCGATCTGGCAGCGGGCGACCTCGACCTCGATTTCCTGCTGCGCCTCGCCGCCGGGACCGGCGCGCGCCTCGATCCGGCGACCGATGCCCGCATCCGCCTGCGGCTCGACCAGGCGCGGTTCGCGGGCCTTGCGGCGCGCGGCGTCGATCTGACCCTGGCAACCGACGGCCGCAGCTTCCGGGCCGAGCGGGCCAGCATTGCCGATTTCGCCGGGCTCGGTCTGGAGGTGGCCGGTCGCCTCGACGGGCTGGAGGGCCCCCTCACCGGCCGGCTCGACGGTCGCATCCGTGCCGACACGCCCGATGGCCTGATCGAACTCCTGTCCCGCCACGAGCGGACGCGCCCGCTGGCCGGGCAGCTGCGGCAGCGGGCTGCCTCGCTCGCCGGCCTCGATCTCACCTTTGCCTTTGCCGCGGGCGCGCCCTCGGCGCTCGGGCTGCGGCTGGACGGCCGCATCGGTGAGGCCACCGTGGGCATCGACCTGGCCGGAACCGGCGATCTGGGCAGCCTGGACAGCATTCCCGGCCGGCTGCGGGCCGTGATTGCGGCGCCGCGCGCCGACCGTGTCCTGCAATTGCTCACCGGCTGGGAGCTGGCGGGGCAGGCGCCGGCAACACCGACGCGCGCCGATCTGGTCATGGATCGGGATGCACGCGGCGGCTGGCAGGCCGAGGCCGATGTCGACGCCGCCGGAACGGCCGCGAGGCTGAGCTTTGCCCGGTCGGTCGATGGCGCCTCGCGCGCCCGCCTTGACCTGAACACCGCTGATCTCGCTCCACTCCTGCCACTGGCCGGCGTGCCGGCCGAACTGGCCGGCACCCTGGCGGCCCGCCTGACCGTCTCCGGCACGGGCACGGCTGAGCGCTGGCGCATCGACCGGGCCGCGGGCCGGATCGGCGGGACGGATGTCGAGGCCGATGTCGAGGGGCAGGGGCTGACGGCCCGCGGTCGCCTGGCTCTCGGCGCCCTGCCGGCCGAGGTGCTGGCGAGCCTCCTCACCGGCCCGGCCTGGCTCGTCGAGACAGGGGGCAGGGACTGGCCGACCGCCGCCTTTTCCTCCACGCCGTTCGACCGCCTGGACCTCGATCTGCACCTTGCCATCGCCCGCCTCGGCATCGGTCCGTTTCCGGACCTCACCGGTCTGTCCGGGCGGCTGTTGCGCCGCAACGGCCGGATGGAGCTCACCGGATTGTCGGCTCGCGCCGCAGGTGGGCGGCTGTCGGGCGACCTCGTCATCGACCGCTCGCCGCTGGCCACGGTTCTGAACGGCCGGGTGACGGTGGAGGGCATCGATCGCCGGGCGCTCGCGCCGGGGGTGGGCGGCGAGGGACGGCTGGACCTGTCCCTGTCAGGTGACGGCGGCAATCCGGCCGCGCTGATGGCAAGCCTGCGCGGCGAGGGCCGGCTGGGCTGGGGAGCAGGAGAGGCGGTCGGCCTCGACCCGCGCGCACTGGCGCAGATGACGCGCCGCGCGGAGCGGGGCCAGGATGCCGGAACGCCCCTGGCGGATGAGGCCTTCCTGTCCGGCCTCGACACGGCCATGCAGACGCCGGTCCGGATCGGACCGGCCGAAGGCCCGGTCATCCTGGCCGGCACGCAATTGCGCGCCGGGGAAATGAGCTTTGCGGCCACCAGCGGACGCATCCACGGCTCCGGCACGCTGGATCTGGCCACCGGCGAGGCGAGCGTCACCTTCCGCATTGCTCCCGATCCCATCCCGGAAGCGGCGACCATGCCCATGATGGCGGTGCGGATCGACGGTCCGATCGGACGCGGCACGCGTCGGCTCGATGCCGATGACGTGACCGGCTGGCTCGGCCTGCGCCTCGTCGACCGGGCTGCCGATGCCATTCTGATGTCGGAGAGCGATCGGCTGGAGCGCGTCCGCCAAAGGGCCTTCTCGCGCTTCACCGCCGTGCCGCCGCCCCAGATCGACCTGCCGCTGCCGGCCATGCCCCTGGCCGTGCCGCCAGAGCTGCGTGTGCCGCCGCCGGACCAGCGGCGTGAGACAACGGCGCCGGCCGAGACACCGCGCGAGGCCGCCCCGGTTCCGCCCCGCCGGCCGGCGGAGCCGGCTCAGGCCACCCGTTTTCCCCCGCCAGCCGAGGACGGCGGGCTGCCGGCCGTGGTCCGCCGTGCGCTGGAGTCCAGCCGCCAGGCACCCTCCCAGGCTCCGCCCGCCCAGACCGCCCCGGCCCGTCCGCCGGCGGGCACCGGCCAGCCCCTGTCGATCCTGCCGCCACTGCCGCCGCCGACCGTGGTCGGGCCGGCCCCCGGTCAGTTGCGATGACACCCTTTCGCAAGCCGAAAGCCTCCCCTATATTCGGAACGCCGGGGCAACCCGGCTATGGCGATAAACGGCCATCGCAATAAACCTATCGGACCCGGGGGCAGTACCCGGCGCCTCCACCATCAGGGCCCGCGCAATGGGCCCTGATGATGGGGGCGAAACAGGATCGACGAGGGTGTAAAGGGTGGACTTTCGCTCGGCATGGTTCCGCCGTTATCGGGCCGATTCAATAGTTGCCAACGACAACTATGCTCCGGTGGCCGTTGCCGCTTGATGCGGTAAAGGTACCGATCCAAAGCCCTTCCGGGTAGCACCGTAAGGCGGGGTTCGGAGGCACCTGGCAACAGAAGCCTCCACTTCCTCCGCCATGGTCGCGCGGCGGGTGGAAGAGCTCCAGCGGGCGCGCAGCACTGGCCGAACGGACGACCCCACCGCCTCCCAATGCCGACAGATCTCATCCGCTACGACATCCTGGCTCAGGAGGCCCTCCGGGGCGTGGTGCGACGCGTGCTGGCGGATGTCGCCCGCGATGGCCTGCCCGGCGAGCATCACTTCTACATCACCTTCGATACCCGGGCTGCCGGTGTGCGCCTGTCCCACCGCATGCGGGAGAAATATCCCGAGGACATGACCATCGTCCTCCAGCACCAGTTCTGGGATCTGGTCGTCACCGAGCACAGTTTCGAGGTCGGCCTTGCCTTCGGCGGCATTCCCGAGCGCCTGCTGGTGCCGTTCGAGGCGGTCAAGGGCTTCTTCGATCCCTCGGTGCAGTTCGGCCTGCAGTTCGAGGTTGCGGCCACCACCGACGGACCGGCCGTCGCCGACCAGCCGCAGCCGGCCGCCCCGCCGGCGCCGCCCCCGGAGACGGTCGCCGCGCCGCGTCCCGAGGAGGGGCGCAAGCCGACAGCCGTTCCCAGCGTTCCGCCCGATCCGGTGCCGACCGGCGGAGCCGAGGTCGTCAGCCTCGACAAGTTCCGCAAGAAATAGGCTTGGGTCCGACCCTTCCGGCCCGCGCGTCGTGCGGGCCCCCGGCAGCTCAGACAGCGTCCGCCAGGGCGATGGCTGTATGGTGGTAGCGAGGGAAGGTTTCCAGATGGTCTGCCAGTGGCTACAAACGGGTCCCGTTTGGTGGGAGCACATGCTCCCTTTGCCGATTGCCAGATGGGGGCGCGCGTTGACCGTCAGGGTCATCGTCGCGGGCTGGAATGCACATGAATGACGTCATCAACCTGAGACTTGTCCGCAAGCGCAGGCAACGCGCGGCGGACGCGATCGAGGCTGACGCGAACCGCCTGCGGTTCGGCCAGCCGGCCCGGGACCGGCGCCTGGCCGAGGCCCGCCTGGCCCAGCAGGGCAGGTATCTCGACGGTCACAAGCTGGAGGACCGGCCCGCGCGCGCCGAGCCGCAGGGGAAGGGGCGGTCCGAGCCATGAAGAGCCATGTGGTCAAGCGGTCCATTGTTGTCGAGGGGCACAAGACCAGCGTCAGCCTCGAAGACGAGTTCTGGAACGCGCTGAAGGAAATTGCCGCCGAGCGGCGCGAGACGCTGTCCGAACTGGTCGGGCATATCGACAAGGATCGGGTCCAGGGCAACCTGTCCTCGTCGATCCGCCTGTTCGTGCTGGACCACTATCGGTCGAAATCTGCGACAGCCGGTTGAATAAGCAAAACTACTGATGACTCGGGAGCGGCGGGGAATGCCGCTTTCCGCGCTTGTGCTGCCGGCCTCCGAGGTGTTATCGCGCCTGTCAACAACATGCGCCGAATGGCCGCAGGTCTGGCCATTCGGCCACAACGGGTGTGGGGTGAGATGCAACAGGATCAAGCCGAGGGCGATGATGGCAGGCGCGGGCTGATCAAGAGCCCGACCGACATGATGGCCGGCATATTTCTCGTCGCTTTCGGGCTGTTCTGCCTGTGGGCCTCGTCCAACCTGAGCCTCGGGCGCGGCGCCAATCTCGGTCCCGGTTCCTTCCCGCGCGGTCTGTCGCTGATGATCATGGCGGTTGGCGCCATCATCATCGTTCAGGCGCTCACCGTTGTCGGCCCGAAGCTGGAGGCCTGGTCGATCCGCGGGCCGATCTTCGTGCTCGGCGCGGTGGTGCTGTTCGCCATCGCGGTGCGCCCGCTCGGGCTGGTGATCGCCGGGCCGCTCTGCCTGTTCTTTGCCGCCTTCGCGTCGCGGGAAATCCGCTGGGTGGAGAACATCATCTTCGCAACGCTGATGACCGTCGGCTGCATCCTGCTGTTCAAGGTGGCTCTCAAGCTGCCCATTCCCGTGGCCCCCTGGGCCGGCTGGTGAGGTCGCGTCATGGACATGTTCGCCAATCTGGCGCTCGGCTTCGGCGTCGCGCTCACCTTCAAGAACATCGCGCTGTGCTTCGTGGGCTGCATGATCGGCACGCTGATCGGCGTGCTGCCCGGCGTCGGTCCCATCGCGACCATCGCCATGCTGCTGCCGATCACCTTCGGGCTCGACCCGGTCGGCGCGCTCATCATGCTGGCCGGCATCTATTACGGGGCCCAGTATGGCGGCTCGACCACCGCCATCCTGGTCAACATTCCCGGTGAGGCGACCTCGGTCGTCACCGTGCTCGACGGCCATGCCATGGCGCGCAATGGTCGCGCCGGCGTGGCGCTGGGCATCTCGGCGATCGGCTCGTTCTTTGCCGGTTGCGTGGCGACCCTGGTGATCGCCGGCCTTGCCACGCCGCTCACCAAGCTCGCGCTGGTCTTTGGGCCTGCCGAATATTTCTCGCTGATGGTGATGGGTCTGATCTTCGCCATCGTGCTCGCCCGTGGCTCGGTGGTGAAGGCGGTGGCCATGGTGCTGGTCGGCCTGATCCTGTCGACCGTCGGCCAGGATCTGGAGACCGGCGCCGAACGCATGACCTTCCGCTGGGCGGAACTCTCCGACGGCATCGATTTCGCCACCATCGCGATGGGCATGTTCGGCTTCGCCGAAATCCTCCGGAATCTGGAGAATCCCGAGACGCGCGACGTGTTGAAGAGCCGCATCGGCGCGCTGCTGCCGAACTGGAACGACCTCAAGCAGTCGGCCATGCCGATCCTGCGTGGCACCGGCATCGGCGCGGCGCTCGGTATCCTGCCCGGATCGGGCGCCGTGCTCGGCCCCTTCGCCAGCTACACCATCGAGAAGAAGCTCGCCGATGATCCCAAGCGGTTCGGTGCCGGCGCCATCGAGGGTGTGGCCGGTCCCGAAAGCGCCAACAATGCCGGTGCGCAGACCTCGTTCATCCCGCTCCTGACCCTCGGCATTCCGCCCAATGCCGTCATGGCCCTGATGGTCGGCGCCATGACCATCCATGGCATCGTGCCGGGCCCGCAGGTCATGGAGAAGCGGCCCGACCTGTTCTGGGGCATCATCGCCTCGATGTGGATCGGCAACCTGATGCTGCTCATCATCAACCTGCCGATGATCGGGCTGTGGGTGAAGCTCCTGAAGGTGCCCTACCGCATGCTGTTCCCGGCGATCCTGATGTTCTGCTCCATCGGCATCTATTCGGTGAACAACAACCCGTTCGACGTGCTGATGTGCGCCTTCTTCGGGTTCTGCGGCTATGCGCTGATGAAGATGGGCTTCGAGATCGCCCCGCTGCTGCTCGGCTTCGTGCTCGGCAAGCTGATGGAGGAATATCTCAGGCGCTCCATCCTCATGTCGCGCGGCGACTGGACCGTGTTCGTCGACGTGGTCAACCGGCCGATCTCGGCCGCGCTGATCGCCATTGCCGTGGTCATGGTGGTCATCGCGCTGCTGCCCTCGATCAACAAGAAGCGCGACACCGTCTTCCAGGAGTGAATGCACTCCTTCCCCGTGCGGGGCCTGTCTGCGGACAGGCCCCGTCGCAGGCGAAGACCACCTTGCGCGTCGTCCCGGAGTGCGTGCGCCTGCCTGCCCGCCGACAGGCACGGCGGATCGCACCCGCTGGCTTCAACCGCGTCGAAGAGCGCGGCGGACTGACCGGTCACGCCCGACAAGGGCCTGGCCTCCCCTAGGGGAACTCCCGACCTGCCAGGTCGCGCGGTGACGCTTCCGCCGCGCGATGCTAGCCTGACGCAACGTGCGGCCCGAAATCGCCGTGCGGCAATCCAACCAGAGAGGGAGACCCATGTCCGATTGGCTGGCAGACGTGAAGAAATACGCACCGAAGGCGGACGAGGCGGCGGTTGCGGGCATTGTCAGATATCTCGGCATTGCCCTGCGCAATCGCGATTCATCCCTCGTGTCCTTCACCGACCCGGCCGAGGTCGATCGCGTGAAGAAGAACTTCTGCATGAAGAAGCTCGGCCTGACCGACGAGAAGGTGATCGACGAGGCGCTTGCCAAGGTGCAGGCCGCGATGAAGGCCGACCGGACCAAGAACCGCGTGACCGTCTATTACCTGCTCGCCGAGCACCTGAAGAAGCTCGACCTGTTCGTGAAGAAGTGACCGTCCCGCCTGATCGGGACGCAGGCGCCGCCCGCGCGGGCGGCGGTCGCGGTCGTGGCTGTGGATGGCGGCATGCCCCCGTCCCGCAGGCCGCGCAGGGCGCTATGATGGCAGGGATTCGCTCGTTCCCGCGGGGCCCTCTGCCGTGCGCCAGTATCACGACCTCATGCAGCGCGTGCTCGACACGGGCATCCGCAAGACCGACCGCACGGGCACCGGCACCCTGTCGGTGTTCGGCCACCAGATGCGCTTCGATCTCGCCGAGGGCTTTCCGCTCGTCACGACCAAGAAGCTGCACCTGAAATCCATCATCCATGAGCTGCTGTGGTTCCTGAAGGGCGATACCAACATCGCCTATCTGAAGGCCAATGGCGTCAGCATCTGGGACGAGTGGGCCGATGCGAACGGCGATCTCGGCCCCGTCTATGGCAAGCAGTGGCGGTCCTGGGCGGCGCCCGACAACCGCACCATCGACCAGATGGCCAATGTCTTGGCCATGCTGCGGCGCAGCCCGGATTCGCGCCGCCTCATCGTCTCGGCCTGGAATCCCGCCGAGATCGAGGACATGGCCCTGCCGCCCTGCCACTGCCTGTTCCAGTTCTACGTGGCCGAGGGCCGCCTGTCCTGCCAGCTCTACCAGCGCTCCGCCGACATCTTTCTCGGCGTGCCGTTCAACATCGCCAGCTACGCCCTGCTGACGCTGATGGTGGCCCAGGTGGCCGGCCTGAAACCCGGCGACTTCGTGCACACGCTGGGCGATGCGCACCTCTATCTGAACCATGTCGAGCAGGCGCGCCTGCAGCTGACGCGCACGCCGAAGCCCCTGCCGGTCATGACCCTCAATCCGGATGTCACCGACCTGTTCGCCTTCCGCTACGAGGACTTCACCCTGACCGGCTACGATCCCGACCCCCATATCAAGGCGCCGGTGGCGGTGTGATGACCGGGCAGGGCGACCTGACCGAGGCCTGTCTTGCAGCCACCGGACCGTCCCGATACCGGCTGGCGTTCAGGGAGGCCAGGGCCGCCGTCACCGGCAGGACGGCCGATGGGCCCCGTTTCGTCCCCGCCCTGTCGGAACGGCCCGGCATGGATCCGCAGGCGCCGTTCCGGGACAGGTGGGCCCGCGACGCGAGTGCCACATGACCCCCGTCGTGCTCATCGCTGCGGTCGCCGCCAATGGCGTCATCGGCCGCGACAACCAGCTTGTCTGGCGGCTGAAATCGGACATGACGCAGTTCCGGCAGGCAACCCTCGGGCGACCGGTGGTGGTCGGCCGCAAGACCTTCGAGAGCTTCGGCCGGCCGCTGCCCAAGCGGCTCAATATCGTCGTGTCGCGCAACAGCGCCTATGTGGCGGCGGGCGCGGTCGTGACCGCATCGCTGCCATCGGCCCTCGCGGTCGCCCATGCGGAGGCGCTGAGATCGGGCATCGGCGAGATCGTCGTCCTGGGCGGGGCCGACATCTATGCCCAGGCGCTGCCGCTCGCCGACCGCCTGCGCATCACCCATGTCGATGCTTCGCCGCAGGGCGACAGCCATTTTCCTGCCATCGACCCGGCGGTCTGGGACGGCCGGCAGGTGATGGCCGGACCGGCCGGGCCCGGCGACGATCACGCCTTCACCGTGGTCGAGTATCGCCGCCGCGCGGCAGGCCGACCGTCGCCGCCTTCCTGATCGGTCACGCACTGCGATCGGCCCGGGCCGCCGCGCTGATGGCGACGACGGCCGGATGGCTGAGCTTCCGTTCCACGGAAATGGCGTAATACTCGGTCGTGATCCCGTCGGCCTGTCCGATCATCCGGGCCGAGAACTGCTCGCGCATCTCGTCGGCCAGAACCACGGAAGCCGGGAAGATGCCCATGCCGGCCTTGCCGAAGGCCTTCATCAGGGCGCTGTCGTCGAACTCCCCGACGATCCGTGGTTCGAGTCCCTGGTCGCTGAACCAGCGCGTCAGCCCCATCTGCATGGTCGAGCCCTCGCCGGGGATCAGCATCGGCGCGCCGTTGAGCGATTGCGGGAAGCCGGGTTCGTAGCGCGCCGCCAGCTCCTCGACCGCGAAGAAGGCAAGCCCGGTGCGACCGAGCGAATGGCTGTGCCCCTTGACGCCGAGGGCCGCGGGCAGCGGCCGGTCGGCGATCACGAGATCCAGCCGGTGCACGGCGATCTCGGCGAACAGGCGCTCCAGCTTGTCCTCCCGGCACATGAGGCGCAGGCGGCCGTCGATGGACAGACCCGGCACGAGCAGCCGGTAGGCGATCGACTTCGGCACCACATCCGCGACGCCGACGCGGAACAGGACATCCTTGCTGGCCGCCTGATTGCGCAGGTTGGCCTCCAGCTCGCGCCCGATCTGGAAGATCTCCTCGGCATAGGACAGCGTCAGCTCCCCGGCGGGGGTCAGTTCCAGACGTCGGCCCACGCGCCGGAACAGCTGGGCCCCGAGGGCCTCCTCCAGCGTGCCGATCTGCGCGCTGATGGTCTGGGGTGCCAGCCGCAGCTGGCTGGCGGCGCGTGCGACGCTGCCGGCCCTGGCCACGCGCCAGAAATAGTGGAGCTGCTTGAAGTTCAGCACGTCGCGGCGCCCTCATTCGCAGAATTTTTCGATCAAGTCATCCCAAACTATCTGCTTTTTTCGATGTTCGTTCAAGGTCATAGTCCGCCCCCGCGAGCGGCCCGGGATGGGGCGGCAAACCGAACGGACAGGCGCGATGAGCTTCAAGGACGTCCTTTTGCAGCTGCACAGCTACCCCGAGGCGACGCCTGTGGCGGCCATCGAACAGGCCGTCGGCATGGCCGGCGCGCTCGGCGCGGCCATCACCGCCCTGGCGGTGCATATCGACCTGCCGCAGGTGGGCAGCCCGCTGGCGAACCGGCTGCTGGACCTGCCGGGCATGATCGCCGCCGAACGGCAGAAGAGCGAAGCCGGCATGCGCGCCTCGGTCGAGGCCTTCGAGACAGCGGCCCGGCGGCTCGGACTGGCGTCGGGGCATGTCATGGCGTCATGCCAGCGTTCGCAGCTTCCCGCCCTGGTGACGGAACAGGCGCGCACCCGCGACCTCACCCTGATTCCGATGGATGAGGGCAGCGGCCAGCAGCAGTTCGTCGCCGAGGCGGTGATCTTCGGCGCTGGTCGTCCGGCCCTGGTATTTCCGGCGGTGCCGCATCGCGCGCCGACGGCAGCCTTCGGGGCGGTGGCCATCGCCTGGGATTGCAGCCGGCCCGCGGCCCGGGCCATCGCCGATGCCCTGCCGATCCTCCAGCGGGCGGAGACGGTGCGTGTCCTGACCGTGACGGAGGAGAAGCGGCTTGCCGCGACCATTCCGCCGGCCGCGCTCGTGCGGCACCTGGCCTGCCATGGCGTCACCGTCACCGTCGACGAGCAGCCGGCGGCCGGCCGCAGCATCGGGCAGGTGCTCGAGGACTATGCCGCCCGGCACAGCCTCGATCTCCTGGTCATGGGCGCCTTCGGCCATTCGCGCATGCGGGACTTCGTTCTCGGCGGCGCCACCAGGACCATTCTCGCCGGCCCTCCGCTGCCGGTCTTCCTGTCCCATTGAGCCGCAGGCGGGCGACCGGCCGGAACCCGTGACCGGTTCCCCTCTGCGCATGTCCTGTTGAGGCCTTCCAACGGGTGGCCTGTTCACCCCAGCAACGAGCTCCCCCCATGGACCTGATCGCTTCCGTCCTGACCAGCGATTTCCTCGGCAAGCCGACCTGGCTCTGGCTGATCTTCCTCGCCATCGTCGGCGCGCTGCTCGTGTTCGACCTCGGCGTGCTGCACAAGCAGGACAAGGAACTGGGCGTTGGCGAAAGCCTCGTCCTGTCGGCCTTCTACATCGCCATCGCGGTCGTCTTCGGCGTCTGGGTCTGGTGGTCCATGGGGCCGACCTCCGGCATCCAGTATTTCACCGGCTATGCCCTGGAGAAGGCGCTGTCCATCGACAATGTCTTCGTCATCTCCATCATCTTCGGCTACTTCGCCATTCCGGCCAAATACCAGTACCGCGCCCTGCTCTGGGGGATCATCGCCGTGCTGGTGCTGCGCGGCATCATGATCGCGCTCGGGGCGGCGCTCGTGCAGCAGTATGAATGGGTGCTCTACATCTTCGGCGCCTTCCTGATCGCCACCGGCATCAAGATGCTCGTGGTCGGCGAGGCCCAGCACGATGTCTCCGCCAACCCGGTCGTCCGCTTCCTGTCGCGACGCATGCGCCTGACCCAGGAGCTGCACGGTTCGAGCTTCTTCGTCCGCAAGCCCGACCCGAAGACGGGCAGGGTGGTCCGCTATGCCACGCCGCTGTTCCTGGCGCTGGTGGTCATCAACATCGCGGACCTGGTCTTCGCGGTCGACTCGGTGCCGGCCATCTTCGCCATCACCACCGACACCTACATCGTCTTTACCGCCAACATCATGGCGATCCTCGGTCTGCGGGCGCTCTACTTCGCGCTGGCGGCGATGGTCCACCGCTTTGAATATCTGAAATATGCCCTCGCGGTGGTGCTCGTCTTCATCGGCGGCAAGATCTTCTGGAACCAGATCGTCGGCAAGGTCGACCCGGCCATCTCGCTGGGTGTCACCCTGTCGCTGATCGGTGCGGGCGTGGCCTTCTCGCTGTGGAAGACCCGCGGTCAGGCGGCCGCCAGTCCGCATGGCTAGCGCGGGCGGTCGGGGGGGGGGAGGCCGTCCTGCGGCCATCTGACCGCCCATGACAGCGGCATGCACCATCCGGTCGCGTTGAAAGCGGCTGACCGACCTTCTATATCCCATCGGCAACGCGGCGCCGTCATGCGCCGATCCGGTCCCGGGGCCGGGCTCACGCAGCGAGGACAGTCTTCATGCCGTGGAACAATCAAGGCGGCGGCCCCTGGGGCAGCAGTGGTGGCGGCGGCGGTCCGCGCGGCCCCTGGGGACAGGGCCCCCAGGGCGGCGGTCCGGGCGGCGGTGGTGGCGGTGCCCAGCCCCCCGACCTTGAGGAGATCATCCGCAAGGGCCAGGAACGCCTGAAGAACGTGCTGCCGGGCGGCGGCGGCTCGGTCGGCGCCAAGGGCATCGCCCTGATCGCCATTCTCGGCGCCGTGATCTACGCGCTGACCGGCTTCTACACCGTCGGGCAGAACGAGATCGGCGTGAACACCATTTTCGGGCGCCATGTCGGCAATGCCGCGCCGGGCCTCAACTGGAACCCGCCCGCGCCCTTCGGAATCGTTTACCGGGTGCCGGTGACCGACGTGCGGCGCACGGAGGTGGGCTACCGTTCCGGCATGGGTCCGCGCGGCGCCAGCCGCGACGTGCTCGAGGAGAGCCTGATGCTCACCGGCGACGAGAATATCGTGGACATCGACCTGGAGGTTCAGTGGGACGTCAATGCGGCGCGCGTCGCCGACTTCGTGTTCCAGCTGCAGAATCCCGAGGGCACGGTGAAGGCCATGGCCGAGAGCGCCCTGCGTGAGGCGATCGGCCGCCGGCCCATCCAGGCGATCCTGACCACCGACCAGGCCGCCATCGTCGCCGAGGTGCGTCAGCTCATGCAGAAGGCCCTGGACGACTACCGCTCGGGCATCAACATCCGTGTCGTGCAGCTCTTGTCGGCGCTGCCGCCGGCCCAGGTGCGCGGCGCCTTCCTCGACGTGAACGCTGCCCAGCAGGACGCCAACCGCGTCCAGAACGAGGCGCGCACCTATGCCAACCAGGTGGTGCCGGAAGCCCGCGGTCGGGCGGCGCAGACGCTGCAGGAGGCCGAAGCCTACCGCGACCGGGTCGTGGCCGAAGCCAATGGTCAGGCCAGCCGCTTCGTGCAGGTCTATGAGGAGTACCGGCGTGCGCCCGACGTGACGCGCGAGCGCATGTTCCTGGAGACCATGGAGCGCATCTTCGGTGGCACCGACAAGGTCATCATCGACCAGTCGGGCAACGGGCAGAATGTCGTGCCCTTCCTGCCGCTCGACCAGCTCATGCGCCAGCAGCCGTCGTCGGCGGCTCCGCGCGCCGCGGCAACCCAGGGAACCACCCGATGAACAGCTCCTTCCGCATGGTTCTCGGCGTTGTCGCCGCCGTGGCGCTGTTCGCGCTGGCCAACGCCTTCTTCATCGTCCAGATGACCCAGCACGCCATCGTCCTGCGCTTCGGCCAGGTCGTGCGCGAGCCGATCAGCGAGCCGGGCCTCTATTTCAAGGTGCCGTTCATCGACAATGTCATCGCGCTCGACAAGCGCGTGCTCGATCTGGACCTGCCTGTGCAGTCGGTGCTGACGACCGACCGGCAGAATCTGGACGTCGATGCCTTTGCCCGCTACCGCATCGTCCAGCCGCTGCGCTTCTTCCAGACGGTGCGCACGGTGCCGACCGCCAACACGCGCCTGGCCAGCTTCGTCAATGCCTCGATGCGCAACATCATCGCGGGCGCGACCATGTCCTCGCTCATCCGAACCGACCGCGACCGGCTGATGAACGAGATCCAGCGCGAGGTGAACCGCGAGGCGGAGACCCTCGGCGTGCAGATCGTCGATCTGAGGCTCACCCGCGTGGACCTGCCGCAGATCAACCAGGAGGCCGTCTACAACCGCATGCAGACGGAGCGCCGGCAGGAGGCCGCGGACCTGCGCGCCACCGGCCAGCAGGCCGCCGTGACCATTCGCGCCCGCGCGGATCGCGAGGTGGTCGGCATCCTCGCCGAGGCCAACAGGCGCGCGGAGGAAATCCGCGGTGCGGGTGATGCCGAGAGGAACCGCATCTTCGCCGAGGCCTTCGGCCGCGACCCGTCCTTCTTCTCCTTCTATCGCACCATGCAGGCCTATGAGCAGAGCCTGCGCCAGGGCGACACCCGCATGGTCGTCTCGCCGACGTCGGACTTCTTCCGCTACTTCGGCGATCCGACCGGCCGGCGCAACACGCCGGGCGCGCCGCCCGTGCGCGGCAATCCGCCCCCGGCGGCCACGCCGGGGCCGGCCGCCCAGGCGCCCGCGCCGGCGCCCGGCAACTGACGGAGCGGGCCGGTGGCGCGTTGTGCAGGCGTCAGGCCGCCGGCCCGGCCATGACCGATTTCCTCGTCGCCCTCGGACTTGTCCTGGTGATCGAGGGGCTGATCCTCGCGGCCTTTCCCGCGCGCGTGCGCGAGGCTCTCGAGGTGATGCGGGTCACGCCCGACCAGCAGCTGCGCCTCGTCGGGCTGCTCGCCGCGCTCGCCGGTCTTGCGGTGGTATGGTGGATGCGGGGGTGACGGCTGTGGATCGCCGTCACGACAAAAGGACCGATTGACAAGCGGTCGATCAGGATCGAAGGGAGGGCACCTTCGCTCGTCGAGCGCGCGAAACGCAGGCATCCCATGGCTCAGTTCACGCTTCCGAAGAATTCGAAGATTACCGAGGGCAAGACCTGGCCGCGCCCGGCCGGTGCCAACCGGACGACCGAGTTCCGGATCTACCGCTGGAACCCGGATGACGGCGCCAACCCGCGGATCGACACCTATTATGTCGACCGCGACGATTGCGGCCCGATGGTGCTCGACGGCCTCATCTGGATCAAGAACAAGGTCGATCCGACCCTGACCTTCCGCCGCTCGTGCCGCGAGGGCATCTGCGGCTCCTGTGCCATGAACATCGACGGCACGAACACGCTCGCTTGCACCCGCGGCATGGACGAGGTGAAGGGCGGGCAGGTGAAGATCTACCCCCTGCCGCATATGCCGGTGGTCAAGGATCTGGTCCCCGACCTGACCCGGTTCTACGCCCAGCACGCCTCCATCGAGCCCTGGCTGAAGACCACCACCGCCCAGCCGGAGAAGGAATGGCGCCAGTCGCGCGAGGACCGCGAGAAGCTCGATGGCCTCTACGAGTGCATCCTGTGCGCCTGCTGCTCCACCTCCTGCCCGAGCTACTGGTGGAACGGCGACCGCTATCTTGGCCCCGCCATTCTCCTTCAGGCCTATCGCTGGCTGATCGACTCGCGTGACGAGGCAACCGGCGAGCGCCTCGACAATCTCGAGGACCCGTTCCGGCTTTATCGCTGCCACACGATCATGAACTGCTCGAAGGCCTGCCCGAAGGGGCTCAACCCCGCCAAGGCGATCGCCGAGATCAAGAAGATGATGGTGGCTCGCCAGGTCTGACCGGAGGTGCTCCGGCGCCCGGTGCTTGCCGAAACCGGGCAGCCTGGAAACCGCCGGTTAACCGGAATGGTGACAATCGTCGGTAAGTCGCAGCATTGCCACGAAATGGCCGGACCGGGGGGCGAGCGTGGCTCGTCCGTCCGCCCGGCCGGACAGCTTCCCGGGTAAACCGCCCATGGCCCAGCGCCTTTCCGCCACTTGCCCGTCCTCCCCGCGCCTGGCCGTCGCCCTTGTCGCCGCCGTGGCGCTGGCCGGCTGCACCTCCTCGGCGCGCTTCGGCTCCTTCTCGACTGCGTCTGTCCCGCCCTCGGGGTCGGAGCGGATTGATCAGAGCTTCGGCCGGACGGATCAGCCGCCGCCGATGCCGGAGAGCCGGCCGCCGGTCGGCGAGCCCGACACCATTCCCGGCGGCCAGCCCGGCGAGGCGGGCGGCATCGAGAGCCAGGAAATGGCGCCCCCGACGGAGGTCGGCCGATCCGATACCGGACCGCCGGCCATCGACCAGTCCCTGTCGCCCAGCAGCCCCGGATCGCAGCCGCGCATCATGGCTGAGGATCCGCGCGCGCCCAGCGCACCGCCGGCAGTGGTCTCGGCCCTGCCCCGCCAGGAGACCTCGCGCGCGGCCAATTCGCCGACGGCCGTGGCCGGCACCTGGACGGTTACCGATGCCGGCGATCGCTGCCGCATCACCCTGACCTCGACGCCCCTGTTCGAGTTCTACCGCGCAAGCCCGCAGAGCTGCCGCGCGCCGTCGCTGGCCCGGATCAATGCCTGGGAACAGCGCGGCTCGGAGATCGTGCTGCTCCAGCCCGGAGGACGCGTGGCGGCGCGCCTGTCCCCGTCGGGCAGCGGCTATTCGGGAGCCACCGCGACCGGCGCACCGGTCACCATGAGCCGCTGAGCCGGTCCGGGACCGTCCACCCTCCGACCTGAAGGGTGTGCCGACGCCAGGAGCGCGTCCGCGCCTGCGCGCCCCAAAAACAACAAGCCCCGGCGAACCGGGGCTTGCTTGCCGAACGGAACGGTCCGGGAGTGCTTACTTCTTCAGCGCACCGATGGCGCCGAACTTCTGATTGAAGCGCGACAGGCGGCCGCCGCGATCCATGAGCTGCTGCGAGCCGCCGGTCCAGGCCGGATGCGACTTCGGATCGATGTCGAGCTGCAGCGTGTCGCCTTCCTTGCCATAGGTCGAGCGCGTCGTGTACTCGGTGCCGTCGGTCATGACGACCTTGATGGTGTGGTAGTCGGGATGGATGCCGGTCTTCATGGGATCGTCCTCAACGCTCGCCGGTCGCGTTTCAGGCCGGCATGACGGTCGTGGTCTGGAATGAGAGATCGCGCTCATAAAGGAAGACCGTCGGCTTTTCAAGGCGTGGAGCCCTAGCCGATGAGGGCAGATGGAGGGTCTCGGGACATGAGCATCGCGACCACCGCGGGCGACGCGCCAGCGGGTGCGAAGGCCGGGCGCCGGCCGCGCTTGCGGCCATTGATGAAGTTCCTGCCCTACATGCTGCGCGACCGGGCCATGCTGGCGGGTGCCGCGGTGGCGCTGGTGGTAGCCTCTCTCGCCACCCTCGCCGTGCCGCTTGCCGTGCGCCGGATGATCGATTTCGGTTTTGCCGACAACGGCATGATCACCCAGTACTTCGGCATGCTGGTGGTGATCGCCGCCGTGCTGGCCGTGGCCTCGGCGGCCCGCTTCTATCTGGTCACGACCATCGGCGAGCGGGTCGTTGCCGATATCCGCACGGCCGTCTTCGCCCATCTGGTGCGACTGTCGCCGGCCTTCTACGACACGGCCCGCACCGGCGAGCTCGTCTCACGCATCAGCGCCGACACCACGCAGATCAAGTCGGCGGTCGGCGTGTCGGTCTCCATCGCCCTGCGCAACATCATCATGTTCGTCGGTGCGGTCGCCATGATGGTGGTGACGAGCCCGCAGCTCTCCCTCTACGTTGTCGGCGCCATCCCCCTGCTCGTGCTGCCATTGGTCGCCTTTGGCCGGAGCGTGCGGCGGCGCTCGCGCATCGCCCAGGACCGGCTCGCCGACGCCACCGCCTATGCCGACGAGAACATCCAGGCCGTGCGCACCATGCAGGCCTTCACGGCGGAAGGCATGGTGACCGATCGCTTCCGGGCCGCGGCCGAGGAGGCCTTCGACAGCGCGCGCCTGGCCAACCGCTCGCGCGCGATCCTGACCGCCGTCATCATCTTCCTGGTCTTTGCCAGCGTCGTCGGTGTGCTGTGGGCAGGTGCGCTGCAGGTCATGGCCGGCACGATCACCGCCGGCCGCCTGTCGCAGTTCGTGCTCTACGCGGTGTTTGCCGCCAGCGCCCTGTCACAGCTCTCCGAGGTCTGGAGCGAGGTCAGCCAGGCGGCCGGCGCGGCCGAGCGCATCGCCGAGATCCTGGAGACCGAGCCGGCCGTGACCGCGCCAGCCGCGCCGCTGGCCCTGCCCGAGCCCGCGCGCGGCGAGGTGGCCTTCGTGGCCGTGCGCTTTGCCTATCCGGTCCGGCCGGAGGCGAAGGTGCTGGACGGGGTCTCCTTCGCGGTCAGGGCGGGCGAGCGCGTTGCCATTGTCGGGCCGTCCGGCTCGGGCAAGTCAACGCTGTTTGCCCTGATCCAGCGCTTTTACGATCCCCAGGGCGGTGTGGTGCGGTTCGATGGCGTGCCGGTTTGCGACGCCGATCTGGCGGCCCTGCGCCGCCGCATCGCCATGGTGCCCCAGGACGTGGCGATCTTCGCCGCCTCGGTGGCCGACAACATCCGCTATGGCCGGCCGGAGGCGAGTGAGGAGGAGGTGCGCCGGGCTGCCCGCCTCGCTCATGCCGATGCCTTCATCCAGCAGCTGCCGCAGGGCTATGACAGCCTCGTGGGCGAGCGCGGCGTGACGCTCTCTGGAGGCCAGCGCCAGCGCATCGCCATCGCGCGCGCGATCCTGCGCGATGCCCCGCTGCTCCTGCTCGACGAGGCGACCTCGGCGCTCGACGCCGAGAGCGAGACGCTGGTGCAGGAGGCGCTCGACGGACTGATGCAGGGACGCACGACGCTGGTCATCGCCCATCGCCTGGCCACGGTGCTCACCTGCGACCGCATTCTGGTCATGGATGGCGGGCGCATCGTGGAGGAGGGTAGCCACGACAGCCTGGTGGCGCAGGGCGGTCTCTATGCGCGCCTTGCCGAGCTGCAGTTCGGGCTTGGCCGCGGGCGCCAGATGGCCAATGGCGCCGGCGCGCCGATCGCAGGCGAGGCAGCAGGCGCACAGGCGCTCAGCGGTCTGTGAGTCTCAGTTCGATGCGCCGGTTGCGGGCAAGCGCCTCCGGGCTGTCACCCGGGTCGATCGGCTGGAACTCGCCGAACCCGGCGGCAACCAGACGCTGCGGCGGGATGCCCCGCGAGATCAGATACTGCACCACCGCGATCGCGCGCGCCGCCGACAGATCCCAGTTGCTGCGGAAGCGGCCCCCGCCGCTGATCGGCCGGGAGTCGGTGTGGCCATCCACCCGGAGCACCCAGGGAATGTCGGCCGGAATGTCCTTTTCCAGCTGCTGGAGCGCCGCGGCGATCTTGTCGAGCTCGGCCCGGCCGCCAGCCTCCAGCTCGGCCTGGCTCGACCCGAAGAACACCTCCGACCCGAACACGAAGCGGTCACCCACCACGCGGATATCGGCGCGGTCGGCGAGGATTTCGCGCAGCCGTCCGAAGAACTCCGAGCGGTAGCGCGACAGTTCCTGCACGCGCTGGGCCAGCGCCAGGTTCAGCCGCCGGCCGAGATCGGTGATCCGCACCTGCGATTCCCGGTCGCGAGCCTCGCTGACCTGCAGGGCCTCCTCCAGCGCGGCCAGCTGGCGGCGCAGGGCGGCGATCTGCTGGTTCAGGAGTTCGATCTGGGCGATGGCCGCCTGAGCGTTGCGGCGCTGTTCGGCGAGCTGCTGCTCGAGGGTGCCCGCCCGTCCGGCGGCCGAGCCGGCGGCTGTGCGCGCATCGTCCAGAAGCCCCTGCAGCCGCCGGCGCTCCTCCTCGGACGCCCCGAGCGTGGCCGTGATCGCGGCGAGCCCCTCCTGCAGCGTGGCGCGCTGGCTGCGCTCCAGCCGCAACAGCTCGCCCAGCTCGGCGATCTGCGCCTGCAGGCGCACCATGGCATCGTCCTTGCCGGCAATGTCGCGCTGCAGGAAATACTGCGCCAGCATGAAGACCGACAGCATGAAGATGATCGACAGCAGGAAGGTCGACAGCGCGTCGACGAAACCCGGCCAGTAGTCGATGCCGCGGGCGCGGCGGTTGGCACGGGACAGCGACATCAGACCTTGCCCCGCTCCTTCAGGTACTGCTCGAGCAACCGACGCACCTCGGACTGGTCGGCAGCCTGGGTCTCCATCCACTCGCGCATCAGCTGCTGCTCGGAGCGCACGTGGTTGACCAGGCCCTGGATGCCCTCGGCGAGATTGGCCATGGCGGCGGTCGCCCGCTGGTTGGCGCCCGCTTCGACAATGGCCTGCTGCAGCCGGTCGAAGGCGCGCTGCAGGTCGGCGAGGGACACGCCGCCGGCCGGCGCCTCGCCGTCCTCACCGATCACCGACATGTCGCGCACGGTGGACGAGAGCCAGTCCTCCACCTCGGTATAGAAGCGGTTCTGGGCCTGGCTGGCCTGCAGGTCGAGGAAGCCCAGCACCAGCGAGCCCGACAGGCCGAACAGCGAGGACGAGAAGGCGATGCCCATGCCACCGAGCGGCTCGGCCAGCCCGCGCTTCATGTCCTCGAAGATGGTGCCGAGCTCGCCCTGGGTCGACAGCCCATTGATGACCCGGCCGACCGAGGTCACGGTCTCGATCAGGCCCCAGAAGGTGCCGAGCAGGCCGAGAAAGACCAGCAGGCCGGTGAGGTAGCGCGACAGTTCGCGGCCCTCGTCGAGGCGGGTGGCAAGCGAGTCGAGCAGCGAGCGCATGGTGGTGGTGGAAATGGCCATGCGGCCGACCCGGTCGCCCAGCATGGTGGCCATCGGCGCGAGCAGGACCGGCGCGCGGTCGACCGTCAGGCCCGGATCGGCGACCCGGAAGGAATTGACCCAGCGCACCTCGCGGAACAGGCGGATGACCTGCCGGAACGACAGGATGACGCCGATGAAGCCAACCGCGATGATGACGCCGTTGAGGCCGGGATTGGCCATGAAGGCAACGGTCACCTCGCGCTGCAGCACGGCCACCATCAGGACGACCAGCGCCAGGAACACCAGCATCCGGAACAGGAAGATCCGCGGGGACGAGACCTTGAAGGGATCGAGATCGCGGCGCATCAGCTCGGGTCACATCGTTGAGGTTGCGGTGAGGCTAACCCCGCGCGCTCCAGAAATGAAGCGAGCGATATGGCGGCGGTGTGACGCCCGGCCGCGACGGCCCGCGCGTGTCGGGCGCGCAGCCACGGATGGATTGCCGGCCCGGCCGGCCTCAGCCGGCCACCAGGCCTTCCTTCGTCGCCCAGTCGAGCGTGCGGTCGAGGGCGCGCGAGAGCCGGTCGAACAGGTCGTCGATCTCCTCCGGAGCGATGATCAGCGGCGGGCAGATGCCGATGGAATCGCCCATGGCGCGGACGATCAGCCCCTCCTCCTCGGCAAACTTCACCGCCTTCGCACCGACCGCCAGCTTCGGCTCGAACGCCTTCTTCGTGCGCTTGTCGGCCACCACCTCGACGGCGCCGACGAGGCCGAGTCCACGCGCCTCGCCGACCAGCGGGTGGTCGCCGAGCGCCCGGATATGGGCCTGGAACTGCGGCGCCTTGGCCGCCGCCTTCTCGATGATCCGGTCGCGCTCGTAGATCTCCAGCGTCTTGACCGCCACGGCCGCGCCGACCGGGTGGCCGGAATAGGTGAAGCCGTGGCCGAAGGTGCCCACCTTCTTCGATTCCACGATGGTCGCCTGGTACATCTCCTCCGGGATCATCACCGCGCCGACCGGCATGTAGGCCGAGGTCAGCGCCTTGGCGACCGAAATCGAGTTCGGCCGGTAGCCGAGCGCCGAAGAGCCGAACCATTCGCCGAGGCGGCCGAATCCGCAGATCACCTCGTCGGCGATCATGAAGACGTCATACTTCCGGCAGACGGCCATGATCTTCTCGAAATAGCCCTTCGGCGGCACGATCACGCCGCCGGCGCCCATCACTGGCTCGGCGATGAAGGCGGCCACCGTGTCAGGGCCCTCCCTCAGGATCAGGTCTTCCAGCTCCTGGGCGCAGCGCGAGGAGAACTCCTCCTCTGTCTCGCCGTCCTTGCCGAAACGGTAGTAGTGCGGGCAGGACGTGTGCAGGATGCCGGCGATCGGCAGGTCGAAGTCGATATGGTTGGCCGGCAGGCCCGTCAGCGAGGCCGAGGCCACGGTGACCCCGTGATAGCCCTTGATGCGCGAGATGATCTTCTTCTTCTGCGGGCGGCCCAGCGCATTGTTCATGTACCAAATCAGCTTGACCTGGCTGTCATTGGCCTCCGAGCCCGAGCAGACGAAGAACACCTTGGAGATCGGCACCGGCGCCTTCTCCTTCAGCTTCTCGGCCAGCTCGATGGCCGGGTCGTGGCTCTTGCCGCCGAACAGGTGCGTGAAGGACAGCTTCCTCATCTGCTCGTAGGCGGTCTCGGCCAATTCCTGGTTGCCGTAGCCGAGCGAGGCGCACCACAGGCCGGACATGCCCTCGATATAGGACTTGCCGTCGACATCGGTGACGTGGATGCCCTTGCCGCTCTCCAGCACCAGCGTGCCGGTCTCCCTGACCAGGGCCTGATTGGTGTAGGGGTGAAGAACGGTCTCGACGTCGCGGACCTGCAGGTTCGTCAGCGGCATGGTGGCCTCCGGCATCAGGGATGGCCGGAATGAAGCCGATTGGTTTCGGTCCTGTCAAAGCAGGGGAGGGATGCGGGGGAGGGGACGGGCGCCTCAATCCTCCGGCGGCCGGTCCTTGGGCTCTGCCGGCAAGGTCGCCGCAGCCTTGGCCGTGCCCGGCCGCACCGGCGGGCGGCGGCGCTTGAGGGGGCGCGGCGGCAACAGTTCCGGATCGGTCTCCACCCGCTTGGCGAGGAAGATCGCGGCATCCAGCTTGGTGAAGCTACGGGCGCGGTAGAACTTCAGGGCCGTCTCATTGTTCTCGGCCACCTCGAGCACCAGATGGGTGCAGCCGCGCAGCCGGGCCAGATGCTCCAGCTGGTCGAGCACGAAGGAACCGAGCCCGCGGCCCTGGAACTCCGGATCCACGGCCAGCTCCTCGACGAACAGCGGGCGCATGTCGCGGGCCCGGAAATAGCGCTCGTTCATCCAGTTGTCGGTGCCAATGATCGACAGCGCGCATTCGGCATAGCCGACGATCCGCTCCTTGCCGTCCTGGCGGATGACGAACAGCAGCTGCTCGATGCCCTTTTCCTCGAACACCTCGACGAAGCGCTTCTTCGACTTCGGCCGCTGATATTCGACGGTCGCCCGGTTCACCTCGCGGAACACCGCCTTGATGAACTCCCAGGTGCGGTTGAGGTCGCGCTTGTTCATGCGCCGGACCCGGACGTGAGGCTCGGCTTCGGCGGAGGACGTCTCGGTCGGGTCGGCAGGCATGGCGATGTCGGGTCGGTGTGCGGGGGCCTTGCCCAGTCTTACCGGACGAATGGCCGACCGACCAAGTGCCGGGCTCCGACCCATTCGCATGGCGCATGGCTTCGGACCCGCCGTGCCGCCTTGCCGCCGGATGGGCCCGGATGCCACGGTGCCGACAAACATCCTGGAGGGGAACTGCCATGGCCGCCGACCTGTCGCTGATCGAGAAGAGCGCGACCGATGTCCTCAAGCTCCTGAAGAAGGGCGAGGTCTCGCCGCTCGACCTCCTCGACACGCTGGAGCAGCGGGTGAAGGCGGTGGACGGCAAGGTCAATGCCTTGCCGACCCTGTGCTTTGACCGGGCGCGCAAGCATGCGCGCGCGCTGATGCGCAAGCCTGCGGCCGAGCGCGGGCTGCTGATGGGCATGCCCGTGCCGATCAAGGATCTGACCGACGTGGCCGGCGTGCGGTCGACCCAGGGCTCGCCGATCTTCAAGGACCATGTGCCGACCGTGTCCAACGTGCTGGTGGACCGCCTGGAGGCGCGGGGCGGCATCGTCTATGCGAAGTCGAACACGCCCGAGTTCGGCGCCGGCGCCAACACCTTCAACGAGGTGTTCGGCGCCACCGTCAATCCCTACAACACGAAGCTGTCGGCGGCCGGCTCGTCGGGCGGGGCGGCCGTGGCGCTCGCCACCGGGATGGCCTGGCTCGCCCATGGCTCCGACATGGGCGGCTCGCTGCGCAATCCGGCGAGCTTCTGCGGCATTGTCGGCATGCGGCCCTCACCCGGCCGTGTCGCGGCCACGCCCGGCACCAAGATCGACGCGACGCTCGGCGTCGAGGGCCCCATGGCCCGCACGGTCACGGACCTTGCCCTGCTGCTCGACGCCATGAGCGGCGACGACCACCGCGATCCCCGCTCGCTGCCGGCGCCGAAGGCGAGCTTCCGTTCGGCGCTGAAGGGCCCGTGGAAGCCGAAGCGGGTGGCCTGGTCGGCCGATCTCGGCATCACCCCGGTCGATCCCGAGGTCAAGGCCATCTGCATGAAGGCGGCGAAGCGGTTCCAGGAGGCCGGCGTGATCGTCGAGGAGGCCCATCCGGACTTCTCGGAGGTTCACGAGTGCTTCGGGGTGCTGCGCGCCTATGCCTTTGCCACCACCAAGGTGGAGCTCCTGCGCACCCATCGCGACAAGCTCAAGCCCGAGGTGATCTGGAACATCGAGAAGGGCCTGAAGCTGACCATGGACGAACTGACCCGCGCCGAGGCGCAGCGGCAGGCCATGCTCCAGCGCACGCTCGCCTTCTTCGAGCGCTACGACCTCCTGCTGACGCCGGCGACCATCGTGGCGGCCTATCCGGTGGAGCAGCGCTACGTGGCCGAATGCAACGGCGTCACCTTCCCCGACTATGTCCAGTGGCTGTCGATCGCCTATGCGCTGACCACCGTGTGCTGCCCGGCCCTGTCGCTGCCCTGCGGCTTCACCCGCGATGGCCGCCCGATCGGCCTGCAGATCGCGGCCCGTCCCCATGGCGAGGACCGGGTGCTGGCCGGGGCGAAGATCCTGGAGGACATCCTCGGGCTGAAGACGGTGAAGCCGGTCGAGCCAAGGGGGTGAGGCCGGCCTTCAGAACAGCCAGCTGCGCGGGTCGGCAACAGGCTGGCGATTGTTGAGCAGCATCAGGCCTCGGATCAGCCGGATGAGGATCCAGAGCGGCAGGATCAGCAGGAGGAGGATGCCGATTCCGACCAGCACGAGGATCATGAAGACCAGCAGGTAGGCAAGTCCGATCCAGAAGGTCCGGATGATCCAGGTGTAGTGGGTCGCCAGCCAGGCCGGAGCCGTGTCGCGGTTCACATAGGCCATGACCAGCGCGACGATCGGCAGAACCGGAACGATGCATCCGGCCACGAACAGGACATAGGCGATCATCGCGACCTGGGTATTTGCGACGATCGGGTTCTGGCCGGGTCCGGGCAGCTGGTCGCTCATGGCGAATGTCCTGGTCTGGTGCCCGGCTGTGGCAGGGGCGGGCGCACAACACCATGCCGGTTGCAGCCCATCAAGCCTTGAGCCCCCGAACCGCTGCCGATTGCCATTAACGCCTCGTCCACCGCGTTCGGCGGTTTTGTGCCGGTCGTCTCCACCTGATGTTAAACATGGTGCGGGTCGCGTGGGGATGGGGTGCTGGCCGTGCTGCGCCAGATCATGCGACTTGCCGCCGTCATGCTCGGCCTTGCCGCCGGTCTGCCGGTCCTTGCCCAGGACGCACGGCGGGCGGATGTGCGGGCCTCGGCCATGCCGGACTTTGCTGCCCTGGCTGCCGAGAACCGCGGGCTTTCCGGCTTCTATGTGGCCGGCGGTCTCGGTTATGCCTTCTCTGCCCATCGCGCCTTCGCGCTGGTCGACGGCTTTGCCTGTCCTGGCGTTGCCATCGCGGGCTTCGGTCCGGTCTCGTTCGGCGGCACGGACGGATGCCGGACTTCGGCTGGCATCGGGGGCGTCAGCCTCCATGCCATCATCGGTTGGAACACCCTCATCGGCGGGCGCTGGATCGCGGGCCTGGAACTGCGCGGCCGGCTGGGCAGCGAAGCGGGCAGCGGGCGGCTCGGCGGCACCAGCACCGTCACGCTCGCCAACATTGCGTCCTATACCAATGCGGCGACCGGCACCTATCGCGCGGGCCTGACGGGCGGCCTGGCCGTCACAGGCCGCTATGGCATCGACCTCGGCGGCTTCATGCCCTTCGTCCGCGGTGGTCTCGGGGTTGCGCAACTGACCGAGCGGGTGAACTTCGATGCCACCGGCTCGCGCTTCTGCACCATCGGCGGAATGCCGCCGACGGTCGCCTGCACCTCGGGCGGACGGGTGACCAGCAACACGGCCGCATGGCTGCCCTCGCTGGTGCTCGGGGCGGGCGTGGAGGTGCCCCTGGGGCGCTGGTTCCTTCGGGCGGAGGGCGAGCTTGAGACGGCGTTCTCGCCCTCGTCGAACCTGATGCGCACGCTGGCCGGCCAGGCGCTGGTCACGGTCACCGGCGGGCAGACGGGTGGCACGCCCGCCGTGGCCGGGCAGGCGCTGCTGCGCTCGGAGAACTGGGTCGTCTCGCGCCGGCTGATGATCTCGGGCGGCTTCCGGTTCTGACCCGGCGCCACTATGTTCGCGGGCATGAACCTGACCATGCCCGCGGCCACCCGCCAGACCACGCTTGATTCCGGCCTCACCGTCGTCACCGATACCATGCCGCACCTGCGCACGGCGGCCGTCTCCGTGACCTTCGGGGTGGGCGGGCGCGACGAGCGCCCCGATGAGCATGGCATCAGCCACCTGCTCGAGCACATGGCCTTCAAGGGCACCAGCCGGCGCTCGGCCCGCGCCATCGCCGAGGAGATCGAGGCAGTAGGCGGCGATCTCAACGCCGCCACGGGCTCGGAGAGCACCTCCTACTACGCCAAGGTGCTGGGCGAGGACCTGCCGGTGGCGGTCGACATCCTCGCCGACATTCTCACTGATCCGCAGTTCGATCCGGGCGAACTGGCCAAGGAGAAGAACGTCATCGTCCAGGAGATCGGCGCGGCCGAGGATTCGCCCGACGATGTGGTGCATGACCTGTTCGTTGCCACCGCCTTTCCCGGCCAGCCCCTCGGCCGCTCCATCCTGGGCACGCCGCAGGCGGTCCGCGCAGCCACGCCCGAGAAGCTGCGCGGCTATCTCGGCCGCAGCTACAGCGCGCCGCGGGCGGTGGTGGCGGCGGCCGGTGCCGTCGATCACGAGGCCCTCGTCGCCATGGCCGCGGAGAGGTTCGGCCGGCTGCCGGTCGAGGCGCCGCCGCAGAACGAGGAGGGGCGCTATCGGGGTGGCATCGCCACGACCGGCCGTCCGATCGAGCAGGTCAACCTGGTCTTCGGGTTCCAGGGCGTCAGCTATCGCGATCCGGACGTCTATGCGGTCGGCGTGTTCAACAACCTGCTCGGCGGCGGTCTGTCGTCGCGTCTGTTCCAGGATCTGCGCGAGGACCGCGGGCTCTGCTACGAGATCCACTCGTTCCACTGGTCCTATGGCGATACCGGTCTGTTCGGTATCTCGGCCGGCACCGATCCGGCCGATGCCCACGATCTCGTCGGCCTGTCGCTCGACGTGCTCCACAAGGCGGTGACGGGAGCCACCGAGGCTGAGGTCAGCCGCGCCAAGGCGCAGATGAAGGTCGGCCTGCTCGGCGCGCTGGAAAGCGGATCGGCGCGTACCGACCAGATGGCCCGCCAGGTGCTCGCCTTCGGCCGCACCTTCGACCTCGATGAGATCGTCGCGCGGATCGACGCGGTGACCGTCGAGGCCGTGCGCGCTGCCGGTGCGCGGCTGATCGGCACCTCGCCGATGACCTTTGCGGCGGTCGGCCCAAAACGCGGGCTGGACAAGGTCGCCAAGCTGGCGGAACAATTCCGGCCGACATGAACGCCTCGACCAAGGATCCGGCAGCCAGGCCGCTGTCACCGCGGCCGCTTTCGCTGCTGCGTGCGGTGGGGCTCGCCTATGATCCGCCCGAGCCTGTCATCGGTCCGAAAGTGACCATGCGCGTGCCGGACATGGCCGATTTCGAGGCCTGGGCCGCGCTGCGCGGGGCGAGCCGCGAGTTTCTCGTGCCGTGGGAGCCGGCATGGCCGCCCGATGACCTGACCCGTTCGGCCTTTCGTCGCCGTGTGGCGCGCTATCGCCAGGACTGGCGCGAGGATCTCGGCTACGCCCTGTTCGTTCATCGCAACGAGGATGGGGCGCTGGTCGGCGGCGTGACACTCACCAATGTCCGCCGCGGGGTCGCCCAGGCCGTCTCGCTCGGTTACTGGATGGGGCGACCCTATGCGGGCAAGGGCTACATGAGCGCTGCGGTACGCACGCTCATCCCCTTCGCCTTTGGCGCGCTGGGCTTCCGGCGCATCGAGGCGGCCTGCGTGCCGCACAACCGCGCCTCCATCGCCCTGCTCGAAAAGGTCGGCTTCCAGCGCGAGGGCCTCGCCAGGCAATATCTGTGCATCAACGGCGTGTGGACCGACCATCTGCTGTTCGCCCTTCTGAAGGGCGATCCGGTCGGCTGATCCGGCCCGCCTCCGCTCTCAGAACAGGTGGATCAGTCCCGGCTTGAACAGGCCGATGGCCGAAAAGGCAATGCCGACAAGGCCCAGTCCGCCCGCAAGCCAGGCGAGGAACATGGCGCCCGTGACCACCGCGGCCGAGGCCAGCACGATGGCGATCTGGAAGGCGGCCGAGGAGATTTCGAAGTCATGATAGCGCTTGTAGGCGACATCCCGCTTCTTCTCGGCCGCCTGGGCGCGGGCGGTGAGCTGGCGGCGGCCCTCGTTGGTTTCCGGCTCGTTGTCCCAGCGGGCCGCCCGCTGCCGCCACGTGTCGATCTGGCGGGTCATGGCAGCCTTCACCGCCTCGTCGGTCGCCGCATCGCGGGCGATCGCCATATCCTCGGCCGCGGTCGTGACCGCCGTCATGCGGATGGTCTTGGCCTGGAAGAAGGCCCAAAGATTCGAAGCCTCGACATTGGCGTTGAGCGCATCGGTCTGCGAGCTCTTCGCCGCCGTTTCGGCCAACGCCAGGAAGAGGGCGAGGATCGCGATCAGCAAGGCGACCTTCTTGTTGGAGGGATCCATGTGCCCGTGGCCGCCCGACATGTGTGATTCGCTCCCGAATTGACCGATTGTGACCGTCTGCCGTGGTTCTGTGACCGCCGCAAGACCACCGCGCGGCTATGAACGGAAATCGAAACGCCCTAGGCTGAATCGACATTCAGCGCATCCAGAGGATGGCGCTGGCGAGGTGGATGAAGCTGAGGAAGTGGCTGGCGCGGCGGTCGTAGCGGGTGGCGAAGCGGCGGAAGTGCTTGAGCTT
>JBKBOA010000040.1:0-33034 GCA_046295035.1 Phreatobacter sp.
CCGGGCATTCCGGCCCGCGCCGAAGCGCCTGCCGCCGCGCCCGGGCGGCCGGTCCAGATCGCGCCCAGCCCGCCCCGCATGCTGATCGCAGCCGCGCCGATTCCGCCGCGCGCCCCGCCTGCGGCGGTCCGCATGGCCGGCGGCGCCGAGGAAGAGCCTCACACCGAGCGCCTGCTCGCCGCTCCGCTGCCGCCGGCCCGTCCGGTCGTTCCGGGCGAGACCGCCGTTGCGATGGCCGAGGCGGCGACCCCGGCTGCGGGGCGTGGCCAGAACCGGCCGACCGTGCTGCCCGAGCCGGGCCAGCCCGGCCTCCCGCCGCTCATCACCACCGGCGACCAGCGTGGCCGGACTGGCGGCGCCGAGACGGCGCCGGCCATGGCCCTTGCCTTTGCCTCGCCCTCGCGTCCGGTGACCCTGGCCCAGCCGGCCGCGACCGGGCCGCAGCCGCGCCTGGCGCCGCTGCCGCTCCAGCGGCCGCAGCCTGAGCTGCGGGCGGCACGCGCGCCGGCGGCCGCTGCCCCCCTGATGGTTGCGCCCTCGACCGATCTGGCGCGCTCTGGCGTGGCGCTCGCCCGCCAGACCACCGAGCGCACGGTTTCCGCGGCCGTCCTGACCGCGCCCGATCTGCGCCAGCAGCGGCTGATCGAGCAGCCGGTGCAGATGGTCGCCCTCACCTTCGATCGCAGCGCTCCCGGCACGCTCGACAGCCGCCGCTTCGCCGGCCAGGCCGTGGCGCCGCTGCCGACGGTGGAGTTCGCCCGCCTCGACAGCCTTGGCCAGCGCCGGGCGTCCCTGTCACGCTGAGTTCTCCCGTCCGGCATCGCAGCCCCGCGCGGCGAGGGCTGCCTGGCTCAGGCCGCGGCGATGCACAGTGGCGCTGCCGGCCCAGCCGGTCCGATTCCCTTTCGCTGCCGGCAAGGCGCCATGACCCGATCGGCCAGGCCTCAACCGTGTCGGCCAGGCAGCCCTGCACCGGCCTTGCAGACAGGCGGCACCTGATGCTGACACGCCTCGTTCCGCCGGCGCTGGCCATCCTGTGGGGTTTCAACTGGCCGGCCGTGAAGATCGGCCTGTCCGAGGTTCCCCCCTTCGCGCTCCGTGCCTTCGGACTTGGCGCCGGCGCCATTCTGCTCGCCCTCGTGGCCTGGGGACTCGGCCGCTCCATGGCGGTTCCGCGCCGCTCCTGGGGCCCGCTGGTCATTGCCGGGGTGTTCATCATCGCCGGCTTCAACCTGGCAACCGTCTTTGCTCAGCTGAGCACCTCCACCTCGCGCGCGGCGATCCTGACCTTCACGACGCCGCTCTGGGCCGTCCTGTTCGCGCGGATGTTTCTCGGCGAGCGGCTCGACCATCTGCGATGGGCGGCGCTGATGGTCGGCCTTCTTGGCGTGGCGGTGCTGGCTGTGCCGATCGCCAGCGGCGAGATCCGGCTCGCCGGTCTCCTGTTCCCCATGCTGGCCGCGGTCAGCTGGGCCATCGGCACGGTCTATCAGAAGGCCCATCCGATCGGTGGCGAGCGGGTTGCGGTGACGGCCTACCAGCTCCTGATTGCCGCAGCGGTGGCGGCGCTCGGTTTCGCCCTTGCCGGGGAGGTGCTGCCGAGCCGCCTGTCGCCGCCGGTGATCGGGGCTCTGCTGTTCCACGTGGTCGGCGCGACGGCCATCGCATACCTGCTCTGGTTCATGCTGCTCGACCGCTCGACCGCAGGATCGGCGGCGCTGGCAACCTTTGCCATTCCGGTGGTGGGCGTCGTCGGTGCCATGGCCATCGTGGGCGAGCGGCCGACGCCCCTCGACTATGTCGGCTTTGCCGCCATCCTGGTCGCGGCCGGCATCGCCATGTTCGCGCCGCAGCCGCAGCGGACCTGACCGGGCCGGCCGGTCAGGCCATGCCCAGCGCCTGCTTGTAGAGTTCGAGAATGGCCTCTTCTTCCATGCGCTGGTCGCGGTCCTGCTTCCTCAGGGAGATGATCTTGCGCAGGATCTTGGTGTCGAAGCCGTTGGCCTTGGCCTCGGCATAGACATCCTTGATGTCGTCGGCGAGGGCCTTCTTCTCCTCCTCGAGCCGCTCGACGCGCTCGACGAAGGCCTTCAGCTGGTCGGCTGCAACGCTCTGGGTATCGACCATGCGGGTCTCCAGGGGTGGGTCCGGGGGAGGGGCACGGATCGCGGATCGGCGGGCCGAGGTCAAGCGCTGCCCGCCTTGTCCACAGGCGGGCCGGCGGGCTAAGCGGACAGGCCCGGATGAACCGCCTCATGACTCCTGCCTCCCCCCCGCAGCCTGCCCCGCAACCGGCCTCCCGGCTGGCCGCCATGCTGGCGCTCGGCGCCGGCGCCCTGGCGCTCGGCGTCTCGCCGGTCCTGGTCCGTCTCGCCGATGTCGGACCGTTCGCCTCGGCCTTCTGGCGCTGCCTGCTGGCCCTGCCGGTGCTCTATGTCTGGATGCGGCTGGAGGACCGGGCCAGCCGCGGCGGGCGCGGCCTCACGCTTGCGATCGTGCTGGCGGGCCTGTTCTTCGCCGGCGACCTGTTCTTCTGGCACCTGTCGATCCTCAACACGACCATCGCCAACTCCACGTTTCTGGCGACCACCGCGCCGATCTGGGTCGTCCTGGTGGCCTGGGGCTGGTTCGGCCAGCGGATTTCAGGAGGAACGCTGGCCGGTCTCGGCCTGTGCCTGGCGGGCGGGGCTGCGCTGGTCGGCAACAGCATCGAGATCGATCGCACGCGCCTTGCGGGGGATCTCTACGGCGCGGCGACCGGCGTCTTCTTCGGCCTCTATTTCCATGCCGTGCAGATCGGCCGGCGCACGCACGGGGCGGGACGGCTGACCTTCCTTTCGACCGCCATCACGGCACTCTGCCTGTTTGCGGTGGCCCTCTTCTGGGAGCCGCGGCTGCTGCCGCACAGCCTGACCGGCTGGCTGGCGCTGATCGCCCTGGGCATGGTCACCCATGCGGCGGGTCAGGGCCTGGTCTCGGTGGCGCTCGGGACGCTCCCGGCGGTGTTCTCCTCGCTGGTCATCTTCATGGAGGCGGTCGTGGCCGCGCTGTTCGCCTGGGTGGTGCTGGGCGAAGCGCTGACGCTGGTGCAGGTCGCCGGCGGCCTGTCCATCATGGCCGGAATCGCGGTGGCGCGGCCGCGATGAGCTGCGGCGAAGCCCTGCGTTGACACGGCCGGCGGCATCATCGAAAAACCGGTTTCCCGCGTGATACAGGTTCCATGACCCGATTCACCGCCAGCCGTTCTGTGTTGACCGCCGGCCTTCTGGCCGGCCTGTTCTGGATCGGCGCCTGCGCCCCGGCGGCCGCCGATCTGCGCCTGTGCAACGCGACCTCCAGCCGGGTGGGTGTGGCCATCGGCTACAAGGATGGCGAGGGCTGGACCACCGAGGGCTGGTGGAACATCGGGCCGAAGAGCTGCGAAACCATCCTGCGCGGGGCGCTGGTGGCCCGCTACTACTATCTCTATGCCGTCGACTATGACCAGGGAGGCGAATGGTCCGGCCGGGCCTTCATGTGCGCCCGCGACCGCGAGTTCACCATCCGCGGGCTCGAGCATTGCCTGACCCGTGGCTATGACCGCATCGGCTTCTTCGAGGTCGACACCCAGGATCAGCGCCAGTGGACGGTCCAGCTGACCGATGGCCCGCAGCGGCAGGAATCCGCGCCGCCGATGGCGGCGCCCGTGCCGCCGGCCTCGCCGGTTCGCCCGGCCTCGGGCAGCCCGGAGATTCGCCAGGCGGCTCCGGCCCGTCCGACCGGCCCGCGCTCGACCCCGCTGCCAACCGCGCCGGCCGGCGCCGGGCAGGGCTCCGGCGGCGTTCCCGCCGGCGTGCCGGCCTTCACCGCCCCGCGCTGAGGCTTCCATCGGACAGCGGCATCTGGTGCGTTGCAAGATGCGGTGCCATGCGCTACCCCTCGCTTGACATTTCAGCCAGCAGGAGAAGCGCCATGGCCTCCGAACCTCGGGTCGACGGGACCGCGCCAATGGACTACGCCGAGCACGAGAAGAGCTATGCCCTGTTCGTCAGCATGACGAAGTGGGGCACCATCTCCCTCATCGTTCTCCTGATCCTCATGGCGATCTTCCTTCTCTGATTCCGAGGGGCGCCCGGAAACCGGGGGCAAGGGGCGCATTCCCATCCGATAGAACAGGCCCCTGGGCGCGGCCCCGACGCGGGCGGAGCGGAGGATCTGTCGATGCGCATCGCCATCCCCAAGGAGACGGTCGCCAGCGAGCCGCGCGTTGCCGGCACGCCCGATACCGTCAAGCGCCTGAAGGCGCTTGGCGCCGAAGTCGCCGTCGAGCCGGGGGCCGGGCAGGCATCGGGGATCGTCGATGCCGATTTCGCCGCAGCCGGCGCGACGCTGTCCGCCGACGCGGTCAGGGATGCCGATGTCGTGCTCAAGGTGCGCCGGCCGACCGCTGCCGAGGCCGCCGGTTACCGGCGCGGCGCCGTGGTGCTCGCCACCATGGACCCCTATGGCAACGAGGCCGCGCTCGCCGAGCTTGCCAGGGCGGGCATCTGCGCCTTCGCGATGGAGCTGATGCCGCGCATCACGCGCGCCCAGGTCATGGACGTGCTGTCGAGCCAGGCCAACCTTGCCGGCTATCGCGCCGTCATCGATGCCGCTGCCGCGTTCGGCCGCGCCCTGCCGATGATGATGACCGCGGCCGGCACGGTGCCTGCTGCCCGGATCTTCGTGATGGGGGCGGGCGTTGCCGGTCTGCAGGCCGTGGCGACCGCCCGCCGTCTCGGCGCCGTGGTCACGGCCACCGATGTCCGGCCCGCCGCCAAGGAACAGGTGGAAAGCCTTGGCGCGAAGTTCATCGCGGTGATGGACGACGAGTTCCGCCAGGCCGAGACGGCCGCCGGCTATGCCAAGCCGATGTCGGCCGAATATCAGGCCAAGCAGGCGGCCCTGGTCGCCGAGCACATTGCCAAGCAGGACATCGTCATCACCACGGCACTCATCCCGGGCCGGCCGGCGCCGCGCCTGGTGACGGGGGCCATGGTCGCCAGCATGAAGCCCGGCTCCGTCATCCTCGATCTGGCGGTCGAGCGCGGCGGCAATGTCGAGGGGGCCAGGCCCGGCGAGGTGGTGACCACCGCCAATGGCGTGACCATCCTCGGCTACCTGAACATGCCGGGGCGGCTTGCGGCCACCTCTTCCTCGCTCTACGCGAAGAACCTTCTCGCCTTCCTCGAGATCATGATCGACAAGTCGGCCAAGGCACTGAACGTGCCCTGGGACGACGAGCTCGTGAAGGCAACGCTGCTGACGCGGGATGGCGCGGTGGTGCATCCGGCGTTCAAGGACGCGGTGCCCGTGCCCGCGGCACCGGCTCCCTCCGTCGAGGCACCGGCGAGCGTGCCCGCGCCGGCCGCCGAGGCTGCGGCGGAGGCCGACGGCAGCAAGCGCAAGGCGGCACCGAAGAAGACCACGAAAAGCTGATCCAGAGGGCTTGACCAGGGGGTCCCCATGACGACGCTGACGCCGGACCAGGCTCTCGAACGGGCCCGCGCCGCCGCCGATGCGGCCAAGATCGCCGCCGAGCAGGCGCGGCTGGCGGCCGAGCAGGCCACCACCATTGCCGACCAGATTGCCACGGCCGCGGGCGTGACCGCCTCGACCGTGACCGGCGGGGCGATCGACCCGACCGTGTTCCGCATCACCATCTTCGCGCTGGCCGTGTTCGTGGGCTACTACGTGGTCTGGTCGGTCACGCCGGCCCTGCACACCCCGCTGATGTCGGTCACCAACGCCATTTCCTCGGTCATCGTGGTCGGCGCGCTGCTGGCCGTCGGGGTCCAGGTGATGGATCTGGGATCGGGCCTTGCCCGCGCCTTCGGCTTCATCGCCCTGGTGCTCGCGGCGATCAACATCTTCGGCGGCTTCCTCGTCACGCAGCGCATGCTTGCGATGTACAAGGCCAAGGACAAGCCTGCGGGACAGAAGGGCTGAACCGATGTCGGCGAACCTTGCAGCCCTGCTCTACCTCGTCTCCGGCGTCCTGTTCATCCTGAGCCTGCGCGGGCTGTCGAGCCCCGAATCCTCGCGGCGCGGCAACCTGTTCGGCATGGTCGGCATGACCATCGCCATCCTGACGACGCTGGCCTATTCACGGCCGTCCGGCATCGGCGCGTGGATCCTGATCCTGCTCGGTCTCGGGATCGGCGGCGGTATCGGCGCGGTGATCGCCCGGCGCGTGCCGATGACCTCGATGCCGCAGCTGGTCGCCGCCTTCCATTCGGGCGTCGGCCTCGCCGCCGTGTTCGTGGCGGCGGCCGCCCTCTATGCGCCCACCGCCTTCGACATCGGAACGCGCGGCAGCATCAAGGGCCTGTCGCTGTTCGAGATGGGGCTCGGCGCGGCCATCGGCGCGGTCACGTTCACCGGTTCCGTCATCGCCTTCCTCAAGCTGGACGGACGGATGAGCGGCAAGCCGATCCTGCTGCCGCAACGCCATCTGCTGAACCTCGCCATTGCCGGCGCGCTGGTCGTGCTGCTGATCGTGTTCATGCGGACCGAGAGCACGCTGGCCTTCTGGCTGATCGTGATCCTGTCCTTCGTCGTCGGCGTGACCCTGATCATCCCGATCGGCGGCGCGGACATGCCGGTGGTCGTCTCCATGCTCAATTCCTACTCGGGCTGGGCGGCGGCAGGCATCGGCTTCACGCTGGGCAACACGGCGCTGATCATCACCGGGGCGCTGGTCGGCTCGTCGGGCGCGATCCTGTCCTACATCATGTGCAAGGCGATGAACCGCTCGTTCATCTCGGTCATCCTCGGCGGCTTCGGCGGCGACGACGCGGTGGCGGGCGGGGCGGCCGAGGCCCGGCCCTACAAGGCCGGCTCGGCCGAGGACGCGGCCTATATCCTGAAAAATGCCGGCAAGGTCATCATCGTGCCGGGCTATGGCATGGCGGTCGCCCAGGCCCAGCACAGCCTGCGCGAGATGGCCGACCTCCTGAAGAAGGAGGGCGTTGAGGTGAAATACGCCATCCATCCGGTGGCAGGCCGCATGCCCGGCCACATGAACGTGCTGCTGGCGGAAGCCAATGTGCCCTATGACGAGGTGTTCGAGCTGGAGGACATCAATTCCGAGTTCGCCCAGGCGGACGTCGCCTTCGTCATCGGCGCCAACGATGTGACCAACCCGGCGGCCAAGACCGACAAGTCCTCGCCGATCTACGGCATGCCGGTGCTCGACGTGGAGAAGGCGGGCACCGTGCTGTTCGTCAAGCGCGGCATGGGCGGTGTCGGCTATGCCGGCATCGACAACGACCTGTTCTACCGCGACAACACCATGATGCTGCTCGCCGACGCCAAGAAGATGGTGGAGAGCATCGTCAAGGCGCTGAGCCATTGACCGCCCGCGCCTGATGGCCGACAGGTTGGGAACGGGGCCGCTTGGCCCCGTTCTGCATTGCGGGCCCGACCATGACCCTTGCCATCCGTCCCTATGAAGACGCCGACCGCGCGGCCGTGGTCGATCTCGTCCACCAGCTGAACCTGTTCGAGGACGGCATTTCAGGCGACCGGGCCAGGGATGTGAAGGCTGCCGAGGCCTGCCTCGACAGCGACATCGCCCGCATCGCCCGGGACGGCGGCGGCTTGCTGGTCGCCGTGGACGGGACGGAGGTCGTCGGCATGCTGTGCTTTGCGCTCGAACGGCCGCAGCCCTATCTGCGCGCCGATATCGCGAAGGTCGGATGGGTGACGGAACTGGTGATCGACGAGCGTCGACGCGGCCAGGGCATCGGAACCCGGCTCCTCGAGGCCGCGGAGCAGCTGGCGCGCAGCCTGAACGTCAGCCGCATGATGATCGGTGCGATTGTCGGCAACCATGTGGCGCGCCGGGCCTACGAGCGGTTCGGGTTCCGGCCTGCGGTGCTCGAACTGTCCAAGGATCTTGTGTGATGAACGGTGCGGCCGCCTGGTTCAGGGTGGTGCCGGACTGGCTGCGGACGCTCGCCCTGATCGCTGTCGTCGCCTATGTCCTCGTGTGCCTGATGGCCTGGGCCGCACAGCGCCGGCTGCTCTACGTCCCCGATCCTGAGGTCGTGCCGCCGGCGCATGCGGGCGTCGCCGCCCAGGTGCTGACGCGCGCGGCGGCCGACGGGGTCAGCCTGACGCTGTGGTGGATCCCGCCGCGCGAGGGCCGGCCCGTGGTGGTCTATTTCCACGGCAATGGCGGCAATCTCGCCTCGCGCGCGCCGCTGTTCCGCGACCTTGCCGCCGAAGGCCACGGGCTTCTGGCGCTGTCCTATCGCGGCTATGCCGGCTCCGGCGGACATCCGAGCGAGGAGGGTTTCGCGCGCGATGCCGAGGTCGCCCACGCGACGGCACGGGCGCTGGCGCCCGGATCGCCGGTGGTGCTCTTCGGGGAATCGCTCGGGTCCGGGGTGGCGGTGCGGCTGGCGGCGGAGCGGCCGGTGGACGGGCTCATCCTCACCGCGCCCTTCACCGCGGTGGAGGACCGGGCGCGCGAACTGTTCTGGTATCTGCCGGTCGGGCTGCTGCTGGCCGACCGTTTCCGTTCGCGCGACCGGATCGGCAGCGTCAGGGCGCCGCTGCTGATCCTGCACGGCGATGCCGACACCGTCATGCCCGTGGCGCACGGGCGGGCGCTTTTCGCGCTGGCCAACGAGCCAAAGACCCTGGTGGTCGTCCCCGGCGGCGGGCACGACGATCTGTGGATGCGCGGCGGTCGTGAACAGGTTCTTGCCTTCCTCGCCCGCATCGGCCGCTGAGCGGCCGGTCCGGGCGGGGCGGCAGCCGAACGCTCAGTTGAACAGGCGGTAGCTCTGGCCGGGGCGGCCGCCGAGGCGGTTGAAGCCCTCCCGCGCGCCGGGATGGTTCTCCTCCACGCTCAGGGCCTTCGTGTAGGAGCCGAGAGCGCGCTCGGTGTCTCCGGTCTGCTCCAGGGCCTTGCCGCGGGCCACCCACAGGTCGGCATTGCGCTGGTCGAACTGGACCGCCTCGTTGAAGTCGTCCAGGGCGGCCTTGGCATCGCCGATGGCGAGATAGCTCAGGCCCCGCCCGTAATAGGGCTCGGCATTGTTGGGGGCGAGGCCGAGGGCCGTGGTGAAATCCTCGATGGCCTGCCGGTGATTGTTCTGGGCAGCCGCCACCAGCGCACGATTGTGATAGGCCTGCGCATTGGAGCCGTTGATCTGGATGGCCCGGTTGTAGTCGGCCAGCGCCTCGCTGAGGCGGTTCTGCGTGCGGAACACGTTGCCGCGACCGACATAGGCCGCGCCGTAATTGGGATCAGCGGCGATCGCCCGGTTGTAGTCGGCAATGGCGAGATCGTTGCGACCGGCCTGGCGGTAGGCGAGGGCCCGGTTCGACAGCGCCTGGACATAGGAGGGATCGAGCTGGATGGCGCGGGTGAAGTCGGCGATCGCCTCTTCCCGCCGGCCGGTGCGCGCCAGCACGGTGCCACGCATGTTGTAGGCCTGCGGGTCGTTCGGATTGCGCTGCACGACCTCGGAAAGGGAGGCAAGATTGGCCGTCGATCCGAGATAGTGGGAATCGACATCGTCGCCGCCGGTCTGCGAGGCGACGCCCATGCTGCCCGTGGTGTTGCAGCCGGCCAGCGCGAGAGCTCCCAGCGCTGCCAGCAGGCAGAGCGGGCCGCGTGCGCGCGGGGCGTGGGGCCTCGTCATTGCCTCATCATCTCCAGTCGCGGGTCCGTGCTGCGGAATCAGCGCCCTCAACGAAACAGGGCCCGCGAGAATGGTTCGTCGCGGGCCTGTCAAAAATACGGCACGGGGACGCCCCCGGCGGGATCAGCGAGCGGCGACGCGCTGCTTGACCGGCTTGGCAGGGATCAGACCTTCGCGCTGGGCGCGCTTGCGGGCCAGCTTGCGGGCGCGGCGGACCGCCTCCGCCTTCTCGCGCGCCTTCTTCTCCGAGGGCTTCTCGTAGTGGCCACGCAGCTTCATTTCGCGGAAGATGCCCTCGCGCTGCATCTTCTTCTTCAGGGCCTTGAGGGCCTGATCGACGTTGTTGTCGCGGACAAGAACCTGCACGCGTCTATCCTTCAGCCTTGATCACACGGGCCGAAACCGGGCTCGCGGGTCATCGCCGCGCGAAAGCTTCCGTTCGGAGAAGCACGGCCGATAGCAGAATCAGGGGCGCTTGTCCACGCGCTCTGCAGGCAATCGCGCAGGTTTTCGCACGATCGTTTGCGTCCCGGACTCCGAGCCTATATACGAACAGCGAATTCCCGATCCTGCGATCGATGCGAGGCTGTCGCCTCGGCCCGGGCCTCGAGCCAGGGCACGGGAGAGGTCACGCTCCGTTCGGCATTGCGCAGATCCGGCAACGAGAGAGGTTTCGTCATGACCCAGCTGCTCATGCCCAAGGCCACGGCCGTCTGGCTGGTCGACAACACGGCGCTGTCGTTCGAACAGATTGCCGCCTTCTGCACCCTGCACCCGCTCGAGGTGAAGGCGATCGCCGATGGCGAGGCGGCCCAGGGTATCAAGGGCGCCGACCCCATCATCACCGGCCAGCTGACCCGTGAGGAGATCGCCAAGGCCGAGAAGGATCCCACCTACCGGCTCAAGCTCGCCCCGCCCAAGGTCAAGCTGCCCGAGGTGAAGAACCGCAAGGGGCCGCGCTACACCCCGGTCTCGCGCCGGCAGGACCGCCCGAATGCCATTCTGTGGCTTGTGCGCAACCATCCCGAGCTGAAGGATGCCGCGATCATGCGCCTGGTCGGCACGACCAAGCCGACGATCGCGGCGATCCGCGAGCGCACGCACTGGAACTCGCAGCAGCTCACGCCCATGGATCCGGTGACGCTCGGGCTGTGCTCGCAGATCGATCTCGACCTGGAGGTGAACCGGGCGGCCAAGGATCGCGGTCCCGTCGACACGACGCCCGAGCAGACGCTGCTGCCGGCTGACCAGACCACCAGTGCTCCCGGCCGCTTCGATCCGTTCGAGCGGTCCGAGACCCCGAAGCGCGAGGAGCGCTACGATGCCGACAAGGTGTTCGCCAACCTGAAGTCGCTCAAGGGCGCCGAGGAGGAGTGAGTGGCGGCCGGGCTTTGCCTGCCGCTCCGGGCATTGTAACCGAGAAACGTCCGCACGCGGGCGCGCGCGCGATTCGCTCCAGTGGGGGATGACCATGGCCGATGCCGAACGCCAGCCGATCACGCTCGAGGGCCTCGATCTGGCCGCCCTCGTGGCCAGCCGCGTGTGCCACGACGTGATCTCGCCGGTGGGCGCCATCGTGAACGGCCTGGAACTCATGGAGGATGGCGCCGACGAGGCGACCGCGGAGCTGGCGCTCGACCTGATCCGCAAGAGCGCCAGGACGGCCTCGGCCCGTCTGCAGTTCTGCCGCATCGCCTTCGGCGCGGCGGGCTCGGCGGGCTCGGCCATCGATACCCGTGATGCCCATCAGGTCGCGGCCAACTTCATCAATGACGAGCGTACATCGATCGACTGGCACGTGCCGCCGGCGTTCCTGCCGAAGAACCGCGTCAAGCTGCTGCTCAACCTGCTGGTGCTGGCCCAGGCCTGCATTCCGCGCGGCGGCACGATCCGGGTGGAGATGACCGGCGAGGGCGACAGCGCCGGTTTCGTCGTCACCGTGGCCGGTCTCAACGCGCGCCTGCCGCCCCATGCCACGGAACTGATCGCCGGCATTCCGACCAACGAGCAGGGCACGATCGATGCCCATGCCATCCAACCCTATTATACCGGCCAGCTGGCGCGCGCTGCCGGCATGGCCGTGTCGCTGGTCAAGGACGGCGAGCAGGTCGTCATCAGCGCGCAATAGCCGCGCGGCCTGTTGCGGGACGGGGGCAAAGTCCCCGAAAGGCAGTGCAATGTTGCTGCCGCGATTGCCGCAACAACCCCCGTTTCAACAAGATTTAACCCTTTTCCGTGACACTTCACGACATGAGGCGCCCTGCACGCGCAGAGCGTCCGTGTTTCCAACTGTCCGGAATCGGCTGCAATGGATGATCTGCTGAGGGAATTCCTGACCGAGACCAGCGAAAGCCTGGACGTGGTCGACGTCGAGCTGGTGCGCTTCGAGCAGGATCCGAACAACGCCAGCATTCTCGGCAACATCTTCCGCCTGGTCCACACGATCAAGGGCACCTGCGGCTTCCTCGGCCTGCCGCGCCTCGAGGCGCTGGCGCATGCGGCCGAGACCCTGATGGGCAAGTATCGCGACGGCGCGCCGGTCACCGGCGAGGGCGTCACGCTCATCCTGTTCACCATCGACCGGCTGAAGGAGATCCTGGCCGACCTGGAGAGCGCCGGCGCCGAGCCGGAAGGTGATGATGGCGACCTGATCTCGCAGCTGGAAGCCATGTCGGCCGCTGCCGAGGCCCCGGCGGCCGCGCCCGCCCCGAAGGCCCCGGAGCCCAAGGTGACGACGGGAACGCTCATCCCCCAGACGCTCGAACGGCCGCTGCGCCCGGGCGAGGTCTCGCTCGACGAGCTGGAGCGCGCCTTCCGCGAAACGGCGGTGGAGGCGGCAGCGCCCGCGGAGCCCGAGCCGAAGGTGGAAGCCAGGGCCGAGGCCAGGGCCCCTGCCAAGGCGGATGCCAAGAAGCCCCAGCGCGCGGCCAGGCCGGCCGGGCCGGCGGGCGAGGAGGAGGGCGAGAGCAGCGTGAAGGGTCAGCAGACCCTGCGCGTCAATGTCGACACGCTGGAACAGCTGATGACCATGGTCTCCGAGCTGGTGCTGACGCGCAACCAGCTGCTCGAGATCGTCCGTCGCCACGAGGATTCGGAGTTCAAGGTTCCGCTGCAGCGCCTGTCGAACGTGACGGCCGAACTGCAGGACGGGGTCATGAAGACCCGCATGCAGCCGATCGGCAATGCCTGGCAGAAGCTGCCGCGCATCGTCCGCGATCTGGGCAACGAACTCGGCAAGCAGATCGAACTGGAAATGCATGGCGCCGAGACCGAGCTCGACCGCCAGGTGCTGGATCTCATCAAGGATCCGCTGACCCACATGGTCCGCAATTCGGCCGATCACGGCCTGGAGAGCCCGGAGCAGCGGCGCCTCGCCGGCAAGCCGGAGAAGGGCACCATCCGGCTCGCCGCCTATCACGAGGGCGGCCATATCGTCATCGCCATCTCCGATGACGGGCGCGGGCTGAACACCGAGCGGATCAAGAAGAAGATCGTCGAGCAGAATCTGGCGAGCGAAGCCGAGCTGGAGAAGCTCACCGAGGCGCAGATCCACAAGTACATCTTCGCGGCCGGCTTCTCGACGGCTGCCCAGGTCACCTCGGTGTCCGGCCGCGGCGTCGGCATGGACGTGGTGCGCACCAATATCGACCAGATCGGCGGCACGATCGACCTGAAGTCGGTGCAGGGCGAGGGCACCACCTTCACCATCAAGATCCCGCTGACGCTGGCGATCGTGTCGGCGCTGATCGTCGAGAGTGCCGGCGATCGCTTCGCCATTCCGCAGCTGTCGGTGATCGAGCTCGTGCGTGCCCAGCAGAACTCCGAGCATCGCATCGAGCGGATCAAGGACACGCCGGTCCTGCGCCTGCGCAACAAGCTGCTGCCGCTGGTCCACCTGCGCCAGCTGCTCGGCATCGGCGACGGTCAGGTGATCGACGAGACCAACGGCTTCATCGTGGTCACCCAGGTTGGCAGCCAGACCTTCGGCATTGTCGTGGACCAGGTGTTCCACACCGAGGAAATCGTGGTGAAGCCGATGTCCTCGAAGCTGCGCCACATCACCATGTTCTCGGGCACCACCATCCTCGGCGACGGCTCGGTGATCATGATCATCGACCCGAACGGCATTGCCTCCGCCATCGGCACGGACCTGTCGGCCGAGGCCAGCGAGACCGAGCACGACGGCCGTCGCGCCGGCGAGCGCAGCCTCGTGTCCATGCTGGTGTTCCGGGCCGGATCGCGCGAGCCGAAGGCCGTGCCCCTGTCGCTGGTCACGCGCCTGGAGGAGGTCGCCGTCGACAAGATCGAGCACGCCCATGGGCGCCACCTGGTCCAGTACCGCGGCGCACTGATGCCGTTGGTGCCGGTCAGCGGCGAGGTGCGCCTGAAGAGCGAGGGCGCCCAGCCGCTGCTGGTCTTCTCCGATGCGGGTCGCTCCATGGGCCTGGTGGTCGACGAGATTGTCGACATCGTCGAGGATGCTCTCAACATCGAGGTGGCCTCGGATACGCCCGGCGTGCTCGGCTCGGCGGTGATCAAGGGCCAGGCCACCGAGATCCTCGACATCGGCTACTACCTGCCGCTGGCCTTCGAGGACTGGTTCAAGCGCAAGGAGATGCGCGTCGAGGCCCTGACCCGGCGGCTGCTGTTCGTCGATGACTCGCCGTTCTTCCGCAACATGCTCTCGCCCGTGCTCAAGGCGGCCGGCTACGACGTCGTCACCGCCGAATCGGCCGCCGATGCCCTGGAGATCCTGAAGAGCGGCGAGCGCTTCGATGTGGTCGTCTCCGATATCGAGATGCCGGAAATGAACGGCTTCGAGTTTGCCGAGGCCATCCGTGCCGACCAGCGCCTGCAGGCGACCCCGGTGATCGCGCTGTCGTCACTGACCAATCCCGCCGCGATCGAACGGGCGCGGGTGGCCGGCTTCCACGACTATGTGGCCAAGTTCGACCGTCAGGGGCTGATCGCGGCCCTGAAGGAAACCTCCATCGACTACGCGCAGGCTGCGTGAGGACCGACCGATGCAGAAGACCTCCACCGACGACGTCACCGAATATGTGACCGTCCTCATCGGCGGCCAGCTGTTCGGCCTGCCCATCTCGCGCGTGCAGGACGTGTTCGTGCCCGACCGTCTCACCCGCGTGCCGCTGGCGCACCCGGACATTGCCGGCGTGCTCAACCTGCGCGGCCGCATCGTCACCGCCATCGACATGCGCGTGCGTCTCGGCCTGACGCGGGACAAGGACGCCAAGCCGGCCATGGCCGTCGGCATCGAATCCAAGGGCGAGAGCTATGGCCTGCTGATCGATTCGGTCGGCGAGGTACTGAAGCTGTCGACGGACAGCCGCGAGCAGAATCCGATCAACCTCGATCCGCGCTGGGCGCGCGTGTCGGGCGGGGTCCACCGGCTCGACGGGCAGCTGATGGTCATCCTGGATGTCGATTCCGTGCTCTCCATGGGCGGCGAGCAGATGGCGGCCTGAACGGGCTCTCGAGCTGAGGATTGTTGCGTCATGAAAACCTGTCTCGTGGTCGATGATAGCTCGGTCATCCGCAAGGTGGCCCGCCGGATCCTGGAGGGGCTCGGTTTCCAGATCGAGGAGGCCGAGGACGGCAAGAAGGCGCTGGAATATTGCTACGGCACCATGCCGGAAGCGATCCTCCTCGACTGGAACATGCCGGTGATGGATGGCTACGAGTTCCTGCGTGAGCTGCGCAAGCTGCCCGGCGGACAGGCTCCCAAGGTGGTGTTCTGCACGACCGAGAACGACGTGGCGCACATCGCCCGCGCCATGCATGCGGGCGCCAACGAATACATCATGAAGCCGTTCGACAAGGACATCGTCGAGGCCAAGTTCGCCGAAGTCGGCCTGATCTGATCCGCTGGCCGGCCCGCGGGCCGACCCGTTCCCTGTGTCCTCGCGTTCGAGTGCGGCGTATGAGTCTTGCGTCAACCCTTGGGACCGCCGCGCCGGCAGGTCCCGCCACCGCCGATCCGATCAAGGTCATGCTGGTCGACGATGCCGTCGTCGTGCGTGGACTGGTCGGCCGGTGGATTTCCGACGAACCCGACATGAAGCTGGTGGCCGCTCACCGCTCGGCCCGCGAGGCGGTGGCCGACATCGCGCGCAAGCAGCCGGACGTCGTGATCCTCGACATCGAGATGCCGGACATGGACGGCATGACGGCGCTGCCGCTGATGATCGCCGAAAAGCGCGATCTGATGGTGCTGATGGCCTCGACGCTGACGCGCCGGAACGCCGAGATCTCGCTCAAGTGCCTGTCGCTCGGCGCCACCGACTACGTGCCGAAGCCGGAGACCAATGCCGGGGTCACCACCTCCCAGGAGTTCAAGCGCGAGCTGGTGGACAAGGTGCGCGCCCTCGGCCGTCGCCGCAAGATCGCCGGCCGGGCCTTCCGCGCCGCCACACCAGCCGGCCAGACGGCGCCCCGACCCGCCGCCGCTCCGTCCCGCGTGGCCTCACCGCCCATCGCGCCCGGCGCCGTCAGCTTCAACGAGCCGGGCATCAAGCTGAGGCCATTCGGCGCGAGCCTGCCGAAGGTGCTTCTGATCGGCTCCTCGACCGGCGGCCCGCAGGCCCTGACGGCCGTGCTCAAGGGCCTTGGCAATTTCATCGACCGGGTGCCGGTTCTGATCACCCAGCACATGCCGCCGACCTTCACGACCATCCTCGCCGAACATGCCGCCAAGGCCACGGGCAAGCCCGCCGCCGAGGCCCGGGACGGGGAGCCGGTGCTGGCGGGCCGCATCTATGTCGCGCCCGGTGCCCGGCACATGGTGGTCCAGAAGACCGGCGTCTCGGTGGTCATAAGGCTGGAGGACGGCCCGCCTGTCAATTTCTGCAAGCCGGCGGTCGATCCGCTGTTCCGCTCGGCCGCCCAGGTCTGGGGCGCCCAGGCCTTTGGCTGCGTGCTGACCGGCATGGGTCATGACGGCGCCGAGGGGGCCGGCGAGATCGTGGCCGCCGGCGGCAGCGTCATCGTCCAGGACGAGGCCACCAGTGTCGTCTGGGGCATGCCGGGGGCGGTCGCGCTCGCCGGCCATGCCTCCGCGGTCCTGCCGCTCGACCAGATCGCCCCGAAGATTGTGCGTGTGTTCTCCGGAGACCGGTCGTGACCCCTCTCGACTATGATTACCTTCGCGGCTTCCTCAAGACGCGCTCCGGGCTCGTCCTGTCCAATGACAAGCAGTACCTGATCGAGAGCCGGCTGATGCCGATCGTGCGCAAGCACGGCATGACCGGGATCAGCGATCTGGTGGCGCGGCTCAAGGCCCCCGGTTCGGAGGCGCTGGCCACCCGCGTCACCGAGGCGATGACCACCAACGAGAGCTTCTTCTTCCGCGACAAGACGCCCTTCGATCATTTCCGGGAGGTGATGATGCCGGCGCTCCTGAAGGCGCGCGCGGCGAAGCGGCACATCCGCATCTGGTGCGCGGCGGCCTCCACCGGGCAGGAGCCCTATTCGCTGGCCATGATCCTGAAGGACATGGCGGCCCAGGTCGCCGGCTGGCGCATCGAGATCATCGGCACCGACCTGTCGGGCGAGGTGCTGGAGCGGGCCAAGGCGGGCACCTACACCCAGTTCGAGGTGCAGCGCGGCCTGCCGATCCAGATGCTGCTGAAGCACTTCACGCAGAACGGCGATCAGTGGACGATCTCGCCGGAGATCCGTTCCATGGTCCACTTCCGCACGCTGAACCTGCTCAACGACTTCTCGGCGCTCGGCCAGTTCGACATCGTCTATTGCCGCAACGTGCTGATCTATTTCGACCAGCCGACCAAGATCGACGTGCTGAACCGGACCGCCCGCCAGATGGCGAGCGATGGCTATCTGCTGCTCGGCGCGGCCGAGACGGTGGTCGGGCTGACCGATGCCTTCAAGCCGGTGGCTGACCGGCGCGGGCTCTACATGCCGGCCGAGAAGGCGCCGGTTGCCGCGCCGCGGCTGACGGCCGTGGCCGGTGGCCGGGTCGCCTGACCCGATCATGCCGCGCGGGCTGCCGGCCCGCGCCCCCGACGCAGCCGCGGGCTGCCGAGCGCCAGGGCCTGCCTGAGCGGATTGCGCCCCCATGATCACCGATCCGCTGTTCTATCTGGTGGCCGTGCCGGCGGTCATCCTCTACGGCCTGTCCAAGGGGGGCTTCTCCGGTGTGGCCATCCTGTCCACGCCCCTGATGGCGCTGGTGGTCTCGCCGCTGCAGGCGGCCGCCATCCTGCTGCCGGTGCTCATGGTGCAGGATGTGGTGACGGTGTGGAGCTATCGCCGCACCTGGGACGCGCGCACGCTGCTGCATCTGGCGCCGGGGGCCCTCGCCGGCATCCTTGCCGGCTATCTGTTCGCCAGCGCGGTGTCGGATGCGACCGTGCGGATCCTGGTGGGGCTGATCGCCATCGGCTTCTGTCTCGACCACTGGCTGCGCTCGCCGGCCCGCCGGGCCGCGGTGCGCGACCACAGCTGGGTCTCGGGCACGGTCCTCGGCGCCATCTCGGGCTATACGAGCTTCGTCATCCATGTCGGCGGGCCACCCTTCAACATGTATGCCATTCCGCGCGGGCTCACGCGCGACACCTTCGTCGGCACCGCTGCCCTGTTCTTCGCCGCCGTGAACCTGGTCAAGGTGCCGCCGTTCCTGGCCCTCGGCGTGCTGACGCCGGGCGTGCTGGCAACGGCTGCCGTGCTGTTCCCGCTGGCCGTCGTGGCGAATCTCGCCGGCATCTGGCTGGTGCGGCGGGTGCCGGTCGATCTGTTCTACCGGCTGATCTATGTGCTGACCTTCCTGGTCGGCTGCGTGCTCCTGGCCGGCGGTCTGCGCGCCCTCCTCTGAATCGGCCCCAAACGAAACGGGCCGCCCGAAGGCGGCCCGCTCGTTCCAGTTCTTCTTGTCTGACGCTCAGTAGCGGGCAGAGACGGCCGAGGGGCCGGTCGAGAACAGGTAGTTGATGCCGAGCTTGACGGCGTGGATGTCGGTGCGCACCCGGTCGTTGGCCGAGAACACGTTCCGCCGGTCGGCGAAGCCGTAGTAGTTGTACTCGAGCTTGGCGGTCCAGTTCGGCGTGAAGGCATATTCCACGCCGCCGCCGAGCACGTAGCCGGCGCGGGTCGACGAAGCGGAGAAGACACCGGCCGGGACGACCTGCGTGTAGCGATCCTGGAAGGTGGCGATGCCCAGACCGCCCGTCACGTAGAACAGGGCGCGGTCGGCGGCGAAGCCGGCGCGGGCACGCACGGAGGACAGGAACGGAACCGAAGCGCGGTAGGTGTCGCCGGTGCCGGCGTCAATGTAGGTGCGGCGCATGCCGGAGGCAGCGACATCAGCCTCGAGGCCGAGGACGAAGTTGTTGATCTGCCAGTTGTAGCCCGCCTGGATGCCGCCGAAGAAGCCGTTGGCATTGATGCTGGAGTTCACGAAGGTGCCCGTGAAGTCCTGGTAGCGAGCCTGGGCCCAGCCGTAGCCGGCATGAGCACCGACATAGAAGCCGGTCCAGGAGAAGGCCGGAGCCACGACGGCGGCGGCAACGGGAGCGCGCGGAGCGGCCAGGTCGGCCGCCTGGGCGCCGGTGGCGAGGGCGGCGACGGCCGCGCTGGCGAGGAGGAGCTTCTTCATCATGCAATTCCCTGAATGGCGGGCAAAAACGCCGACCTTTTTGACGTGATCGTCGGTCCGGTCTGGCCACGGCCCCCCTTCCGTGACACGGAATGAACCGTGCGAGGCGTTGATGAATAGCCGGTAATCCTGAACAATCAACTCTCGAACGGGTGATGATGGTATCGGGAAACCGGAATCGGTCGGCAAAGGGGCTGCCTGTGTCGCCAGGACCACAGGTGCCCCTACGGCATGATGAACCATCCGTTGCCGGAGGGGCCCGGCGCCAGGCGAATCGGCACCGTCTCCCGTCCCCGCTCGGTTGAACTCGGCCCCGCCCGCTCCTAGGCTGAACCCGCGCCCAACCATACGGAAACGCCATGAGCGCCTATGACGTCGATCTCGACAAGAATGCCGCCAACTACCAGCCGCTGACGCCGATCACCTTCCTCGAGCGGGCGGCGCGCGTCTTTCCGGCGCATCCCGCCGTGATCCACGGAACGATCCGCCGCAGCTATGCCGAGTTCTATGCGCGCTCGCGACGGCTGGCCTCCGCCCTGGCGAAGGCCGGCATCGGCAAGAACGACACGGTGGCGGTCATCTGCGCCAACACGCCGGCCATGCTCGAGTGCCACTACGGCGTGCCGATGTGCGGGGCGGTCCTCAACACGCTGAACACCCGCCTCGACGCCCCCATCATTGCCTTCTCTCTCGATCACGGCGAGGCGAAGGCCTTCATCGTCGACCGGGAGTTCTCGAAGCTGGCCAGGGAGGCGCTGGCGCTGGCCCATGTGAAGCCGCTGGTCATCGATTACGACGACCCGGAATATGACGGGCCGGGCGAGCGCATTGGCACGGTCGAGTATGAGGATTTCATCGCCGGCGGCGATCCCGACTATGCCTGGCAGCGGCCGGCCGACGAATGGGATGCCATCGCGCTCAACTATACCTCGGGCACCACCGGCAATCCGAAGGGCGTCGTCTATCATCACCGCGGCGCCTATCTGCTCGGCATCGGCAATGTCGTGACCTGCGGCATGGCCAAGCACCCGGTCTATCTGTGGACGCTGCCGATGTTCCACTGCAATGGCTGGTGCTTTCCCTGGTCGATCTCGGCGGTGGCAGGCACCCATGTCTGCCTGCGCTGGGTGCGGGCGAAGGCGATGTACGATGCCATCGCCGACCATGGTGTGACCCATCTGTGCGGCGCGCCCATCGTCATGAGCCTCTTGCTGAACGCGCCGGAGAATGAGCGGCGCGCCATCGACCGCACCGTTTCCTTCTTCACCGCCGCCGCGCCGCCGCCGGAGGCGGTGCTCGCCGCCATGAAGGCGGCCGGCTTCGATGTCACCCACCTCTACGGGCTGACCGAGACCTATGGTCCCTCGGTCATCAACGACTGGCACCGCGACTGGGACGGGCTCGCCAGCGCCGACTATGCCGCCAAGAAGGCCCGCCAGGGCGTGCCCTATGTGGTGCTGGAGGACATGACCGTGATGAACCCCGAGACCATGCAGCCGGTGCCGGCCGACGGGGTGACGCTCGGCGAGGTCATGATGCGCGGCAATGTGGTCATGAAGGGCTATCTGAAGAACCGCAAGGCTTCCGACGAGGCCTTTGCCGGCGGCTGGTTCCATTCCGGCGATCTCGGCGTCCTCTACCCGGACGGCTACATCCAGCTGAAGGACCGCTCCAAGGACATCATCATTTCCGGCGGCGAGAACATTTCCTCCATCGAGGTGGAGGACGTGCTGTTCAAGCATCCCGCGGTGCAGGCCGCTGCCGTCGTGGCCAAGCCCGATGACAAGTGGGGCGAGACCCCTTGCGCCTTCATCGAGCTCAAGCCGGGCATGAGCGCCACGGCCGAGGAGATCATCGCCTGGTGCCGGGCCAACCTGGCGGCCTTCAAGTGCCCGCGCCATGTCGTGTTCACCGAGCTGCCGAAGACCTCGACCGGCAAGATCCAGAAGTTCCGGCTGCGCGAGATGGCGACGGCGGCGTGACGACCGGGCTCAGCCCGGCACCGTCTCCGCCATGACCGCGTGAAAACTGTCCAGCACGGCCTGCGGATCGACATCGCGCAGGATCAGCACGATGCGGCTGCGCCGGTCCTCGTCCGGCCATGCGTCCAGCGCCACCGGCGGGTGCAAGGTGGTGTGCACGCCGTGCAGGACGAGGGGGCCAGCCTCCTCCTCGATCGCCACGAGGCCCTTCAGGCGCAGGAGGCCGTCACCCCAGGTGGCGCGCACCCCCCGCAGCCAGGTGTTGACCCGGTCCCAGGGCAGCGGGCGGTCATGCACGATGGCGATCTGGCGGATGCGCGCGCCGTGCCGTGAACCGTGATCGGGATGGGCGCAGGCGGGATCGGCGCAGTCGGAGCCATGCGCCGGCAGCGCCTCGAGCCCGAGGCTTGCGGCGCGCGGTGCCGCGTCCACCGTGAACAGGGCGGTGGGATCCACAGCGCCGTTTGCGGCCAGCATTCGCGGCACGCCGGGAGCGAGCGCCTCGAGCCGTGCCGAGAGGGCCGCCATGTCGGCCGGGGCGGCGAGGTCGGTCTTGCTGAGGACGATGCGGTCGGCGACCGCCGCCTGCACGGCCGTCTCGGCCTGCTCGGCAAGCTGGCGCAGGCCGTTCGCGGCATCGACCACGGTGACGATGGCGTGCAGGCGGAAGTCGTGCATCACCATGGGATTGTTGAGGAACAGGGCGGCGATGGGGGCCGGGTCGGCCAGCCCTGTCGTCTCGATCAGCACCCGGTCGAAGGGCGGCAGGGCGCCGGACTGGCGGCGCGCCGCCATGTCGCGCAGGGTTGCCTCCAGGTCGCCGCGCACCGTGCAGCAGATGCAACCGGAGGACAGCAGGACGAGATCGGCATCGCGGCTCTCGATGAACAGGTGATCGAGCCCGACCGTGCCGAACTCGTTGACGATGACCAGCGAGCGGACCATGGCCGGATCGGCCAGCAGGCGGTTCAGCAAGGTCGTCTTGCCGGCTCCGAGGAAGCCGGTGATCAGGCAGACTGGGGTCCGCTCGGCAGATCGATCCCGATCGAAGAGGCTCATGACGAAAAGACTATCGCCGGTCCGTGCAAAGGACCATCACCGGTTCGGACGAGTCTTGGTTCCGACCACAACGTTATTCAGTTACGTAAGATAGCCTGACATTTCTTCCGTCAAACGACTATCTGGAAGGTCTCGGATCGGCCGATAGACTTGGCTTCTGCCGGCGAGGCCCTGACCCCGACAACAAAGGCCGGCACGGAGGACACTCATGACTGTGCGAGATCCCAAGGATATTGCCGCCCCCGCAGTTCCCGAGCGGCGCGACTTCCTGAAAGGAGCCGCCGTCGGCGGCGTGGTCGCGGCGGCGGCCGCGACGACGCAGGTGGCCCAGGCGGTGGTCAGTCCGGCCCAGGCGCAGGGCCCGTCCGTGCAGCCCTGGTGGCCGTCGCGCTGGGGGCCGGACGACCAGGCCGGCGCGTCCAACCACATCACCCCGGCCAAGGTGCTGGAGGCGGCCAAGTGGATCCGCGACGGCAAGATCCATCCGATCGGCCGGGTGTCGGAATCGGCCATGCCCAAGTTCGGCGATCGCGCCTTCACCCTGCGCATTCCCGGCAATCCGACCGGCGGCCCGTTCGGCGCGAACAAGCTGGTCTACAATGACGAGTTCCTGGCCACCGAGATCGGCCAGACCGGCACCCAGTTCGACGGCCTTGCCCATATCGGCATCCAGATCGGCCGCGATGGCGACACCAATGACATGGTCTATTACAACGGCATCCGCGGTGCGGCGCTGGGCGGGGCCAATGGCGTCAGGAAGCTCGGCATCGAGAACGTCAAGCCGATCTTCACCCGCGGGCATCTGCTCGACATCATGGCTCATCGGGGCGCCATGCTCGATGCCGGCCAGGAGGTCACCATGGCCGACGTGCGCGGGGCGCTCGCCAGGCAGAACATGAGCGAGAACGACGTGCAGCCCGGCGATGCGGTGTTCTTCCACACGGGCTGGGGGTCGCTGTGGATGCGCAACAACGAGCGCTATGCCTCCGGTGAGCCGGGGCCGGGCCTCGAAGTCGCGCGCTGGCTGATCGAGAAGCAGATCGTGGTGATGGGCGGCGACAGCTGGGGCGTGGAATGCGTGCCCAATCCGGACCGCAACCTGGCCTTCCCGGTCCATGCCGAGCTGATCACCAAGAATGGCATCTACATCCACGAGAACTTGCAGTTCGACAGCCTGCTGGCCGACCGCAAATACCAGTTCGTCTATGTCTTTGCGCCGGTTCCCATCAAGGGCGCCACCGGCTCGCCCGGCGGGCCGATCGCCATCACGTGAGGGGTTCCACCGGTTGCGCCTGCCGGCGGCGGCGGTGAAGATCGCCGCCGCAACAGGACGACCGGGCCGCGGTCTTGCTCCAACGACGGCACGGCGCAAACGGGGGATGCTCGCATGGATGCCGATGTGATCGTGGTGGGGGCAGGGCTTGCCGGGCTCGTCGCCACGGCGGAGCTGGCGGCGGCCGGCCGGAAGGTTCTTCTCCTCGACCAGGAGGGCGAGCAGAACCTTGGCGGGCAGGCCTTCTGGTCGTTCGGCGGTCTGTTCTTCGTCGACAGTCCCGAGCAGCGGCGCATGGGCATCCGCGACAGCCTGGACCTTGCCTGGCAGGACTGGCAGGGCACGGCCGGCTTCGACCGCGACGAGGACGCCTGGGGCCGCAAATGGGCCGAGGCCTATGTGCAGTTCGCCGCCGGCGAGAAGCGCGCCTGGCTGCATGAGCGCGGCGTGCGCTGGTTCCCGCTGGTGGGCTGGGCCGAGCGGGGCGGGGGCCACGCCTCCGGCCACGGCAATTCGGTGCCGCGCTTCCACATCACCTGGGGCACCGGTCCCGGCCTCGTCGCGCCGTTCGAGAGCCGCGTGCGCGAGGCCGCAGCGCGCGGGCTCGTCTCCTTCCGCTTCCGCCACCGGGTCAACAGCCTGACCAAAAGCGCCGGTGTCATCGACGGCGTCGAGGGCGAGATCCTGGAACCCACCCAGGTCGCGCGCGGCGAGGCGAGCTCGCGGGTCGCCGTCGGCTCGTTCGCGCTGAAGGCTCAGGCCGTCATCGTCACCTCCGGCGGCATCGGCGGCAATTTCGATCTCGTGCGGAAGAACTGGCCCGAGCGGCTGGGCAGGCCGCCGGATGTGCTCGTTTCCGGCGTGCCCGCCCATGTCGACGGGCGCATGCAGCTGATCACCGAGGAGGCCGGCGGCCGCATCGTGAACCGCGACCGCATGTGGCACTATGTCGAAGGCATCCGGAACTGGGCGCCGATCTGGCCGCACCACGGCATCCGCATCCTGCCCGGTCCCTCCTCGATCTGGCTCGACGCGACGGGAAAGCGCCTGCCGGCGCCGAACTATCCCGGCTTCGACACGCTTTCCAGCCTCGAGCACATCGTGAAATCCGGCCACGGCTATTCGTGGTTCGTGCTGTCGCGCGCGATCATCAAGAAGGAGTTCGCCCTGTCCGGCTCCGAGCAGAACCCGGACCTCACCAACAAGTCCATCCCCGGCATCCTCTCGCGCCTCGGCAAGGGCCTGCCGCCGCCGGTCCAGGCCTTCCTGGACAAGGGCGAGGATTTCATCGTCGATACGGACATCCGCTCGCTCGGCCGGCGCATGAACGCCCTGGTCGGCACCGACCTCATCGACCCGGAGGCGCTGGAGCGCGAGATCGCCGCCCGCGACCGCGAGATCGACAACCCCTTCTGCAAGGACATGCAGATCCTGGCCTTGCGCGCCATGCGCGCCTATCGCGGCGACAGGCTGATGCGCACGGCGGCGCCGCACAAGATCCTCGATCCCAGGAACGGGCCGCTGATCGCGGTGAGACTCAACATCCTCACCCGCAAGACGCTGGGCGGCCTTCAGACCGATCTCGATTCGCGCGTGCTCACTGCCGACGGCTCGCCGCTCCCCAATGTCTATGCGGCGGGCGAGGTGGCCGGCTTCGGTGGCGGCGGCGTCCACGGCTACCGGGCGCTGGAGGGCACGTTTCTCGGTGGCTGCATCTTCTCCGGCCGCTCGGCGGGGCGGGCGGCGGCACGGGCGGTGGGGTAGGCTCCCGGCCCGGCTCGCTGCTCACGGCCATCGGCGACAGGGGCAGCCTGCCATGAGCGGGATCGGGCGGCCCGCCTGCCGCAGGCCGAAACGCAAGCGGCCCTCCCGGAGGAGGGCCGCAGCGGCAGGCGGGGCGGAGGTGCCGGCGGGGGCGTCACGCTGCCCGGACGGTCGCCAGGAACCGGCTCAGCTCCTCCTGCAGGGTGGAGGCCTGGCTTGCCAGCGAATTCGCCGAGGCCAGCACCTGCGTTGCGGCGGCGCCCGTCTCCGAGACCGCGTGCGACACCCCGACGATGTTGGTGGACACCTCGCCGGTGCCGGCCGAAGCCTGCTGGACGTTGCGGGCGATCTCCTGGGTCGCCGCGTTCTGCTCTTCCACCGCGCTGGCAATGCTGGCTGCCACCGAGCTGATCTCCCGGATGACGGCGGCGATGCCGTTCACCGCCTCGGCCGACTGGTCGGTGGCCTGCTGGATGCCGGAGATCTGGGCGGCGATCTCCGTGGTGGCCTTGGCGGTCTGGTCGGCCAGGCTCTTCACCTCGGCGGCCACGACCGCAAAGCCCTTGCCGGCCTCGCCGGCGCGCGCCGCCTCGATGGTCGCGTTGAGGGCCAGCAGGTTCGTCTGCGATGCGATGTTGTTGATGAGCTCGACAATCTCGCCGATCTTCTGCGACTTGGCGGCAAGCTCCTGGATCATGTGCGCCGAGGCATCTGCCTTGGACACCGCCTCGTTCGCCATGGATGCCGACTGCTCGACGCGGCTGCCGATCTCGCGCACCGAGGCGGACAGCTCCTCGGTTGCCGAGGCAACCGTCTGGACATTGGTGGAGGCTTCCTCCGAGGCGGCGGCGACCGCACCGGCCTGGACCGAGGCTTCCTCGGCCGTTGCCGACAGCGTCTGGGCAGCGCCCTTGAGCTGGGCAGAAGCCGATGAGACATGCCCGACAATGCCGCCCACGGTCCGGTCGAAGTCATCGGCCATGCGCTGCATCAGGGCCTTCTGCTCCTGCTCGCGGCGCAGCTTGGCTTCCTCCTGCTCCTGCCGCAGGCGGATGGCCTCGATGCCATTGGCCTTGAAGGTTTCCGCGGCACGGGCGATGTCGCCGACCTCATCCTTGCGCTCGGTGCCCGGGATGGCGATGTCGTAGCGGGCATTGGCGAGATGGTCGAGGCAGGTGGTCAGCTGCCGGATCGGCGAGGAAATGCCCATGCGGCCCACCAGCAAGCCGAGTCCGACGCCGATTGCGAGGCCCGAAACGGCAATCGCGAGGACCACCATCGCCATCCATTCCGCCGCCTCGTTCGCCGCCTTGGCCACCGACTCGGACCTGAGCTGCTGAACCTGGGTCAGCTCCCGGAAGGCGGTGCGCGCTTCCATATAGGCGGGAGCGGCCGCGAGGGCCGCCCGCGTGATCTCGTCCTTCTGTTCCGCCGTCGCGGCGCCCGTCACCTTGCGGGCGCTGGCGATGGTCTGCTGCAGGAGCGGAAGATACTTGCCGAGCGCGGCCTCGGACCGGGAAAGGGCCGCGACAACGTCCGGATGGGTGGCGCGGCGCAGGTTCACCATCAGTGACTCGATCGCCTTCAGATCCTCGTCGATCAGACGGATGTAGTTGTCGATGGCCTCGCGCCGGGGATCGGTCGCCATGGCGAATTCGGCGCGGGACAGGGCTGCAAGGCCCCGGTTGACGACCACCGCATCGAAGGCGCGGCTGCTGACGGCGGCAACCTCGCCGTTCTCCCGCTTCAGCTTTTCGAGCGCATAGTAGCCGATGCCGCCAACGGCCAGCGCGATCATGTTCAGAAGCATCACGAGGCCAAGGATCTTGGCCGAAATGCTGAAGCGTCCAAGCAGTGACATGTCGATCATCCCCTCCGGATCCGACGGATCCCGGGATTTTCCGTGCCACGAATGTGGTTAACAGTCGGGAAACAAACCATTTCGCAAGGAATGCAGGAGGCACACGATATTAAGCGTCAATGGACATGACGTAAGGTAATACGAATTGGGCAGCAGTCCGGATCAGGGCGATCGTCGACCAAAGTCCAGCGCCTCCCGCGCCGCTCGGCCGAGGGTTTGCCTGTTGCGCTCGGCGACGTGGCGGTGACAATGCCTGCACCCCCTGGACCCGCACTGGACGGCGCGGCCGGGCTCGCCCCGAACGAGAATCAGCGCGCCGCCATCGAGGAGACGGACCGATGGATGCCACCGCACCTTCCCGCTATCCGGATGTCTATGCGGCCTGGAAGGCCGATCCGGCCGGCTTCTGGGCCGAGCAGGCCAAGGCCATCGACTGGATCGTGCCGCCGAAGACCGCCTTCGACCCCGCCATGGGCGTCTATGGCCGCTGGTTCCCGGACGGGGTGTGCAACACCTGCTTCAATGCGGTGGACCGCCACGCCGCCGCGCGGCCGGATCAGGCGGCGCTCATCTACGACTCGCCGGTGACTGGCGCGCAACGCCGCATCAGCTATGCCGAACTGAAGGACGAGGTGGCCACCTTTGCCGCCGTGCTGCAGGGCCTCGGGGTCGAGAAGGGTGACCGCGTCATCATCTACATGCCGATGGTGCCGGAGGCGGCCATTGCCATGCTCGCCTGCGCGCGCATCGGCGCGGTTCATTCCGTCGTGTTCGGCGGCTTTGCCGCAAAGGAACTCGCCACCCGCATCGACGACTGCCATCCGAAGGTCATCGTCTCGGCCTCCTGCGGCATCGAGGGAACGCGGGTGATCCCCTACAAGCCTTTGCTGGACGGGGCGATCGACCTCGCCCTCGCCAAGCCCCGCGCCTGCCTGATCCTCCAGCGTCCGCAGGCGGCCGCCGATCTCGTCCCCGGGCGCGATCATGACTGGGCTTCGCTGGTCGCCGAGGCGAGGGCGGCCGGCCGGCAGGCCGATTGCGTGCCGGTCCAGGCAACCGACCCGCTCTATGTGCTCTACACTTCCGGCACCACCGGCAAGCCGAAGGGCGTGGTGCGCGACAATGGCGGCCACATGGTCGCGCTCAACTGGTCCATGGCCAATCTCTATGGCGTGCAGCCGGGGGAGGTGTTCTGGGCGGCGTCCGATGTCGGCTGGGTCGTCGGCCATTCCTACATCGTCTATGCGCCGCTGATCGCCGGCAACACCTCCATCCTCTACGAGGGCAAGCCGGTCGGCACGCCAGACCCCGGCGCCTATTGGCGGGTGATTGCCGAGCATGGCGTTGCGGCCCTGTTCACCGCCCCAACCGCCTTCCGGGCCATCAAGAAGGAGGATCCGAACGCCGAGCACCTGAAGCGCTACGACCTGTCGCGGTTTCGCACGCTGTTCCTGGCCGGCGAGCGGGCCGATCCGGATACGGTGCTCTGGGCGGGCCGCATCCTCGGCGTGCCGGTGATCGACCACTGGTGGCAGACGGAGACCGGCTGGTGCATCGTCGGCAATCCGGTCGGCCTCGGCCAGCTTCCCGTCAAACCGGGATCACCGACCGTGCCCATGCCCGGCTACGATGTGCAGATCGTCGATGAGGGGGGCAGGCCCGTTCCGCCCGGCACCATGGGGTCGATCGTGGTGAAGCTGCCGCTGCCGCCCGGCTCCCTGCCGACGCTCTGGCAGCAGGACGACCGGTTCCGGGAGAGCTATCTGAGCCAGTTTCCCGGCTTCTACTCCACCTCGGACGCCGGCTTCGTCGACGAGGACGGCTATCTCTACATCATGGGTCGCACCGACGACATCATCAATGTGGCGGGCCATCGCCTGTCCACCGGCGGAATGGAGGAGGTGCTTGCCGCCCATCCCGATGTCGCCGAATGCGCCGTCATCGGCATGGCCGACCAGCTCAAGGGCGAGGTGCCCTGCGGCTTCGTGGTGCTGAAGGCGGGCGTCAACAAGAAGCCGGAAGACGTGGAGAGGGAGCTCGTCCAGCTGGTCCGCGACAAGATCGGACCGGTTGCCGCCTTCAAGCTCGCCATCGCGGTCAGCCGCCTGCCCAAGACCCGTTCGGGCAAGATCCTGCGCGGCACGATGAAGAAGATCGCCGATGGCAGCGAATGGTCCATGCCGGCGACCATCGACGATCCGGCCATTCTCGACGAGATCGCGGCGGCGCTCCACCGACGGCGGTGACTGTCGGCGGCTGCGCCGTCAGCCCTTCGCCTTCAGGATCAGGTGATAGTCGCCATGGCGGACATCGCCGCGAATGCCCGGCAGCGCATTGAGCGCGCCGGCAAGGCCGTCGAGCAGGCGGGCGAAGAACGGGCGCTTCAGCCGCAGTTCCGGATAGCGCGGGCTTTCGTAGATGCGCGCGTGGACAACCTCGAAGCCGAGGCCCTCGGCATGGGCGGCGAGCCGGTCCGGATCGACCAGCGGATGGTAGAAGGTCGGAAAGGGCGGCTGTCCGGGCTTGCCGGCGTCCTTCCAGCCCATCACATGGCGGCAGAACCAGACGTGGAACCAGTGCGGGGTGAGGCGCGTCACCACGCCCGACAGCGAGCGGGGATGCGGCGCACCGATCAGGATGAGGCCGCCGGGCTTCACCGCGGAACGGAAGCCCTCGAAGGCGGCGGCGACGTCCGGCAGGTGCTCGATCACATTGTAGCAGACGATCAGATCGAAGCGCCGGTCGGGGAAGCGATAGGTCTGGATGTCGCCGAGGATCAGGTCGTCGGCATAGCGATTGGCCTTCAGCTGGTCCGCGTCGATGTCGATGACCGTGAAGGTGGCACGCCCCGCCACCTCCTCGGGCAGGTAGGAGGTGGAACCGCCGCCGGCCTCGTAGACCTTGAGATGGCCGGCCGGGAGAGCCCGGCTCAGCACCGCGTGCACCTCGCGCAGGGATGCTCCCGCCTCCGTGGTCGGTGCCAGATGCGCAACGGCAAATCCGGGGATCGGCTGTTGCCGTCCGGCCTGGCGATGCTCCGATTCGTCCACAACCATGGGTCCTCCGCCGAACTCGAAGGACCGCCCGGCGGTCCGGATGACATACGTTGAAACAACTATCGACTGTCGCACCGTCCGATTCAACCGAGCCGCGACATTAAGGTTTCCATGACGGTGCCATGATCCCGACCGGGCGCTCACAATCCTTCGAACAGGGCCGTCGAGAGGTAGCGCTCGGCGAAACTCGGGATGATGACCACGATGGTCTTGCCGGCATTCTCCTCGCGGGCGGCGAGGTCGAGCGCGGCCTGGACGGCGGCGCCGGCGGAGATGCCGGTCGGGATGCCTTCGACGCGCGCGATCTCGCGCGCGCGGGCGAAGGCCTGGTCGTTCGTCACCGTCACCACCTCGTCGATCACCGAGCGGTCGAGGACATCCGGCACGAAGCCGGCGCCGATGCCCTGGATCTTGTGCGGCCCGGGCGCGCCGCCGGACAGGACCGGCGAGTCCGCCGGCTCCACGGCGACGATCCTGACCTCCGGCTTGCGGGCCTTGAGCACCTGGCCGACGCCGGTGATGGTGCCGCCGGTGCCGACACCGGACACGAAGATGTCCACCTTGCCCTGCGTGTCGTTCCAGATCTCCTCGGCCGTGGTGCGCCGGTGAATCTCCGGATTGGCCGGATTGGCGAACTGCTGCGGGATGATCGCATGCGGGTTGGCGGCCGCCAGTTCCTCGGCCTTGGCCACCGCGCCCTTCATGCCCTTGGCGCCTTCTGTCAGCACCAGTTCCGCTCCGAGCAGGGCGAGCATCTTGCGCCGCTCCATCGACATGGTCTCGGGCATGACGAGAACGAGCCGCAGGCCGCGCGCCGCCGCCACGAAGGCGAGCGCGATGCCGGTGTTGCCGGAGGTCGGCTCGATCAGCACGGTGTCCTTCGTGATCCGTCCCGCCGCCTCCAGCGCGTCGATCATGGCGACCCCGATGCGGTCCTTCACCGAGGCGATGGGATTGAAGAACTCCAGCTTGGCGAGGATCGTGGCCCTTGCCCCGTTGGCGCTCGCCAGCTTGTCGAGCCGCACCAGCGGCGTGTCGCCGATCGTCTCGGTGATCGAGCTGTAGATGCGGCCGCGGCCGGGGCGAACGGTGGAGGCGGGCGAAACATGGGCGGTCATGGCGGGCGTCCTGGCTGGATCGGGAGCGGGATCATGACGCCAGATGGGAGATTATTCTACTTTCGCCAACGGTTTTGATGGAAATAAGCAGGCGATTGCCATGACTTATCGCTTGCTAGAATGAATTTGCCATGACGCGCGATGCAGGAGAATGCGGACGCTGGCTCTGTGCCGCCTCGCTTCATGCTCGCGGGCGCTCTGTCGTGCCCGGGCCACCCTGTGTCCCGCATGCGGCCCGCGCAGCCGCCTCGCCGCCAGGCCGTGGCGGCCCCTGTCCGGGGCTCGCGGCCGGGGAACCGGAGGGCGCATCCGGACGTTGGAGTGGAGGGCGGTCCTGCGACCATGCGGTCATTGCCGGGGTGCCGGGGGTGGGCCATGGTGCCGCTCCCCGCGCGCCGACCGGCGTGAACCGCCTCCTTCACTTCACAGGGATTTTCAGAACCATGCTGTATGTGGACATTCCGACCCGTCCGGAGATCAAGGCGCTCGTGGAGCAGCGGGCCGACGCCTGCGTGTCGCTGTTCCTGGCGACCAGCCCGGAGACTCAGAAGGTCGGACAGGCGCGCATCGCCTTCGGCAATCTCGTGCGCGAGGCACTGGCCCAGATGGATGCTGCCGGCTTCGACAAGCGGCGGCGCGCGACGCTCGTCGAACAGTTCGACGATCTGGCCGCCGATGACGATTTCTGGACCTTCCAGGCCCACAGCCTCGCCGTGCTGGCGACGCCCGATAGGATCCGCACCTTCCGCCTGCCGAACCGGCTCACCGACATGGTGCAGGTCTCGGACCGCTTCCACCTGAAGCCGCTGCTCAGGGCCATCACCTTCCCGCATCAGGCCTTCGTGCTGGCGCTCGCCGAGAAGGGCCCGCGCCTCGTGCATGTCTTTGCCGACCTGCCGGCCGAGGAGGTGAGGGTTCACGCCCTGCCGAAGGATGCCGGCTCCGCCACCGGGCGCGCCTCCGTCAACGACCGCTCGCCGTCCGGGCGCATCCAGGGCGGGGAAGGGCAGAAGGTGCTGCTGCGCCAGTATGCCCGTCAGATCGACGCCGCGCTGCGGCCGGTCCTGGCCGGTCGCGACGAGCCGCTGATCCTGGCCGCGACAGAACCGCTGCTGTCCATCTACCGCTCGGTGAATAGCTATCCCGGCCTTGTCGACGAGCCGATTCACACGAGCCCCGGCGAGATGACGCCCGCCCAGCTCGCCGATGCAGCCCGCCCGATCCTGGATGGGGTCTATGCCGCCAGGGTCAGGGCCTTCGCCGAGCTGTTCCGCCAGCGCGAGGGCGAGGGCAGGGCGATCAGCGACATCGCCCAGGCGGCGCGCGCCGCCACCTTCGGGGCCATCGACACGCTGCTCGTGGACATCGACGAGGTGGTTGCCGGCACGGTGGCCGACGATGGTTCGGTGCGCTTCGCAGAGGGCGAGAGCGCCGGAACCTATGGCGTGGTCGACGAGATCGCCGGCCGGGCGCTGGTGTCCGGCGCGACCGTGCTCGGGGTCCGTCGCGACGACATTCCGGGCAAGGCCTCTCTGGCCGCGGTGCTCCGCTACGCCGTCTGACGCCGGCCGGCCGCCGTCACAGCACCATCTGCGTCTGGGTGACGAGGGCCA
>JBKBOA010000041.1:0-32289 GCA_046295035.1 Phreatobacter sp.
TCTGATCGGCGGCGGTGGCCGGGAACATGCCCTCGCCTGGGCCCTGTCGGCGAGCCCGCTGCTCTCCAGCCTGCACTGCGCCCCCGGCAATCCCGGCATTGCCGAACTGGCGACCCTCGCCACCATCGACGTGGCCGACCATGCCGCCGTCATCGCCTATTGCCGGGAGCACACCATCACCTTCGTCGTGGTCGGACCCGAGGCGCCGCTGGTCGCGGGCCTTGCCGACGCTCTCAAGGCCGCCGGCATCAAGGTCTTCGGTCCCACGAAGGCGGCGGCACAGCTGGAGGGCTCCAAGGGTTTCACCAAGGATCTCTGCCGCGAGGCCGGCATCCCGACCGCGGCCTATGAACGCTTCACAGCGCCCGAGGCGGCGAAGGACCATATCCGCCGCAAGGGCGCGCCGATCGTGGTCAAGGCCGATGGCCTTGCTGCCGGCAAGGGCGTCATCGTGGCCATGACGCTCGACGAGGCCCTCGGCGCCATCGACATGATGTTCTCCGGCGGCATGGGCGCCGCCGGCGAGGCCGTCGTGGTCGAGGAGTTCATGACCGGCGAGGAGGCTTCCTTCTTCGCGCTTTGCGACGGCGAGACGGCCCTTGCCCTCGCCACCGCCCAGGACCACAAGCGCGTCGGCGACGGCGATACCGGGCCCAACACCGGCGGCATGGGCGCCTACTCGCCCGCCCCGGTGATGACGCCCGCCATGGTCGAGCGCACCATGGCCGAGATCATCCGCCCGACACTCGCAGCCATGAAGGCGAAGGGCACGCCCTTCACCGGCGTGCTGTTCGCCGGCCTGATGATCACGGCAACGGGCCCGAAGCTGATCGAATACAACTGCCGCTTCGGCGATCCGGAATGCCAGGTGCTGATGATGCGCCTGAAGGATGACCTGCTGACGCTGCTGCTCGGCGCGGCCGACGGTCAGCTGAAGACCATGAGCGTGCGCTGGCACGATGATGCGGCGCTCACCGTCGTCATGGCGGCGAAGGGTTATCCCGGCACGCCGGAGAAGGGCACCGTCATTCGCGGCCTCGAGCGGGCGCGGCAGCTGCCGGGCGTCGAGATCTTCCACGCCGGCACGGCCCTGAAGGATGGCGCGCTGGTCGCCAATGGCGGCCGCGTCCTGGCGGTGACCGCCACCGGCGCGACCGTGACCGAGGCGCAGGCGCGCGCCTATGCCGCCGTCGACCTGATCGACTGGCCGGGCGGCTTCTGCCGGCGCGACATCGGCTGGCAGGCGGTGGCGCGCGAGCGGCGCGGCGGCGCGACGGGCTGACCGCTTCGCATCGCCACCCCCGGCGCAACCCCGGTTCCGGTTTTCGCGTTATGCTCAGCCGCCAGCATCAGGGAGCGCCCATGTCCGCCGCCGACCTCTTTCCCGGCTTCGCCTCGCACTGGATCGACACCGCCATCGGCCGCATCTTCGCTCGCTCCGGCGGCTCCGGCCCGCCGCTGCTGCTCATCCACGGCTTTCCGCAGACCCATGTCGAATGGCACCGGATCGCGCCGGAGCTTGCCCGCCATTTCAGCCTCGTCATCCCGGACCTGCCCGGCTACGGCTGGTCGGTGGCGCCGAGTGGCGGGCCCGACCACTTCCCCTATGCCAAGCGCGACATGGCGAAGGTCATGATCGCGGTGATGGAGAGCCTCGGCCATATCCGCTTCCTCGTCTGCGGCCACGACCGTGGCGCGCGGGTGGCCTATCGCATGGCGCTGGATCATCCCGGCCGGGCCGAGCGGGTGGCGCTCATCGACATCGTGCCGACGCTGGTCATGTGGGAACGGATCCGCAAGGCTCCCTCGCCCAAGACCGAGCACTGGCTGTCGCTGTCGCGACCGGCGCCCGAACCGGAAACGGAGATCGGCCGCGATCCCGTCACCTATCTTGATTCGAAGCTGGCGCTGTGGACCAAGGATGGCACGCTGGCCGCCTACGACCCGCGCGCGCTCCGGCACTATCGCGACAGCTTCTCCGACCCCTCCCGCATCCATGCGGCCTGCGAGGACTACCGGGCCGGCGCCACCGTCGATCTTGCCGCCGACGAGGCCGACAGGGCGGCGGGCCGCACCATCGGCGTGCCGGTCCATGTCGTGTGGGGCGATGCCGGCATCCCCTCGCAGGGGGCGAGCCCGCTCGATGCCTGGGCGCTGTTCGCCACCCGGCTGACCGGCGAGGCGGTCAATTGCGGCCATTTCGTTCCCGAGGAGAACCCGGCCGGCTGCCTCGCGGCGCTGCTGCCCTTCCTGAAAGGCACGGCTCTCCCGCCGGCCGGATAGGTTGCCGGCGCGCGGCCGCCTCCGGCAAGATCGGTGCAAAAGCACCGAACGGGAGGATGCGCCGTGCCTGACACCCTGACCGAGATCGCCTCCGGGCTTCTGTTCCCCGAGGGCCCGATCGCCATGCCGGACGGCTCGATCATCCTCGTCGAGATCGCCCGCGGCACGGTGACCCGCATCGCGGCCGACGGCACCGTTTCCCATGTCTGCTCGCCCGGCGGCGGGCCCAACGGGGCGGCCATCGGCCCCGATGGCAAGCTCTATCTGTGCAACAATGGGGGCTTCAAGTGGACTCCGCCCGACAATCCCCACGGCCTCCTGCCCATCGGCCAGGCCGAGGACTACAGCGGCGGGCGCATCGAGCGCGTCGATCTTTCGACCGGCGCCGTCGAGGTGCTCTATACCGGCACCGACAAGGGGCCGCTCAAGGGGCCGAACGACATCGTCTTCGACCGCCATGGCGGGTTCTACTTCACCGATCTCGGCAAGGTCCGCCCGCGCGAGATGGATCGCGGCGCCGTCTATTACGCCAGGGCCGATGGCAGCCACATCCGCGAACTCGCCTTCCCGGTCTTCACGCCCAACGGCATCGGCCTGTCGCCCGACGAGGAGACGCTCTACGTGGCCGAGACCGAGACGGGCCGGCTCTGGGGCTTCCGCCTGACCGAACCCGGCGTGATCGCGCGCGAACCCTTTCCCTCGCCCCATGGCGGCAGGCTGATCGCCGGCGTCGGCGGCTACCAGCGCTTCGATTCGCTGGCGGTGGATGCGGAGGGCAACATCTGCGTGGCCACCCTGGTCAACGGCGGCATCACCGTCATCTCGCCCGACGGCGCCAGCGTGCGCCACATTCCGATGCCCGACCGCTGGACCACCAACATCTGCTTCGGCGGGCCGGACCTGAGAACCGCCTACATCACCCTGTCCTCGACCGGTCGTCTTGTCGCCATGCCGTGGGAGCGCCCGGGCCTGCCGCTCAACTTCCTGAACCGGTAGGGGCCTCAGGGCCAGGGCCGCTTGAGCATCCGCGCGGTGATGGCCACCGCGACGACAGCCACCACCACGCCGGCCAGGCCATCGACGATCCAGTGGTGGTCGAGATAGACGCTCGCCACCATCATGGACGAGGCATAGAGGATGTGGATCGGCCGGGTGCGCCAGCCGATCGACCGCCAGGCGGTCAACAGCCCGATGAGCGGAAACACCACGTGCAGCGAGGGCATGGCGCCGAACACATTGGCCGAGCGCCCGTAGAACTGCTGGAAGTAGGTGGTGCCGAGGAGCTGGTCGACGCGCAGCAGGCCGGCCGCGCTCGGGGCGGCGGCGAGATCGATGACGCAGCCATGGGCGCGGATGTACCAGGGCGGCGCGGCCGGCACGATCAGCCACATGGCGAAGCCGATGAGGTGCGCCACCGCGAAGGCCCACAGGTAGAAGCTCATCCGCGCCCGGTCGCGGACGAACAGGTACACCGCATAGAGCGGCACGACATAGAGGAAGGCCGCGTAGGGGATGGCGAAGACCACATCCCAGAACGGGCTGATATGGCGCTGCAGCCAGTCGCCCGGCGTCGTGTCGGGGCCGACCGCGAACAGGGCGAGATCCAGGGCGCGCAGGTCGCAGCCGTGGACGCGCTCTGCCGTGACGACCAGCGGCACCACGAAGCGGATCGCATCCGAGGCAATGGCCACGATGATGCCGGGATAGAGGGCGGCCACCAGCCCCTGCGTGCGCGGCCACAGACCCAGAACGAGGGTTGCGCAGGCGATCGCCACATGTTCCGGCCGCAGCATGCCGGCCGGCACCAGCGCGAGCGCGTAGATCGCCGGCAGGAAGGGCGCGATCCACCAGCGGCCCCACTGGCCCTGCACGAGAGCGACGAGGCTGGCCATCAGCGGGGGTCGCCGAGCGCCGTCTGGCCGGCTGCGGGCGCCGTGGCCTCGCTGCTGTCGGCCGACCGCAGATCGGCCTCCCGCGCCTCGACGACATGGCGGGCAACGCGCAGGGCATCGGCGGCCGCCAGGGCGGACAGCGTGCCGGTCAGGCCGATCAGCACGATGGTCAGCCAGGGAACGAACACGCCGAGCAGCATGGCCAGCGCGATCAGCACCATGCGGTCGCCGCGCCGCATCCAGAGCGGCGGCAGCTGCAGCCTCAGGCCCTCGCAGCGGGCGCGCACATAGGACACGGTATAGGCGGCCAGAAGCGTGATGACCGGGATCACGGCCAGCCAACCATTGGCGGCATAGAGCACGGTCAGGCCGAGCAGGGGCGCCGCATCGGCAATCCGATCGACGGTGGAATCGAGCAGGGCGCCGAAGCGGCTGACCGTGCCGGTGGTGCGGGCCAGCGGGCCGTCCAGCATGTCGAACACGCCGCTGGCCAGCAGGAACAGGGCGGCCCAGCCGAGCGCGCCATAGGCGGCGGCGATGCCGGAGGCGATCGCGGGCACGAGCGAGAACAGGGTCAGGCTGTTGGGGGTCACACCAGTCCGGGCGAGGCCGCGGGCCACCCTGGCCAGCAGGCCGGAAAACCACGCAGTGCGGGCCACGTCCTGCAGCGAGGCTCCCCGCTCCAGGCCCGCCAGCAGGCGCGCCACCCAGCCCTCAGACATCAAACCGGCTCCCTCCTTTGCCGACGGCGAGGCTATCAGTCCCGGAACGGCCCCGGAAGGGAACCGGGCCGCCCGCGGACACTGCCTGCGTGGCTCTATCAGCATCGCGGGCGGAGAGGCAAATCCAACCGTCACCGGCCGCGGCCGGGGCAGCCCGCGCCGCGGTCGGCATGAGGAGGCGGCTTCGGCAGACCCCGTTTCCCCTGCGCGGTGAAATGGTCTATGAGCGCGGCAATGGCCGCCTCCCGCCCCTTGCGCGTTGCGCTTTCCGTCGACATGGAGCCCGACTGCCCGCCGTTCCTGTGGACGTGGCGGGGGGTCACGGAGGGGGCTCCGCGCCTTGTCGACCTGTTCGCCCGCGAGCAAGTGCCCGTGACCTGGTTCACCACCGGCGAGACCGCGCGCCTGCATCCACAGGCTGTGCGCGCCGTGGTCGAGGCCGGGCACGAGCTGGCCTGCCATGGCGTGACGCACCAGCGGTTCGACTGGATGTCGCGGGACAGCGCGCGCTGGGAGATCGAGGAATCGGCCCGCCGTCTGCGGGACTTCGCCGAGGTCACCTCGTTCCGGGCTCCCAACCTGCGCTTTCCCGGCCATTATCTCGACCTGCTGGCCGAGGCGGGCTTCCGGCTGGATTCCTCCCAGGCGCGCTACAAGAAGGACGTGCCCGGCGAGCCGAACGCGCCCTCGGTGGTGCGGATTCCCGCCTCCATCACCTCCAGCGCCCTGCGCCTGCCGCGGCTGATCCGCGAATTTCTCCTCGGCCGGCTGCCGGACCCGGTCGTGCTGTTCGTCCATCCCTGGGAGTTCGTGGACTTCCGCCAGGCGAACCTGCGCTACGACTGCCGCTTCCGGACCGGCCAGCCGGCGCTCGACGCGCTCGCCGCCGTCATCGGCTATTTCAGGGCGCGCGGGGCGCAGTTCCTGACCATGCGCGCACTGGGCGAGCAGATCCGGAGCCAGACCGCGTGACCGCGCCCGTCTCCACCGGCCTTGTTCCGCCCCGCAACACCGCCCGCCTGTGGTGGATCATCGGCTGGTGCGTGCTGGCCGTCTTCCTGGTCGTCGCTGCCGTCGCCCTGCCCTGGGCCGAGGTGATCGCGGCCCTGGCCGGTGCCCGCTGGCACTGGGTCGCGCTCGCTGTCGCCATCTGGCTCGCCGAATGGCCGCTCTGGATCCTGCAATGGGTGCTGCTGGCCCCCCGGCAGCACCGGCCGGGTTTCGCCCGCATGGCCCAGGTCACGGGCCTGTGCGGCACCGCCAATGCCTCGGTGCCGATGGCCGGCGTGGTCGCCTCGGTCGGCTTCCTGATCGTGCGCGGCCGCATGCCGGCCAGCGCCGCCGCCTCGCTCTATGCGGTCGACCAGTTGCAGACCGGCATCGCCAAGGTGGCCATCCTGGCCCTGGCGACCCTGCTCCTGCCGGTGCCGGACTGGCTGAGGACCGGCCTTCTCAGCCTGACCGGGGCCATGGTCCTGTTCACGCTGGCGCTTGCCGCGGCGGCCCAGGGCGGTCCGTGGCTGCGTCGCCTTGGCCTGAGTGTCGGCGAGCGGGCGGGGCGCCTCGTCCGTCATGGCGCCGATTTCGTCGAGCATCTGGAGGCCATGCGCCGGCCCGGCCTCGGCCTGGTCACGACTGTCCTGGCCCTGGCCAAGAAGGGCATGGAGGTGGTGGCGGTGCTGGCCGTGCAGGTCGCCGTCGGCATCGAGCCCTCGCTCGCCGCCGCGGTGCTGGTGGTCGCCGCTCTCGGGCTGACCACCATGGCACCGATCTCGCCGGGCCATCTGGGGGTCTACGAGGCCACCGTCATCCTCTGCTACCAGTCTCTCGGCGTGCCGCTGCCGCTGGCGACCGCCGCCGCCCTCATCCAGCACGGTGTCACCTTCGCGGTGTCCTTCGTGATGGTCGGCTATCTCGCCTGGGCCCTGCCGCGCGAGGATCGCGCCGGCCAGGACTCGCCGCCCGCCGCCAGCTAGGCCACCGCAGCGATGGCCGCCGCATATTCCGCCTCGTAGAGCGGGGCGACATCGCGCCAGTCGACCCCGTCCGGCGGTGTGCGGGCTGCCGCGGCAAGGCGGGCGCGCAAGGCCCGGTCCACGATCAGCGAGCGGATATGCCCCGCCAGTTCGGCATCGTCGGCGGCAAGCAGGGCATCCTCGCCGTGATGCAGGAAGTCGCGCGCGCCCGACTGGGCCATGGTGATGACCGGCAGGCCGCTGGCCCGGGCCTCCAGCGCCGCGATGCCGAAGGCCTCGAGCCGCGAGGCCAGCACGAAGGCGTCTGCCCGATGCAGGCGCGCGCGGATCGCATCGCGGTCCTCGCGGCCCGCCAGAACGATGCGCCTGTCCATGCCGGCACGCGCCACGATGGACCGGATCGCCGCCATCTCGTCCCCGTCGCCGACGATGGTCAGCCGGGCGGCCGCCTCGGGCAGGTCGCGCACCGCCGCGGCGAAGGCCCTGGCCAGCCAGCGCGCCCGCTTGCGCTTCTGCAGCCGCGTCACCGACACGAAGTCCACCGGACCATGGTCCCGCGCTGCCTCCTCCCCCGCTGGCCGGGCCCACCAGGCGAGGTCGATGCCGTTGGCGATCGCGGCAACCGCCCGGTCGCGGACAAGCGGCCGCAGGGCCGCCGCCGCCACCGTCGAGACAGCCGTGAAGCGCACCGCCGAGCGCGCATAGCCGTGCAGCCGGTCGAGCGCCATCAGCGGCAGGTCGTAATATTTCAGCACCGAATGGAAGGTGGCCACCGCCGGGATGCGCCGGCGGATGCAGAACTGCACGGCATGATGGGCGATCGGCGCGACATTGCCGCAATGGACATGCACCACGTCGAAGCCGCCGGTGACGATCCGCTGGCGCAGGTCGGCGAACACGCCCGGCGTCACGGCAATGCCGAAGCCGGGCAGGCGCGGCCCGCCGAGCCGCTCGACCGCGATGCCGTCCACCTCGGCCTCGCCCGGCACACCGCAGATCACCCGGACCTCATGGCCGCGGGCTGCCAGGGTGACGGCCAGATCGCGCATCTGCAGCTCGATGCCGCCCAGACGCGGAACGAACCAGTCGCTGACGAGGGCGATCTTCACGGGCGGCAATCCGGGTGGGGCAGGGCCAGGACGGCGCCACGCATAGCCCCGCACGGCGGACCCTGTCCATGCCGGGGGCATCCCGCGCTGCCGGGCGCCGGCAGGCGATCCGCAGGGCCGGCATCGGTCTGCGGGCATAAGGGTCTTTGCGGGGATGCGCCGCCATGCCCGCCAAGCAGGCACCGGCAGTCTTTAACTGGCGCAGCAAATCAGTATAAGGGGGCCCGCGCGGTCGGTGGATTTCGGCCTCTGCGCCCGGAGATTGTTCGTGTCACGACCCGCCATCCGTGTTGCCATCGTCGGCGTCGGCAACTGCGCCGCATCCTTCGTCCAGGGCCTGCACTACTATCGTGATGCCAGTCCGGGAGAGCAGATTCCCGGCCTGATGAATGTCGAGGTCGGCCCGTACCACATCCGCGACATCGAGGTGGTCGCCGCCTTCGACATCGACAGCCGCAAGGTCGGCCGGGATCTGGCCGAGGCCATCGTGGCCAAGCCGAACAACACCATCCAGTTCGCCCGTGTGCCGACCACCGGCGTCGTCGTCCAGCGCGGCCCGACCTTCGATGGCATCGGCAAGCATCTCGTCGGGGTGGTGACGGAATCGGACGAGGCGCCCGTGGATGTCGCCGCCGCGCTCAGGTCAGCCGGCGCCGAGGTCATGATCTCCTATCTGCCCGTCGGCTCCCAGAAGGCCAGCGAATATTACGCCGAGCAGGCGCTGGCGGCCGGCTGCGGCCTGATCAACTGCGTGCCGGTGTTCATCGCCTCGCACCCGGAATGGTCGCGCCGCTTTCAGGAGAAGGGGTTGCCGATCGTCGGCGACGACATCAAGAGCCAGGTCGGTGCCACCATCGTCCACCGGGTTCTCGCCCGTCTCTACGAGGAGCGCGGCGTCAGGATCGACCGCACCTACCAGCTCAATTTCGGCGGCAATACCGACTTCCTCAACATGCTCGAGCGCGAGCGCCTGACGTCGAAGAAGAAGTCGAAGACCCAGGCCGTCTCCAGCCAGATCGACGTGCCGCTGCCCCCGGACAACATTCATATCGGTCCGAGCGACTTCGTGCCGTTCCTGGACGACCGCAAGATGGCCTATATCCGCCTGGAAGGGACCGGCTTCGGCGGCGTGCCGCTCAACATGGAGCTGAAGCTGGAGGTCTGGGACTCGCCCAATTCCGCCGGCGTGGTGATCGATGCCGTGCGCTGCTGCCGCATCGCCCTTGACCGCAAGATCGGCGGACCCATCGGCGGCCCGTCCAGCTATTTCATGAAATCGCCGCCCAAGCAGTACACCGATCGCGAGGCGCGCGCCCTCACCCTGTCGTTCATCGCGGGAACGTCCTGACGCTCCCGCTCGGGGAGGATCCCCACGACCCATGCTGATCGCGCGCAGGATCGCCAAGGCGCATGACGGTCGTCCGGTGGTTCGCGGCGTCGATCTGGCGCTGAGGCGCGGCGAGGCGGTCGGGCTGCTGGGCCCCAACGGCGCCGGCAAGACCACCACCTTCTCCATGATCGCCGGCCTGCAGGCCCCCGACAGCGGCGAGATCCTGCTCGATGGTGCGGACATCACTGCCCTGCCGCTGTTCCAGCGCGCGCGCATGGGCCTCAGCTACCTGCCGCAGGAACCGTCGGTGTTCAGGAGCGCGTCGGTCGAGGACAATGTCCTGATCGTGCTGGAATCGGTCGTCACCGATCGCGCCGCCCGCCGGGCCCGGCTCGAGCGGCTGCTTGACGATTTCGGCCTCGCCAGGGTCCGGCAGGCCCGCGCCGGCTCGCTCTCGGGCGGCGAGCGCCGGCGCCTGGAGATCGCCCGGACGCTGGCGAGCGAGCCGTCCTTCGTCCTGCTCGACGAGCCCTTTGCCGGCGTCGATCCGATCGCCGTCTCGGAGGTCCGCATCCTGGTGCGCGATCTGGCCGTCCAGGGCATCGGCGTGCTGATCACCGACCACAATGTGCGGGAGACGCTGTCGCTGGTCGACCGGGCCTATATCCTGGATGGCGGCCGCATCCTGGCGGCCGGCAGGGTGGACAGCATCGTGGCCGATCCGCGGGTCAAGGCCACCTATCTGGGCGAGGATTTCGAGCTGTGACCGGCCGGCGCAATCCTGGCGCGCCGGCAGTGACACGGTTGGTCAACCATCTCGCGCCATAGTCGCTCCCACAGACGGGAGGACCGGCCCATGCAGGTGTTCGATGGCGTCAGCCTGGCGATCGCGCTGGCCTGCGGTCTCCTGGCCGTGCGCGTGATCGCGGGCTGAGTGGGCTGACCGGGCCGCTACGTTGGTCCCCGGTGCCGGCGCACAGCCGCTCAGGCCGCCGCCGGGAGCTGCCGGCCGCTACAATCCGAGGCCGCGCGCCAAGAGATGCACGGTCAGCAGCGCGAACAGGGCGGCCACCGCATCGTCCAGCATGATGCCGAGCCCCGAACCAACCCTCCGGTCGATCACCCCGATGGGCCAGGGCTTGGCGATGTCGAACAGGCGGAAGGCGAGGAAGCCGATCACCAGCGGCACGATGCCGGCCGGCGCGAAGGCGGCAACCGCGGCCATGGCCCAGGTCTCGTCGAGCACGATGGCCGGATGGTCGTGCACGCCGGCATGGCGGGCCGTGGTGCCACAGGCCCAGATGCCAAGACCTGCGACGGCCGCGAGCCCGAGCGCGGCAACCAGCGGACCGGCCAGTGCGAGGCAAAGACCGAACGGGATGCCGACCAGGGCCCCGACCGTTCCGGGCGCGACCGGCGACAGGCCCGCTCCGCCGACGAGCGCCAGCATGTGGGCGACATGACCGCGCAGGAAGGCGATGTCGGGGGGGGCCGCGACCGACGGCGAGCGCTCGTCGAGACGGCTCATGGGCGCCCTGCCGATGCTGCGCTGCCGGCTCCGGACATCACGCCGCGGCCTCCTCGCGGGCATCCTCGTAGATGCGGTAGCGCTTGGACACCTTGCCGCCCACGTTCTCGATCATTCGCCGCATCCGGACATTGTCGTCAAGCACCCAGCTCATCTCGATCTCGCCGGCAAGATCGTTGGTGGTGACCAGCGAGAACACCGCCACCACCGGCAGGGTGGAGCCGAGCAGGGTATCCCTGAGATCCTTGGCCACGCCGAGCAGCGTCACCCGGTAGCTCTGGAAACGGTGGGTGAACAGCCGGGCGACGAGCCGGGCCCAGTTGAACGGCATGAGCCGTCCGCCGAAGCCCTCGAACAGACGGTAGGCATTGGGCAGTCCCAGGGCGAAGGCGACCGGCCGGCCCTGGACTTCCAGGATCGCCCCGTAGTTCGGCTTCATCACCGGCCACATGATCCTGAGCAGGGTGTGCAGTTCCTCGGGAACGAGCGGCACGAAGCCCCAGTTGTCCTGCCAGGCGGCATTGTAGAGCTCGGTCATGATTTCCGCCTCGCCCTTCAGGTTCCACAGGTCGAGCGGTCGTGGCGTCACCCGGCTTGCCCGGGCAAGCCGCGCGGCCTTGTCGGTGGTCCAGCCCAGGGCCTCGTCGAAGGGCACGGAATAGGCGAGCAGATCCTTGACCGGCGAGAGCCCGGCCGCTTCCACATGCGGGCCGAGCCAGGCTGGGTGCCAGGGCATGAGGATCATGTCGCCCTTCTCCTGCCCCTCCACCATCAGGCCGGCTTCCTCGTTGATCGAATAGGTGTAGGGGCCCTGCAGGACACGGCGTCCCCGGCGGGCATGCCATTGCCGGGCGGCATCGATGAGGGCGGCGACCACCGAGGGGTCGTCCACCGCGTCGAGGGCGCCGAAATGGCCGATATGGGCCCGGTCGGGCGGGGTCAGCCGGTCGAAATGGGCGGTGATCCGGCCGATCGGCCGGCCGGAATCGTCGCGGGCGAGGAACAGCTGGCCGTCGGCATGCGCGAAGAAGGGCGAGCGGCGCGGGTCGAGCAGTTCCCGCTGCGCCAGTTCCAGCGGCGGGCTGAAGCCGGGAAGGCCGTGATAGAGGTCTCGCGGGATCCGGACGAAGCAACTAAGGTCGTGCCGTGTTCTCACTTCCTCGATACGCACCCGTCATGCCCTTTCGATCCGCACCCGCGGTCGCACCCGCCCCGCATGGCAGAGCGGGTCATAGCACCACGGCCTCGGCCGCGGCGAGTCCGGTCCGGCAGGCATGACCGCCACCCCGCTGACCGGCACCCGGCCCTTGGGCCGTCGCCGCATGATGGGGCGTTTCCCGCACCGTCAGGCCCGGCGCGTGATGCGCGAGGTGCTGGTGCAGGTGGCGCTGGTGCTGCTGCTCATCGAAAGCATCTTCGTGGCCGAGGAACTGATCTCCGGTCTGCTGGAGGAGGTGCTGAAGATCGGCGCCTCGCTTGGCCGCACGCTGGTGCTGATGGCCGCCATGCTGCCCAAGGTGTTCGAGCTGGCCCTGCCGACGGCGCTGCTCATTGCGGTCTATCGCGTGGCGCTGTCGCTGCGCGAGGACCGCGAGTTCCTGACCCTGTCGAGTGTCGGCATCCCGCCCCATGCGCTGACCACGCTGGTGCTCAAGATCGGGCTGGCCGCCCAGATCGCCGCCTTCGTGGTGGGCGGCTTCGTCGATCCGCTGGCGCGTTTCGCCTTCCGGCAGGTGATGTTCGCGGCCCAGTATGACGCGCTGGCCGGCGGGCGGGTCACCGACGACCGGCTGTTCCAGACCCGGCTCGGAACGGTCTCGGTGTCGCCGGGCCGGGACGGCAGTCCCGTGCCGCGCCTGTTCGTGCTGCAGCCGACCGGGGAGGGCGAGCGGGTGGTGGTGGCCGATGGCGCGCGCCTCACCCCGCCCGACGAGGCCGGCCGGGTCTCGCTCCAGCTCTACGGCTTCGTGGTCGACGAGTTCGCCCGCCGCGCGGGGGCCGAGGCCGGCACCGGCCGACCGCCGGTGGCGCCGGTCTCCTCGCTGCGCGGCACGTCCACGCAGCAGAGCTTCGTGATCGCCGACATCATCGCCTTCGATCCGCGCGGGCGCGACATTGCCGAGCGGACGACGGTGGAGCTCCTCGGCGCGGCGCGCACCGACGAGCGCGCGCGGCTGGAGCTCGGCAAGCGCATCGGCCGCGGCTTCCTCTGCCTGATCGCGCCGCTGATCGCCATCCTGGCGCTGTCCTTCACCACGCGCGCCAACCAGGCCTTCGTGCTGCCGCTCGCCTGTGCGGGCCTGATGGCGACCGAGATCTTCGGCACGGCGGCGCTCGCCCGCATCATGTGGATCGGTGCCGCCGGCAGCATCGGCTTCATCGTGACCGGCGGCATCCTGATCGGCGTCATGCTGGCCCTGGCGGTCACCCGGCGTTCGTCGGCCATCGCGCGCCCGGGGCTCGGACGGTCATGAGGCAGCTGGCGCTGGTGCCGTTCGGGGCCTATACGCGCACGCTGGCGCGCGCCCATGCCGGCCACATCGCCACCGTCATGGCGGCGCTGCTGATGGTGGCGCTGACCCTTGACCTGGCCCAGCGCGGCGAACGGCTCGTCGCCCAGGCCGGCAATGCCGCCCTGCCGGCCGTGGTCCTGCATGTGGCGCGCTACATGGCACTGCGGCTGGTCGACCTGATCCCGGTCCTGCTGCCGCTCGGCAGTTTCCTCGGCCAGTTCTGGTCGGAGATCACCCTGACCCAGACCCGCGAGCGCATCGCCATCTGGAACGGCGGGCGCACGCCGCTGCAGTCGCTGGTGCCGCTCGTGCTGGTCGGGACCGTTCTCGGCGCGGTGCAGGTGGCCTGCCTTGCCTGGCTGAGGCCCGCCGCCGTGGGCATCCAGATCGCCGAGCGCCTCGGCTCCTATGGCGATCGCTTCGACCGCACGCCCGGCGCCGGCGGCGAGCGGTGGATCAAGCTGCCCGACCACCTGATCCGCGCCCGCATCGACTATCCGGCCCGCGCCCTCATGGATGTCGACCTGTTCGAGCTGACCCCGGCCGGCCGCCTGGCCGGCCGCCTGCGCGCCGAACGCGCCGAGCCCGAAGGCCCCGGCCTCTGGCGCTTTTCCCGCGGCAGCCGCTGGATCGGCCCGCCCGACGGCGTGCCCGACTTTGCCAGCGGCACGGGCGAGGCGCGCTGGTTTTCGACCGAGACGCTGGCCCTGCCGCTCGAGCCGCTCTGGCTCGCCTGGCACGGGGTGGACGCCCGCTTCATCCCGACCGGCCAGATCGGCCGCCTCGCCGCCATGGCCGACCGCCTGCCGGACGGGCCCGCCTTCCGCACCTGGTGGCACATCCGCTTCGGCCAGGCGCTGCTGCCGCTCGGCATGATGCTGGTGGCGAGCGCCATGAGCATGGTGCTGATCGGCCAGCGCGCCAGCTTCCGCGCCATGATGGCGGTCGGCCTCACCGGCTATTTCCTGCATGTGGCGATCAGCATCACCGTCTGGCTCGGCGAATATGGCCGCCTGCCGGCCATCGCCGCCACCTGGACGGTGCCGCTCATGCTGATCGCCGCCGGCCTCCTCATCATGGTCCGGCTGGAGCGCAGCGGCCGCCGGATCACCCCCCTGCCGGCATAGGCGCGCCCGCTGCGGGCCTGCTAGACTGACGGCCCGATTCCCGACGAGGCCCGCATGATCCCGCGCAACGCCCTCCTCGCCCTGGCGACGAGCCTGGCGCTCGCCGCCTGCCAGACCGCGGCGGAGGCCCCCGCGCCGCAGCCGGTGGCCGCCCAGCCCGCCGCCCCGCCGCCATACGTGACCCGGCCCGATTTCCGCCTGCCCGAGGGCGGCGGCTGCGCCGGCGACCTCGCCCGCTTCCGGGCGGTGATCGACAATGACCTCACCACCGGCCATGTGGCCCGCGAGGTCCACGGCCGGATGGTGGCCGATCTCGCCGGCCCGGAGGCCGCCTGCCGCGCCGGCCGGGCCGCGGAGGCCGCGGCCGGGCTGCGCGCCGTGCGCCAGCGCTACGGCTATCCGGGCGGCTGAGCCGCCTGCCGCCCCCCGCCGAGCCACCAGCGGGCATAGGCGAGCTGGAAATCCGGCATCAGGCCGGGACGCAGGTCGTCCTCGCCGGTGACGACATGGACATCGGCCAGTTCCAGCTCGTCCTGGGCCGTCAGCCGCTCGCGGATCAGCGCGGCGAGCTCGGCGGCGGGCAGGGGCGAGCGCACCTCCTTCAGGAAGGCATGGCGCTTGGCGTCGCTGTAGAGGCGGAAGCCGGGAGCGAAGGCGACCTCCGCCTCGGTCAGGCCGGTTTCCTCGGCCAGTTCGCGCCGCACGCTGTGTTCGAGATCCACCCGGCCATCGAACACGTCGCCCCGGTCAGGCGTGCCGCCGGGAAAGTAGATGCGCCCGGCATTGGCGGTCTGCCCGCCCATCACGCCCATGACGAGGCCGCCATCCGCGCCGGTGAGCGCGGCGAGGGCAAAGGCATTGCGCGAGCCGTCCGGGATGCCGGCGCGCAGGAAATGCAGGAAGGCGGAGAAGCGGGCGAGCCGGTAGCGGCCGGCGAAGCTGTCGCCCTCCAGCCCGCCCTCCGACAGCACCAGAACCTCGCCGTCGAACAGGGCGGGGTTTTCGGCGGACCAGCGCGCCCAGGCCGCGCCGATGGCCGCCGCCTCCCGTTCCGCATAGGCCCAGGGGCCGGGTTCGAGGACGAGCTCGAGGCGCGCGACGAAGCGGATCGGCATGGCCGGGACAGTCGCCGGACGGGGCGGAAGCGTCAAGGAAGGGGCGTCGCAGGTCGGGCGAGAGAAAGGTCCATGATCCTATAAATAGGATTTTGATCTTGACAACGCATGGCCGGTCTGGCAGGATGCCCGTTCGCGATCGGGAGGACCGGACATGACTGGCGGCATGACGATGGCAGGGCAGGGGCTTGCGGCGATGCTGCTGGCGGCGGTTCTGCGCGCGCTGGCCGTGTTCGGCCTGGTGCGCGCCGGCTGTGGCGCTGCCTGCCGTGCGGCATCCCTTCTCCCGCTCGCGGGAGAAGGGGGCCCCCGCGTCAGCGGGGGACGGATGAGGGCGGGCCTGGCCTTTGGCCTTCGGGGGCCTCACCCGCACCCGGCCGTCGCGGGCGCGAAGGCCAGCCTCTCCCGCCGGGCGGGAGAGGGGCGCGGCGGGGCGCACCCCGCCCTCATGGACGCAAGTGAAGCGACTCATCACGGCGGGCGCCGCCGGGGTGGTGGTGCCGGAGTGGTCCGAACCCCTCACCCCACGCCTGACGGCGCCTCCCTCTCCCCACGGGAGAGGGGCGGGGTGCGTCCCGCCTTCGCGGAGGTTGGCGGGGCGGGTCATGGCGGGGGGACGGCTCTTCGTGGCGGGTCGGCCCGTGGCAGTGGGGCGGGTCATGGCAGTGGGGCGGCAAGCGCCACGGTGCCCTCGGTCGTCAGGGCCGGGCCTTCCTCAGCTGTTCCGCTCCTGAACACCCCTCCCGGCGGCGAGGTCGGGGATGCCCGGCCGGAGCCGGGCCGGATGGGTCGAGGCGGTGGTGAGGCGTGGCCCCGCGCGCGCGGCCCGCGCGAAACCCCTCTCCCCACGGGAGAGCGGCGAGGCGGAGCGGACACCGCCCATATGGACGCTGGCGAAGCGCCTCATCGCGGCGATGGTCGTTCGGGAGTTGGCGGCGAGCTTCACGAACGCGGCAACGGCAGGAATGCAGACGAGCATAGTCCGGATGATGAAAGGGGTGCGCCAGAGCATGATGAGCCAAGCGGGAGAGCAATGCTGCCCAGAGCCGTTGCCTCGCTCGATAACGATGCTACTCTCATCGAACGAATATTGTGACAAAGAATCCTCGTGGTTTGCCAGACGGGTATCGCTTTGCCTGCTTGTTGGGGAGGTTCGCGATGAAGCGCGCAACGATGGCGCTGGTGGCTCTATTCGTTTTCGCATTGACCACCGCACACGCGGACGAGGCGGTTCAACTCTCCGGTGGTTATGGCATCCTGAACGCGCCCCGGTCTCCACAGGCAGCGGTTGTCCTGATCCCCGGAGGAAATGGTTATCTGGGTATTCGGCCGGACGGCACGTTCTCCGCGCTGGCCGGCAATCAACTTGTGCGGACGCGCAAGGCGTATGCGGCTTCGGGCGTGGCGTCGCTCGTCATTGACAGCGGGGTGTCGGTTGCCTCCGCCGTCGACTATCTCCGCAACCGATTTCGCCGCCCGGTAACGATTGTCGCCACCAGTCGCGGTTCACTGCGGATCGCTGGTGCCCTCGCGGCAAGACCGAACGGCATTGCGATTACTGCTGGCTTCCTCGACGATGTGCGTCGCCAGATCGGTTCGGCTGGCGCGCTACCTCCAACACTCATCGTGCACCATCGCCGTGACGGCTGCCATCTGACGCCTCCATCCGCGGTGGAGCCGTTCAAGGCGTGGGGCGGCGCACGAGTGAGAGTGGTTTGGCTCGATGGCGGAACGGATCAGGGTCATCCATGCCAGGCGCGCGGCTATCACGGCTTTGCGGGATTGGACGGGCGTGTCGTCGGAGCCGTGGCAGGTTTCGCACGCGGACTCCGATAGCTGCCCCGCCTTGACACCGCCCTTGCCCCTCCCCTATGGTCCGCGCCTCTTTCAAGCGGAGCCGTACGCCGTGCGTTTCATCCTTATTGTATTCGGGGCGCCATCGACGGACGTGTGAACCTCACACGGCGGCCGAACGGTGGCGCTCAGTCCAAGGTCCCTCGCGGGGCCTTTTTTGTTGCCCTGAACGACCCTTCATCCTAACGCCTCGCTGCAGCAACCGACCGAAGACGATCCGAAGGAACCCTCCCATGTCCCGCGAGATGACCGGCGCCGAAATGGTCGTGCAGGCCCTGATCGACCAGGGCGTCACCACGCTGTTCGGCTATCCCGGCGGCGCCGTGCTGCCGATCTACGACGCGCTGTTCCAGCAGGAGAGCGTCAGGCACGTGCTCGTCCGCCACGAGCAGGGCGCGGTGCATGCGGCCGAGGGCTATGCGCGCTCCTCCGGCAAGGTCGGCGTGGTGCTGGTCACCTCCGGCCCCGGCGCCACCAACGCCGTCACCGGCCTCACCGACGCGCTGATGGATTCCATCCCCGTCGTCTGCTTCACCGGCCAGGTGCCGACCCATCTCATCGGCTCGGACGCCTTCCAGGAGGCCGACACGGTGGGCATCACGCGCCACTGCACCAAGCACAACTATCTGGTGAAGAGCATCGAGGACCTGCCGCGCATCCTGCACGAGGCCTTCTACGTGGCGCAGAACGGCCGGCCCGGCCCGGTGGTCATCGACATCCCCAAGGACATCCAGTTCAAGACGGGCAAGTACGAGAAGCCGCGCGACAACCAGCACAAGACCTACCGCCCGCAGATCAAGGGGGATCTGGCCAAGATCAAGGCGGCGGTGGAGATGATCGCCAAGGCCAGGCGGCCGGTCTTCTATACCGGCGGCGGCGTCATCAATGCCGGCCCGCACGCCTCCCAGCTCCTGCGCGAACTGGTGCGCGCCACGGGCTATCCGATCACCTCCACGCTGATGGGGCTCGGCGCCTATCCGGCCTCCGATCCGCAATGGCTGGGGATGCTGGGGATGCACGGCACCTACGAGGCGAACCTCGCCATGCACGGCTGCGACCTGATGGTGAACATCGGCGCGCGCTTCGACGACCGCATCACCGGCCGGATCGACGCCTTCTCGCCGGGCTCGAGGAAGATCCACATCGACATCGACCCCTCCTCCATCAACAAGAACGTCAAGGTGGACATCGGCATCGTCGGCGACTGCGCCCACGTGCTGGAGGACATGGTGCGGCTGTGGAAGGAGGTGGCGGGCCAGGTCGACAAGGCCGCCCTCAAGGCCTGGTGGCTGCAGATCGACGGCTGGCGGGCGCGGAAATCGCTCGCCTACAGGAACTCGACCGAGGTCATCAAGCCGCAATATGCGCTGGAGCGCCTGGAGGCGCTGACCCGCGGCCGCAAGCGCTTCGTCACCACCGAGGTCGGCCAGCACCAGATGTGGGCCGCGCAATATCTCAGCTTCGACGAGCCGAACCGCTGGATGACCTCCGGCGGCCTCGGCACCATGGGATATGGCCTGCCGGCGGCGGTGGGCGTGCAGCTCGCCCACCCGAAGGATCTCGTCATCTGCGTGGCGGGGGAAGCCTCGGTGCTGATGAACATGCAGGAGATGTCCACGGCCGCGCAGTATCGCCTGCCCATCAAGATCTTCATCCTGAACAACGAATATATGGGCATGGTGCGCCAGTGGCAGGAGCTGCTGCACGGCGGGCGCTATTCGGAGAGCTATTCGGCGGCGCTGCCGGACTTCGTCAAGCTCGCCGAGGCCTATCACGCCAAGGGCATCCGCTGCGACGATCCGGCCAAGCTCGATGCTGCCATCCTGGAGATGATCGACCATCCCGGCCCGGTGATCCTCGACTGCCTGGTGGCCAAGGAGGAGAACTGCTTCCCGATGATCCCCTCGGGCAAGGCCCACAACGAGATGATCCTGCCGGATTTCGAGGGCGAGACCGGCGACATCATCGACGCGAAGGGCAAGCAGCTCGTGTGAGCATGGCGGGGCGGCGGCGGGATGCTATCTTACCGCCGTCTTACCGAGGGGGCCTGCATGGCAATGACCCGGCTTTCGACCAAGGGGCAGGTCGTCCTGCCCAAGGCTGTCCGCGACGCCAAGAACTGGCCGAGCGGCACGGAGCTTGAGGTCGTGCTCCATCCGGAGGGCGTGCTGCTGCGCACGCCGGCACCGGCCAAGCGCTACACGCTCGACGACCTCATCGGATTCCTGAAATACGAAGGCCCGCCGAAGTCGGTCGAAGAGATGAACAGGGGTATCGACCTAGCGATGAGAGAACGCTGGGAGCGAAAGTCGCGATGATCGCTGTCGACACCAATGTGATCGTTCGTCTGATCACGGGCGATGATGCGCCTCAGGGGAAGAAGGCCCGGGACCTTTTCGCCGGTTCGACCGTCTATGTCACCACGACCGTCTTTCTGGAAACGGAATGGGTGCTCCGGAAGATCTACGGCATCGATCGAGTCAGCGTGACGGAAGCTCTGCTCCGCATCGCCGAAAACGAGCGGGTTGTGGTGGAGGACCCAGCGCGCGTTCGTGCTGCTATCGAGGGGTATAGGGTCGGCCTCGACTTCGCCGATGCTCTCCATGTCGCGGGAGCGGCCGATGCCGAGGCCTTCGCCACATTCGACCGCGCGCTCGCCCGGGCCGCTCCCTCCGCCTTCGCTCATCCGCCGGTGATCAGTCCCTGAAACGCCCGAGAAGACGAGTCATGAACCAGTCCCAGTCCGCCTATTTCCTGTCCGACGCCCAGCCGCCGACCCGCCGCCACACGCTGGCGGTGCTGGTCGACAACGAGCCGGGGGTTCTCGCCCGCATCGCGGGCATGTTCTCCGGACGCGGCTACAACATCGAGAGCCTCACCGTCTCGGAGACCGAGCACGAGAAGCACGTCTCGCGCATCACCATCGTCACCACCGGCACCGAGAAGGTGATCGAGCAGATCAAGGCCCAGCTCGACCGGCTGGTGCCGGTGCACCGCGTGGTGGACCTCACCGTGCAGGGCGAGGCGCTGGAGCGCGAACTGTGCCTCGTCAAGGTGCGCGGCAAGGGCGATGCCCGCGTCGAGGCGCTGCGCCTGGCCGGCGCCTTCGGCGCGCGCACGCTGGATGCAACCCTCAATTCCTTCGTGTTCGAGCTGACCGGCAGCACCGAGGAGGTCGAGCGCTTCATCCGCCTCATGGGCGTGGTCGGCCTCGTGGAGGTCTCGCGCACCGGCATCGCCGCCATGAGCCGGGGCGCGGAAGGCATGCTGGAAGCGGCCTTGCCGGACGGCGCCCAGGGGCGCTGACTGCGCTCCTCCCGAAACGCCTGTCTGCGGGTCTGGCCATGCCGACGCATCTGTCCGTCAACGTCAATGCCATCGCGCAGCTGCGCAACCGGCGCAACCTGCCCTGGCCGAGCGTGGTGGGCCTGTCGCGCATCGCGCTCGCGGCGGGAGCGGCCGGCATCACCGTGCATCCGCGCCCCGACGAGCGGCACATCCGCCGCCATGACGTGTTCGATCTCGTTGCCATGATCCGCGCCGAGTTCCCGACGGCCGAATTCAACATCGAGGGCTATCCGGACGAGCGGTTCCTCGCGCTCTGCGAGGCGGCAAGGCCCGATCAGGTCACCCTGGTGCCGGACGATCCGGCGCAGGCGACCTCCGACCATGGCTGGGACGTCCACACTCATGCCGGGCTCCTGAAGGACGTCGTGGCGCGCATGAAGCGCGCCGGCTTCCGTGTCTCGCTGTTCCTCGATGCCGACCCTGCGCTGGTGGCCGGCGCGCAGGCGACCGGCACGGACCGCATCGAGCTCTACACCGGCCCCTATGGCCATGCGGCCGATGCTGTCGTGCAGGCGGCAGAGCTGGACAAGCTCGTTGCCACGACCCAGGCAGCGCTCGCCGCCGGCCTGGCCGTCAATGCCGGTCACGATCTCACCCTCGACAACCTGCCGGCCCTGATCGCCCGGGCGCCGGCCATCGCCGAGGTCTCCATCGGCCATGCCCTGACGGCCGATGCGCTGATCTACGGCATGGCCGAGACGGTGAGGCGCTACAGGGCCGCCTGCGGGGAGGGGGCGGGATGATCCCTTGCGCGTTCTCCGCCCGCGTCTTTACCCTCCGCTTCGGTTCGGATATACGCCGGATATCCGATCTGACATGGGAGGCCGATCATGCGTGGTAAGGCTGCGCAATGGGGCAACAGTGTCGCCGTCCGCCTTCCGAAGGAAATCACGTCCAGGCTGGGGCTCAGTCCCGGAAGGCCCGTTGAGATCACGAGCGAGGGCTCGAAGGTCATCATCGAGACGAGGGTTGCAGAGCGGGACCTGCCTGTGCTGGATCACCGGAGCCTTGTCGCCGAGATGGAGGCGCTCGGCGGCGCCGCCTATGATCCCGGCGGTGTGCCGTTCGAGGACACGTCGTCCGAATGGCCCGAATACAATGACCGCCCGTGATGATCGGGGCCTCATCCCGGAGGCGGGCGACCTCGTCTATGTCAAGTTCGACCCGGCTTTCGGCCGCGAGCAGTCGGGCGAGCGGCCGGGTCTCGTGCTGTCGCCCGAGGCCTATAACCGCAATTCCTCCTTCGCGCTTGTTTGTCCCATCACCTCCAACCCGAAGCCCTGGCCGTTCAAGTTCGACCTCGGAAGCGTCTACCGCGTTTCCGGCTTCGTTCTGGTCGACCAGATCAAGTCGATCGATCGGGGCCGCTTGTTGCGGGTCGCCGACCGCGCCGACGAGGCATCCGTTCGCAAGGCCCAGGCCATGCTGATCGCCCTCTTGAACATTCCGTCCGGGCGGTGAAAAGAACGCCCGGGCTCGTCACAGACGCCAACAATCCCAAGGAAGGACTCCCTGCCATGCGTGTCTATTATGATCGCGATGCCGATCTGAACCTCATCAAGTCGAAGAAGGTCTGCATCGTCGGCTATGGCAGCCAGGGCCATGCCCACGCGCAGAACCTGCGCGATTCCGGCGTCAAGGACGTGGTCATCGCCCTCAAGGCGGGTTCCGCAACGCGCGCCAAGGCCGAGGCCGCCGGCTTCACCGTGATGACCCCGTCGGAGGCCGCCAAGGTCTCGGACGTCATGATGATGCTGACCCCGGACGAGCTGCAGGCCGACATCTACCGCGACGACCTGCACGGCAACATGAAGCAGGGCGCGGCCATCATGTTCGCCCACGGCCTCAACGTGCATTTCAACCTGATCGAGGCGCGCAAGGATCTCGACGTGCTGATGGTGGCGCCCAAGGGCCCCGGCCACACGGTCCGCTCGGAATATCTGCGCGGCGGCGGCGTGCCCACCCTCATCGCCATCCACCAGGACTCCTCGGGCAATGCCCATGACCTCGGCCTGTCCTATGCCGCCGCCATCGGTGGCGGTCGCGCCGGCGTCATCGAGACGACCTTCAAGGAGGAGTGCGAGACCGACCTGTTCGGCGAGCAGGTGGTGCTCTGCGGCGGCCTGGTCGAGCTGATCAAGGCCGGCTACGAGACGCTCGTGGAAGCCGGCTACGCGCCGGAAATGGCCTATTTCGAGTGCCTCCACGAGGTGAAGCTGATCGTCGACCTCATCTACGAGGGCGGCATCGCCAACATGAACTACTCGATCTCCAACACGGCCGAGTACGGCGAATATGTCACCGGTCCGCGCATCATCACCGCCGAGACCAAGGCCGAGATGAAGCGTGTCCTGGCCGACATCCAGTCGGGCAAGTTCACCCGTGACTGGATGCTGGAGAACAAGGTCAACCAGACCTCGTTCAAGGCGACCCGCGCCCGCATGGCCGCCCACCCGATCGAGGAAGTCGGCGCCAAGCTGCGCGACATGATGCCGTGGATCAAGGCCAAGGCCCTGGTCGACAAGACCAAGAACTGACGCCGCGGCGGGTGCGCGCCCGGCGCGCGCCCTCGCGACAGCGACGACATCCGGACGGGCGCGCCTGAGGCGCGCCCGTTCGCGCATGGAGGCCGCGTTTCCTTCGCCCAACCGACGATCCTGCACAGCCCGTCAGGCGGCTGCGGACGGGAGCCATGCTGACGCCAACCGGCTTGCCGGTCCGCAGGGCCGGGCGGGGTGCCGTCGAAGAGGACAGCGGGATCGCATACAGGATGTATCGTCCCTGAAACAGATGTGCCATCCTGTTGACGTCCGGCCCGTCAACCGTCAGCAAGAGAGGGCTTGCTGCCAGGCGGTACCGGCATCCGGGGTGGAGATGGCGCAACCGAGCTTGCGTGTGGTTTCCGGGCTGCCCATGGTCCGCGAGCGGCTGGCGCGCCTCTATGCGCAACGCCGGGCGGGCAATGCCGAGGCCTTTGCGGCGGCGTTTGCCGAGGACGGCGTGTTCCACCTGATCGGCGACACACGGCTCGTGCCGCAGGCCGGTCCCCGCCAGGGTCGCAAGGCGATTGCCGCCGTCATCGCCGATCTGCACAGGGCCTACGAATATGTCGATGCCCTGATCGTCGACATGGCGGTGGATGTGAACGTGGCGGTCATCCGCCGCCAGCTCACCCTGCGCTCGCGCGAGAGCGGCGCCGTGGCCGAGTTCGAGGCGGCCGACTTCATCCGCCTGCGCGATGGCGAGATCGTCGAGCTGAGGCAGTTCATCGACACGGCCTCGCTCGCTCTGCTGGCTGGCCGGATATGAGCGCGGATGGCGACGGGTCCGCGTCCCAGTTCGGCGAGACCATGCGCCGGCGGCTGGAGGAGTCGGTGCAGGCCCTCTACCGCGCGCGCATCACCGGCGATGTCGATGACTTTCTCGGCTATTTCACGGCCGATGCCAGGCTGTGGGTTCACGGCAATCCCGCCCTCAATCCCGGCGCCGGCCTCAGGATCGGACATGCCGGCATCGCGCGGCTCCTGGCCGACCTGCACCGCATGAACCACTATGTCTCCCACCGCATCGACGACATCGTGGTTGATGGCGACATCGTGGTGGTGCGCTGGAGCGCCGAACTCGTCTTCCGCGAGAATGGCAAGGGTGGCGAGTTCGAGGTGATCGAGCTGATGCGCCTGGAGGATGGCCTGATCGCCGAACTGCACCACTATTACGACACTGGAACCATGTCCCTGGCCCGGGGGCGGATCAGCCTGGCCTGATCCGGGCGACAGGCGGCCGCCGGGCGGCCGCCTGTCCTTGGCCGTGGTTCAGAAGCGCACGCGGTTCTTGATGGCGTTGAGGGCGGTCTGGTTGACGGCCGAGCCGGCCATGCGGCGTTCGAAATCGGCCCAGTCGCGGAACCGGCCCTTGGCGCGTTCGGCGAGGATCGCCTGGGCGCGCGCGGCGCCGATCTGCGGCAGGCTGTCCAGTTCCGTGGCATTGGCGGTGTTGAGATTGACCAGCTGGCCCTGGGCCTGTCCGGCGGCCGGCGGGGTGGCCGGGCGCTGCTGGGTGGTCGTTGCCGGCGGCGTGGCCGGGGTCGTCGCCGGACGCTGCGGCTGGGCCGGCTGGGCCTGGGTCGCCGGCGGCGTGGTGGCGGGCCGCTGGGGCTGTGTCGTCGCCGGCGAGGTCTGTGCCGTGGCGGGGCGCTGCTGCTGCGGCTGCTGCGTCGTGGCGGGCGCGGTCTGGGCGAAGACCTGGGTGGCAAGAAGGGTGGCGACGGCGGTCGCGGTGAGAAGGCGGGTGAGGGCCATGATGTCGTTCCCGGTGCCGGCCTTGCCTCCCGGAGCGGTGCGTCGGCCGGCCGGCCGCCTCCGCCCTGCCGGATCTGTCGCCCGGCTCGCGCATCACACTGACGCAGCGTGAGCGGTCTTTGAAGGGATGGTTGCGAATTTGTGGCCCGATGTGAATTGCCGATGAACGGGGCCGCCGGCCGCGCCTCGCCGGCCATCGCCCTGCTGCCGCTGATGGCTGCCTTCACCGAAGGGAATTGGTGTGCCGATGCGCCGACCGCTAGCATTCCATCATCCTGCCTGTCCGCCCGAGCGCGCCGATGAACATCCTCTCCATCCAGTCCTGGGTCGCCTATGGCCATGTCGGCAATGCCTCGGCGGTGTTCCCCATGCAGCGCCTCGGCCACGAGGTCTGGGCGATCCATACCGTCCAGTTCTCCAACCATACCGGCTACGGCGCCTGGAAGGGCCGGGTCTATGACGGGCCGATGATCGAGGAGCTGGTGGAGGGCATTGCCGAGCGCGGCATGCTGGCCAGCTGCGACGGCGTGCTGTCGGGCTACATGGGCTCCCCCGACATCGGCACCGCCATTGTCGGCGCGGCCCGGCGCGTCAAGGCGGCCAATCCGCAGGCTCTCTATTGCTGCGATCCGGTGATCGGCGATGTCGGCCGCGGCATCTTCGTGCGGCCGGGCATTCCCGAGTTCATGCGCGACCAGGCGGTGCCGGCCGCCGACATCATCACGCCCAACCAGTTCGAACTGGAATATCTGTCGGGCCGCACGGTCACCTCGCTGGCCGAGGCCCTGGCGGCGGTCGCGGCCGTGCGCGCCACCGGCCCGCGCATCGTGATGGTGACGAGCCTGATCGTCGAGGATACGCCCGACGAGGCCATCGACCTCCTGGCCTGCGGCCCGAACGGCGCCTTCCGCCTGCGCACGCCGCGCCTGTCGGTCCACGTCAATGGCGCGGGCGATGCCATTGCCGCGCTGTTCTTCGTCCACTGCGCCACGACTGGCGACGAGGCGCTGGCGCTCTCGCGCGCCGCCTCCTCGGTCTATGGCCTGCTGAAGCGCACGGAAGCAGCCGGCTCGCGCGAGATCCTCACCGTCGCCGCCCAGGACGAGTTCGTTGCCCCCACGCAGGTCTTCACCCCGGAGAGGCTTGCCTGAGGCCCGCCATGTCCCGCCGCTTCAACACGCTCGATGTCTTCACCCATGCCCCGCTTGCCGGCAATCCGCTGGCCGTCGTCCATGATGCCGACGGGCTCGACACGGCCGCCATGCAGAGGATTGCCGGCGAGTTCAACCTGTCGGAGACGGTGTTCGTGCTGCCCGAAGCGACGGCCGGGCACCGGGCCGACATCCGCATCTTCACGCCCGGCGCGGAACTGCCCTTCGCCGGTCATCCGACGGTGGGCACGGCGGTCATGCTGGCCCTGATGGATGGCCTGAAGCCGGGCGCGGAAGCCTCCTTCGTGCTCGGCGAGAAGGCCGGGCCCGTGCCCTGCCGGGTCATCCGCCATGCCGACGGCCGCACCGAGGCGACCTTCGTGGCCCCGCGGCTGCCGGCGCAGACCGGGCCGGCGCCCGACGCCGCCCAGCTTGCCGGCATTCTCGGCCTGGAGGGGCGCGATATCGGCTTCGACGCTCACCGGCCGAGCCGCTGGGGCGCGCCGGTATCCTTCTGCTACGTGCCGGTGAAGACCCGCGCGGCCCTCGAGCGCATCCGCGTCGATACCCGCTGGTTCGCCGAGACCTTCGCCGCCATTGGCGAGAACCATCCGGCGATCTTCGCCTACAGCCGCGAGACCGTGGACCCGGCCGCGGCCTTCCACGCCCGCATGTTCGCCCCCGGGCTCGGCATTGCCGAAGATCCGGCGACGGGATCCGCCGCGGCGGCCTTTGCCGGCGTCTTCGCCAGCTTCGACCGGCCGGGCGACGGCACTCACAGGGTCATCATCGAGCAGGGCTTTGCCATGGGCCGGCCGAGCCGCATCGCGCTCGGGGTGACGCTGGCCGGCGGCGCGGTGACGGCCGTGACCATTGGCGGCGGCGCGGTGGTGATGGCCGAAGGACGGCTCGCCGTCTGAGCCGGCCTCATACAGCGGCCATGGGACAGGAAAAACCCGCCGGCGCTGGCCGGCGGGCCTGTGGACCTCACGATCCGGGAAATCAGCGGCGGCAGACGCGCTCGCCGTAGCGGTTGATCCAGCAGCGCCGGCGCGGGGTGGTCTCGGCGCCGATGATCGCGCCGGCAACGCCGCCGACCGCTGCGCCGGCGAGGGCGCCACCGCCCGTGCCCGTGGCAAGTCCGCCGATGAGGGCGCCGGTTCCCGCGCCGATGGCGCCACCCGCAACCGCCCGTTCCTCGCGCGCCGTGCAGGCGCCCAGCATCAGCGCGACCATTCCGACGAGCGCCACTTTCCTGACCATTGGTTTCTCTCCTGCTTGGGCCCCCGACCCGATTCGGACCATAGGAAGGCCGGCCTCACTTGCCAAGCAACGCGATCGGCTGCCGGCGGTTCCATGTCAGGGCAGAATCACGGCCGGACGGTGGCAGACTGCTGCGGACGGAACAGCCGGCCGCGCTCGGCCACCAGCACCATGGCCAGCGCCGCGAGCCCGCAGGCGGCAAAGCCGAGCACCGTCGGCGTGGCCGTGCCGTTGAACTGCTGGCCGATGAAGAAGCCGATGGCCGCCCCGCCCACGGTCGTCACGAAGCCCTGCACCGAGGAGGCGGTGCCGGCGATCCGGCCGAGCGGGTCCATGGCCATGGCGCCGAAATTGGACACCATCAGCCCGAAGCAGAACATCGAGGCGCCCTGGAACAGGGCGAAGACCCAGATGGTCTCGCGCCCGGCCAGGGCAAGGCCGGCATGGACGAGGGTGAGCGCGACATAGCCCATCAGCGCCGTGTGGGAGACGCGCCGCATGCCGTAGCGCTCGACGATGCGCGCATTGAGGAAGGCGGCCAGCGCCATGAAGGCGGCGATGGCGGCAAAGACCAGCGTGAACCATTCGGGCGCGTGGAACACGTCGACGAAGATCTGCTGCGCCGCATTGATGAAGCCGAACAGGCCGCCGATCATGAAGGTCATGGCGGTCATGTAGCCGAGCGGCACGCGCTGGCTGAGGCAGGCCGCGAAGGCCGCGAGCACCGATCCGATGGCGATGGGCCGACGGTTCTCCGGCGCCAGGCTTTCCGGCAGGCTGCGCCCGGCCCAGAGCGCCACCAGCGCGCCGAACAGCCCGAGGGCGAGGAAGATCCAGCGCCAGGGCGCCACCAGGATGATGAGCTGGCCGATCGAGGGGGCAAGGATCGGCACGGCCAGGAACACGATGAAGGCGAGCGACATGATGCGCGCCATCTGCCGGCCGGCGAAACGGTCGCGCACGATGGTCACCGCCAGCACGCGCGAGCCGGCCGCCCCGATGCCCTGGACGACGCGCGCCACCATCATCGCCTCGAAGCTGGTAGCCGCCGCCGCGGCGAGGCTTGCGAGCGCATAGACGGCAAGGCCGGCCAGCAGCACCGGCCGGCGCCCGAACCGGTCGGCCAGCGGGCCGAAGACGATCTGCGCCCCGCCGAAGCCGAGCAGATAGGCCGTGATGATCCACTGCCGCTCATTGGCCTCCGCGATGCCGAGCGCCTCGCCGATCTCGGGCAGCGCCGGCAGCATGGAATCGATGGCCAGCGCATTGGTGGCCATCAGCGCGGCCACCAGCGCGACGAAGGCGCGCAGGCCGGCTGGCTGCTGGGTCCGGTCGGCCGTGGCCGGAACGGGTGTCATGGGCGGATCCCGCAACGGGTTGTCGGGGAGGGCGGACGGGCGGCAGGCCGGCACCGGGCAGGCGGCCCGCCCGGCCGTCTGGCGAAGGCCCTTCTTAGGCCGGATGCTGCATTGCAGGAAGAGCGCCGCGGTATGTCTGCCCGGCGCAAGCCGGCGGGCGCGACGATGGCCCGGCCGACCCCGGCTGTCCGGCGCATGTGCGCGCATGGATCATCCGCGTCTCGACGCTTGTCTCATCCTGTCCTGTTGGCCACTGTGCAGGCGAAGGCTGCCGGTTCGGGCGGTCGCGAATCGAGAGGACATGCCCATGATCACACGTCGCACCGCCCTGACGGGTCTGGCCGGCGCGCTGGCTCTGCCGGCCGTTCACGCCGCCTCCGCCCAGGGAGCCTGGCCGTCCCGCCCCATTCGCATGATCGTGCCGTTCCCCCCCGGCGGCTCCACCGACGTGCTCTCCCGCGTCATTGCCGAGCGGCTGTCCACGGCGCTTGGCCAGACGGTGGTGATCGAGAACCGTCCCGGTTCGGCCGGCAATGTCGGGGTCAATGCCATCGCCCGCGCCGAGCCCGACGGCTATACCATCGGCGTCTCCACCATCGGCCCGCTGTCCGCCCACGTGGAGCTTTATCGTTCGCTGCCCTTCAACCCGCGCAGCGACTTCACCTATCTCGCCGACATCTACGAGATCCCCAACGTCTTCGTGGTCAATCCGCAGAACCCGGTGAGGACCGTCCAGGAGTTCATCGCCTGGGCGAAGGAGAAGGGGCCCGGCAAGGTCAGCTACGGCACGCCGGGCATCGGCACGACCGCGCACCTGTCCACCGAATTCTTCTCGCGCAAGGTCGGCATCCAGCTGCTGCACGTGCCCTATCGCACCGGTGCCGTTGCCGTTCAGGATCTGATCGCCGGCCGCATCGACATGATGTTCGACAACCTGCCGACCATCATCGGCCAGATCCAGGGCAAGGCGATCAAGCCGATCGCCGTGTCCACCGCCCGCCGCTGGCCGGGCCTGCCGGACGTGCCGACCATGATCGAGAGCGGCATCCCGGATTTCGACGTCACCTCCTGGTCCGGCATGCTGGCGCCCAAGGGCATTCCGGACGCCATCGCCCAGCGCCTGACCGCCGAGCTGATCAAGATGGGCGAGGATCCGGGCTTCGTGCAGCGCTTCCAGGAGATGGGCGCGATCGCGACCATGAAGGGCCCCGACGCGCTGAAGGCGCGCGTGGAGGCGGAGATCCCGCGCTGGGCCGAGGTGGTGCGCGCCGCCGGCGCCAAGGTCGACTGAGGGAGCGCCGGCCGGCTGCCGGCCGGCCACAGGCTGTGCGGGGGCGGGCCGGTCCGGTCCGCCCCTTTCTGCGTCCGGGCGCTGCCGCACTGCCCCTCCTACGGCCAGCTTGTATCGCTGTGTGAAATGGCATTTCGTCCCGATGCAATCCCGCCTGGAGACGACCGACCATGACCGCCACCACCCGCCGCACCGCGCTCGCCACGTTTGCCGGGCTTGCGGCTGCCTCCGTCCTGCCGGCCCGCGCCCAGGCCTTCCCGTCGAGGCGGGTGACGCTGCTGGTGCCGTTCCCGCCGGGCGGGCCGGTGGATCTCGTCGCCCGCCAGATCGGCCAGAAGCTGCAGGAGCAGTGGAGCGAGACGGTGCTGATCGAGAACCGGCCCGGCGCCGATGCGGTGATCGGCGCCCAGGCGGTGCAGCGCGCCGATCCCGATGGGCACACGCTGCTGGTCTGCGCCATCCACCACTCGGTCCATCCGAGCCTGAAGGCGAGCCTGCCCTACAACTTCCTCGAGGATTTCGTCCCCGTGAGCGGGGCAGGCAATTTCCCGATCATCCTGTGCGCCCATCCCTCGCTGCCGTTCAACGACATTGCAGGCCTGATCGCCCATGCCAGGGCCAATCCGGGCAAGCTGTCCTACGGCTCGGCCGGCGTCGGCGGCGGCACGCATCTGGCCGGCGAACTGTTCAAGAGCATGACCGGGACGGACATCCTGCACATTGCCCATCGCGGCAGTGCGCCGGCCATGAACAGCCTGCTCGGCAACCATGTCCAGCTCATGTTCGCCGACGGGCCGACCGCGGTTCCGCAGGTGCAGGGCAACAAGGTCAAGGCCTTCGGCATCAGTCCGGCGCGCCTGTCCCTGCTGCCCGACATCCCGACCATGCCGGAGGCGGGCCTGCCCGGCTACGAGGCCCATTCCTGGGCCGGCATCGTGGCGCCGAAGGGCACGCCGGACGCCGTCGTGGCCACGCTCAACGCCGCCATCGTCAAGGGCCTGCGCCAGCCGGACACGGTGGAGAAATTCGAGCGCTTCGGCGCCCAGGCCGCACCCTTGACGGCCGCCGAGTTCGGCGCCTTCCTGCGCAGCGAGACGGCGAAATGGGCCAGGGTGATCCAGGACGCCAACATTCCGAAGCAGAACTGAGGCCGGCCGCCCGGCCAGCGCGGCGGCCGGATGCGCCATGACCGACGCGATTGCCACCACGAGGCTGCCGGCCGGCGAAGCCATACCCGTCCTCGGCCAGGGCAGCTGGACGCTCGCCGGACGGCGCCCGCGCCGCGATGGCGAGATTGCCGCGCTGCGTCTCGGCCTCGACCTCGGCATGCGCCTGATCGACACCGCCGAGATGTATGGCGAGGGCGCCTCTGAGGAGCTGATCGGGGAGGCGATCGCCGGCCGGCGCGACGAGGTCTTTCTCGTCACCAAGGTCTATCCGCACAATGCCGGCGCCCGCAGCGCCGTCGAGGCCTGCGAGCGCTCGCTGAGGCGGCTGGCCACCGACCGCATCGACCTCTACCTGCTGCACTGGCGCGGCTCCATCCCGCTGGCCGAGACGGTCGCCGCCTTCGAGCGGCTGAAGCGCGAGGGCAAGATCCGCCACTGGGGCGTGAGCAATTTCGACCTGGACGAGTTGCATTATTCGCCGGCGCACCAAACGGTAGAAGCGCGAACAATCCGGGGAGGAACCAATGCCGGTCGGAAAGCTTGCGCATGTGAAGGCCTGGGTGGACAAAATGCCGGTGGGCAAGCCCTCGCTTCATGTCGCCGGGACCATTGAGGCGCCCACGCCCTGCCATACGGCAACGACGACGCATACCGGCGACACCAAGAAGAACCCGCCGGACTATCTCCTGAAGGTGGAGACCGGGGCGGCAAGCGGGAACTGCATCCAGAAGGTCCACCCCGTTTCGTTCCACCATGTGGTCACCAGCTACGCGGGCAAGCACGGAACGGTCATCGTCAGCTCGGCGACGGACAGCAAGACCGTGACGGTCGGGACCGTGCACTAGGTCCAATCGACATTCAGGATTCTCAACGCGCGCTGGCGTTGATTCATTGCGTTCCGGATCATGCGATTCGGGGCGCAGACAATGGCAAAGCGATACGAACTGACGACGGCCCAGTGG
>JBKBOA010000042.1:0-31982 GCA_046295035.1 Phreatobacter sp.
ACTGGGCCGTCGTCAGTTCGTATCGCTTTGCCATTGTCTGCGCCCCGAATCGCATGATCCGGAACGCAATGAATCAACGCCAGCGCGCGTTGAGAATCCTGAATGTCGATTGGACCTAGCGACAAACATGATCTCTGTCGGCCTAGATATCACGCGCCTTGGTCTCATGATCGTCCAGGGGCAACCGAAGACGGCTGCTGAATACATCCAGGCCACCAGCCGCGTTGGACGCGATCCATCGCGCCCAGGATTGGTCGTCGCGGTCTTGAATCTGCACAAGCCCCGCGACCGGATGCACTTCGAGCAATTCGGTCAGTTCCACCGAACCTTCTATCGATCCGTTGAGGCGACTAGCGTGACGCCCTGGGCCGCCCGGGCGCTGGACCGCGCCCTTGCGGCTGTCGTCGTCGCCGCTGCGCGCCACTTGGATCCTGCGCTGACACCTGAGGCCTCTGTCACAGCCTTCAAGAACAATCCGGCGGTGCGGGCCGCCGTTCGCGATGGGATTATCGCTAGAGCTCCGGCGCACATGATCGCGGGTGGCCACACCGCATTGGCGGCGGCGATAGATGCGATCGCCGATGCGTGGATTTCGACCGCCGACGATCAGGCTGCAGGAGGCAACACGTTCGCTTACGCGCGAAAGAAGAGTCCTCATCGCTTGTTGCACATGCCGCTCGAGCCCGACTTGGCCAACCTTTCTGAAGATCATCGGCACTTCGTCGCCGGAAGGTCCATGCGGGATGTGGAGCCCAGCGTCGCGCTCAAGATTCGGGATCCATGGGGCAACCAGATCGCAAACGCGGATGATCTCGCATGACCAAGAACGCGCAACGGCTGAGCCAACTGATATCCACCTTCGGTCCCGGCGCCATGATCGACCTGCCGACAAGGTCCGTGGTGGTGGCAGGTCTCGAATTCTGGGAGATGCGGGCCAACTCCTTCACGACGATCCCCGAGCCACGTCTAACGGCGCGCCTGGAACAACTCTTGAAGGATCAGGGGCGGCTGGACGCGAATATCAGTCTATCGCTCCGCACTCCGCCGGTCGCGACCGACAACACGACAGGAATTCCGGCCGGAGTTACGGCGCCGATTTTTCCGACATGGTTTGTCTGCGAGCAGGTCGAAGCAACGGCCGCGGCGACTGGAACGCTTCGAAGGCGGCGCCTCGTGCGCTGGCAGGACCTTGACACCAAGGGAAGGCGCAGGTTCGTCTTCGATGATGGTCGAAAGTCGGAAGTGACGCCGATCCGCTTCGTCTGCGCCTGCGAAAAAGGACATCTGCAGGACATCGACTGGCGATGGGTCGTCCATGGGTCGGTTCAGTGCCAGGAGCCGCTCTGGGTAGAGGAGAAAGGCACCAGCGCCGACCCTGCCGATACCAGCGTTGTCTGCGGTTGCGGTCGGCGCCTCTCGCTTCAGGATGCTTTCCAGCCTGGGCGCCTGGGAAAATGCCGCGGCGAACGGCCTTGGTTGCTTGATCGCGATCCCGAGGGATGCGGAGACAATCTGAAGCTTCTTACCCGCACGGCCACGAACACCTACTTCCCGCAGGTCTACACAGTCATTTCGCTGCCGAGCGAAGAGGACGACCTGACCCGCTTGGTCGGCGAACTGTCGGGCGATCTGGCAAACGTGCAGACGGTCGAGGATGTCGCTCAGGCCAAACGCTTCAACCCGAAGGTCTCCGTCTCACTGGGCGCTTATCCGGATGCCGAGATATTCGAGCGCCTAGAACGGCTCAGGAAGGGAGCAAGGGCCGATGCGACCCGGACTCCAAAGATGTCCGAATTCGACGTGTTTGCGAGTGGTCGCCAACAGATCGGGCATAATCACCCGACAGCCAAGCTCTATGCGGAAACACTTCCACGGACAGCATGGGTCGATCCAGGCGTCGATATCGACACCTCGGCGATAAAGAACCTCGTCGCCGTCCATCGATTGAGGGAGGTGTCGAGCCTGTACGGCTTCACGCGATTTGAAGCCGCGCCCACGAGTTCAGACGGCGACATCGAGGACATTCAGCTGGCTGTTCGCGGCGCGCCGATCTCGCGCGGAGCCGATTGGTTGCCGGCCATCGAGCAGTTCGGCGAAGGGCTATTCATCCACATTGACGAGCAGGCCGTGAACCGTTGGCTTCAGAACCCCGATGTCGTCAATCGACAGGCAAGCCTGCTACGCGGCTATGACCACTGGCGGGCCAAGTTTTCGGGACGGGGCCCGAACTATCCGGGAACGGCCTATACGCTGCTGCACTCGCTCTCCCATGCCTTGATGGCCGAGATCACCCTCGACAGCGGATATCCCCCGAGTTCTCTGAAGGAACGCATCTATGCGCTCAGCGACGCCCGCAACGGCGGCGCTCCCATTAAGTGTGGTATCCTGATCTACACAGCTACTCCCGGCGCCCAGGGTACTTTGGGCGGACTAGTCGCCGCCGGATCACGGTTCTCCAGCATTCTACGAAATGCGCTCGCTCGGCAGCTGATCTGCTCGAACGACCCGGTTTGCGCGGATCATGAGCCTGACGGTCGAAGCGGGGACCGGGCGACCCACGGGGCAGCTTGCCACGGGTGCCTGCTCATCGCGGAAACGAGCTGCGAGATGCGGAACCTGTTCCTCGATAGAAGCCTCTTGGTGCAAACCATGGCAGGCCAGAGATCGAATTTCTTCGATTGAAATCCTCTTCTGGTTCTTATCAGGCCTCGTCTGATTGGACGGTTTGGCAGCGGTGCAAACCTGCACACTTCGTGGTTGATAGGTGACGGCTTCTCCGGTGGCGATTATTCGTGGTGACCGGCGCACGAACTCTCGTCATGAACGAGCGACGACCGGGGGACAGGTCATTCCCTATCTATATCAATACGATAACTCGCCACGGGATCACGCCTTGCCCAGTGCCTTTTTCGACGCCGTTTGATTGCTCATGCTGGCGCCTTCAAAAGTCGGTCTCGACATAGACCCCGGCACAGTCGTAGGCGACGGCGGCGGCTGTCGCCCCGGTGTTCAGGAACAGCCGCGGCGACAGGAATTGCGTGTTCGCAGGCAGGTCCGCGGTGACCTCCTGTTCGAAGACCGCGCCGGAGACCTCGTCCACGACGCGCACCCAGACCGACCCGCCATTCGGCGGGGCGGCGATGAACAGGGTCAACACGCCACCCGTGGCGATGGCGAAGCTCGCGCCCATGTCGAACAGCGCCGGCGCGCCGGTGCCGTCGTTGCGGACCAGTTGCCAGTTGGAATGCGTCCCGCGCTGGAATCCGATGCCGATGCAGTTGATCGCGGCTGCGAGCGTCAGCGTGGTGGCCAGCGCGGCCGTCGATCCGTAGAGGCCGAAGAACCCCATGCCGGTTGCCTGCAGCGTCGTGAGCGAAATCCGCGTGACGAAGGTCCAGCCGCCCAATCCCGCCGCGTTACCGCGCCAGCACGCCCAGCCTGCGGAGCGCTGATCGGCGACCGAGTCCACGACGGCCGCCGAGGTCAGACGCCAGCGGCGCATCGAGGCTGCAAGGTTCGTGGCGGCCAGCGTCGGGTGCGACACGGTGCCGACCGAGGTGATGGGCAGGCCTTCGCTGGTGATCGTCGTGCCGGTCGAAGGCGCCCAGTTCGCGATCCGGTTCACCCCGAAATGCGGCTGCAGCGGAAAGTCCCGCCCCGAGGGGCGCATCACGTCGATCCACGGCACCCCGGCGCGGTTGCGGGCATAGATCGCCGCCTTGCCGGTGGGCGGTGGGGTCGGTGCGGCGCCAAGACCCGGCAGAATCGTCGGCTGCGGCAGTTCGACCTGGCCGTTGGTGCGATCCACCTTGATGGCATCGAAGAAGGCCGAGCCGTCCGGGCTGACCTTGAAGCTGAAGTCGTCATTTCCGAGCAATCCAATCAGGGCCCGCGCCGAAAACCCGGTCTTGAAGGCGAAGGCGGCGTCGTTCGCCGGGGCGGCCTTGTTCACCGTCGCTTCGATCCCAGCGCCCGCATTGTTCAACAGCACAGCCGGGGTGTTCACGGACAGCCGATTGTAGCTGTCGGCCGTCGCCCCGCCGAGGCCGAGCAGCTGGGCGGTCAGGTTCGCCTGCGGCATGCCGACCTGCGTGACGCTGTTCGCGAAGGTCACGGTGGGCGTGTTGATGACGGTCGTGCCGCCCGCGCCAGCCGTCGCGGAGCCGATGTTCACGACCGTGGTCGATCCGGAGGCACCGCCGATGCCGAGGTTGACGGTTTTGGTCGTGCCGGTCGTCGTGGCACCGATCCCCATGCCGTAGGTTGCGGTGCCGGTGGACGTGCCGATGGTCGCAGTGGCCCCGGATGTCGTCACCGTGCCCGAGTCCGTCAGCGTCCCCGAAAACGTCTTGTTCCCGGTGAAGGTCTGCGTTCCCGCGAGGATCGCCAGTTCCGACGAGGTATTCGGCAACGTGAAGCTGCGCGTGGTGCCTGCGCTGATGCCCGCCAGCGAGAAGGTGGCCTTCTTCGTGGGGTCTGCATCGTTCACCAGGCTGAACACGGCATCCGACACATCGCGTGGCTCGCCCACCACTTCCCAGGTGCTGCCGGTCCAGACGAGTAACAGGCCCTCGGCCGCGACCCACACGAGCCAGCCGGTGCGCGGCACCAGCCGGATCCACGCGCCGTCCACCCAGAAAGCGATGTTGAGATCCCACCCGGCCCAGAGGCCAGTTGCGCCGGAGGCCACCAGGTGCCGATTGCCGTCGGCCGGGCTGGCTGGGGGCGTGGTGCGCGTCCGATCAAGGACGGAAAGCTGCACCATGGCGTCGAGCAGGCGCAGGGCCTCGTTGTGAGTGACATGCTTCTGCGCTTGGGCCGCCAGGAGGTAGGGCAGGCCCAGATGGGTCGTGGTGTCGGACATTTTGGTTCCAGTGGGCTGGGATCAGAATTGCAGCGTGACGGTCGCAGGCGTGCCGCGGCCAAGGCGGTTCGAGAGCTGGTAGATGCGGATCGCCAGCGTCTGGCCGGGGCCAAGAGGTGCACCCCAATCGGCAGTCTGCTGTGCGGCGGTGTAGAGCGCGGAGGTCGTGGTGCTGCTCAGCGTCCGCTTGACAGTCGCCCCGTCGAGGATCTGCACGTCGTAGCTTTCCAGGTCCTCGGCCAGCGGCACCTCGACCTGTTCCCAGGCGTCCGCGACCCGCGCCCGCGATCGCCGCGACCAGCGGATCGTCAGATCGCCCGGGCTGCGGGCTGTTCGCCATGGCTGCTCAACATGGACCGGGGCGAAGGGGACAAGGCCCCGGCCAGTGGGAGTGAAGCCCAGCGCGGCGTAGCTGTCATCCGTGACAGAACGTGCGGCCGGGCCCACCCGCCAGTTCCACGGCAGTCCGAGATCGGCCTCGGCGATGGGCAGGGAGGCCAACGTCATATCCAGCACCACGACCCGCGCCCCGACCGGGGCGGGATTGCCCATGGCGTGCTCCGTCCCGCGCTGGCCGCGCAGCAGGCGGGTCAGGCGATAGCGGCCGGGCGCGATCAGTTCGGCCGCACCCGCCTGGACGATCTCCCATTGGCCAGCCGCGGCCTCGACCGCCATCGCATTTGCCCCGCCGAAGAGGGCCACGTCCGTCACGCTTTCCAGCGTTCCAGACAGCAGATCGACAACCAACTGGTTGCCGAGATCGAAGCGGGAGGTTGGCCCGGCAAAGAAGTCGCAAGCCAGCGTGCCGATCCGTGCGCGACTGCCGAAGGTGGTCAGAAGGTTGAACCCATCCGTCGAGGCGCTGCGGAACACGGCGATTTCGCCCGGCCAGGGGCTGGCATGGGCGGCGATCAGGGGGCGATGGGCGGGCTGGTCCTCGCTGATCTGCGGCAGGTCGAGCATCACCACCTCGGGCGTGCCGAAGACGACGGGGCTGGCGAGCGAGGCCGGTCGGGGATCGCCGGGCGGCAGGTCATAAGCGGCGCGGTCCTGACGGACGGCCTCGATCCCGCGCGCTTCGGCATCGGCGACCGAGACGAGCCGGAACTCGACCTCGCGGCCATCATGCGCCAGCCGGATCACATCCGCCGGATCGAGGGCGAGGCGCGAGGGCGGCAGACGGAAGGTGGCGCTCTCCCGGCCGATCCACGCCTCCATCAGGGCGCGGCGGCAGCGGCGTTCGGCTTCCTCGGGTGGGATCGCCATGGGGAAGGATTCGGAGGCGATGCGCGTCGTGTCGACGGTGATGCGGCGCGCTTCCACTAGCGCGGCGTCATAGTCCTCATCCGCCCGCGCGACCTGCCACTTCAGGGCATGGGGCAGTTCGCTCTCCTGCGCGCGGACCAGTTCCAGCGGCTCGCCCTCACGGCTGGCGACCAGATCGTCGATGGCCAGCGTTGCGACCGAGGCGCGGCCGCGCGTGACGAAACGGATCACTCCTTCGGTCTCGATGGCGTCGAAACCGAAATGCCGGGCCAAAGTGGAAATCGACGCGCGGGGGCTTTCCAGCGCGCCGATCACATAGCCCTCGACCGCGCCCCAGAGGCCGAAGACGTCGATCAGCGCCTCGTCGAGCCCGGCGCGCAGGCAGAGGTGCCGCACGAGGGCGGCCAGAGAAACCGCGCCCAGCCTGCCCGTCAACCAGTGACCAAGCCGCCAGTTCGGGCCGTCCGTCCAGACACCGGTCAGTTCGGGAAAGAACGGATAGGGACGCGCGTCCCAGGTCCAGGCGGCAGATTCCGGCACATGCACCATCCCGCCGCCATAGACGGACGACGTCGGGTTGTTCGCGCCCTCGCCCCACCAGAGGTAGCTCGCTTCCAGGTAAGCGCGCTGGATCGCATCGTCGCGCCAGCCACGGGAGAAGTATGGGGTGAAGCTTTCCGAGGACTTCGGGTCGAAGAAGACGTTCGGCTGGTTCGTGCCCCGGTCGATGGCGGGGCAGCCGAGTTCGGTGAACCACACGGGCTTCGACTGCGGCACCCATGCCGTGGGCGTGCCGCTTTCCACCCCGCCCGGCCGGTTGAAATGCGCATTCGACCACCATGCCCGCAGATCCTTGTAGCGAAAGACCCAAGGCTTGCCCGCAGCGCCATCCGTGATCGGGGTGCGGATCTGCGATGACCGATCTGCGGCCGAAGCGTAGAACCAGTCGAAGCCCTCGCCACCCGCGATGTTGGCCTGCAGGTAGCCCCGGTCGTGAATGGCGGGCCAGCCTTCCAGCGCATCGGCATGGTCGAAGCCGTCGCGCCAGTCCGACAGCGGCATGTAGTTGTCGATGCCGATGAAATCGATGTTGGCATCGGACCAGAGCGGGTCGAGGTGGAAGAACACATCCCCGGTCCCGTCACCGGGCTGGTGGCCGAAGTATTCCGACCAGTCGGACGCATAGCCGACCTTGGTGCCCGACCCGAGGACCGCCTTTACATCCGCCGCCAGCGCCTTGAAGGCCGTCACGGCCGGATAGGCGCTGGCGCTCGACCGGATCGTGGTCAGACCGCGCATCTCCGAGCCGATCAGGAAGGCATCGACCCCGCCCGCGACGGCGCAGAGATGGGCGTAGTGCAGGATCATCCGGCGCAGGCCCCAATCGCCCGCGGGGCCTGTCCAGCTGACGCTGTCCCCCGACACCGCGAACTGGGCAGGGGTCGCCGCGCCGAAGAAGCTGGAGACCTGCGTCGCCGCTGCGGCGGTCTTGTCCACCGACCCTGCAAAACCCGCAGCCGGGGAACAGGTGATCCGCCCCCGCCAGGGGAATGTCGGCTGGCCCGGCGTCGCGGCATTCGCGCTGTAGGGGTTCGGCAGGGTATTGCCGGGAGGCACATCCATCAGCAGGAAGGGATAAAAGGTGACGCGCAGCCCGCGCGCCTTCATCTCGCGGATGGCTTGCACCACGGCGAAGTCGGCGGGCGTGCCGCCGTAGACGGGGCGGTCCTCGGCGTCACGGCTGACCAGATGCGCATTCGCCCGTGCCACGCCGTTGATTGTCCAGGTCTTGGGGCTGGTGACCTTGGCCGCCACCTCCACGCCGGGCTTGATGGCGCAGTTGCCTGCGCGCAGATCATTGCCGAACCAGGCGACGACGAGGCTGACGCTCTCGACGGCCGGGGCCATGGCCTGCAGACGATCGAGGGCCACGACGATGTCGGTCTCGTAGGGAAGCGCGTTCAGGTTCTCGGCCGAGGTCGTGCCGCCGGTCGTCTGGCCGAATACCGTCGTCGTCGCCCCGACTGTCTTGCGGACAGCCTCCGTCGCATAGGTGAACTCGCCCGAGGCCGGGATCATCGTCACCGCCTTGACCAGCCCCTCGGCCGTGTCGGGCTCCGCGAGCGGCCGGAACACCTCGAACGACAGCTGCGGCAGGCGGTTGCCGTAGGTCGCGAGCGCCAGTTCCTCGAAGACCACATAGGCCGTACCGCGATAGGCCGGAGTGTTGGCGGCACTCATCTTCGCGGCAATGAACGGGTCGGCGGTCTGGGTCTCGTTCCCCGGATACCAGCGCCAGGTGATCCCGGTCATGTCGAGCGGCTTGCCGTCGGCCCAGATGCGCCCGATACCAGTGATCGGCCCCTCGCAGAGGGCCACCGCGAAGGATGCATAGTAGAGGTATTCGGTCGTCCGGACCTTTCCACCGCCTCCGCCCTTGCCACCGCCCTGCGTGGTGGTCTTCGTCTCCTCGCGGAAATCGGTCGCCCAGATGATGTTGCCGCCGATGCGCATGCGGCCGTAGAGGCGAGGGATGATCGCCCCCTCCGTGGCCGAGGTGATGCGCAGGGAATCCAGCCGCTGGCCCTCGATCTTCTGGGCAGGCGCCAGCGAGGACACGATCCAGCTGTCGACCACCGAGCCGATGGTCGAGCCGATGAAGCCACCGATGGCGGCCCCGGAAAAGCCGAGGATCGCGCCACCGAAGGCCCCGCCGATGGCGGAACCGACGGCACCGAGGACGAGCGTGGCCATGACGAAATCTCAGCGTTCGAAGGGTTGGGGAGTCAGCGCGCAGGAAAGAGGAAGGCGAAGGCGATGCGGCGTCGCCAGGTGGGCGTCAGCGGTTCCTCGATCACGCCCAGCCGTTCATAGGCGTGCAGGAAAGTGTCGGGTCCGGTGAGGATGCCCACATGCTTGGCGATGGCGCGCGGAATCATCCGGAACAGGATCAACGCACCGGGTGGCGCATCGACTGGTGCGATCTCGGGCATCATCCGTCGCGCGCCATCGGCCAGCACCTCGCGCGGCCCGGTCTCGCCCCAATCCCGGCTATAGGGCGGGATCGGGAACGGTTCCGGGCCGACGACTTCGCGCCAGACACCGCGCGCGAGGCCGAGGCAGTCGCAGCCCACCCCGCGCAGGCTGGCCTGGTCGTGATAGGGCGTGCCAAGCCGGGACCGGGCAGCGGCGATGACGCGCACGGGATCAGCGGTTGGGATTGACGATGTCAAAGCACCGCCCCCTCGTGGCCACCGTCTTTCGTCGCGTAGCGCAGAACCGCGTCCTGCCCGGGGATGTGCGGGAAACCTCGGAAGCTGGCGACATTGGCGAACTTCGTCCCGCAGGTGGCGATCCGCTTGTCGCAGCCCGCCCGGACCACGAAACCATCCGTAGCCGTGATCGGGCGCACCGGGGCTTCGAGCAGGGTCAGGATCGCCACGCCGTCGACGAGGTCATGCGACAGCACCTCAACGCGTCGCCCTACATTCGCGCCGCTGGTCCATTCGACCAGGCCGAAGGCGAACCAGCCTGCAGTGAAGGTGCCGAGGCCAGAGGCCGTGAAGGCCCGATCGCGCAGCACATCGATCACCGCGCCGGTGGCATTGAAGGCCGGGGCCTCGAGGTTCACGCCGCAGCGCGGATCGCCCAGCGCGGCATCGCAGCTGGCCTGAAACGTACGCCCGACGGTCTGGCCGAGAACATGGGCGAGGCTTCGCACTTCGGCCACGAAGGCCAGCCGCCCGCGCCGGATCTGGCCGATAGCGCCACGCCGCAGCAGCACGCGCTGCGCGGGGTTCGCCCAGTTGACACGCCAGACCTCGACAACTGCGGCGTCCCAGCGCCCGTCGAGGATGTCGGTCTCGGTGATCCGGTCGGAGGACAGCACGCCTTGCGCGTCCTGCGCATCGACGGACAAATCTGACCCCGACCGCACCTCGGACGCCGTCAGCCCGCTTTCCGGTTCGAATTCGGTCCCGTCGAACGACAGAGTCCGGTCGTGATCGGTGAAGCCGAAAGTCACGCCATCGGCGCGGGTGATACGCCAGCACCAGGCCAGCGTCGTCGTGCCTTCGTCGAGATGCGTCTGGAGCGCGGGCGGGAGCGACTTCACTTCCGCCCCCAGCCGCGCCAGAGCGCGATCGAGGCCAGTGCCGAGGACACGACCCCGCCCGCCGCGCCGGTAAGGGCATAGAGGTTGAAGGGCCTGAGGTCGAAGGTCCCGGTCGCCAAGTCGAAATCCGCCAGCCCCGCCATGGCGAGGCCGGAGGCGGCAAGGCAGGCGAGATAGACCAGGCCGCGGGCGAAGGTCCAGTTCATGTCGGTTCCTTTCCGGTGAAGAGGTTTGCGAGCCGCTGCCACCAGCTGGGCACGGGGGTGGGTTGGTCGGCTGGTGGCATCGGCGTGCCGGTCGGGCGCAGGAGCGCCAAAGCCTCGGCCTCGGTCAGGCGACGAACCGGGCGTGAGAAGTCGACACGACCCCCGCGATCCACGGCCCAGTCCGGGATCGTGCCGCCGGGATAGCGACCGTGGCGGAACAGGTCGCGCTCGGCCTCGCGGCGCGGGATGATCGATGCCGGTCGCCGCCAGTTCAGAAACGCGTCGGCGGCTGCAACGCGATTGCCGGCGTTGAGCGCCTTCGTCAGCGTGGCTTTGGCGATGCCGCCGGTGTTGTAGTGGAACGAGACCAGCGCATCGAACTCGTGCGGCGCGAGCGGCACCTTTACCACGCGGCGCACCTCGGCCTCATAGGCAGCGAGGTCGGCGCGGAAGAGCCGGAAAGCCTCGCGGATCCCCGCATCGAGATCGGCGGGCATGCCGCGGGGCATCTGCGCCGGATCGGGTGGCCCCGCAGCGACCGTGTGGCCGATGCCGAAGGTCCAGACGGTCTTCACGTCGAGATAGGGTCCGGGCACGATACCCTCGCGCCGGACGAGGGCCAGGAGGCCACGGTCGGTCATGTGCATGGGACTACCTGAGGAGCGAGAGGACGAGGATCAGCGCGGCGATTGCGAGGCCTACCCGCAGGCGATGGGAGAATGCCAGACCGGGATCGGCCGGGTCGCAGCGAAGGGCGCGCGCGGCGGAGAAGGTCATTCATCGTCTGCCCCTCCCTTCGCGCCGCGCAGCCGGGCGAGGACGAGTTCGATGAAGGCCGGGCCGAAGACACCCACGAGATAGGCGGCCGAGCCTGCCGCCCCACCCGCGGGGATCGCCTGCGGCGGCAGGGCGAGCCAGGCGGTGACGAGCGCCATCGAGAAGCTGCCCATTCCGGCCGCGATCAGCCCGCCGAGCAGGATGTGGCGCAGCGCGTCGCGCAGCCGCATGCGCGTGGTCAGCGCATTGGTCGCGCCGCCCAGCGCGCCCCAGGCGGCGAGGATCACCGCCGTCGAGGCCGCAAGTTCGCGCAGCACCGCCGCCAGGAATCCGGTCTCGTCGTTCATGTGCGGCTCTCGAGGAGCGGGATCGAGGTGATCGACCCGAGGCGTTCGAGGTCGAGGGTGACATCGAGGGCGTCGGTGTCGAAGCGGACGGGGACGTCGAATTCGAAGCCTGCGGTGATGGTGACGCCAGCGGCCGGGGCCGTGGCGAAGGTGACGAGGCCGGTTGCCGTCAAGACCGACCAGCCGGACGCCTGCGGCGTGCCGTTCAGGGCGATGGTTACCGTCCAGGCGACAGGCTTGGTGATAGCCCGCGTCCAGGACTGCGCACCCGAGGTGTAGCGCTTGGCTAGTTGGAATTGGGTCGTGCTGCCGTTACCGGTGCCGATCGGCTGATCTGTAGGGCCCGGCGTCTGCGACGGCAGGCAGGACTTGAAGTCGGCCCAGTCCTTGAAGCGGAAGCCGTGGAGGCGACCGTTCCTCGCCTCGAAGAAGGCGACGACCGCCGCCAGATCGTCGGCGCGGCGGATGCCGTAGGCAACATCATAGCGGCGGCGCGAGTTCGCCCAGCTGGCGTTGCGTTCCTCGGCCCCGCTCGCCAGCTCGACGATCTGGGTGCGTCGTTCCGGGCCGCCGCGTGCGCCTCGGCTGATGTTGTCCGGAAACCGGACCTCGTGAAACGCCATCAGAACTCTCCTTGGTGCGTGTTCTGGTCCCCGCAACCGACTCCCACTTGCGGGGTTGCACTCACATCCCCCTCCGACCCAGCGACACGGCGCGGGCGATGTCGCTGGCGACCTGCGTGCGCGACTGGCGGAAGCTCTCGGCGTCGCGGGCGTTGATCGTGACATTGACGGTCGAGGCACCCGTCTGGCCGTACCCTGCCGCCTCGCGCCGGGAGAGGACGCGCTCCCCGCGTTGCAGGATCGCGGGCACCTCATCCGGCCGCAGACCGGCCCAGCCGCTTCCTCCGGGCTTACGCGGCCCCACTGGGGCCACGGTCCCTCCGGAATGCATGCGCGGGGCACCCGCGAAGGCCAGCGCCGGGACCATCCGTCCGGGACCAGGGGCGCCGACCATCCCGCCCGTGTGCAGGATGTTCGCGAAAATCCCGCCCGCCCCGCCCAGCGCGCCGGATAGGGCATTGGCTATCGGGCCAAGGATGAAGCGCCTGGCTGCGAGTTTGGCGAGATCGGCGATCATCGACGTGATCAGGTCGCGGAAGTCGAGCTTGCCGGTCTTCACGAAGTCGCCGATGGCATTCTCCGCGCTCTGGAAGGCGCCCACCAGCGCGTTGCCGATGTCCGCGCCGATCTCGCGCGCCTTGGCGGCGTAGTCGGCCAGTGCGGCGGTGACGGCCTGCCAGCCGGTGAGGGCCTGCTCGGCTCCGGCGGCGGTGTCGGCTCCTGCCTGCCGCCCGGCCGCACCGGCGCGACCTGCCGCCCCGCCGGTCTCGTCCAGTTCGTCACCCAGTGCCCCGGCCGCAGCAGCGGCGTCAGCCAGCGCGGTCTCGGCATCGGCCCCTGTGCCGGTCACGGCATCCTTCAGCGCCTGCCAGCTGGCGAGCGGCCGACCGGCGGCGTTGGAGAGCATGCCTGCCGCCTCGCGATAGCCGTCGGCCCGGGCGCGGGCATCGTCAGCCAAGGCCCCGAGTCCGAGGTTCAGGCGGTTCGAGATAGGTCCGCGACAGCGCGGCGGAGAAGGCATCCGCGGCGGCGGCTCCGGCAGCGGCCGCGGCACCCTCGAAGGGATTGCCGATGCGGCCGAGTTCCACCGGGTCGAGGGTGCCGATCCGCACCCCGCCTTCGCCGGTCGCCCATTCCGGCAGCAAGGCAAGCGCCGCGTTCAGGGTCTCGATGAAGCTGTTGATGCGCGTGACGACGCCGTTCAGCATCGCCTCGACGCCGGACATCAGCCCGTTCGCCGCCTGGAAGGCGAAATCGCCGATGGCGCCCGGCAGGCTGCCCCAGATCGCCACGGCGGCGTCATAAGCCCCCTGGAAGATCGCCGCGGTCCGGTCGCCGAAGCTGACCACGCCCGCGATGGTGCCTTCCAGCGCCGTGAGACTGGCCGCTTTCAGCCCCTCCCATCCGGCCACCATCCGCGCGAGGGCCGCCTCGAGCGACAGGCCCATGCGGGACCAGACCTCGCGGGCCAGATCGCCCAGCAGCCGGAAGGCCTCGCCCACCCCGCCGACGCGGGCCACCAGCTGCGAGAACTGATAGACCAGTTCGCCCGCGCCCACGATCAGCGCCCCGATGCCGGTGCGGATCAGCGCCCCGCGCAGAAAGACCAGTCCGGTCGCCAGCCCCCGCACCGAGAGCGCAGCCGCCGCCAGCCCGGCGACCCAGCGCCCGGCCATCAGGGCGGCGAAGGTGGCGGCATAGGAGGTGAGACGCCCGAGATTGTCGAACAGGGTCCGGATCGCGATGCCGAGCGGCCCGGTGGTGCGCGCGACCGCTGCCATGGCGTCGGCCACCGCCTCGAGCGCAGGCGCCGCCGCGACCGCCAGCTGGTTCGACAGCCCCCGCCAGATCAGGCCGAGGCGCGAGATGGCATCATTGGTCCGCTCGATCTGGCGCGCGTCCTGATCGCTGACCACGACACCGAAGTCGCGCACATCCTGCGTCGCCTGCCGCAGCGTGGCCGTGTCGATCCGCGTGAAGACCAGCGCCGCTCGGTCGCCGAAGAGCTGCGAGGCGATGGCTGCGCGCTCGGCCTCCGGCACAAGATCCGCCAGCCGGTCCTGGATCAGCGCGATCCGCTGGTCGAGTGGCAGGGCCTGCAGCTCCCCGGCCGACAGCCGCAGGCGGCGCAGGGCTTCCGTCGCGGGTCCGGCTCCGGCGGCGGCCTGGCTCAGCCGCCGGGTCAGCTGCATCGCCGCCTGCTCGACCTGGCCCATCGAGATGCCCGCCAGATCGCCCGCGCGCTCGAGCACCTGAATGCTCTCGACCGTCGTGTCGAGCGAGGCCGCCAGCTTCGCCTGCGCATCCACGACATACAGCCCCGAACGGATCATCGCCATGGCCGCCGCCGCGAGCGCCCCGGCCGCTGCCGCCGCCGCGATCCGCGCGCGCCGCGCGAAGGCAGCAAGCCGGGTGTTGGCCAGTTCCATCTCGCGGCTGAGCCGCCCGAAGCCGCGGGCGCCCGCTTCGCCGACACCTTCAAGCTCGGCACGCACCTGCCGGCCACCCACCGCCGCAAGGCGGACGGATATGCGTTTCTCCGTCATCGGATGCTCCTTGCCTTGGGGGCTTTTGCGTCTTACGTTATTTGCATCGATCGATGAAGCGTATGACGATGGCCGAGACTGCGACCCTGTCCTCGAAGTTCCAGATCTCGATCCCCAAGGCGATCCGCACTGCCCAAGCCTGGGAGGCCGGGCTGACCTTCGCCTTCATCCCGAAGGGCACGGGCGTCCTGCTGGTGCCGGTGCCGAAGAAGGAAAGCCTGAAGGGCCTCGCGAAGGGGGCGCGGCCCGAGGACTATCGCGACCGCTCGGACCGGACCTGATGATCCTCGTCGACACTTCGGCCTGGATCGAATGGCTGATCGGCTCGCCCACCGGCGAGGCGGTTGCCGGGCATCTGCCCGAGCAGGAGGCGTGGGTCGTGCCGACCATGGTCCAGCTTGAGCTCGCCAAGTGGCTCGCCCGCGAGGTGGGCGAGGACAAGGCCGATCAGGTCATCGCCTTCACGCAGGTCTGCCGGGTCGTGCCGCTCGACACCGAGATCGCGCTCGCGGCGGCCGAGGCCTGCCGCGCGCATCGGCTCGCCACTGCCGATGCCATCGTCTTCGCCACGGCGCGCGCCAGGGACGCGACGCTGGTGACCTGCGATGCACATTTCGAGGGCTTGCCGGGGGTGCAGGTCATCCCGAAGATCCAGACTTGACCATCAGCCGCGCTCGGCCGCCATCTGTTCGTTGATCCTGCGCACCATCACCGCCTCGATAGCGGGCAGGAACTCGGCCATGGCGAGGGGCGGGACGTCCAGCGCGCGGCCAGGGGCGAGTGCCGCGCCCATGTCCCAGCCGATCACCGCGCCGGGCAGGATGCGTAGCTGGCCGCCGAGTCGCTGCGCTAGGTCCCAGACCTGTGCGCCTTCAAAGGTGAGCGGCCGGTTCAGCCTTGCGGGGCAGTCCGGGCAGGCTTGCGGGCAGGCCGCGCAGTAGCCTTCGCCCCCGCCGTAGGACCAGTCGGCGAGGGCGCAGAGGCGTTTTTTTCTGTTCCAGAAGCAGGCCCTTGGCGACATAGGCCGCCTGGAACGCCTCGAAGGCGGGCCAGATTTCCAGCAGGGCATCGATGCCCTCGGGGCTGACAGCGACCGGGTTGCCCTCGACATCGCCGATACCCTCCCAGTCCAGCACCGCGCGCCGCGCCACCGCCTTGGCCATGGCGAGCGCCAGTTCCTCGGTCGTGGCCTCGTGCGGCAGGGCCTCGACCGCCGCATCGGCCCGGGCCGAGACCATCAGCGCGGTGGTGAGCGGGCGGAGCTTCAGCCGCACGCCCGGCAGCAGGTCGAGCCAGCGCGGCGCGTTCGTCAGGTCCAGCGTGAGCATCAGTAAGTCTCCCGTTCGTTCACCAGCGTCACGGTGCACATCCGCCCCAGCGCGGGATCGACCGCCGCCTGCCAGTCGAAGGTCGCCTGGATGCCTTGCGGTCCCGGCACCTCGATGCGCGGACGCGGCAGGTAGACGGCGTGGATGGTGAAGGTCAGGCTCTCGCCCGAAGGCAGCGTCCAGCCGAGCTCGATCTCGCACGGATCCCCGGCGATGGCCTGGTTCGCCAGCACCTGATCGGCGAAGCGCACCTCCATCCGCCCCGTGAGCGCCGCCATGCCGGGGTCGGCGCCGTCGATCCGTCCGTCGGCGCGGATGGTCTCGATCCGGTCGAGGTTGTTGGCATAGGTCACCTCGGCGGTGACAAGGTTCCCGAGCGCCGCGCCGTTCCGCGTCACCGTGCCGTTGAAATGGCCGAAGCGCAGGAGGTCGAGCGCCGCAGGAGTCCCTGCGCCGGTGGTCGCGGCCAGCGCCTCGCCCTGCGCCACCAGCCGGGCGGTGGCGGTCAGGAGCCCCGCGCGCTGCATCTGGAACGAGAGCTGGTCGACCACACAGCCCGCGTACATGGCAAAGCGCGGCACCTCGGGCATGGCGACCTCGATGGCCATCGAGGGCAGCACCCAGCCGCCCGAGCGGAACTCGTGGCTGTAGGGCCCCGGCGCCGTGCCGGTGGTGGTGGGCGCGCCGAACGCCCCCTTCAGCCAGAAGCCGAAGGCATTGGCATCGATCGGCACGACGACGTCGCCATCCGCCGTGAGCGCATCCTTGATCGGCGCCAGCGGATCGCGGCCGTAGCCCAGAAGCTCGGAGTTCAGGAGCGGCTGCTCGGCCCCCAGCGTGGTGCTGGCGAAGGGCATCTGCGTGTAGCCGCTGGCGGGCGGCGTGCCATAGGTCGTCTCGAACGCCAGCGCCATCTGCGCCCGCGCCCCATGGGCTCGTGCCATCGTCTCGTCTCCTGTGGTGTAGGGGTCAGGCCAGAGGGTCGGCCGTGGAATAGTGCAGCACCACCGGGATCACGGCCGCCTTGAGGCTGGCCGCGCCGTCGACTGGCAGGTCCACGGGGCGGGGGGCCTCCGCCTCGACCCAGTCGCAGAGCCCGCCCAGCGTCCGGTCGGCGGCAAGCGCCGCGCCGATACTGGCGCATAGAGCTGCGAAGGCGGTGTCTCTCTCATTGCCCTGCACCACCGCCTCGATCTCGGCGCGGTGCTGGTAGTGGTAGCGTAGCGGCGACAGCGTCACCGCGGGCTCCCCCGGCTCGCCATCGCGCAGGATCAGCAGCCCTTCGGCCGGGACGCGCTCGGGCAGCACGTCGCCGCGCAGGGCGGTGGCAGGCAGCGCCGAGAGATGCGCGTGCAGCGCGGCAAGGATGGGTTCGCGGGACGTGGGCATTTCGATCCTTCTTGCGTTCTGACGCAGCCGCGCGAGCCAAGTTGTTGAACTGTCTCGCAGGATCGCCGATCATCGCGACAACACCTTCATCTCCCCCTATCCGCGACCCGCCCGACGGTTCAAGCGATGCGAACCGACAGGATTTCCGAATGACGCGCCTCGAGCTCGAGCGACAGCAGGTCTGGATCTATCTCGTCGCCATCCTGGCGGGGCTGGGCCTGGGTCTGTTGCTGCCGGGGGCTGCCGCACATCTCGAGGCGGCGCTCTGGCCGCTGCTGGGCATCCTGATCTTCGTGACCTTCACTCAGGTGCCGCTGATCCATCTGCCGGAGGCGTTCCGCGACCGGCGTTTCATGGGGGCGATGCTTGCGGGCAACTTTGTGATCATCCCGCTGATCGTGGCGGGGCTGCTGGTGTTCCTGCCGAGTGATCCGGCGGTCCGGCTGGGCGTTCTTCTGGTCCTGCTCGTGCCCTGCACGGACTGGTACATCACCTTCACGCATCTGGCCGGGGGCGATACCGGACGGGCGATCGCCGCCACGCCGGTGAACCTGATCGTGCAGATGGCCTTGTTGCCCGTCTACCTGTGGCTCTTCATGGGATCGGCCTTTCTGGAGATCTTCGCACTCGGCCCCATTGTCACCGTGTTCCTGACGCTGATCTTGGCGCCGCTGGTGGCGGCATGGAGTCTGGAACGATGGGCCGAGAGAGGGTCCGGCCGGGACGTGGTGATGACGCGTCTTGCCTGGTTCCCGGTGCCGCTGCTGGCGCTGGTCGTGTTTTTGATTGCGGCAAGTCAGGTGCAGACCGTGACCGCGTCCCTGCCTGTCCTGCCGCAAGTGACGGGCGTGTTCGTCGGTTTCCTCGTGCTGGCCCTGTTCGCGGGGCTGGGTGTTGCACGCGCGTTTCGCCTGCCGCCGCGATCCGGGCGCGCGCTGGTGTTCAGCCTCGGCACGCGCAATTCCTTTGTCGTGCTGCCGCTGGCTCTGGCCTTGTCGCCGGAATGGCGTCTGGCCATCGTGGTCATCGTCTTCCAGTCGCTGGTCGAACTGCTGGGCGTGCTGGTCTACCTCAAGACGGTGCCGCGGGTTTTGCCCGACAGATAAGCTGGATATGCTGCAACCAATCTTGCGGAGCTCTTGGCCGAAAGCGATTCCATGTCCGATCAATCACCCATTGTTGTCAGCACCATCACCTGCCCCGACTGCGGGCATGCGAAAACCGAGACCATGCCGACGGATGCCTGCCAGTGGTTCTACGAGTGCACGGGCTGCGGCAAGCTCTTGAAGCCGAAGCCCGGCGATTGCTGTGTCTATTGCTCATGGGGCAATGTCGCCTGTCCGCCGATCCAGGCAGGCAGGGATTGCTGCGGCTGATCGACTGGATGATTGACCCTCTCAAATTCGCACATCCACCCAGTTCGCCACGATCAGCCCCGGCACGCTGTCCAAGGCCCGGTCGGCATCCCCCGCCAGATCCAGCCGCTTCGGCAACTTGACCTGCGGCACCAGAATGAAGATCGGCACGGTGACTTTGCCGCGCCCGGTCTTCGAGCGCGATATCGCCGCCTGGCTCTTGGTGTTCAGCCGCCCCTCCGCGACCAGCAGGCTCGGGCCCTTGCGGCGATAGACGAAGCGCAGGCGCAGCCCGCGGCGCCGTTCCCATTCGCCGGGCGTGATCCGGCCGCCACGCAGGGACTTGCCCGCCGCAGGCAGCGGGATCGCCAGCCAGAACCCGTTTTTCGAGCGGATCAGCGGGCCGGTGTCATGCGCGCCGACGATGACTGGAGCCTTCGACCAGACCAGCGCTGCCGCGTTCAGGCTGGGCTTGGCCTTCGGGAACTGCTCCGACCGGATGGTGCGGGCGAGCCGGGGCCCGAGCCCCGCGCCGGTGATCTGGACCCACCAGGCGGCCTTCAGCCCGGTCCCGGCCTCGCGGATCGCCGCCGACACGGCCCGCTCGCCCGCCGCGACCTCGGCCGCCATCATCGCGACGATGTCGGGATCGATGTCGAGGGTCACGCGCATCGCGGTCACGCCGGGCGCAGGTCGACGGTCCAGACCAGCCGCTCGCGGTCGCGGGCGGGCTCGCCCTGGATGAGGAAGGCATCGCCGTCGATCTCGATCCGGTCGCCGGGGCACGGGGCGGGCACCTCGGCGACGCGCAAGTCGATCCGCGTGGTCTCGGACCAGAGCCGCGCGTCGCCGAAGTCGGTGACGGCATCCGCGCGCCGGGCGACGACGCGCACCAGCTTGGGCGCGCCGCCATCGGCGAAGTAGACCGCGTCCCGACCGATGTTGGGATCGGCGAAGAGCAAATCGACAGTGGATGCAAAGGCGTTCACGGTTATGCTGCCCTCCATGACACTTGTTTCCATTTCCCAGAGCGCCGTTCGCACCCGAGCGCTTGTCGCCCTCAGAAGCGCACTGGCCCGTCAGCGTCCTGACGGGTTGATCGACGACAACGGCTATGCCGCAGATTTCAGGGCAAACCTGCTGCCGATGGTCTTGCCCGAGGACTTCGAGGCCGATCTCAGCGCGGGTGACGGCAACGAGCTTCAGACCAAATTCCGGGCGGCGCATTCCTCGTCTGCACTTGCCGTGAACTGCTTTGCGCCGTTCCGCCGTCGCATCGGCGACCTGGCGATGCCAGGCGGCGCGACCTTCGATCAACTCCAGTTCGAGCGGAAATGCCCGACTGGCCTGCGGGGCGGACGATCCCCGAACCTCGATGTTCTGCTTTCAGGCCCGACCGCCGTGGTCGGCATCGAGTCCAAACTGACCGAGTATGTTGTCAGACACCGCGCCGCCTTCTCGCCTGCCTATGCCGAGCAAATCCGCGACGGCAGGCGCGATCATGGCTATTTCCGCGAGATGATCCGGCTTATGTCCGCGCCGGACAGCTATATCTGGCTGGATGCGGCCCAACTGATCAAGCATGCCTTCGGTATGGCGCGCACGTTCCGGGATCGCTCCACCACGCTCCTCTATCTGTTCTGGGAGCCGCAGAACCCCGATGCTTGCCCCGAGTTTGCGGCACATCGCGCCGAAATCGCTGCCTTCGCCGAACGGGTTGCGGGCGCGGGTCCGAGTTTCGTCGCCATGAGTTATCCAGAGCTCTGGGAAACCTGGGCGCAAACCGGGCCGGTTTGGCTGACGTCACATCTCGCGGAACTCCGGGCCCGGTATCTCGTTGCCATCTAGGCCCGATCAGAAGCTCGCGTTCAGCCGCACCCGGCCGATGGTGTCGCCCGCGCCGCCCGCCACCGCGACCACGGCCACGGCCACGCCGATCAGGGTGTTCGAAGTGGTGGTCTTGGTCGCTTCCCTGGCGGTGTTGTCCCAATAGACCTTGTCGCCTGCGGCCCAGGCTTGCGATGCGACCTTCTTCAGGTCGTAGACGCCGGTGAGCGCGGCCTCGACGGTTTCGCCGAGGGCAGCGGTGCCAGCGGCGACGCCGAAGATAGCACCGACGAGCAGGCCATCGCCCGAGGCGACGGCATAGGGTGCGGTCAGGGTGATGGTGTTGCCGGGCTGGACGTAGTTTTTCATGGGGGTGTCCCTTCTGGTGATAGTTGCGCCTGGTGCGAATTTTTCCTACCTTTGCGGCAGGAGGATCGGACATGGCCGGAAAGATCAGCATTTCCATCACCGACGAGCACGCCGCTCTGCTGCAGGAAGCGGTGGGCAGCGGCGCCTATGCCTCGTCGAGCGAGGTGGTCCGCGAGGCGCTGCGCGAATGGAGGGCCCGTCGGGTCGTAGGTGAACTCTGGGATGCCGGGATCGCCGGCGGACGCGGGGAGCCCGGCACGACCATGACGGACATCAAGCGCGAGGCCCGGAACCGCAGAAGCGCGTCCTGACACGCATGCCGCGGATCTTCTTCACGCGGGCGGCCCGCGAAGACCTGATCGACATCTGGACGCACATCGCCGAGGACGATCCCTCCGCGGCCGACCGCGTCCTCGACAGGTTGGACGAGGTTGCTTCGCATCTGGCGGACAATCCGCAGATGGGCCCGGCCCGAGACGATATCCGCCCCGGGCTGCGCTATCTGGTGAGCGGGTCCTACCTGCTGCTCTACCGGATCGTCGGCGACGACATCGAGATCGTCCGCGCCGTGCACGGGCGGCGCGACCTCTACGGCCTCATCTGACCTTACGCGCCGGGGTTCTTGTAGAGGCCGCGCCAGTCGATGGCCTTGGCGCCGAAGTCGAGGCGGCACTTGATCTCGACCCCGTCGACGTCGAAGCCGTTGCGCGTCTCGATAGCTGAACATCCTGCTCAGCTTCGCCCAGTTCGAGCGCGAGGTGATCGGCGAGCGGATCCGCGACAAGTTCGCGGCCTCGCGCCGCAAGGGCATGTGGATGGGCGGTCCGGTGCCGCTTGGCTATGTGGTCAAGGACCGCAAGCTGGTGATCGAGCCCGCCGAGGCGGAACAAGTGCGGACGATCTTCCGCCTCTATGCCCGCTCCAGTTCCACCGTGCAGGTGCTGAAGGAATTGCATGTGCGCGGCATCCGCACCAAGCGCGGCGCGGTGTTCGACCGGGGCTACCTGCTGAAATTCCTGCGCAACAAGGTCTATCTCGGCCTCGCCGTGCACAAGGACGAGGTCCGTCCCGGCGAGCACGCCGCGATCATCGACCAGAAGCTGTGGGACGAGGTCCACGCGGTCATGGCCAACAACCGCGTCGCGCGGGCAGCCGTGGCGCGCACGGCCCAACCGGCGCTCCTGCGCGGGCTGATCTTCACCGAGACCGGTGCGGCCATGACGCCGCACCACACCAGGCGGAAGGGCAAGCGCTACTGCTACTACACGTCCATGGACGTGATCCGGAAACGCCCCGCAGCCGAGCTGCGCGGGTCGCAGCGGCTGCCGGGTGCCATGGTCGAGGAGGCCGTGATCGGCGAAATCCGCCGGATGCTGCGCACGGCGCGGGCGGTGCGGAAGGATCGCCCCGATCTCGACGAGTCCACCGTCGTCGCCGCACTCGGGCGGTTCGACGATCTCTGGAAGGCGCTGATCCCGGCCGAGCAGGCGCGCATCGTCCAGCTTCTGGTCGCGCGGATCACGGTAAGCGAGGCGGGTCTCGCCATCGACCTGCGCCACGACGGCCTCGGCGCCATCGCCGCGCTGATGGCCCCGCCGAGGAAGGCGGTCGCCTGATGCCCGAACCCCAGTCCTTGCGTGGCCACATCCCGCTCGAACTCCGCCCCCGCGGCGGCCGCCCCCGGATCCTTCCGCCGAAGCATGTCGAGGCCGCCATGGGGCGCGGGCAGGATCCGGACCTCCTGCGCGCCATCGGCAGCGCATGGGGCTGGCGGCAGCGGCTGGAACGCGGCGACGTGGCCACGCTGAGCGATCTGGCCGCCGACGATGGCCTGTCCGACCGCTACGTCAGCCGCCTCCTGCGCCTCGCCTGGCTCGCGCCAGAGATCCTCGAGCGGCTGGTCGTCCACCGCGAGCCCTCGACGATCAGCATCTACGACCTGTGCTTCGTGGCGGCCCTGCCGTGGGACGAGCAGCCGGGGCGGGTGTTCGACTGAACCTCAGTGAAAGCTCGCCTGAAACGTCGTCGCCGTCAGCGAGACATGCGCGTCCAGCGGCGGGTGCAGCCCGAAGGCCTTCGGCTCGCGTGAGAAGTTCCAGAGCCGGAAGAGGCACCATTCCGCGCGCCGCTCCTCGGCCACGGCCAGTTCGTTGCGGGTGATGTGGAAGGGCGTGCGCTCCCAACCATTCGTCGTTTTCACCTCGATCAGCCGCTCCCGACCGTCCGGTGCGAAGCTGGCGATGTCGTAGCCCGCGCCATCCCCGTCCTCCTCCGACACCCAGCGCACCTTGCGCGCCAGGTCGTCGCGCCCAGCCGAACGCAGCGCCGACCGCTCATGCGCCAGCACCCGTTCTTCTCCTGCGCGGCCAAGGGGCCGGTTGCGCGCGTCCCGGCCTGCGACATCGAACTTGGCCGCGATGTGCAGCATCTGCTCCAGCTCCTGCGGCGGCGGCTGGTTCGACAGCGTCGGCGGCGGCCCGATCCAGATCTGCGCCGCTTCGCGCAGACCACCCGCAGGATGCAGACTCGGCTGACGCCCCAGCCACGCCGGGTTCAGCGCCAGCCACCGCACCACGGCATCGACCAGCGTCATCTGGAAGTTGAAGGCGGGCTTGTAGCCGGGGATCCAGTCCTCGCCGAGGCCCTTCAGCACCGCGCTGATGTTCTGGTGCTTGAACTCGACCGATCCCTCGGAGCGGTTGTTGAGAAGCGGCAGCAGCGCACGACGATGCTCGGCCTTGTTGTAGGGCCGCCCGGCGATGTCGTCGGCCAGCATCGCGAAGTAATCCGCGACGATCAGGTCGTTCTCTTTATCCGTCCAGGGTCCGATCGGCATGCCGCCAGGCTAGGGGCGCGAAGTCCTTTTGTCATCAACGCTTTCGGGTTGAGCCGGAGCAGGCCACCGCCATCGCTACGCGCGCTCCGACAAGCGCCCCAGCGGCTGCACCTACAGCCCGTTGCGGCTCTGTTCCCCTCGAAGGCGATGGACATGAGGGGCGAAGTTTTGGCGGGGTGAAAACTCAGGCCATTGGAAAGGCGCGGAAAATTCTGACCGAACCGAGTTTGGCGAGGTTCGCCCCAACAGAGACGGAGCGCCGTTCAGAGCCCGGAATGGACGTTGGGGGCAGTCTCACAGGTTCGCATGGGGGAGGCAAAGCCCTTTGAAAACACGACTATTTCCGCGCCACGATGGGCGCCGGTCCGTGTTTGCAACAGGAATTATGGCGGAGAGGGAGGGATTCGAACCCCCGATAGAGTTGCCCCTATGCCGCATTTCGAGTGCGGTGCTTTCAACCACTCAGCCACCTCTCCGCGGTCGCATGCGGGATGGGCCCGCCGGTTGATCAAGCGAAGGGGCACATAGCCGAACCCGGCCGCGCATTCAAGCACCGATCGGATGGGTTCACACCCTGCGACCGGAGCACGCGGCGCAGTGCCGTCGCGACACCGCGACCGGCCCGATCCGGCATGACGGGCCCTGGCCAGCCGTCCGCCGCTGGCGCTGGCCGTCCGCGATCGCGAGCCGGCTCCGGCGGCCGCGCGGCAGAAAAATCGCCGCGCCCGCCGGCTTTTCCTTGACTTTGCCGGCCTTTTCCATCATTGAGCCGCGTCCCGGATATGCGGTCCCGTCAGGCTCCTGGCCGAGGGGACCGACCGGTACTTCCGAAAACCGCCGGTCAGGCGGCAAGACCAACCAAGAAGGCGGCCCCGGCCCTGTCTCATGACTCGGCCACAAGGCGCGTCGAAACCACAGGACGACGACGATGTATGCGGTCATCAAGACCGGCGGCAAGCAGTACAAGGTGGCCGCCGAAGACACCATCACCATCGAGAAGCTCGAGGCAGCGGCCGGCGAGACCGTGGTGTTCTCCGAGGTTCTGATGCTCGGTGCCGCCTCCGGCGTGACCATCGGCGCGCCCTTCGTGGCCGGCGCCTCGGTCGCCGGCGAGGTGATCGCGCAGACCCGTGGCCCGAAGGTCATCTCCTTCAAGAAGCGTCGCCGCCAGAATTCGAAGCGCAAGCGCGGTCACCGCCAGGATCTGACCGTGGTGCGCATCGCCGAGATCCTCACCGACGGCGCCAAGCCGTCGCGGGCGGCCGCGTCGAGGAAGGCCGCCGAGCCCAAGGTGGCAAAGGCCGAGCCGGCCCAGCCGGCCGGCGCAGCCGCTGCCGAAGGCGCACGCGATACCTCCAATCTCTCGCTGATCGCCGGCATTGGCCCGACCATCGAGAAGAAGCTGCGTGGTGCCGGAATCACCTCCTGGGAGCAGATCGCCGGCTGGACGGCTGAGCAGATCGAGGCCCTCGACAAGGAGCTGGCCCTGCGCGGCCGCATCACCCGCGAGGAGTGGGTGGAACAGGCCAGGGAGCTTCTCGCCGGCAAGCCGCCGCGCGCGAAGGTCGACAAGGCCGAACTGGAATCCGGGGAAGACAAGTGAACGGGGCATAGCCGCTCCGCTCTTGCCATCCCGCAGCACACCACGTCTTATAAGACCAACGGAATCGGGAGCTCATCATGGCTCACAAAAAAGCAGGCGGCTCGTCGCGTAACGGCCGCGATTCGCACGCACAGCGTCTCGGCGTGAAGCGCTTCGGCGGCCAGCAGGTCGTCGCGGGCAATATTCTCGTCCGTCAGCGCGGCACCAAGTTCCATCCCGGCACCAATGTCGGCCTTGGCAAGGATCACACGCTCTTCGCGACCGTCGATGGCCGCGTAGAGTTCCGAACGAAAGCGAATAACCGCACCTACGTGTCGGTTGTTCCGATGATTGCCGCCGCAGAATAACGGCGGATCCACATCGGAGCCGCCGGCGGGTTCGCCAGCAAGCTCCGATGACCCGAGGGTCGAAGATCGAGGGGCGCCTGGCGAGACAGCCGGCGCCCCTTCTTCTTTGGCCCCGAAATGGTTCGGGGTCTGACACCGGCGAGGGAAGGAGCCCGTGCCATGACTGCCCTGGAAACCGAACTGGAAGGCCGCTCGGGCGGCGAATTGCTGGAGAGCTGTATGCCCGTCCTCGAGACGGAGCGGCTGGTTCTCCGTGTGCCGCGTTTCGAGGACGCCCGCGCGGTCGCGGCGATTGCCAACGACCGACGGATTGCCGAGATGACGGCCAGCCTCCCGCATCCCTATGCGGAGAAGGACGCGGAGACCTGGATCGCCAACGCCTGGAGCGGCGCCGACCATCCCTTTCTCATCACGCTCAAGTCCGATGGCGCGCTGATCGGCGCGACCGGCTTCGTGATGCCTGACCTCGGCGATCCGGAAATCGGCTACTGGCTCGGCACGGCCCATTGGGGTCGCGGCTATGCCACGGAGGCGGCCCGCGCAGTCGTCGACCATCTGTTCAAGGATCGCGGCGCGGCGGCCGTGGCCGCCAGGGCGCGTGTGGTCAATCCGGCTTCCCGGCGGGTCATCGAGAAGTGCGGCTTCCAGTGGATCGGTGCCGGTCTCACGCGCTCGCGCCTGCTGGCCAGCTCCGTGCCGGTCGACAAGTTCCGGCTGGAGCGGGCCGTCTGGGCAAGCCTGAAGGCCTGGCGCGATCCGGTCCTCCGGCGCGCGGCCCCCAAGGTGGTGATCACCGGCAATCGCGACTGAGAGGACGAGGGCGCCTCCCGCAGCAGCCGGGAGGCGCCGAGCGGAGGTTGCCATGCTCCTGCCCACCTTCGGCGCCTGGGCCGGCGCCCTTCCGGTCGAGACACGCCGTCTCGTGCTGCGTGCCCCGGTCTTCGACGATGTCCCACGCATCGCGCTCTATGCGGGCGATCCGCGGGTCGCCCGCATGGTGGCGGCCGTGCCGCATCCCTGTTCGCAGGCCCATGCCTCCGCCTTCGTCGGCGACATGATCGCCACCAACCAGTCCGGCACGGGCCTCGCCCTGGCGGTGGCCCGGCACCGGGAGCCGGCGGCGCTGGTCGGCCTCATCTCCTTCACGCTGCAGACGCCGGCCACCGCCACCATCGGCTGGTGGTTCGGTCCACCCTACTGGGGGCGCGGCTTTGCCACCGAGGCGGTGGAGGCGGCCATCCGCCTCGCCTTCCTCAACCCGGCCGTGGACCGGCTGACCGCCGGCGCCTTCGCCGACAATCCCGCCTCCCTGCGGGTCCAGGACAAGCTCGGCTTTGCGCGCGCAGGGGTCAGCGAGCGCAACAGCCTCGCCCGCGGCGGCATGGTGGCGCATGTCGATACCGTCCTGACCCGGCCCGGTTTCGCGGCGCGTTGAGCCCGGCCGCCGCGGCCGCTATCAAGGACGCATGTCCACAGCATCCATCCCCATCGGTGTCGTCACCATCTCCGATCGTGCCAGCCGCGGCCTCTACGAGGACAAGGGCGGGCCCGGCATCGTCACGGCCCTGACCGACCTTCTCGCCTCGCCCTGGCATCCGGTCGCGCGCGTCATCGCGGATGAACGCGACCTGATCGAGGCGACGCTCATCGAGCTGGCCGATAGCGAGGCCTGCCCGCTGATCCTGACCACCGGTGGCACCGGCCCGGCTCCGCGCGATGTCACGCCCGAGGCGACCGAGGCCATCTGCGAGAAGATGATGCCCGGCTTCGGCGAACTGATGCGGGCCGTCAGCCTCAAGGTGGTGCCAACCGCCATCCTGTCGCGCCAGACCGCCGGCATCCGCGGCCGCTCGCTGATCGTCAACCTGCCGGGCAAGCCCTCCTCGATCCGCGAATGCCTCGACGCCGTCATGCCGGCCATTCCCTACTGCATCGATCTGATCGGCGGCCCGCGCCTGGAAACGGATCCGGCCCATTGCGTGGCCTTCCGGCCCAAGGGGGCGTGACGGGGGCTTGCCCGCCGCAGGCAGGCCTGCTGAACGACCGGCTTCCCGTCCGGTTGCGAGGCGACTAGCCTCTGCTGGCCGCTGCAGGAGGCTCGGATGGATCGTCGCGACTTCACCGCTGCAACGCTCGGAATCGGTGCCATGACCTCTCTCGTTTCATCTGCACAGGCCCAGGGCCTCGATGCGGTCCGGGCGCGCACGCTCGGTGGCGCCATCACCGATGTCCCCGGCGTCAAGGTCGGCCACTTCACCGATGAACGGCGGCCCACCGGCTGCACCGTCGTGCTCACCGAGGAAGGCGCCGTCGGCGGCGTCGATGTGCGCGGCGCAGCGCCCGGAACGCGCGAGACGGACCTGCTCAATCCGACCAATCTCGTCGACCGCGTGCACGCGGTCGTGCTGGCCGGCGGCAGCGCCTTCGGCCTCGAGGCGGCCACCGGCGTCGTGCGCTGGCTCGAGGAGAAGGGCATCGGCTTTCCCGCCGGCCCGGCCAGGGTGCCGATCGTGCCGGCCGCCATCCTGTTCGATCTTGCGGTCGGCGACCACCGCATCCGGCCGGACGCCACGGCCGGCTACAGGGCCTGCGAGGCGGCAAGCGCCAGCGCACCGGCCGAAGGGTCGGTGGGCGCGGGTGCCGGCGCGACGGTCGGCAAGCTCTACGGCATGGCGCGTGCGATGAAGGGCGGCGTCGGGACGGCCGCCGTGAAGGTCGGCAAGATCACGGTCGGCGCCATCGTGGCCGTGAATGCTGTTGGCGATGTCATCGATCCGCGGACCGGCGATGTCCTCGCCGGAGCGCGCACCGAGGACGGCCGACGCCGCCTCGGTCTGACCCAGGCGATCCTGCGCGGCGAGCTGCCGCCGGCCCTGCAGGCCGGCATGGCCACCACGATCGGCGTGGTCGCCACCGATGCCCAGCTGACCAAGGCGCAGGCCCAGAAGATCGCCCAGCACGCCCATGACGGGTTCGCGCGCACCATCGACCCGGTTCACACCATGTGGGACGGCGACACCATCTTCTGCGTGGCGACAGGCAAGAGCGGCCTGCCCGGCAACATGATGGCCCTCGGCGCCATTGCCGCCCAGGTGATGGCTGCGGCGGTGGTCCGGGCCGTGCTGAATGCGCGCGGCATCAGCGTTCCCGGCGGGCTCTCGATCCCCGCGATGGCCGATCTCGGCTGACCTGCCGTCCAGGCGCCTGGCAGTGGGCAGAGGAGTCACGGTGTCGGGCAGTTGCGAGATCGGCGCGGCCGTGGAGATCGTCGGCATGAACGAGGCGAGCGCGACGCTGGTCGAGCGTCTCGCCGTCCACGACAAGAAGGACGCGGTGCTGAGCGCCGGCCACTGACCCGCCGGCCTTGAAGGAAAGGCCCCGCGCAGCCGGGGCCTCTCCCCGCCGCGCTTCAGCGGCGCAGGCGACGGGCGATCTGGCGCTTCTCCCAGTCGCGGCCGAACAGGTCGAAGACCCCGAACACCGGCAATCGGTGGACGATCAGCCCGAGGCCGCAAGACGGGCAATGGCGATCAGACGGCCCCGGCGCGGCTAGCGCAGCCGCTCCAGCACACTCACGTAATTGGCCACCGCCGCGCCACCCATATTGAAGATGCCGCCGAGCCTGGCATCCTTCACCTGGATGCCGCCGGCCGTGCCCATCAGCTGCATGGACGAGAGCACGTGCATGGAGACGCCGGTGGCACCGATCGGATGCCCCTTGGCTTTCAGGCCGCCCGACGGATTGACCGGCAGCTTGCCGTCCTTCTCGGTCCAGCCCTCCTTGATGGCGCGGGCGCCCTGCCCCTCCGGCACCAGCCCCATCGCCTCGTATTCGATCAGCTCGGCCACCGTGAAGCAGTCATGCGTCTCGACGAAGGACAGGTCGGAAAGCTGGATGCCGGCCTCGGCCAGCGCCTTGGCCCAGGCCTTGCTGCAGCCCTCGAACTTCAGGATGTCGCGCTTGGACATCGGCAAGAAGTCCTGCACATGGGCCTGCCCACGGAAGGCGACCGCCTTCTTCATCTTCAGGGCCGTCGCCGTGTCGGTGATGACGAGTGCCGCCGCGCCGTCCGAAACCAGCGAGCAGTCGGTGCGCTTCAGCGGGCCGGCGACGAAGGGGTTCTTCTCGCTCTCAGTGCGGCAGAACTCGTAGCCGAAATCCTTGCGCATCTGGGCATAGGGGTTGTCCACGCCGTTGCGGTGGTTCTTGGCCGCGATCATGGCGAGCGCGTCGGACTGGTCGCCCCAGCGCTGGAAATAGTTGTGCGCGATCTTGCCGAACACGCCGGCAAAGCCGGCCGGCGTGTCGCCGTCCTCCGGCAGGTAGGAGGCCCGCAGCAGGTTCCGGCCGATCTCCGGGCCCGGCGTCTTGGTCATCTGCTCGACGCCCACCACCAGGACGATGCGGGCATCGCCCGCCTTCACCGCGCGCACGGCCTGATGGACCGCGGCCGACCCGGTCGCGCAGGCATTCTCGACCCGTGTCGCCGGCTTGAAGCGCAGGCGCGGATCGGCCTGGAGCACCAGCGAGGCCGTGAAGTCCTGCGGCGAGAAGCCGGCATTGAAGTGCCCGAGGAGGATCTCGTCCACGTCATCCGGCCCAAGACCGGCATCGGCCAGCGCCTCGTTGGCGACGCGGACGATCAGGCTCTCGACGGTCTCGGTGTCGAGCTTGCCGAAGGGGGTGTGGGCCCAGCCGACGATGCAGGCGGTCATGGCGGCGCTCCTTGGAACAGCAACGGGTATATACACGATAGCATGGCGATGCGAAACCGCCACGGGCCGCAGCGATCATGGCTGCCCTGACCGGGGCGCACCAGCCCGGCTTTCGGCGGGCATCGCGCCACAGGTCGTGCGGGGGGCCACGCTTTGGCCGCCTTTGCCGGCTTAGTCGGGCTGTCCCGTGCTTTCTCACCGACGGCCTTGGCGCAAAGCCCGCGAAGCGTATAGAAGGCTTGCCAAGGTCTCCGACAGGTTCTTCCGGACAGGCTCTCGCTTTGCGGATCACACGACCTCTTCTTGCCGTGCTGGCCTGCCTCGCCGGCGGCTCGGTGGCCCAGGCCCAGACCCAGATCGGTCCGACCATCGTCGTCGATGCGGCGACCGGCGAAGTGCTCCATTCCGACCGCGGCGGCACCCCCTGGCTGCCGGCCTCCCTGACCAAGATGATGACCACCTATGTGGCGCTGAGGCAGGTCGCGGCAGGCCGGGTGACCATGAATTCGGGTCTGCGCGTGTCGCAGCGCGCCTTCCGCTCGGCCCCCTCGAAGATGGGCTTCCGGCCGGGCACCGTGGTCACGCTCGACAACGCCCTCAAGATCATCATGGTCAAGTCGGCCAACGACGTCTCGGTGACGATCGCCGAGGGTCTCGGCGGCTCGGTGGAGAACTTCACCGCCATGATGAATGCCGAGGCGCGCCGGCTCGGCATGACCGGCACCCGGTTCGTCAATCCGAATGGTCTGCCGGGCGCCGGCCAGACCACCACCGCACGCGACATGGCCATCCTCGCGCGCGCGATGATGCACGAGTTCCCGCAGCACGCGCTCCTGTGGCGCATTCCGGCGATCCGCTACGGCAATCGGGTGATGCGCAATCCCAACCATCTGATCGGCCGCTATGCCGGTGCGGACGGCTTCAAGACCGGATTCACCTGCGCCTCCGGCTTCAACGTGGTGGCGACCGCCACGCGCGGGGGGCGGCAGCTGATCGTCGTGGTGCTCGGCGCGACATCGGCACGCGGCCGGGCCGAGACGGCCGCCAACCTGTTCAACCGGTATTTCGCCGGCGGAGGCGGAGGCGGCGGCCGCATCGAGCAGGTCGCCAACGAGACCCATCTGAGCCCGCCCAACATCCGCGATCAGGCCTGTCGGCGCCGCGGCCGCCAGATCTACATCGAGGCCGGCGAGGAGCTGGACAACGAGCCGGTTGCCGCGGTCGATCCGGGCAACCTCTCCTATGCCCAGATGATGGTCGCCTCCGGCCGCGGCACGGGCACGGCCACGCCCTTTGCCGGCATCCAGGGATCCCATCCGCCCGGCGCCATCGTGTCGGCCCTCGGGCCCTATCGTCCGAGCATGGATCCTGTGCCGGTCTTCATCGGCAATGCCGGTCCGCTGGCAACGCCGGCGGCGCCGGCGCTCGCCGCGGTTGCGCCGGCAGCCCCCGCCGCTGCGGCCGCGCCA
>JBKBOA010000043.1:0-13238 GCA_046295035.1 Phreatobacter sp.
TGTCGATGCCGCCGGGCGGGAAGACGAGCAGGCCGGCGACGGCGATCGGCACCACGAAGATGTTGATGAGCACGAGATAGAGCGGGAACAGCCAGGAGGCGCGGCGCACCTCGGCCTGCGAATGGTTCTCCACCACGCCGACATGGAACATGCGCGGCAGCAGGATGCCGCAGAAGAAGGACAGAAGGCTCATGGCGAGAAAGGTGGACGGATCCGGCCAGCGGATCACCGCCTCCATGATGTCGCGCCGCTCGGCAACACGGCCGAACAGGTCCGAGAAGCCGCCGAACATCCAGTAGGTGACATAGACGCCGACGGCCAGGAAGCACACCAGCTTGACCAGCGATTCGGCGGCGACCGCCAGGATGAGCCCGTCCTGGTGCTCGGTGGCATCGGCGTGACGGGTACCGAACAGCATGGCGAACACCGCCATGGACAGCGCCACCACCAGGGCGATGTCGGAGAACAGCGGCAGGGTGCGCGCCATGGTGGCGATCTCGCCCGGCTCGAAGGTGGTCAGCAGCGAGGCCGACACCGCCTTCAGCTGGAGGGCCACATAGGGGATCGTGCCGACGGTGACGATCAGGCAGACCATGGACGCCACCGCCTGGCTCTTGCCATAGCGTGCGCCGATGAAATCGGCCACGGAGGTGATGTTCTGCGCCTTGGCGATGCGCACCACGCGGCCGATGAACGGCCAGAAGACCGCGAACAGGATCATCGGCCCGACATAGATGGCGAGAAAGTCGAAGCCATTGCGCGAGGCCAGGCCCACCGAGCCGAAAAAGGTCCAGGATGTGCAATAGACGGCGAGCGAGAGCGGGTAGATCCAGGTCTGGCTCTGGCGGATGGCCTTCTCGCGCGCCCGCCGCCGGTCGCCCCAGTAGGCGACGAGAAACAGCGCGCCGAGATAGGCGAGCGCCGTGACGATGATGATGACGCCCATGCTCATCGCAGGCTGCCGACACTCCCCTCTGCCGGCCTCTGGCGGGCCCTTTCAGGGAAGTTCATCACGCAGCCTGCGGGAAGTCCATCGCGTCCAAGGTCGAAGCCGGCTCCGCCCCATTGCCAAGGGCATCATCATACCGGATCGTTGAAGGGCCCTGCGCCGATTCCTCCCCCCTCGGACGCGCACGAATGGAGCCTGACCATGCTGAAGGAGTTCCGGGAATTCGCCCTCAAGGGCAATGTCGTCGATCTGGCGATCGGCGTGATCATCGGCGCCGCCTTCAGCCGGATCGTCGATTCCGTCGTTGCCGACCTGTTCATGCCGGTCCTCGGCGCGATCGTCGGCGGCCTCGACTTCTCCAACTATTTCATCGCGCTCAGCCGCGAGGTGACCGCGACCAATCTGGCCGATGCGCAGAAGCAGGGCGCGGTGCTGGCCTATGGCCGGTTCTTCACCATCGCCCTCAACTTCGCGATCATCGCAGCCGTGCTGTTCATGGTGGTCAAGGCGATCAACCGCATGAAGCGGCAGGAGGCCGCCGCCCCCGCCGAGCCGGCGCCGCCGCCGGCCGACGTGGTGCTGCTGACTGAGATCCGCGATCTCCTGAAGAAGTGACGGTCAGCTCCGGCGGGCGATGATGAGGCGACTGTCGCCGGCCGGACGCTCCTCGATGCAGGCAAGCCCCTCGGGCAGGTCGATCACGGCATCGGCCGCCTCCTCCAGGATGACCAGCGCGCCGGGGGCCAGCCAGCCGCCGGCCAGCGCCGAGGCGAGGGCCTGCTCGCCGAGGCCCCTGCGGTAGGGCGGATCGCAGAACACCAGGGAGAAGGGTTGGAAGGGCGCCACCGGGCCGAGCCGGGTGGCGTCGCGCTTCAGCACCGCGGTGACGCCGGCGAGGCCGAGCGCATCCACATTGGCGCGGATCAGGCCGCGCGCCTCCGCACCCTGGTCGACAAGGGCCGCGAAGGCGGCGCCGCGCGAGAGGGCCTCGAGGGCGAGCGCCCCGGTGCCGGCGAACAGGTCGAGCACGCGCGCGCCCGCGCAGGCATCCCCGTGGGCATGGGCCAGCACGTTGAACAGGCTCTCGCGCAGCCGGTCCGCGGTCGGACGGATGCCCTGCGACCGCGGTCCGGTGAGCGTGCGCCCGCGGAACCGGCCGCCGACGATGCGCATGGCTCAGCGGCTCCCGCGATCCCCGCCGGGACGGCCCTTGCCGCCACCGGGACGACCGCCGCCTGGGCGACCGTCACGGCCGCCCTTGCCGGCAAACGGCTTCTTGCCGCCGGAGGATCGACCGCCCGGCGACTTGCCTGCGAAGGACCGGCCGCCGCCGTCGCGGTCGCCGGAAGCGCGCTTGCCGTGAGGCTTGTCGCCGAACGACCGGTCGCCAAACGCGCGGCCGCGCGACGGGCGCCCGCCGTCTCGGTTGCCGTCCTGATCGCCAAACGCGCGCTTGCCGAACGGCCTGTCGCCGCGCGGGCGGAAGCCGCGGTCGGGGAGCGAGCCGTCCTCGCGGTCGGCCCAGGGGCGGAAGCTGCGTTCGCCGCGCTCGTCGTCACGCCGCTTGCCGAAAGGCCTGTCGCCGCGCGGACGGGCGCTGCGCTCGTCATCGCGGTCACGGAACGGCCGGCCCTTGCCGCGACCATCGCCCCACCCACGCTCGTCGCGCTCCTGGAAGCGGCCGCGTCCCTCGAAGCGCGGCGGGGCCTCCTGGCCGCCCGTCTCCTCGCTGCCGACCCTCTCCACGCGCACCCGGCGGCCGCGCGAATCCGTGACCGGCGCTGCGCGGCGGAGCTCGCGCTCGCCCTCGGGCCGGGGGCGGCCGCCCTTGTAGCCCGGCCGCGCCTTGTCGCGCGGACCGAAGGCGGCCGCCTCGCCGTCGCGCCAGATGCGCGCGCGGTTGCCGAAGCGGTGCTCGGGGCTCTTGCCCATGGGGCGGTCCGCCTCCTCGCGGTCCCGGCCGAAGCGGCCGCCGCGGTCATCGTCGCGGCCGAAGCGGCGGGGACGGTCATCATCCCGGTCGAAGCGGCGCGGGCGCTCGTCGCGCTCGCCGAACCGGCCGCGGCCCGCCTCACGACGGTCACCGCGATCCTCGAAGCGCCGCGGGCGCTCGTCGCGCCCGCCCCGGTCGCCGCGCTGCGCGCGGTCGGGGCGACCCTTGCGGGCGGCGTGATCCTCGCGCGCGCCCACGCGCTCGAAGACCGGGCGATCGAACTCGACGCCGGCGAGCTCGGCCAGCTCCTCGCCGAGCTGGTCGCGCAACACGCGCGTGCGGACCTCGTCGACCTCGCCCTCGGCCAGCTCGCCGAGCTGGAACGGCCCGAAGGAGACGCGGATCAGCCGGTTGACCTCGAGGCCAAGGGCGCCAAGCACATTCTTGACCTCGCGGTTCTTGCCCTCGCGCAGGGACAGGGTCAGCCAGGAATTGGCGCCCTGCACGCGGTCGAGCTCGGCCTCGATGGGACCATATTCGACGCCGTCCACCTCGATGCCGTCGCGCAGGCGGTCGAGGGTGGCCTGGTCGACGATGCCGTGGGCGCGCACGCGATAGCGGCGCAGCCAGCCGGTCGCCGGCAGCGCCAGGACGCGGGCGAGACCGCCGTCATTGGTGAGCAGCAACAGGCCCTCGGTGTTGATGTCGAGGCGGCCGACGGTGACGACCCGCGGCAGATCCTCCGGCAGGGCGTCGAAGATGGTCGGCCGTCCCTCCGGGTCCGAGGTGGTTGTCACCAGCCCGGCCGGCTTGTGATAGAGCCACAGGCGGGTGCGCTCGCGCTCCGGCAGCCTCTCGCCGTCGACCAGCACCACGTCGCGGGCGGTGACATTGACGGCCGGCGAGGTCAGCACCTCGCCATTGACCGAGACGCGGCCGGCCTCGATCCATTCCTCGGCCTCGCGGCGCGAGCACAGCCCGGCGCGGGCCAGCACGCGCGCGATGCGCTCCTCGCCGCGATTGACCGGCTCGAAGGAGCGGTCGCGCTCGCGCGGGACGGAATTGCGGTCGCGCCGCGACCGGTCGCCGCCGCGCTCCTCGAAGCGGCGCGGACGCGCGAAACGGTCATGGCGGTCGTCGCGCCGGCCGCGGGGCGCCCGATCGTCATCATCGCGCGGGCGGCGCTTCGGCCTGTCGATGCCGGCCTCCGCGGCCAGCGCCTTGACCACCGGATCCTCGTCGATGTCGTCGAGGAAGGTGGGAATGTCCGCGGGCAGGTCGTCGAGGGCGATCAGCGTGTCCTTCGCCGCACGCGCCTTGCCGCGGAACGGTCCGGCCGTCGGTTCGGCGATCTCCGCAGGTGCTGCCGCCGCCGCGGCCTTGCGGCTCCTGCGGGCGGGCTTGGCCCCGGCCTCCGCGACGGGCGCGGCAACCGCATCCGCCTCGGCTGCCTCGGCCCGGACCGCTCCGGATTTCGCGGCCCTGGCAGCCCTGACCGGCTTGGCTTCGGGCGCCTCGACCGCCGTCCCGGCCTCGGCGGCCCGGACCTTCCTCGCCCTGGCCTTGCTGGCTGCGGGCCCGGCATCGCCAGCGGCAGCGGTCTTCGACCGGCGGGCCCCGGCCGGCTTGGCTTCAGGCAGGGTGTCGGCGGCGTCGGTCAGCGCCTCCACGGCCGTTCCGGCAGCCTTCCGGCGCCTCGGGGCGGCTTCGGCAACGGCCTTTCGCGTCCGGCTCGTCGCCGGACGATCATCGTCTCGCTTGCGGGGCATGGGTGTCTCGTGAGATCGGGGTGTCGCGGCGCCGTCCGGCGTGCGCGGCCGGGAGCCCCGGCAGGAAGGCGGGCCTTTATCACGATCGGAACGCGATGGCGAGTGCGGTTTCGACGCGGGGTGCAAGCCCCATGGACGCAGCCCTCGAGGAGGCCCGCGCCGCCGCGGCCCGCGGCGAGGTGCCGGTCGGCGCCGTCATCGTGCGCGAGGGGCAGGTCATCGCGCGTGCCGGCAACCGCACGCTGGCCGATGCCGACCCGACCGCCCATGCCGAGATCGTGGCGATCCGCGCGGCCTGCCGGGCCCTCGGCTCGGAGCGCCTGCCCGGCTGCGATCTCTACGTGACGCTGGAGCCCTGCCCGATGTGCGCGGCCGCCATCTCGTTCGCCCGCATCCGCCGGCTCTATTACGGCGCCGCCGACGTGAAGGGCGGCGCGGTGGAGAACGGCGTCAGGCTCTATTCGGACCCGACCTGCCATCACCGCCCGGAGGTCTATGGCGGCTTTGGCGAGAGCGCGGCGGCGGCGCTGCTGAAGGACTTCTTCCGGGAGCGGCGCTGATCAGGACGCGGCGCGGCCCGTTGCCGCCCTGTCCCGCGCGATCATGCGGGTGAGCACGATCACCGGCACGAGGCCGATGGCGACGATCACCAGCGCGCCCGTTGAGGCCTGGGCAAGGCGCTCGTCGGAGGCAAGGCTATAGACCCTGACGGCCAGCGTATCGAAATTGAACGGGCGCACGATGATGGTGGCGGGCAGTTCCTTCAGCACGTCCACGAAGGCGACCAGCCCGGCGGTCAGGAGCGCGCGGCGCAGCAGCGGCGCATGGATGGTGCGCGCCACCTCGACCGGCGAGGCGCCGAGCGTGCGGGCCGCAGCATCGAGCGAGCCGGGAATCTTGTGCAGGCCCGCTTCGACCGGACCCAGGGCGACCGCGAGGAAGCGGACCAGATAGGCATAGAGCAGGGCCATCACGGTGCCCGACAGCACCAGGCCCGTTCCCCAGCCGAACATCGCGCGCATGGAGGCATCCGCCCAGGCATCGAAGGCACCGAGCGGCATCAGGATGCCGACCGCGATGACCGTTCCCGGCACCGCATAGCCGATGGCCGCGATGCGCGTGGCCGCCATGGTGACTGGCCCGGGCGACAGGCGCTGGGCATAGGCAATGAGCGCCGCCACCGCGACAATGATGACGGAGGCGAGACCGGCAAGACGGAACGAGTTCCACGCATAGGTCAGGAAGCGCTCGCCGAGCAGCGGATCGCCGCCCTCCAGATGGAGCCGCAGCAGGGCCGCGATGGGCAGGACGAAGCCGAGCAGGACCGGCAGCGCGCAGGTGAGCACGGCCAGCGTGGCCGCCACGGGCCGGAGCCGCAGCGGCACGATGATCCGATGGCGCCGGCTGCCGCCGCCGAACCGACGGCCGCGCCGGGCGACCATTTCCAGCGCGATCAGCAGCAGCACGACGATCAGCAGGCTGGAGGCGAGCTGGGCGGCCGCCACGCGGTCCCCCATGCCGAACCAGGTGCGGTAGATGACGGTGGTGAAGGTGGTGACGCCGAAATATTGCACCGTGCCGAAATCGGCCAGCGCCTCCATCAGGGCGAGCGCCGTGCCGGCGGCGATGGCCGGCCGGGCCATGGGCAGCCCGACGCGCGTGAAGGCGCCCCAGGGCGTGGAGCCGAGCGTGCGCGCCGCCTCCAGAACGCAGGTCGACTGGTCGAGGAAGGCGGCCCGGGCCAGCAGATAGACGTAAGGGTAGAGCACCAGGGTCAGCAGGAAGCTGACACCGCCGACATGGTTGAGGTCGGGGAACCAGTAATCGCCACGCGACCAGCCGAAGGCGGCACGCAGGGCCGACTGGACCGGTCCGGCGAAGGCCATGGCGTCGGCATAGGCATAGCCGATGATGTAGGCGGGAATGGCGAGCGGCAGCAGCAGCAGCCATTCGAACAGGCGCGAGCCGGGGAACCGGCAGAGCGTCACCAGCCAGGCCGTGCCCGTGCCGATGACCGCCGTGCCGAAACCGACCAGGACGACCATCCAGACCGTGTTGGCGACGATCTCGCCGAGCACGGTCTGCTTCAGGTGGGCAATGGAGGGGCCGGCCGGCTGACCCAGGCTTGAGGTGACGGCCAGGATCGGCAAGGCCACCAGTGCGGCCAGGACCAGCGCCGCCACCGTCAACGCCGAACGCCCGGCCGTGAAGACCGGGCGCGCGGGTGTCCAGGACCGGGAGGACGAGGTGATGTCGGTCAAGGCCTCACTTCCAGCCCGCGCGATCCATGATCTTCAGTGCCTCGGCATTGTTGCGCGCGAACACGCGGGCATTGAGCGGGTCCACCTTGAAGGTGCCCCAGGCGGCGATATGGGGCGGCGGCTCGACGCCGGCGACCACCGGATATTCCGAATTGCCCCAGGCGAAATAGCGCTGGGCCGAGGGCGTGGCCAGATATTCCAGCCAGGCCTTTGCCGCGTCGAGGTTCTTGGCGTGGCGGGCGATGCCGGCCGCCGAGATGTTCACATGGGTGCCGCGATCGCCCTGGTTGGGGAAGACGATGCGCAGCTTCTCCACCACGGCCTTGTCCTCGGGCTTGTCGGAGCGCACCAGGCGGCCGAAATAGTAGGTGTTGGCCACGGCGATGTCGCCCTCCCCGGCCGCTGCCGCGCGGATCTGGTCGGTGTCGCCGCCGCGCGGCGGACGCGCCATGTTGGCCACCACGCCCCGCGCCCAGGCTTCGGTCTTCGCCTCGCCGTGGGCGGCCAGCATCGCGCCGGCAAGCGACTGGTTGTAGACGTTGGTCGAGGAGCGGATCAGTACCTTGCCCTTCCACCGCGGGTCGGCCAGATCCTCGTAGGTGGCGATCGCGCCCTCGGCGACCCTGTCCCTGGCCACGAAGAAGACGCGGGCGCGCGTCGAGAAGCCGAACCAGTGGCCGTCCGGGTCGCGCAGATGCGCGGGAATGCGGCTGGCCAGGGCCTCGGAGGCAAAGGGCTGCAGCAGGCCCAGCGCGCTTGCCCGCTCGATGCGGCCGGCATCAACCGTCACCAGCACGTCGGCCGGGGAATTGGCGCCCTCGCTCTGCAGGCGGGCGATCAGGGGATCCTCGCCGGCCTCGACGCGGTTCACGGTGATGCCGGTCTGGCGGGTGAACTCCGCATAGAGCGCCTCGTCGGTATCATAATGGCGCGAGGAATAGAGGTTGAGCACGCGCGTCTGCGCGCGCAGCACGGCGGGGGCGGCAAGCAGGAGAGCCGCGCCGCCGAGAAGCGAACGACGGGTGGGGGCGAGGGGCATGGGACGTCTCCGCGAAGGGCCGTTCAAGGCGGCGCCGGGATGGCCGGCATGTGCGCCGGTCTGTGGATCGGGTGCATCCTAGCCATTGCGAAAAACCCCGCAAGTCTCGGAGAAAACATTGGAATCTCTCGAAACTACAGTTTGGAAAAGCTGAAATCTGGCAAAATTGTTGAGCGGGACATTCAGCTTATGCCATCGCTGGAGGGGCATGAGCCGGCCAGGACCTGGGCATGGGCCGGCCGGCGAGCGGGCTCAGCTGCGGGCGAAAGCCGCACTTGCCGCCACATAGGCCTGCGTGCGGAAGCCGTCCGCCGCCCGGCCATAGACCAGGGCCGACCCGTCGGGACCGCGCATGGCCCCCCCGGCAGCCACCAGCAGGGCATGGCCGGCGGCAATGTCCCATTCGGCAATCGGGGCGAAGCGGGCGGTGACCTCCGCGCCGCCCTCGGCAATGACGGCGAACTTGAGCGAGGAGCCCATGGCCTGGCGGCGGCTGACACCGCGGGCCGTCAGGAAGGCTTCCACCCGCGGTTCGGGATGGGACCGGCTGACGAGGGCGAGCGGCCCTTCCGGCGGCAGCGGCCGCGTGCGGATGGGACAGCGTCCATCGGCCGCGTCCAGAGGGGCGCCGGGGGCGATCATCATGGCCTCGGCCCGGCCGCAGGCGCCGAGCCACAGGCGCCTTCGCGCGGGCGCATAGATGATGCCCCCCACCGGCTCGCCATCGGCGATGAGGCCGATATTGACGGTGAACTCGCCGTTCCGGGCGATGAACTCGCGGGTGCCATCGAGCGGATCGACCGCCACCATGAGATCGGAGGCGGGCGGCAGGCGGCCGGCAGCCGCCTGCTCCTCGGCCAGGACCGGCACGCCCGGCAGCAGGCGCGCCAGGCCCTCCAGGATCACCGCCTCGGCCTCGTGGTCGGCGGCGGTGACCGGCGAGCCGTCCGCCTTGGCCGTGCCGGTCGCGCCATAATGGGCCATCACCCGGCTGCCGGCGGCGACCGCCAGGGCGCCGAGGGCCTCGATGAGGGCGGAATCGCGGAAGCGCTGGCTCATGCGCCTTCCTAGCGGCATCGGCACGGGGGAGGGAAGCGCCCGTGTGCCGGCGCGGCCGGTCTCGCGCAGGGCCAGCGGCTTAAGGAAGGATTCAGGGCGTTTCTTGGGCCTTCGTTCACCGGGCCGGCGGCATGATGAATGCAAGGTTTCGGCGATCCCGCGCATTCTCCGGGATGCCGCTCGTGATGCGGACAGGGCCGATGAGTTTTGCGTTCGGCAGGGATGGATCGGGCCTGAAGGCCCTCAGATGGCTTGGCGTGGCGGTGCTGATCCTCTCTATCGCCGCCTGCGGGCGCTATGCCTATCAGCGCCGCGAGCCGTGGCGCTCGGACCTGGAGGCGCGCTGCATGTCCTCGGGCGCCGTGCAGATGACCCGCTATGTCCAGCGGGTCGGCAGCATCAGCGGTCCGGGCACCTGTGGCATGGACTATCCCCTGCGCGTCTCGGCGCAGGCGCGCGGCGAGGTCGCCTATTCGCGGCCGCAGACGCTCGCCTGCCAGATGGTGCCGACGGTGGACCGCTGGATCGACAATGTCGTGCAGCCGGCCGCCATGCGCTGGTTCGGTGCCGGCGTCACCGAGGTGCGCGCCGGCTCCTATTCCTGCCGGTCAATCCGCGGCGCCAGCTCCGGCCGCATGTCGGAACATGCCTATGGCAATGCGCTGGATGTCTTTGCCTTCGTGCTGACCAGCGGCCACACGGTGGTGGTGCGCCAGCACTGGCGCGGCGAGACGGCCGAATCCGGCTTCCTGCGCGAGGTTTTCGTGCGCGCCTGCGACCATTTCACCACGGTGCTGGGACCGGGCGCCGACCCGTTCCACTACGACCATTTCCACCTGGATCTCGCCCGCCACGACCCGCGCTGGACGCGCCGGGTCTGCCGGCCGCGGCCGGAGACGGTGCAGATGCTGCATCCGGCGGCGCCGTCGGGTCCGTTCGGCTGGGGCACCGGCCGGCCGCAGGGCCTGTTCCGGTAGGGCTCAGCGCAGCTTGCCGCGGGCGGCGACGGGCAGGATGCCGACGATCTCCTCGCCGCGCACCATGACCACCTCATCGACCATGTTGACCACGACGCAGACATGGTTCGGCACGATGCGCACGACATCGCCCACCTTCGGCCGCTCGTTGCAGGCCGACAGGTCGAGGAAGCCGTGTTCCTCGGCGAAGCGGGCGATCTTCGCCTCGGGATGGTCCAGGATGAGGCCGTAGCCGTCGAGGCCGCCGGTGTCGGAGGTCAGCGTCTTGGAACCGGCATCGAGGATGCCGCGCTCGGGGCCGGCGCGGCTGACCACCGTGGCATAGACCATCAGCGCGCAGTCCTCCAGGGTGGCGACCCCGGCAGCGATCTGCATGCGGTCGTTGTAGATGTAGGTGCCGGGCCGGTGCTCGGTGGCGCCCTTCAGGCGGCCGAGATTCTTCAGGTTGGGCGAACCGCCGGTGGAGACGATCGCCGCCTCCAGGCCCTCCAGGCGGATGCCGGCCAGCGCGGTGTCGAGGAACTTCTGCGCCTCCGGCCAGCCGTCCTCGGTCGGATACAGCATGAAGCCGCGGAAGGTCAGGCCGGGCGAGGCGGCGACGAGCTTGGCCAGTTCCACCGCCTCGCCGGGCGTCTCGACGCCGGCGCGCTTGCGCCCCGTGTCGCATTCGATGACCACGCCAAGCGGGCGGCCGGCAACGCCGGCGGCCTTCGGCAGGTCGGCGATGACGGTCGGGTTGTCGGCGGCGACGGTGACTGTCGCCGTCTCGAGCAGCCGGCCGAGCCGCTGCATCTTCTCCTCGCCGAGGAGGTTGTAGCTGATCAGGATGTCGTCCAGGCCGGCGGCCGCCATCACCTCGGCCTCGCCGATCTTCTGGCAGGTGATGCCCTTGGCGCCGGCCGCGACCTGGAGCTTCGCCAGCTCCGGGCTCTTGTGGGTCTTGATGTGGGGGCGGTTGGCGAGGCCGGCGGCATCGCACTGGGCCTGCACGCGGGCGATGTTGGCCTCGACCCGGTCCATGTCGATGACCACGGCGGGCGTGCCGTAGTCGCGGGCGATCTTTTCGGCGAGCGGCGTGGTCATGGCGGCGTCCCGGTCAGACGTGGAGATAGCGGTCCTTCAGGTCGGGACTGGCGACGAAAGCCGCGCTGGTGCCCTCCCAGACGATCCGGCCCTTTTCCAGAATCAGGTGCCGGTCGGCGAGTTTGACCAGAGCATCCACGTTCTTGTCGATGACCAGGATCGACTGGCCGTCCTGCTTCAGGCGCTGGAGGCACTCCCAGATCTCGGCCCGGATGACCGGCGCGAGACCCTCGGTCGCCTCGTCGAGCACCAGCAGCTTCGGATTGGTCATGAGCGCCCGGCCGATGGCCAGCATCTGCTGCTCGCCGCCGGAGAGCTGGTTGCCCATGTTGCGGCGCCGCTCCTTCAGGCGCGGGAAGAAGGCATAGACCCGCTCCAGCGTCCAGGCGGCCGGCCGGCCATGGCGGCTGGCGGCCGTGGCGACGAGATTCTCCTCGACATCGAGGTTCGGAAAGATCTGCCGGCCCTCCGGGACGAGGCCGAGGCCGGCCTGCGCCACCCGGAAGGGTGGCGCGCCGGCGAGCGCCACGCCGTCAACGGCAATGGCGCCGCCGGCCGGCTTCACCAGCCCGAAGATCGCCTTGATGGTGGTGGTCTTGCCCATGCCGTTGCGGCCGAGCAGGGTCACCACCTCGCCGTCGGCGACGGACAGCGAGACGCCGAACAGCACCTGGACGTCGCCGTAGCCGGCCTCGAGGTTGGAGACGGTCAGCATGCTATTGCGCCGCCTCCACCCGTGGCGCCGAGGCCCGCGCCACGCTCGCCTTGGTGCGGGCGAGCAGGCTCATCAGCATCTCGCGCTCGGCCGGCTCGAGGCCGGCCAGCAGCTCGCGCACCCAGGCGCCGTGCTCGCGGGCCATGCGGGCAAACTCGCGGTGGCCCCTGTCGGTCATGACGATGCGCTGCACGCGCCCGTCGGTGGCATCGCGCCGGCGCTCGACCAGGCCCTGCTCGGCGATGCGGGCGACGAGGCCGGTGACATTGCCGTTGGTGACCATCATGCGCCGGGAAATCTCGCCGGGGGTCATGCCCTCCGGCGCCTTGTCGAGCTGGGCCAGCAGATCGAAGCGCGGCAGGGTGATCTGGAACCGGTCGGCAAGGCGCCGGCGGATCTCCCGCTCGATCATGGTGGTGCAGGTCAGCAGGCGCAGCCACAGACGCAGCTCCGGGCGGGCATCCTCGGGCTGATGGGCAAGCCGGGTCTCGGCATCCACGGGCGGCAGGAGCGAGGTGTCGCTCATGCGAAATCCTCCTCCCCGAGATAGGCCTCGCGCACGGCCGGATCGGCGCGCACGGCCTCCGGCGCACCGGAGGCGATGAGGCGGCCATAGACCAGCACGGAGATGCGGTCGGCGAGGCGAAAGACGGCGTGCATGTCGTGCTCCACCAGCACCATGGGATAGCGCCCCTTCAGCGACATGAGCACATCGACCATCCGCTCGGTCTCCTCCCGGCCCATGCCGGCCATGGGCTCGTCGAACAGCAGCAGGCGCGGCTCGGTGACCAGCGCCATGGCGATCTCCAGCTGCCGCTTCTCGCCGTGGGACAGGCTGGCGGCCGGCGCGCCGGCGCGCCCGGCAAGGCCCACCTTCGCCAGGGCGGCCATCGCCCGCTCGTTCAGCCGCGCCTCGGCGCCCGCCGGGCGGAAGAAGCGGAAGGACGATCCGTCATGGGCCTGGGCGGCAGTCGCAACATTCTCGAGGACGGTGAAGCCGGGAAGGACCTGGGTGATCTGGAACGAGCGGCTGAGCCCCTTGAGGGCCCGCACATGGACGGGCTGGCGCGTCACGTCCTCGCCGGCGAAGGTGACGGTCCCGGCGTCGAGGAGCACCTCGCCGGTGATCTCGCCGATCAGCGTGGTCTTGCCAGCGCCATTGGGGCCGATGATGGCATGGACCTCGCCGGGCCGGACGTCGAGCGTCACGCCATCGGTCACCTTGAGGGCGCCGTAGGACTTGTGCAGGTCGCGCAGCGAGAGGATGGGAGCGGTCATGGCGCATTCCCGGCGGGAAGGCCCACCACCTCTCCCCGGCGGGGAGAGGTCGATCCGAGCACCGCGAGGATCGGGTGAGGGGGAGACTGCTTGACCGACAGACCCGCGGGGCGGCGGGGGGGCGGGCGGCGGGGGCGCGCGCCCCCCCCGCCCGCGCCGCGCCCCGACCCCCACC
>JBKBOA010000043.1:13248-31348 GCA_046295035.1 Phreatobacter sp.
ACACCCGCCCCCCTCACCCGGCGCTCCCGCGCCGACCTCTCCCCGCCGGGGAGAGGTGGCACAGCCGCCCGGCCTGTTCGGGCTGCCGGCGGCCGACGGAACGGGCGAGCCAAGCCGGTCATTTCCCCCCTCCCCGGTCGATGAGCTTCACGATGCCGCCGCGGGCGAAGATGGCGACCAGGATCACCAGCGGGCCGAAGATGGCCTTCCAGTGCTGGGTGACGGCGGCGAGCCATTCCTCCACCAGCGTGACGCCGATGGCGCCGATGATCGGCCCGACCAGCGTGCCCATGCCGCCGAGCACCACCATGGCGATGAACTCGCCGGAGCGCTGCCAGGTCATGTAGGCGGGGGCAACGAACATCCCGAGATTGGCGAACAGGGCGCCAGCCAGGGCGCAGATGGCGCCGGACATGACATAGGCGGCGAGGCGGTAGCGGAACGGGTCGAAGCCGAGCGCACGCATGCGCCGCTCGTTCTCCCTGGCCCCGCGCAGCACCCGCCCGAACCGCGAGGCAACGATGGCGGCAAGCAGCAGGTAGCAGGCGACAAGCGTGCCGAGCACGACGAAGTAGAAGGTGACATCGCTGGCGAACAGGCGCGTGCCGAAGACCTCCGAGCGATGGAACATGCGCAGGCCATCATCGCCGCCATAGGCCGACAGGCTGGTGGCGGTGAAATAGGCCATCTGACCGAAGGCCAGCGTGATCATGATGAAATAGACACCGCGCGTCTTGAGCGAGATGGCCCCCGTGACCAGCGCGAAGGCCGCCCCGACGAGGATGGCGACCGGGAAGGCGATGGCCGCCTCGACGATGCCGTGGTCGAACAGGATGGCCACGGCATAGGCGCCAAGGCCGAGAAAGGCGGCATGGCCGAAGGAGACCATGGCGCCGTAACCGAGGATCAGATCGAGCGAGAGCGCGGCGATCCCCATGATCATGGCGCGGGTGACGAGGCCGAGCACGAAACGGTCGCCCCACAGGAAGGGGATGAGCGCGAGCAGCGCGAAGACGAGGACGGGCAGAAGCAGGCGGCGCCACCGCGGCCGGGGGGCGGGCACGGGGCCGGCGGGCGCGGTCGGAGCGGGGGCGGAGACATTGGCCATGCATCAGCCCCGGGCCGGGAACAGGCCGGTCGGCCGGAAGAACAGCACGGCGGCCATCAGGATGTAGATGGACATGGAGGCAATCGCCGGGCCGATGGTGCGCGCCTCCGAGGGCGGAATGCCGGCAAGGCGCAGCAGATCGACCGAGAAGGAGCGCAGCAGCGTGTCGACGAGGCCGACCAGCAGCGCGCCGACGAAGGCGCCGCGGATCGAGCCGATGCCGCCGATGACGATGACCACGAAGGCCAGGATGAGCAGGTTGTCGCCCATGCCCGGTTCGACCGAGAAGACCGGCGCGGCCATGCAGCCGGCAAAGCCGGCCAGCATGGCGCCGAAGCCGAAGACGATCATGAACAGACGGCGGATGTCGACGCCGAGGGCCGAGACCATCGGCGCGTTGGAGGCCCCGGCACGGATCAGCATGCCGACTTTCGTCTTGGCCACCACCAGATAGAGCCCCAGCGCCACGGCAAGGCCGGAGGCGATGATGGCGAAGCGCCAGACCGGATAGGCGACGCCCTCGGCGATCTGGACCGTGCCGGAGAGCGCCTGCGGCATCGGCACCTGGAGCGGCGCGGCGCCCCAGACGATCTTGACGCCCTCGTTGAGGAACAGGATCAGGCCGAAGGTGGCCAGCACCTGCTCGAGATGGTCGCGGTCATAGAGATGGCGCATCACCACCACCTCGAGGAGAAGGCCGAAGGCGAGCGCGGTGACGAGGGCGAGGACGAGACCGATGGCGAAATTGCCGGTCCAGGCGACGAACATGGCGGCGAGATAGGCGCCGAGCATGTACTGCACGCCATGGGCGAGGTTGATGAAGTCCATGACGCCGAAGACCAGCGTCAGCCCGGCGGCGATCAGGAACAGCAGGATGCCGAGCTGAAGTCCGTTCAGCGTCTGGATGATGAGCAGCGTGGAGGACATGGGGCCGCGATCTCAGCCTCGTTTGCGGTCCCGAACAGCCAGGCTGGCCGGGTGCCATCCCGTCGAACGTCCCCGTCACCCCGCCTCGCCCTTCGGCCCTGCCGGGGATGACAGCGTGTGCAGGCCGCATCATCGGCCGGCATCACCCCCTCCCGCAGGAGGGGATGATGGCCTGCCATCCGTCACCACCGCATCGGGCACTGGGCGGCATAGACGTCGGTGTAGTTCTCGAAGATGCGCTCGACGATCTCGGTCTGGAACTTGCCGTCGGCGCGCTTGGCGGCGCGCACCAGGTAGAAGTCCTGGATCGGATAGTGGTTGTTGGCGAAGCGGAAGCGGCCGCGCAGCGAGGTGAAGTCGGCCTTGCGCAGGGCAGCGCGCACGGCGGCACGGTCCGACAGGTTGCCGCCCGTCGCCACCACTGCGCTGTTGATCAGCATGGCCGCGTCATAGGCCTGCATGGCGTAGGAGCCGGGCACATGGCCGAAGGCCGCCTCATACTCGGCGACGAACTTCTTGTTCTGCGGATTGTCCATGTTCGGCGCCCAGGTCATGCCGGCGAGCATGCCGATGGCCGCGTCCTGCTGGGCGGGCAGGGTCGATTCGTCCACCGTGAAGGCCGACAGGAACGGAATGCGCTGGGTGAGGCCGGCCTGGGCATATTGGCGCACCAGGTTCACGCCCATGCCGCCGGGCATGAAGGTGAACAGGGCATTGGCGCCCGACGAGCCGATGCGGGCAAGCTCCGCCGAGAAGTCGAGATGGCCGAGGGGCGTATAGACCTCGTCGGCGATCTGGCCGCGGAAATGGCGCTTGAAGCCGGCCATGGCGTCGCGGCCGGCCTGGTAGTTCGGGGTCAGCAGGAACACCTTCTGGAAGTTCTGGCGCTGGGCATAGGCACCGAGCACCTCGTGAACCTGGTCGTTCTGGTAGGACGTGACGAAGAAGTTCTCGTGGCAGCCGCGACCGGCATAGCTGGACGGGCCGGCATTGGCGCTGATCAGGAAGGCGCGCTGCGAATTGACCACGGGGGCGTGGATCGCCTGCAGGATGTTGGAGAAGATCGGGCCGACGACGAAATCGACGCGGTCGCGGTCGATCAGTGCCTGGACGCGCTGGACGGCGACGTCCGGCTTCAGCTCGTCGTCCACCACGATGACCTGGACCTCGCGCCCGCCCATCTTGCCGCCGAGCTGGCGGACGGCCAGCTGCAGGCCGTCGCGCGCCTGCTGACCCAGCACGGCAGCGGGGCCTGACAGGGTCTGGATCACGCCGATGCGGATCGGCTCCTGCGCCCGGGCCGGCAGGGCGGCCAGGGCTGCGGCGGCGCCGAGCGCCAGGGGAACGAGAATGCGCTTCATCGACAACCTCCCACCGGGAAAACGTCCGGGTCCTGGCCGGCCCGGTCTTGCCCGTGGTCGCGGCCGATGCGAAGGCATTATCGCCGCGAAACTTTCGGGAACAACCCCACCTGCGCAAAATATTTTAAGTGTAAAATAATTCGGCAGGAGGACCGAATGTTGCTCACCGATCATGCAGACGGCAAGCCCCGCTGCTGGTGGCCCGGCCACGATCCGCTCTATGTCGCCTATCACGACACCGACTGGGGCGTGCCGGAGCGGGACGACCGGGCCCTGTTCGAGAAGCTGATCCTCGACGGCTTCCAGGCGGGCCTGTCGTGGATCACGATCCTCAGGAAGCGCGAGCGCTTCCGCACCGTCTTCGACGGCTTCCGGCCGGAGATCATCGCCTCCTACGGCCCCGACAAGGTCGCGGCGCTGATGGCCGATCCCGGCATCATCCGCAACCGGGCCAAGATCGAGGGCACGGTGAAGGCGGCCGGCATCTGGTGCGACATGATGGGCCGGGGCGAGGGCTTTTCCGACTATCTGTGGGGCTTCGTCGACGGGCGACCCTTGCAGCCGCAGTTCCAGGACCGCTCCCAGGTGCCGACCCAGACGCCGGTCGCCGAGGCGATCTCGAGGGATCTGAAACGGCGCGGCTTCACCTTCGTCGGGCCGACCATCGTCTATGCCTTCATGCAGGCGGTGGGCATGACGAACGACCACATGACCGGCTGCTTCCGCCATGCGGAGGTCAGAGCCCTCGGCGAGTCCATGTAAGGATTTTTTTTCTGATTATGGGCTTTTGGCCCTTGACCAGCGTTACGCTGGTCTGCTATGAAATGGCTATGTTGGAAAGATGCGTCCGCAGCCCCGAACCGGGGCCACGGCCTTGCGATGCGGGCGCCGGCAATCTCCCCTCCCCCGACCGGGCAACGCTCCGCCGCTAGTCGCCGCCATGGCAGGTGCGGGCGAGCGCGGCGGTGCGATCGCGGTCGGCGGCCGTGAGCTGGTCGGCCAGCACCCGCGGCCAGATGGCCTCGCGCTTCAGCCCGTCGACCACGCAGGTGCAGGCGAAGTGGCAGAGGTCGGCCGGCTTGCCCGCCTGCATGCAGCTCTGCGTGCAGGTCGCAAGAAAGGGCCGGGCATCGGCATCGACCGCCGGGCGCCGGGCGGCCGGCAATGCCTGCGCCAGCATCCAGACGCAGGCGATCAGCACGGGCTGGTGGACGAGGTAGATGAGCAGGCTGTGACGCCCGGCCCCGCCGAGTGCCCGCGCCAGCCGTCCCCCGGCCGGGATGCCGGCCAGCCGCCGGTCGAGGCCGCGACCGACGGCGAAGCGGGCCGCCGCCATGCCGGCCAGCACGAAGCCGAACCAGGGCAGGACGGGATAGAAATCGGCCGTGGTCACGCCCGCCCGGCTCAGCCCGGTGAACAGCAGCCACGGCCGGTCGAGCGCCGGATGGGCCACGAGCCAGGGCAGGGCAAAGGCGGCTGCCGCCGCCAGCGCCAGCCGGCCCGCCGGCCAGTGCAGGACCAGAAGACCCAGAACACTCGCCACCGCGATGAGGTGCAGGATGCCGAAGAAGATCCAGGCCTGCGGCATGACGACGAGCGTGGCCGTCGAGACCAGGGCCGCTCCCCCCGCGACCATGGCCAGCCGACGCAGGAAGGCGGCCCGGTCGAGCCCGCCGCGGGCGGCGAGCACCAGGCTGACCCCGACCAGGGTCAGGAACGAGCCGCCGATGGTGCCGGCGAACAGGCGCCAGCCGGGATGGTTGGCCACGTCCGTGGCGATCAGGCCGGCCTGCGACAGGTCGAAGGCGAAGTGGAAGGCCACCATGGCGACGATCGCCACGCCGCGGGCCACGTCGACCAGCGGCAGGCGCGGCGGCGGGGCGGCGGCAGCGGGAACGGCCATGGCCCTACCAGGACAGCTTGCGCATCACCCAGCGCGGATGCTGGCCGGTTTCGGCGATGAGGGCCGCAAGCCCTTCGGGCCGGATGCCCTCGGGGGTCAGCACGCCTTCCGCATGGATGCCCTCGGCCAGGAACAGGCAGTCGAAGCCCATGCGCACGGCCCCGGCCACGTCGGTGCGCATGGCATCGCCGATGGCGAGCACCCGGTTGGCGGGGGTCTCCCGGCCGAGGATGCGCCGGGCGGCGGCATGGCAGGCGGCATAGGCCGGCTCGAAGGGCTTGCCGGCATAGAGCACCTCGCCGCCCATGGCCTGGTAGCGGTCGCCGATGGCACCGGCGCAGAAGATCAGGTCGTGGCCGACCTCGACCACCTTGTCCGGATTACCGCAGACGAAGAACAGGTTGCGGGCGCGGATGCGCTCCAGCCGCTCCTGATAGTCGTCGGGCGTCTCCACGCGGTCGTCGACAAGGCCCGAGCAGACCACATAGGCAGCCTCCTCGATGCCGACGAGGCGCGTGTCGATGCCCTCGAAGATGACGAGGTCGCGCTTCGGGCCGATATGGTGGACCGGCTCGCCGGGGCGGGTGCGCATCACGTCGCGGGTGATGTCGCCGGAGGTGACGATGGCATCATAGGCGGCGCGCGGCACGCCGAGCCGGTCGAGCTGGCCGGTGACCACCGGGGCCTGGCGCGGCGCATTGGTGAGCAGGATGACCGGCACGCCCCGCCGGCGGATGGCGACCAGCGCCTCGCAGGCCGCCGGATGGGCCTTCATGCCATTGTGCAGAACGCCCCAGACGTCGGAGAAGACAAGGTCGTAGCGGTCGGCGATCTCGTTCAGGCCGCCGATCTCGGGCGGCAGGACCACGGAGGCGGCGTCGATCGACCGGGCGGCGAGGATCTGGGTCATGGTCGAGGGGTTAGAAGCGCGCCCCGCCCCGGTCAAGGGCACCGGCCGACCGCGGCGCCCGCCTCATCCTTGAATCGCCGCCCGCTCCATGCGAGGAAGCGCCCCTTCCCGCCACCGGATATCCTGCCATGGCCACGTTCAAGCCGCTCGTCTTCTCCGGCATGCAGCCCTCGGGCGATCTGCACCTCGGCAACTATCTCGGCGCGCTGGTGAACTGGGTCGCGATGCAGGAGACGCACGACTGCATCTACTGCGTGGTGGACATGCATGCGATCACGGTCTGGCAGGAGCCGAGGGCGTTGCAGAAGGCGATCCGCGAGGTCACGGCCGCCTATATCGCCGCCGGCATCGATCCGAAGCGCTCGATCCTGTTCAACCAGAGCCAGGTGCATGAGCACGCCGAGCTCGCCTGGGTGTTCAACTGCATCGCCCGGATCGGCTGGATGAGCCGGATGACGCAGTTCAAGGACAAGGCCGGCAAGGACAAGGAGAATGCCTCGCTCGGCCTGTTCGCCTATCCGAGCCTGATGGCCGCCGACATCCTGGCCTATCGCGCGACCCACGTGCCCGTCGGTGACGACCAGAAGCAGCATCTGGAGCTGACCCGCGACATCGCCATCAAGTTCAACAACGACTATGCCGAGCGCATTGCCGAGCTCGGCCATGGCGATGCCTTCTTCCCCGTGACCGAGCCGGTCATCATGGGGCCGGCGACGCGGGTGATGAGCCTGCGCGACGGCACCAAGAAGATGTCGAAGTCGGACCCCTCCGACTATTCGCGCATCAACCTGGTGGACGATGCCGACACCATCGCCCAGAAGATCCGCAAGGCGCGCACCGACCCCGAGCCGCTGCCGTCGGAGGAGGCCGGGCTGAAGGGCCGCGCCGAGGCCGACAATCTGGTGGGCATCTTCGCCGCGCTCTCGGGACGCACCAAGACCGACGTGCTGGCCGAATATGGCGGCGGCCAGTTCTCCACCTTCAAGACGGCGCTCGCCGACCTGGCGGTGGCGCGCCTGGCGCCGATCACCGGCGAGATGAAGCGCCTGGTGGCGGATCCGGCCGAGATCGACCGCATCCTCGCCGACGGCGCGGCCCGCGCCCGCGCCATCGCCCGGCCGGTGATGGACGCGGTGAAGGACATCGTCGGCTTCGTGAGGACGTGAGGCGGGGCTGCCTCGTCAGCGGGCGCGCCGCTTCTCAGGGGCGTTGGTCCGATTCCGCTTCACACGCTCGATCTCCCCGGTGTCAGCCTCCTCCACCAGTGCCGCCATGGCGAGACGCCAGCCCTTGCCGGTGGCCTTGAACCGCGCCAGCGCGGCCGGATCGAGCCGGAGGGAAACCACTTCCTTCGGTGCCGCAACGCGGGGCCGGCCGCGTGCGCGCCGGATGCTCTCGGCAAGTACCGGAAAGGCCTCCGCGAAAGGCCGGGCCTGAGCCAGTTGCTCGCCGGTCGCCTCCGGCGCGTCCGGGTCGGCGGTGATGCGCGTCTGGATCGTGGCTTCCTCGGCAGCGGTGAGCCTTCGCTTCGTCGTCATCGCAGGACCGTCCTTTCCTTCCGGCTGGCATCGCGCATGGAAATCACGGAGATCGCCTCCGTACCGAGCGGGGCGAACACCACCGCCAGGATCGCGAGATCGCGGAACCGGCCGATGGCCATGAAGCGGCCGTCCTTCGCCGGAATGACGAGGGAGGAGGCGAAGAAGTCGCCATCGAGATCGGCAAAGTCATAGCCGTGGATCGCGATGTTCCGCTGCCGCTTCGGCTCGTCCCACACGATCTTCATCGTGACGATCATGCACCAGAATGATCGGGGGGGACAATATTTTTCGTGTACGATAATTAGGCCGCTTCAGGACACCCGCGCAAGCCCGTCACCCTCTCCGCCCCTCCCCGCGCGGCCGGCGGGAGGCTAAGGATGGGCCCTGTTCCCAACCAAACGCGACCGATGCGCCCATGACCGCCTCCGAACCCGCTGCCGGCCCGCTCTCCGACATCCGCGTGATCGAGCTCGGCTCGTTCATCGCCGGGCCCTATTGCGGACAGCTGCTCGCCGACCTCGGCGCCGATCTCGTCAAGTTCGAGGATCCCGGCAAGGGCGACCCGATGCGCCAGTGGGGCTTTGCCAAGAAGGACGGCGCCTCCGTCTGGTGGCCGGTCATCGGCCGCAACAAGAAGAGCGTGACGGTGGACCTGCGAAAGCCGGCGGGGCAGGCGATCCTGCGCCGGCTGCTGGCGGAGGCCGACGTGCTGCTGGAGAACTTCCGGCCGGGCACGCTGGAGAAATGGGGCCTGACGGTGGAGGCCCTGCATGCGCTCAATCCCCGCCTGATCGTCGCGCGCGTCTCCGGCTATGGCCAGTACGGGCCCTATGCGGAAAAGGCCGGCTTCGCGGCGGTGGCGGAGGCCATCGGCGGCATGCGCGTCATCAACGGCTATCCCGACCGGCTGCCGACGCGCACGGGCCTGTCGATCGGCGACACGCTGGCCGGCATCTACACCGCCTTCGGCATTCTCGCCGCCCTGCACCAGCGCGGCCGCGACGGGAAGGGCCAGGTGATCGATGTCGGGCTGACCGACGCGATCCTGGCGGCGACCGAGGGCATCGTGGCGGAATATTCGGTGACCGGGCAGGTGCGCGGGCGCACGGGGCTGACCTCGCCGGGCTTTGCCCCCTCCAACATCTATCCGACCCTGGATGGCAAGCACATCGTCATCGGCGCCAATGCCGACACGATCTTCCGCCGGCTGACCGGGGTGATGGGCATGGCGGAACTGGCGGACGATCCGCGCTTTGCCACCCATGGCGCGCGCGGCCGGCCGGAGAACCAGGCCGAGATCGACCGCATCATCGCGGACTGGACGGCGACGAAGCCGCGCGCCGCGCTGCTCGCCGCCCTCGATGCCGCCGCCGTGCCGGCCGGCCCGGTGAGCGATGCGGCGGAAGTGGCCGCCGACCCGCATTTCCGCGCCCGCGACATGGTGGTGGAGGTGGCGACGAAGGCCTTCGGCACCATGCTGATGCAGGGCGTGGTGCCGAAGCTCACCCGCACGCCCGGCGCCATCCGATGGCCGGGCGCGGAGCTTGGCGAGCACAATGAGGCGGTGCTGACCGCCGCCGGCTACAGCGCCGAGGAGATTGCCGCGTTGAGGCAGGACGGCGTGATCTGACGGCCGCCCCTACAGGCGCACGATCTTCGCATCGGCCGGCCATTCCAGCGTCTTCAGCGCCTGGGCGAGATCCTCGATCAGGTCGTCGGGATCCTCCAGGCCCACCGAGAGGCGCAGCAGGCCGTCGGTGATGCCCATTTCCAGCTTTTCCTCGGGCGTGAAGCGGTCGTGGGTGGTGGTCGGCGGGTGGACGATCAGGCTCTTGGCATCACCGAGATTGTTGGAGATGCGGATGATATTGAGCGCATTGGCCACGCGGAAGGCGCCGGCCTTGCCGCCCTCCACCTCGAAGGCGACCAGCGTCGAGCCGCCGCGCATCTGGCGCCGGGCGAGCGCATATTGCGGGTGATCCTTGCGGCCGGGATAGATCACCCGCGTCACGCCCGGCAGGCCGGCGAGGGCATCGGCGATCCTGGCCGCGCTCTGCGCCTGCCGCTCGACGCGCACGGGCAGCGTCTCCAGCCCCTTCAGCATCACCCAGGCATTGAAGGGGCTCATGGCCGGCCCGGTCTGGCGCAGATACTGGTAGATGTGGTCCTGGATGAACTGCCGCGAGGCGAGGATGGCACCGCCGAGGCAGCGGCCCTGGCCGTCGATGTGCTTGGTGGTGGAATAGACCACGCAATCGGCGCCGAGCTCCAGCGGGCTCTGGAACAGCGGCGTGGCGAAGACATTGTCGACCGTCACCCGGATGCCGGTCTTGCGCGCGATCGCGCAGATGGCGGCGATGTCATAGATGTCGAGCGTCGGATTGGTCGGGCTTTCCAGGAAGAAGACCTTCGTGTTCGGGCGCACCGCCGCTTCCCACTGGGCAAGGTCGGCGCCGTCAACCAGCGTCGATTGCACGCCGAAGCGCGGCAGCAGCGTCTCGATGATGTAGCGGTTGGAGCCGAACAGCGCCTTGGCCGCGACCACGTGATCGCCGGCCGAGAGCTGGCCGAACAGGGCGGCATTCACCGCCGCCATGCCGGTGGCGGTCGCCTTGGCGGCCTCCGCGCCCTCGAGCAGCGCCATGCGCTCCTCGAACATCTGCACCGTCGGATTGGAGAAGCGGGCATAGATGAAGCCGGGATCGGCGTTCTTGAACCGGGCCTCGGCCTGTTCGGCCGTCTCATAGACGTGGCCCTGGGTCAGGAACAGCGCCTCCGAGGTCTCGCCGAACTCCGAACGCAGCGTGCCACCATGGACAAGCCGGGTCGCCGGCCTCACACGGGAGGGATCGAAGGGCTTCTTCATCGGACAGCCTCTGGACGCGCGGGACACTTGTCCCCGGAAAAAACAGAACCCGGCCTGGCAAAGGCCGAGGCCGGGTTGATCCCGCGCTCCCGGCCTTTTAGCGAGATGTTTAGCGTGGTTCGCAAGCCGGCCGGCCAAATCTCCACGTAGCGGGAGCGTGGTAGGCGCGCAGGCGAAAGGCGTCAAGCGTTTTGTTCGTTATGACGAACGTTTCGTTCGTCGGGGATCGGCCGGATGAGCGACGAGGCGGTTCAGGGCATTCTGCCGGCGCAGGCCATCGAGGCGCTGGTGGCGCGCGGCGCGATCCGCATCGCCCGGGCGCTGGATGCCGACCAGGTGCAGCCGGCCTCCCTCGACCTGCGCCTCGGCTACCGGGCCTACCGGGTGCGGGCGAGCTTCCTGCCCGGCCCGCACGCGACGGTCGCGGACCGTCTGCAATCGCTCGCCCTGCACGAGATCGACCTGTCGCGCGGCGCCGTCCTGGAGACCGGCTGCGTCTATCTGGTCGAGCTGATGGAGGGCCTGGCCCTGCGCGAGGGCATTTCCGCCACCGCCAATCCGAAGAGCTCCACCGGCCGGCTCGACGTGTTCACCCGCGTCATCCTCGACCGGGCGCAGGCCTTCGACACTGTGCCGGCCGACTATGAGGGGCCGCTCTACCTGGAAGTGTCGCCGCAGACCTTCCCGGTGCTGGTGCGCACGGGCTCGCGTCTGTCGCAGATCCGCTTCCGGCGCGGCCGGGCCGAGCTGTCGCTCGACGAGATCACGGCCCTGCAGGAGGCCGAGCGGCTGGTCGATACCGGCGCGCCGGTGGTCGGGCCGGTCGGCATTGCCGTGTCCATCGACCTGATGGGCGAGGCCTGGGGCGGCCTGCTCGGCTACCGCGCCAAGCGCCATTCGAGCGTGATCGACGTCGACCGCAAGGCCGCCCATGACGTGCTCGACTTCTGGGAGCCGATCCAGGCGCGCGGCAGGGGCGAGATGATCCTCGACCCCGACGAGTTCTACATCCTCGCCTCCAAGGAGGCGGTGGTGGTGCCGCCGGACTATGCCGCGGAGATGATGCCCTTCGATCCGCTGGTCGGCGAGTTCCGCGCCCATTATGCCGGCTTCTTCGATCCCGGCTTCGGCCATGCGGCGGCCGGCGGGCGCGGCGCGCGCGCCGTGCTGGAGGTGCGCTCGCGCGAGGTGCCGTTCATCCTCGAGCACGGCCAGATCGTCGCGCGCCTCGTCTATGAGCGGATGACGGAACGACCGCGCAGCCTCTATGGCGAGGTCGGCTCCAACTACCAGGCGCAGGGCCTGAAGCTGTCCAAGCATTTCCGGTAGGGCGGACGAAGCTGTCGCGAGACGACGGCGCCCCTGCCGTCAGGCCCCTCACGCCCCCGACAGTTGCTGCTCCACCAGCCGGGCAAAGCAGCTGGCGCCGATCGGCAGGAGCGCGTCGTTGAAGTCGTAATGGCCGTTGTGGACCGGCACGGCCTTGTGCGTCTCGGTGACCTGGCCGAGCAGCATGAAGGCGCCGGGCGCCTTCTCCAGGTAATAGGCGAAATCCTCGCCGGCGGTGAGCGAGGGCAGATCGGTCTTGATGAGGTCGTCGCCGACCACGTCGCGCGCGGCGGCCTCGAAGGCGGAGGCCTCCTCCGCAGTGTTGATGGTCGGCGGATAGGAGCGCTTGTAGTCAAGCTCCACCGCCACGCCGTGCGCGGCGGCGATGCCGTTCACCGTCTGGTGGAACAGCTCGTCCATGGCCTTGCGCGTGCCGGGCTTCAGCGTGCGGATGGTGCCGCGCAGGGTCACCGTCTCGGGGATGACGATCTGCGAGGTGCCGGCATTGAACTGGCCGATGGACAGCACCACGGTATCGTGCGGGTCCGTGCGCCGGCTGACGAGGGTCTGCAGCGCCGTATAGACCTGCACGGCGCAGGGCAGCGGATCGAGGCCCTTGTGCGGCTCGGCGGCGTGGCTCGACCGGCCCTTGAGCGTCAGGGTGAAATAGTCGACCGCCGCCAGCACCGTGCCGGGACGGATCGCCGCCGTGCCGAGCGGCAAGTCCCAAGCATTGTGGATGCCATAGACCTGGTCGCAGGGGAACTTCTCGAACAGGCCGTCGCGCAGCATCTCGGCCGCCCCGGTCAGACCCTCCTCGGCCGGCTGGAAGATGAGGTGGACGGTGCCGGCGAAGTTGCGCGTCTCGGCGAGATAGCGCGCCGCACCCAGAAGCATGGTGGTGTGGCCGTCATGGCCGCAGGCATGCATGCGGTTCTCGTAGGTGCTCTTCCACGGCAGGTGATCGTTCAGTTCCGGCATGGGCAGCGCGTCCATGTCGGCGCGCAGGCCGATCTTGCGGTTGCCGGGCCGGCCGTGGATGACGCCGATGAGGCCGGTCCTGCCGAAGCCGCGATGGACCTCGATACCCCAGGATTCCAGCTTCTCCGCCACGATGGCGGAGGTCCGCACCTCCTCGAAGCCGATCTCCGGATGGGCGTGGAAATCGCGCCGCCAGGCGGTCATCTCGTCGTGGAAGGCGGCAATGCGGTCGATGACGGGCATGGCGGGCTCCTCCGGAACGGCGACCGGGGGAGGCTAGCGGCTCGGGGCCGGCCGGTGAAAGCGCCTGCGGGCAGCCCTGCCCTGCGGCAGGCGGCCGCCCGCTGCCGCCATCACAACCGGCGGAAGGTCAGGTAGCAGGGCTTGCGACCCTCGCGCAGGGCCTTGGCCTCGTAGCGGGTCGCCTGCCAGTTGGGCCAGGGTGTCACCCAGTCGCGTGCGGTGCGGGCCGCAAAGACGAAATCGGGCGCGCGCAGCAGGCGCTCCAGCGTCCAGGCGGCATAGTGGTCGATATCGGTGGCGAAGCGGAACTCCCCGCCGGGCTTCAGGATGCGGGCGAACTGGGCAACCGTCGTGTCGGAGACGAAGCGGCGCTTGTGGTGGCGCGTCTTCGGCCAGGGATCGGGATAGAGCAGATAGACGATGTCGAGGCAGGCGTCCGGGAACCAGGGCAGCAGCTCGCCCGCGTCCTCGGTGTGCAGGCGGACATTGTCGATGCCCTGCCGCTCGATCTCCGCCAGCATCTTGGCCATGCCGTTGACGAAGGGCTCGACGCCGATGAAGCCGAGCTGCGGGTGAGCGACCGCCTCGCGCACCAGATGTTCGCCGCCGCCGAAGCCGATCTCCAGCACATGGCCGTCCAGCGGACGCGGAAACAGCCCGGCGAGGTCGCAGGGAACAGCGGGATCGACGCGCAGGCGCGGCAGGAGCGTCGCGAACAGGTCCGCCTGGTGCGGGCGCAGCGCCTTGCCCTTGCGCCGTCCGAAGAAGGAGCCCCGCCCCGCGAGGCGCTTGTCGTCGGTCATGGAGAGATCGGCCATCGGAACTCCCGGGACGACAGCGGATCCCGGTGGGGGCAGGTCATGACCAAAGGCGTGGCGCCTTGGCAAGACCTGGCCAAACGAAAGGGGGCCGAAGCCCCCTTCCCTTGCCTCGCAGGCGCGAGCCGGCCTCAGCCCAGGACGGCTTCCTTCAGCCGGGGGGCGAGATCGGTCTTCTCCCAGGAGAAGCTGCCGTCGCGGCCGGCCTTGCGGCCGAAATGGCCATAGGCCGAGGTCTTGGCGTAGATCGGCCTGTTGAGGCCGAGATGCTCGCGGATGCCGCGCGGCGAGAGGTCCATGACCTCGGCCAGCGCCTTCTCCACCTTCTCCTCGGTGACGCCGGGCCTGGCCGTGCCGTGCAGATCGACATAGATCGACAGCGGCTGGGCGACACCGATGGCATAGGAGAGCTGGATGGTGCAGCGGTCGGCGAGCTTGGCCGCGACCACGTTCTTGGCCAGGTAGCGCGCGGCATAGGCGGCCGAGCGGTCCACCTTGGTCGGATCCTTGCCGGAGAAGGCGCCGCCACCATGGGGCGCCGCGCCGCCATAGGTGTCGACGATGATCTTGCGGCCGGTCAGGCCGGCATCCCCGTCCGGGCCGCCGATGACGAACTTGCCCGTGGGGTTGATCCACCACTTGCAGTCCTTGGCGATCTCCAGGCCGTTCAGCGTCTCGCGGATGACCGGCTCGACGATCTTCTGCACGTCCCTGGAGGTCAGCTTCTCGTCGAGATGCTGGGTGGACAGCACGATCTGGGTGACCGCCGCCGGCTTGCCGTTCTCGTAGCGGATGGTGACCTGGCTCTTGGCATCGGGGCCGAGCTTCTCGCAGCCGCGCTCGCCGGCCTTGCGGTAGCGGGTCAGGTTCTCGAGGATCTTGTGGGCATAGTAGATCGGGGCCGGCATCAGCTCGGGCGTCTCGCGGCAGGCATAGCCGAACATGATGCCCTGGTCGCCCGCGCCCACGTCCTTGTTGCCGCTCTCGTCAACGCCCTGGGCGATGTCGGCCGACTGCGGATGCAGGAGGACGTCGATCTTGGCCTTCTTCCAGTGGAAACCGTCCTGCTCGTAGCCGATGGCCTTGATCGCCTTGCGGGCGACCGACTTCACCTTCGACTTGATCTGCTTCTCGGTCAGGTTGGTGCGCACCTCGCCGGCGATCACCACCCGGTTGGTGGTGGCCAGCGTCTCGGCGGCAACGCGCACCTGGGAAGCGGGCAGGCCAGCCTTGATGGCCTCCTTGAAGAAGAGATCAACGATCTCGTCGGAAATGCGGTCACAGACCTTGTCCGGATGACCCTCGGACACGGATTCCGACGTGAAGAGATAGGAACTGCGGGACACGAAAGGCCCTCCCAGGAGCAAAGGCCCGCCGACTTGCGGGCGCGGCGCCGTCGGTATCGGTGGCACCATGAACCGGATTTGAACGGACGCGCCGATCCGGCGCGTTCCCGGACGCGGGCAGGACATGCCCGCCGGGCGAGGGCAGGTTCTGGCAATCCGCCGTTCGCCGGTCAAGACGAAAAACGGAAAAACGACCGGTTCGTTCGCAGGAAAGAACGGATTGCAGTCGATATGGCGCGAAATGGGCTCAGAGCCCGTCGTCGCTGTCGCCCGCGATCGCCGAGACGAGATCCACGATCCGCCGCCGGACCTTCGGATCCTTGATGCGGATGAAGGCGCGGTTGAGGGCCAGGCCTTCACTGGTGGAGAGGAAATCGGCGACATAGGAGGCGTGGCCGACATCGGAGAAACCGCCCTGCGGCAGCGGCTCGCCGGTGGGAGCGCCCTCGAAGAAGAAGGCGACCGGCACCGACAGGATGGCCGAAATCTGCTGCAGGCGGCTGGCGCCGATGCGGTTCGTGCCCTTCTCGTATTTCTGGACCTGCTGGAAGGTCAGGCCGAGCCGCTCCCCGAGCTTCTCCTGGCTCATGCCGAGCATCATGCGGCGCATGCGGACCCGGCTGCCGACATGCTTGTCGATGGGGTTCGGTGCCTTCTTGATCATCAACTGTTCTCCGCCCCCAGCGCGGTCCGCTTCAACTCGCCAGACCCGGGACAAACCGGGCGGCGAGCGCCGGGGTCCGGGTCAGCCGGCGCACCGTAGCACCGGCATCGAAAACCCTCCAACCACATCATGACGCAGTGTCAAGCCCATACACTGTTATTTAGCAGACCGTTACGGGATTTTTTCGAGCGAACGGCCGAACACGGTCAACGGCCGGTGCGCGGGCGGCGCAGCAGAACGAGAAAGGCGACGGCCAGCACCACCAGGACGGGTAGGCTGCCGGTGCGGGCGAAGACCGTGGGGGGCAGCGCCGCCGGCAGGGATGCATCCAGAACGCCGCTTTCTCCGAGGGGCAGCGCGCGGAGGCTGCGGCCCAGCGGGTCGATGACCGCGGAGATGCCGTTGTTGGCGGCGCGGACCACGGGCAGGCCTTCCTCGATGGCCCGCACCGCCGTCTGGTGCAAGTGCTGATAGGGGCCAGGCGTGCGGCCGAACCAGGCATCGTTGGTCAGGTTCAGCAGCCATCCCGGGCGGCGGTCGTCGGCCGTCACGGCCGAGGGGAAGATGACCTCGTAGCAGATCAGGATCCCGACGGCGGGCGCCCCGGGCACGGCGATCGTGCGCCGGCGGTCGCCGGCCGAGAAGCCGCCGCGCTGGCGCGTCAGGGCCTCGAGGCCAAGCGCCTCAAGCCGTTCCTGGAACGGCAGGTATTCGCCGAAGGGGACGAGATGCACCTTGTCATAGGTCTCGCGGATCGCGCCGCGGTCGTCGATCAGATAGGCCGAATTGAACACGCGCGTGGTGCGTGGATCGCCCTGCGGGTCTTCCGGGCGCGCGGCGCCGGTGATCAGCACGGTTCCGGCCGGCAGGAGGTCGCCGATCCGGGCCATGGCCTCCGGATCCTGGATCAGGAAGAACGGGAAGGCCGATTCGGGCCAGATCAGATGGGTGACGTCGCGGATGCCGGCGCGCTCGGGCGAGAGGGCCCGATCCGACAGGTCGAGATAGCGGGCAAGGATGCGGTCGCGCATCTCCGGCCGGAACCGGTCGTCCTGCGGGATGTCGGGCTGGACGATCCTCAGCCGGACGTTGTCGACGGTCGCCACCGGCGTGGTGGCGAGGCGCCAGCCGCCGAACAGGGCAAGGCACATCAGGACGAGGACCGCGCCGGCCGGGAGCAGCACCGCCCGGCTGCCCTCCTCCGGCTCGTCGCCGAGCCCCGCCGGGGTTGCCATCAGCAGCACGGCCAGGAAGGTCAGGCCATAGACGCCGACCAGCGAGGCCGCCTGGGCGAGCCAGAGCTGCTGGGTGAGCGCATAGCCATAGAGATTCCAGGGAAAGCCGGTCAGCAGCGTGCCGCGCAGCAGCTCGCCGATGGTCAGGCCGACGGCCAGCGCCAGGATGCGCCCCGGTCCCGGCCGCCAGAGCAGGCGGGCGAGCGCCGCGCCGGCGGCGGTGAACAGGGCCAGTCCCGCCGGCAGGGCCGTCACCGCGAAGGGCAGCAGCCAGGCGAAGCGGTCGGCCTCGACCAGGAAGGCGGCGCCGATCCACCACAGTCCGGCCAGGTGATAGCCAAAGCCGAACCACCAGCCGGTGCGCGCGGCAGCCAGCAACGTGCGCCAGCCCCGGCCGGCCGCCGCGGCGCCGTCGAGCAGCCAGACCAGCAGGGGCAGGCTGATGGCAAGCACCGGGAACAGCCCGAAGGGCGGCATGGCCAGCGCCCCCAGCGCGCCGGCGCCGAAGGCGATCGCCGGCCGCCGCCAGCCCCAGGCGAGCATGACCGCCAGCGCGAGGCGCCGGACCCTCATGGTGCGACAGCCGCCACGGCCGGCGAATCGGGGAGCCTGACGATCATGCCCCCGTGTCGGCCAGCGGCCCGGCCGGGTCAAGCGGCGGGCGCATCAGGCGGCGCGGCCCGCCTCGGGAGCCGTCGTGTCGCCGGTCGTGCCCGCGGGCGCGGCCGGCTGCTGAAGCGGGCCTGCCTGCTGGCTGGGCGGCGGCAGGGCGGCCGCAACGGAAGCGGCGGCGGCCGGCGGGCGCCGCTCCTGCGGGCGCTCGGCCGGCTCGGCCCGCCGGCGGCCGCGGGTGCTGCGCACCCGCTTC
>JBKBOA010000044.1:0-30395 GCA_046295035.1 Phreatobacter sp.
ATCAGGTTCCACAGGAGCGAGTCGGCCTGCACCCATCCCGAGAGCAGGCCGAGCATGGACAGGGCGATATAGGCGCCGACCGCGATGAAGGCGCCATGGCCGAAGTTCAGCACGTCCATCAAGCCGAAGATGAGGGTCAGGCCGGAGGCGATGACGAAGATCATCATGCCCATGGCAAGCGCCGCCACGGTGAGCGTCACCCAGGTCACCGGATTGCCGATCAGCGGCAGGGCAAGCGCCGCCAGCACGATGGGCAAGAGGATCGGCAGATAGTCCGATCTCACCGTCGGCAGGGTTTCGGCCTGCGTGGAGGGAGTGGCCAGGGTCATTGCGTCGCCCTCACTGATGCGCGTCCAGCGACAGGCCGAGCAGGCGCTGCTGCAGGGCCTCGTCGCCGGCGAGGTCGGCCATGGGGCCGCGATGCACGATGCGGCCGTCGTCCATCACCGCCACATGGTCACCAAGGCTGGCAGCGAAGCGGAAGTTCTGCTCGACGAGCAGGATGGTGGTCTCGCGCTTCAGCGCGGCAAAGGCCTCGATCATGGCCTCGATGATCGCCGGGGCGATGCCCTTGGTCGGCTCGTCGATGAGGATCAGCCGCCGCGGCTCGGCAATGGCGCGGGCGATCGCCAGCATCTGCTTCTGGCCACCGGAGAGCACGCCGGCAGGCAGCTGCCAGAACTTCTTCAGCGCCGGGAACAGGCCGAAGATCCAGTCGAGACGGGCGGCATCCGGCGGGCCGGAGCGGGCGGCCAGCGTCATGTTCTCGGCGACCGTCAGATCGGCGAACACCGCCATCGTCTCCGGGACATAGGCGATGCCGGACAGTGCGATGTCGGGTGTGGGAAGGCCGCCGATCGGCCGGCCGTCGAAGGTGATCGTGCCTTGCGAGGGCTTCCACAGACCCATGATGGTGCGCAGCGTCGTGGTCTTGCCGGCTCCGTTGCGGCCGAGCAGCACGGTCATGCCATCCCTCGGCAGGACCAGGTCCACGCCCTGCAGGATGTGGTACTGGCCGATATGGGTGTGGACGCCCGCAAGGGCGAGCAGCGGCGCGCCGGTGTCAGGCATGGCCGGCCTCCCGCTTCGGGGCCTGGCCGAGATAGGCTTCCTGGACGACCGGCGAGGCGATGACCGCCGCCGGCTCGCCATCGGCGACGAGCGCCCCGTTGTGCAGCACCACGATGCGGTCGGCGAGCGAACGCACCACGTCCATCTTGTGCTCGACCAGCAGGATGGTCTTGTCGCCCTCGGCCTTGAGGCGCTGGATCAGGTCGAGGATCACAGGCACCTCGTCGACCGACATGCCGGCCGTCGGCTCGTCGAACATGAAGACCCTGGGCTCCAGCGCCATCATGATGGCGACTTCCAGCTTGCGCTTGTCACCGTGGGACAGGGCGGCCGCCACGGTGTCGCGCACGCCGGCCAGATTGACCTGATCGAGATAGTGGTCGGCCTTCTCGATCCAGTCACGATGGCTGGACCACAGGGAGAACAGGCTGGACGCGGCACGGCCGCGCGCCTGGACGGCGAGGCGGACATTCTCGACGACCGTCAGGTTGGGGAACAGGTTGGTGATCTGGAAGGCGCGGCCGATGCCGCGCTGGGCCCGGCCGGCCGCGCCAAGGCCGGAAATGTCCTCGCCATCCAGGAGGGTGATGCCGGAGGTGGCGGCAAGCTGACCCGACATCAGGTTGAAATAGGTGGTCTTGCCGGCCCCGTTCGGCCCGACGATGGCGGTCAGCGTCCCGGCATGGAAGGCGCAGGAGACTCTGTCGACGGCGACATGACCGCCGAAGCGGATGGTCAGGTCACGCGTTTCGAGAACGGGTGGCATGGGCGGCGGATCCGTGAGGCAGCACCCCCGCGAGGCAGCATCCCCCATCATGGCCGGGCCATGGGCCGGCCATGCGAGGCTTGTGGTGGATGCGCCACGAGGACATTCGGGATGCCCGGCCCGGAGCCGGGCATGACGAAGCGGCTGACAGTGGTCAGTTGGTGCGCCGGTTGTTGGTGATCGGCAAGGGCATCTCGGAGGCCGGGATGGTGCGCACCAGTTCCAGCATGTCGTTGTCACGGCCGTTCTGGCGGATGCGGAAGTGGTACATTTCCTGGAGCGCCTGATGGTCCTCGGCACGGAAGGTCATGGGGCCCTTGGGCGTCTGGAAGGTCATGCCCTCCATGGCGGCGATGAGGCGCTCGGTATCGGTCGAGTCGGCCTTTTCCAGAGCGGCCACCACAGCGGCCGCCGCCGCGAAGCCGCCCGCCACGAAGAAGTCCGGCGGCGCGTTGTGGCGCTTCTGGTACTCGGCCTTCAGCCAGTCGTTCAGCGGGTTCCGCGGAAAGTCCCAGTAGTAGTAGATGCCGCCTTCCGTGCCTGCGAAGGCCTTCCAGGCGTTCATGGCCGGCAGGATGTTGCCACCCGGCGCCAGGGCGATGTTGAAACGCTCGGGGTGCATGTCGACGAATTTCGCCATCGGGTGGGCGCCGGCCCAGATGAAGCCGATGATGCGCTTGCCCGGCCGGTCGCGCAGGGCGGCGAACAGGCGCTCGGCAAAGGGCGCGAAGTCGGCCGTGTTGCCGGCGGCATATTCCTCGGCAACGATGCGGGCGCGCGGGCGGATGGCGGCCAGCGCGGCCTTGTAGGCCGCGACACCGTCGCGGCCGAAGGCCGTGTCGAGGCCCATCATGCCGATGAAGACGTCCTCGTTCTCCGGGATCGAGGCGGCAGCCGCCAGCGCGTCCTGGTAGGACGAACGGCCGGTGCGGAAGATGTAGCGGTTCCAGCGCGCGCCGGTGATGGAATCGGCCACCGCCGGCTCGACGATGAGGATCTTCTTCGCCTCCTCGGCCACCGGCAGCATGGCGAGGGCCACCGGCGAGCCGGTCGTGCCGACGGCGAGCGCCGCGCCATCGTCGTTGTAGCACTCCTCGAGCAGCGCCTTGCCGCGATCGGGCCTGAGCTGGTCGTCCTTGACGATGACCTGCAGGCGCATGTTGCCGACGGTGTTGGTGCCGCGGGTGAGGTATTCGAGGCCCATCATGAAGCCGACCTCGGTCTGCTTCGCATAGGCCTCGAGCGGGCCGGTGCGGCCGGCAATGAGGCAGATTTTCACGTCGCGCACCTGCGCCACGGCCTCGCCCGCATGGGACGAGACGGCAAGCGCCAGCGTGGCGGCGGCCATCGCAAGCTTGGTCCTCAGCATGGGATCCTCCCTGATCCAGAACCTGAAACTGACACTTGAGTCATGTTTCAGGTGACGCTAGCGTTATGCCCGAAACGCGTCAAGCGGGAAGCAGGCCTGAAGCCCTCCGGCGACAGGCCGATGACGGAAACGCCGACGGGAACGCCCATGTCCCAGCCCCACCCGGCAGGCCCCCTGCCGGCACCCAAGACCCAGCGCGGGGAGCGCACCCGCCAGCGCATTCTCGACGCGGCCGAGCGGGAGATCGGCGCGCGCGGCTTTGCGGAGGCCTCGATCGCCACCATCACGGCGGAGGCGGACGTGGCGCAGGGCACGTTCTATCTCTACTTCCGCTCCAAGGAGGAGGTGCTGCGCGAGCTCGTGCTGCGTATGGGACGGCGGCTGCGCCACCACCTCACGCGCGCGATCATGGGCGCGCCCGACCGGCTGGAGGCCGAGCGCCTGGGCATCCGCGCCTTCCTCCAGTTCGTGCGGGAGAACCCGAACCTCTACCGGGTGGTGGCGGAATCACAGTTCGTCGATCCGGCCATCCACCGGGCCTATTACGAAGAGTTCGCCGCCGGCTATCGCGATCTGCTCGCCGAGGCCGAGGCGCGTGGCGAGATCTCGCCCGGCGACCCGGAAGTGCGCGCCTGGGCCCTGATGGGCGTCACCGACATGGTGGGCCGACGCTTCTCGCTCTACGACACCTCCGAGACGCTCGACCGGGCCGCCGAGGCCGCCTTCGACTTCGTTGCCCATGGCATCGCGCCGCGCGCAGGCAGGCACCGCCATGGCTGAACCGCTGGTGCTGAGCGCCATCGCCGACCGGGTCGCGACCGTGACGCTGAACCGACCGGAGCGGCACAATGCCCTGGTGCCGGAACTGCTCGGCGCGCTGAATGCGGCGCTCGACCGGCTGGCCGGCGCCGACCTCGTGGCGCTGGTGCTGGCGGGCGCGGGCCGCTCGTTCTCCACCGGCGGCGATGTTGCCGCCTTCGCGGCCCTGCCGCGCGGGCAGCGGCGAAGCTATGCGGACGGTCTCGTCGGGGCGCTCAATGCCGCCATCCTCAAGCTTGTCGACCTGCCCTGCCCGGTCGTCTGCCGGCTGCACGGCCCGGCCACCGGCGGCTCTTGCGGCCTTGTCTTCGCCTCCGACCTCGTCGCCATGTCGCCGCGCGCCTTCCTCCAGCCCTATTATGTCGATGTCGGCTTCGCCCCCGACGGCGGCTGGACCGCGCTGCTGCCCGAACGGATCGGCGCCTCCCGTGCCGCCGCCATCCAGCTGCTCAACCGCCGCGTCGCGGCCGAGGAGGCGCTCGGCCTCGGTCTTGCGCAGGCGATCGAGGCGGAGGACAGGCTGGACGCGGTGATCGGCGGCTGGCTGGACCAGCTTGGTGCCAAGGTTCCGGCCAGTCTGCGCGCCACCCGCGCCCTGCTGCTCACGCCGGAGCGGCGGCAGGCCCTGGCTGCTGGCCTGGAGCGCGAGCGCGAGCGCTTTCTCGCGCTGATCGAAACCGATGAGACCGAGGCCGGCATGGCCCGCTTCCTCGGGAGGTCCGCATGAAGTCCATTCCCGACCTGTGCCGCCGCCGCGCCGAACTGTCGCCGGACGCCATCTGTTTCGAGGAGATCGCCACCGGGCGCCGCCTGACCTATGCCGCCTTCGAGGACGGCGTGGCGCGCGCCGCCGCCTTCCTGAAGGCGCAGGGCCTTGCCGAGGGCGACCGCTTCGCCGTGCTGTGCCACAACAGCGCAACCTTCTTCGAGCTCCTGTTCGCGGCCGCCCGCGCGCGCCTCGTCATGGTGCCCTTGAACTGGCGCCAGACCCCGGCGGAGCTGCGTCCGATCCTTGCGGACTGCGCGGCCAGGCTTCTGCTGTGCGACGAGCCCTGTGCGGACCTGGCCGGGGCGCTCGCCGGTGATGTGCCCGTGATGGGCTTCGCCGACTATGAGGACCGGCGCGCGCGCATGGCGCCGGCCGAGATGGCCCCCGAGCCCTGGGACAGCGGGCGCGTCTGGTACCTGCTCTACACGTCCGGCACGACGGGCCGGCCGAAGGCGGTTATCCAGACTGCCGGCATGGCGCTGGCCAATTATGTCAACATCCAGCAGGCCACGGGCCTGACGGCCGGCGACGACACGCTCAACTTCCTGCCGCTGTTCCACACGGCCGGCATCAACCTGCACGCCCTGCCGGTGTTCTTCGCGGGCGGCACCTCGCGGATCATCCCCAAATTCGAGCCGGACGTGGTGATCGACCTGATCGAGAAGGGGCGGCTGTCGCTGTTCTTCGGCGTGCCCGCCATCTACCAGGCCATCAGTCTGCACCCGGCCTTCGCCACCACCGACTTCTCGCGCGTGCGGCACTGGGGCTGCGGCGGAGCGCCGATCTCCGAGCCCCTGCTGCGTTCCTTCATGGAACGGGGTGTCATCATCTGCAATGGCATGGGCATGACCGAAACCGGCCCGACCGTCTTCCTGATGGAACCGGAGCGCGCCGCCGAGAAGATCGGCTCGGTCGGCCGACCGCAGATCCTCGCCGAAGTGCGGCTCGTCGACATCCACGACCGCGACGTGGAACGGGGCGAGAGCGGCGAGATGCTGTTCCGCGGACCCGGCATCACGCCCGGCTACTTCAACAATCCGGAGGCCACCGCCAGGGCCTTCGCGCCGGGCGGCTGGCTGCGCTCCGGCGATGTCGGCCGGCAGGATGCCGATGGCTATTACTACGTCGTCGACCGCATCAAGGACATGTACATTTCCGGCGGCGAGAACGTCTATCCGGCCGAGGTCGAGATCGTCCTGCACGCCCATCCGGCCGTGCTGGAGGCCGCCGTCATCGGCGTGCCCGACGAGCGATGGGGCGAGGTCGGCCATGCGGTCGTGCTGCTGCGGCCGGGCATGAGCGCCGAACCCGACGACATCCGCGCCCATGCCCGGGCAAGCCTCGCCGCCTACAAGGTGCCGAAGCACGTCACCATCGTGACGGACTTTCCGCGCACGGCGGCCGGCAAGATCCAGAAGCACGTGCTGCGCGAACTCCTGTCCGGGGGCAGCGCATGAGCACGCCGGCACCGCCGGTCCCCGGCCCGTTGTTCCGCGCCACGCGGACGCTGTCGCAGGCCGATTTCGACCGGTTCGCGGCGGTCAGCGGCGATGACAATCCCATCCACGTCGATGCCGGCTTCTCGGCGCGCACGCGCTTCGGCCGCACTGTCTCCCACGGCATGCTGCTCTATTCCGTGCTCTGGGGGCTGATCCAGCGCCATCTGCCAGGCTTTCGCCAGCAGGGCCAGGCGCTGGTGTTCCCCGCCCCCGCCTATGCGGGCGAACCGCTGGTCTTTTCCGGAACGGTGGAGGCGGTCGAAGGGCCAAGGGTGCGCCTGTCCATGCTCATCACGCGCGCCGGCGACGGCGAGACCGTCTGCGAGGCGGCGGCGGACCTGCTGCCGGGAGGTGCCGATGGCAGATCCTGAGCTCAAGGTCGGCGCTGCGGCCAGCGTCACGCGCACCTTTTCAACCGCCGACCTCGAGGCGTTCGCATCGCTCGCGGGCGTGACGCCCGGCACGCTGCGGTCCGTGCCCGAACCTCTGGTCGGCGCCCTGTTCTCCCATCTGCTCGGCGTCCGGCTGCCCGGTCGCGGCACCAACTATCTCAAGCAGGAGATCGCCTTCGCCGGCCTGATCCCGGCCGGCGAGGCGCTCACGGCCACCGTCACTGTCACCCGTCTGAGGCCGGACAAGCACCTGTGCGACCTTGCCACCGTGCTGACCGGCGCCGACGGCCGCGTGCTCGCCACCGGCCGCGCCCTCGTCCTGGTCAGGGATGTCGCCACCGCGGCCGAGGTCTGACGTGACGGCGCCCTTGAGCCTCACCGATCTCGGCGCGGGGCGGCCGCTGGTCTTCCTGCATGGCTGGTCGGTCGATCGCAGCTTCTTCGACAGCCAGCGATCGCTGGCGCTGGAGGGCTTCCGCGTCATGGCCCCCGACCTGCCCGGCCATGGCGAGACGCCGGCCGGCGCGGGGCCGACCACCATGGCCGGCCTTGCCGATGCGGTCGCGGACCTGCTGCGCCGGTCAGCGCCGGGCAGGACCGTGCTGGTCGGCTGGTCGATGGGCGCAACGGTTGCCCTCGACCTGATCGCGCGCCATGGCGCGCAGGGCATCGCCGGCCTTGTCATCGTCGACATGACGCCGAGGGTGCCGAATGCGCCCGACTGGCCCTTCGGCCTTGCCAATGGCCAGACCCTCGCCGAGGCCCTCCATGCGGCCGAGCGCATGGGCACCGCCTGGGACCGCTACGCCCCGCGCATCGCGCAGGCCATGTTCGCGCCGGGCAGGAACTGCGGATCGCAGCTGGTCGCGCGCGCGACGGAGCGGATCGCGCGCCGCGATGGCACCGTCATGGCCCTGATCTGGCGCTCGCTGGTGGAGGCCGACCATCGCGCGACGATCCGCTCGCTGCCCATACCGGTCCTCGCCATCGCCGGAGCCGAAAGCCAGCTCTACCGGCCGGACGTGGCCGGCTGGATCGCCGGGCACGCACCGGACGGGCGGTCCAGCCTCGTCGCGGGCGCGGGCCATGCGCCGCACATCGAGCGCCCCGACACGTTCAATGCGCTGGTCGCGGCCTTCGCGCGCGATCTGCCGAGCCCCTGATGTGCGCGCAACGGGTAGCCATGGCGACAGGCCTTTGCCATTCTCCCGGCCACGAGCCGGCGCCCCGCAAAGGCCGGCCATGGGACAGGGAGACGCCAGCATGTCCGTCATCCGACACCGATTGAGCCGTCGCACCGCGCTCGGCCTCGCCGCCGCCGCGCTGGCGCCCGCTGCGCTGCGGGCGCAGGCCGGGCCCATGCGCTTCGTCTTTCCCTTTGCCGCCGGCGGGGCGGGTGATGCGCTCACCCGCATCGTTGCCGACGAGATCGGCCGGGCCCTGAACGAGACCACCTTCGTGGAGGCCCGGCCCGGCGCCGGCGGCCAGATCGGCACGCAGGCGGTGATCAACGCGCCAGCCGACGGCCGCACCTTGCTGCTCACCCCGGTGGCGCCGATCATCATCCATCCGATCGTGTTCCCGCAGCTGCCCTACAATCCGTTCACCGACCTCGCCCCGATCAGCCTCGTCACCACCTTCGACTTCGCCCTGGCCATCCATCCGGATACGCCGGCGAAAACGCTCGCCGAGCTCGTCGCCTGGCTGAAGCAGGATCCGCGGCGTGCCACCTACGGCTCGCCAGGGGTCGGCAACCTGCCGCACTTCTTCGGCGTCATGATGGGCGAGAAGATCGGCGTGCCGATGCAGCATGCGCCCTATCGCGGCTCGGCGCCGGCACTCACCGACCTGGTCGGCGGCCAGGTGCCGATGGTCATGACCACCACCTCGGATGTCACGGAGCTGGCAAAGGCGGGCCGCATCCGCGTGCTCGCGGTCTCCGGCCGCGAGCGCTCGCCCTTCCTGCCGGACGTGCCGACCTTCACGGAGGCCGGCGTGCCCATCGTCGGGGCTGCCTGGTACGCGCTCTACACGCGCGCCGGGGCGCCTGCCGAGACGGTTGCCAGGGTCAGCCAGGCGGTGATGGCGTCGCTGCGCAACGATCAGGTCAAGGAGCGCATCCTGCGCCTGTCCATGGTGCCCAAGGGTTCGACGCCGGAGGAGCTGGCGGCCATCCAGAAGGCCGACCACGAGGCCTGGGCCCCTGCCGTGCGCGCCTCGGGCTTCAGGCCGAGCTGAGGTCATCGGACCGACGCCGCCGCGGACACCTCGTCATGGCCGGGCTTGTCCCGGCCTTCCACAACCTGACCATCGCCGCGGCGAAAGCCGTGGATGCCCGGGCCTCGCCCGGGCAAGACGTCGAGATGCGGTGCCATCGGGCCCGCCCTGCACCCGGAACGATCCCTCATGCCGCATGCCGACAGGAACGTGCTCTTCATCATGTGCGACCAGCTCCGGTTCGACTACCTGAGCTGCTATGGCCATCCGCGCCTGAAGACGCCGAACATCGACGCGCTGGCGGCGCGCGGCGTGCGCTTCACCCGCGCCTATGTGCAGTCGCCGGTCTGCGGGCCCTCGCGGATGAGCTTCTACACCGGCCGCTACATGCGCTCGCACGGCTCGCACTGGAACAATTTTCCGCTGCGCATCGGCGAGCCGACGCTCGGCCAGCATCTGAAGGCGCTCGGCGTGCGCAACGTGCTGGTCGGCAAGACCCACATGACGGCCGATGACGAGGGCATGGAACGGCTCGGCATCCCGAAAGGCTCGGTGATCGGCGTGGAGGCGGCACAGTGCGGCTTCGAGCCCTATGAGCGAGACGACGGCCTGCACCCCTCGCGCACCGGCGCGCCGCGCCCGGCCTATGACGCCTATCTCGAGGCCCAGGGCTTCCCGGCGCGCAATCCCTGGGAGGACCGCGCCAATTCCGGCATCGGCCCGGACGGCGAGAAGCAGAACGGCTGGCTGCTCGCCCATGCCGACAAGCCGGCCAATGTCCCGGAGGAGCATTCCGAGACGCCCTACATGACGCGCCGCGCGATGGATTTCATCCGCGAGGCGAAGCAGGACGGCCGGCCCTGGTGCCTGCACCTGTCCTACATCAAGCCGCACTGGCCCTATATCGCGCCGGCGCCCTATCACAACATGTTCGGCGCCGACGACGTCCAGCCGGCGATCCGCTCGGATCTGGAACGGCAGAACCCCCATCCGGTCTATGGCGCCTTCATGGACCTGCGCGTGTCGCGCAATTTCGCGCGCGAGGAGGTCCGCCGGCGCGTCATCCCCGCCTATATGGGCCTCATCCGGCAGATCGACGACCAGCTGGGCGTGCTGTTCCGCTTCCTCGACGCGGAGGGCCTGACCGACAAGACGATGATCGTCTTCACGTCCGACCACGGCGACTATCTCGGCGACCACTGGCTGGGCGAGAAGGATCTGTTCCACGAGGTCTCGGTGAAGGTGCCACTGATCGTGGTGGACCCCTCGAAGGAGGCCGATGCCGCTCGCGGCACGGTCTGCGACCGGCTGGTGGAGGCCATCGACCTCGCCCCGACCTTCATCGAGTTCTTCGGCGGCACGCCGCCCCGGCACATTGTCGAGGGCCGCTCGCTGATGCCGCTGCTGCGCGGCGAGCCGGTCGCCGGCTGGCGGCAGGTCGCCATTTCCGAATACGACTATTCCATGCTCGACACGCGACGGGCGCTCGGCCGCAAGCCGCACGAGTGCCGGCTTTTCATGGTCTTCGACGGCCGGTTCAAATATGTCCACGCTCCCGGCTTCCGGCCCATGCTGTGGGATCTTGAGACCGACCCGCACGAGTTCCGCGACCTCGGCGATGAGGCCGAGCAGGCCGAGGTGTGCGCGCGCATGAAGGAGCACCTGCTCGCCTGGGCGCTGGCCGACCACAACCGCATCACCATGAGCGATGCGCAGATCGAACAGTATGGCCCGGCACGGCAGCTCAGGGGCGGCATTCTCATCGGTTACTGGGACGAACAGGAATTGGCCGAGGCGAAGAAGGCCTACGGGATCGACTGAACGCACATCCGACAGGAGCGGCCCGCGGCGCAGGGCCGCGGGCCGTCCTTTGCGGGGGGCGGCCTGGAGGAGCTTGGGGACGGCCGCCCCCTTCGGTCCGCGGGCCGGCCTCTGCGGGCCGTGCGACGCTGCGGACGAATCGGTCCGGATCCGCTCCCGGTCCGCATGAGGCCGGCTGTCCCGTTCGGGCACGCGCGCCGTCCTTGGCCGGGCCTGTCGCAACCGCCGCGCCCTTCGGGCCGGATCCGGGGCCGGACGGGCGGACGGCTTGCGGACGGGGTGAAGGAACCGTAAACGGCGCCGCGTGGCCCCTGTCCCGACCCCTTCCCTGCCCATCGACGAGGCGCTGCCAGCTCTGCGGGCGGCGCTTGCCGCCGGGCCGCGAGCCGTTCTGGTCGCCCCACCCGGGGCCGGCAAGTCGACGCGCGTGCCCCTCGTGCTGATGGCCGAATCCTGGCTTGGCACAGGTCGGCTTCTCGTTCTGGAACCCAGACGCCTTGCCGCCCGTGCCGTTGCGGAACGGATGGCCGCCACGCTCGGCGAGGAGGTCGGCGGCACGGTCGGCCTGCGCGTGCGCTTCGGCTCGAAGGTCTCGGCCCGCACGCGCATCGAGGTGGTCACCGAGGGCATCTTCACCCGCATGATCCTCGACGATCCGGCGCTGACCGGCGTCGCCGCCGTGCTGTTCGACGAGTTCCACGAGAGGAGCCTCGACGCCGATCTCGGCCTCGCCCTCGCGCTCGATGCCCAGGGCGGCCTGCGCGAGGATCTGCGCATCCTCGTCATGTCGGCAACCCTCGACGGCGCGCGCGTGGCAAGGCTGCTCGGCGATGCGCCGGTGATCGAGAGCGCCGGCCGCGCCTTTCCCGTGACGACGCGCCATGTTGGCCGCGATCCGCAGGTTCGGCTCGAGGAGGAGGTGGCGCGCACCGTGCGCCGGGCGCTCGCCGAGGAGCCCGGCTCGGCCCTGGTGTTCCTGCCCGGAGCGGCCGAGATCCGGCGCACGGCCGAGCTGCTGGCGAGCACGCTCCGCGACCCGGCGGTCGATCTCGTCCCGCTCTACGGGGCGCTGGAGCGCAGCGAGCAGGACCGCGCCATCCGCCCGGCGGCGGCGGGCCGGCGCAAGGTGGTGCTGGCAACCTCCATCGCCGAGACCTCGCTGACCATCGAGGGCGTGCGGATCGTCGTCGATTCGGGCCTCGCCCGCGTGCCCCGGTTCGAGCCCGATCTCGGCCTGACCCGCCTGGAGACGGTGCGTGTGTCGCGGGCCGCGGCCGACCAGCGGCGGGGACGCGCCGGCCGCACGGAGCCCGGCACCTGCTACCGGCTGTGGGAGGAAGCCCAGGAGGGCGCGTTCCCGGCCTATGCCACCCCGGAGATCCTCGCCGCCGATCTCGCGCCGCTGCTGCTCGATTGCGCCGCCTGGGGCGTCACCGATCCGGCGAGGCTGGCCTTCCTCGATCCGCCGCCGAAGCCGGCGCTCGCCGAGGCGCGGGCGCTGCTCGAAAGCCTCGGGGCGCTCGATGCCGAGGGCCGGATCACGGAGGAGGGCAAGCGCCTGCGCGCCCTGCCGCTGGCGCCGCGGCTGGCCCGCATGGTGGTGGATGCCGCCCGCCGCGGCGAGGGGCGGCTCGCCGCGGACCTCGCGCTGCTCGTCTCGGAGCGCGGCCTCGGCGGCGAGGACGTGCATCTCGGCCAGCGGCTGGACCGCTTGCGCTCGGACCGCTCGCGCCGCGCCGAGGAGGCCCGCCGCCTGGCCGCCGGCTGGCTGCGCGGCATCGAGAGCGCGCCCGACATCGGATCGGGACAGGAACGGGCGGGCGCGGTGCTGGCTCTGGCCTATCCCGACCGTATCGCGCGGGCGCGCGGGCGCGACGGCGAGTTCGTGCTCGCCAATGGCCGCGGCGGCGCGGTCGATCCGGCCTCCCCGCTCGCGCGCGAGCCCTTTCTGGCGGTGGCCGAACTCGGCGGCCTTGCCGCGCGCTCGCGCATCCAGTCGGCCGCGCCGATCAGCCTCGCCGAGATCGAGGAGGCCCTTGCCGACCGGATCGAGACGCGCGAGGAGGTGAGCTTCGACCGCGCGGCCGCCGCGCTGCGCGCGCGTCGCGTGCGCCGGCTCGGCGCCATCAGCCTGGGCGAGGCGACGCTGCCGGTTCCGGCGAGCCCCGAAAGCGCCAGGGCCCTGGCCGAGGGCATCGCCGCGCTTGGCATCCACCGCCTGCCCTGGTCCAAGGCGCAGCTGGCGCTGCGCCACCGCATCGCCTTCCTGCGCCGCGTTGACGAGAGCTTCCCCGACCTGTCCGACGAGGCCCTGGCGCAGACTGCCGCCGACTGGCTGGCGCCGCACATCACCGGCAAGACGTCCCTCGCCCAGATCGACGCCGACAACCTTGCCGAGGCCCTCGACCTGCTGGTGCCCTGGGACGTGAAACGGCGGGTGGAGGCGGAGCTCCCGAGCCATTTCGACGCGCCGTCCGGCCAGCGCCATCCGATCGACTACGAGGGCGAGGAGCCGGTTCTGGCCATCCGGGTCCAGGAACTGTTCGGCCTTGCGACCCACCCTTCGGTCGCACGCGGGCGCATTCCACTGAAGCTGGAACTGCTGTCGCCCGCCCATCGCCCGGTGCAGGTGACGCGCGACCTGCCAGGCTTCTGGAAGGGGTCCTGGCAGGCGGTGAAGGCGGAGATGAAGGGCCGCTATCCGCGCCACCCCTGGCCGGACGACCCGGCGGCGGCGCAGCCGACCCACCGGGCCAAGCCGCGCGGCACCTGAACCGGCTCAGAGCCTCGTCCCGCGCGGCCGCCCGCCGGTCATTGCAGCGTCTGCACGCCGATCCAGGTCTTCACTGCGCGCAGCGCGTCGTGGGGCGTCTCGGCAAGGCCTAGAGCCGCCTTCCAGGTGGCCAGCTGGCCGTCGGCACTGGTGCCGCGCTCGACGATGCTGAGGCAGCCGGCCAGATCGTCGGCGCAGTCGAGTGCCTCGGCATCCTCCTGCAGGGTCTCGACCAGTTCGCGCACGAGGTCAGCGACCGAAATGGTGGTCCGGCGCGCCTCGTCGACGAAGCTGCCGTGAATGCCGTAGCGCTGGGCCCGCCACTTGTTCTCCTGCGCGATGGCGCGGGACACGGCGGTCAGGTCGGCATTCACCTGCGGATGACGCAGCAGGTAGCGGACGAGGCAACGATAGAGCGCGGCGATGGCCAGGCTGTCGTCCAGATGGGTGCAGCAGTCCGGTGCCCTCAGTTCCAGCGTCGGGAAGCGCCGCGAGGGCCTGACTGCCCACCAGATATAGCTGGAATCCTGGATGATCCGGGCCTCCACCAGCAGGGCGATGTAGTCGTCATATTCGCGCTGGCTCGAGAACAGCTCCGGCAGGCCGGTGCGCGGCAGCTCGTCGTAGGCGGCGAGGCGATAGCCCATCAGGCCGGTGGCCCGTGCCTGCCAGAAGGGCGAGGAGGTGGACAGGGCGACGATCAGCGGGATGGAGGGCGTCAGCCGGGTCATGATGTCGACGCGCCGCTCCGGATCGTCGAACTCGGCATGAACATGCAGGCCGCAGACGATGTTGCGCTGGCCGAGCATCTGCAGGTCGTGCATGACGCTGTCGTAACGGGGGGCATCGCTCGCCCGCTGGGTCGCCCACATGGCGGTCGGATGGGTGCCGGAGGCCAGGATGGCCAGGCCGTGATCGGCCGCCACCTCGCCGAGCAGGGCGCGCATGGCCTTCAGTTCGTTGCGAGCGGACGCGGCGCTGGAATGGACCGAGCTCGTGATCTCGACCTGGGACTGCAGCATCTCGCTGCGCACACGATCGCCCAGGCGTGCCTTCGCCGCATCGAAGAAGCTCTGCGGCATGCGCCGCATGACGGCCTTGGTTTCGGCATCGACGACGAAGAACTCCTCCTCGATGCCAAAGCGACGGGTGTCCGACATGTGTGTCTCCGTGATGTCGTGGCACTTGGTTTGAGCGCGGGACCGAACACAAAAACCCGCACACCGCCGGCGGGTTCCCAGTCGAAACCGGTCAGCGATCGGCGGTCAGGCTGGCTGGAGGCGGGGCAAAAATGGGGCGAAACCGGTCACGCGATGCCTTAATTTCGTAACATACTGAAATCTGGCGTGAACTTATTTCGGTTGACTTTCCCGTTCGGGCCGTTCCGCCGGCCCGGAGCTTCCGCGCCGCGTCAGGATGCCGCCGGCGGCCCGTTCCAGTCGCCGATGGTCGCCTGCACGACGGCGAGGGCGGCGACCGCGGCGGTATCGGCCCGCAGGATCCGCGGCCCCAGCGACAGGGCGAGTGTGTCCTGGCGGGCCTTCAGCATGTGCCGCTCCTCCGGTGCAAATCCGCCCTCCGGTCCGATGACGACGGCCACGGGGCCCTGGTGGTTGCGCTGCCCGAGAGCGGAGAGCGGTCCGGCCACCGGGGCCTCCTCGTCACAGAACACGATCAGCGTTCCGGCCGGCAGGGCGGCCAGCGCGGCATCGAGCGGCAGGGCGTCCTCGCAACGCGGGATGGAGAGGATGCCGCACTGTTCGGCGGCCTCGACGGCATTGGCCTGCATGCGCTCCCGATTGACCCGGCTCGCCTGGGTCCGCCGCGTCATGACCGGCACGAGGCGCGAGACGCCCATCTCCACCGCCTTCTGCACCATGTAGTCGAGCCGGGCATGTTTCAGCGGGGCGAACAGGAGCGCGAGCTGCCCCGGCTCCGGCTGCTCGCGCAGGCGCTCGACCACCGTCAGGGAAAGGCTGCGGCGACCAGCCTCCGCCAGGGTGGCGGACCATTCGCCGTCGCGGCCGTTGAACACGGCGATACGGTCGCCGGCGCGCAGGCGCAGGACATTGCCGAGATAGTTGGTCTGGTTCCGGTCGAGCGCGATGACCGCCCCGGCCTCAAGCGCGGCATCGACGAACAGGCGTGTGGCGGCGAAATCGTAGGAGGCCATCGCAGTTCCGGGAAGGGCGCGTCGGGCGCGGACAGGATCATGGCGGTTGCGCGGCAAGCCCCGTGCGGACCGGTCGCGTTGCCATGATGCCGGCCCATTGATATGCACTCTGCCGATCATCACAAGCATGGACCGACGGGACGTGGAGAGGGACCGAGCGATGCGCCGCCGCCTGCCGCAGAGGCTGAGCCTCCTCGCTGCCACCCTTGCGGGGGCGCTTGCCGCCAGCGGCACGGTTCGCGCCAACGAGATCTGCCAGGCCGAGTTCCAGCCGCTGATCCAGGCGCATCAGCAGGTCATGCAGCAGACCCAGGCGGCCATGCCGCGCGGCCGGCCGACAAGCTTCGAACAGGCGCGCGCGGCGGCGCAGCGCGCCTGCAACGCGCTCGGCAATGCCCAGGCCTCGTTCGAGAAGCTCAAGAACTGGCTGGCCACCAACCAGGAGTTCTGTCGCATCCCCGATCAGATGGTGAACGACGTGAACACCGGCCTCGCCAATGTCCAGCGCAACCGCCGGCAGGCCTGCAATGGCGTCGCCCAGCTCGACCGCCAGCGCCGGCAGGCGGAGGCCGGCGGCGGCAATCCGTTCGCGCCCAATGTCGGCCGCCGGCCGCAGCTCGACCTTCGCACGCCCGGCGCGCTGTGAGGCAGCGCCGCGGCCGCCTCCACGGAACCTCCCCCCATCGGAGCCCCCATGTCGGCCAGCCAGGGACGTGTCGCGGATGCGGTCCGCGGTTCATGGGTGGACACGGTCGCGCCAGCCGCCTGGCGGCCCTATCTGAGGCTTGCCCGCGCCGACCGACCGATCGGCTCCTGGCTCCTGCTGCTGCCCTGCTGGTGGTCGGCCGCCCTCGCCGCCATCGCGGCGGGCTGGCCGGTGCCGAACCTCTGGCACATGCTGCTCTTCGCCATCGGCGCGGTGGCCATGCGCGGGGCGGGCTGCACCTACAACGACCTCGTCGATCGCGACATCGACGCGCGGGTGGAGCGGACCCGCTCCCGTCCCCTGCCCTCCGGCCAGGTGACACCGCGCCAGGCCAAGATCTTCATGCTCGCGCAGGTCGCCGTCGGCGCCGCCGTGCTGCTGGCGCTGGCCGAGCCCTTCGCCTGGGCGGTCGGCATCGCCTCGCTCGTGGTGGTGGCCATCTATCCGTTCATGAAGCGCATCACCTCCTGGCCGCAATCGGTGCTGGGACTGGCCTTCTCCTGGGGCGCGCTGATGGGCTGGGCGGCGGCCTTCGGCCGGCTCGATGCCCCTGCCCTGCTCCTCTATGCCGGTTCGGTCCTGTGGGTGATCGGCTATGACACGATCTATGCCCACCAGGACCGGGAGGACGATGCCATTGTCGGCGTTCGCTCCACGGCGCTGTTGTTCGGCGCGCGCACACCGCTGTTCCTGGCGCTGTTCTATGCGGCGGCCGTGACCCTGTTCGCGCTGGCGCTGGCCAGCCTTGCCGCGCCGCTGCCGGCCTATGCCGGGCTCGCCGCCTTCGCCCTGCACCTGGCCTGGCAGGTGCGCCGGCTCGACATTGCCGACCCGGATCGGTGCCTTGCCCTGTTCAGGTCGAACCGCGACGCCGGGCTGATCTTCCTCGCCGGGCTGATGGCGGCGGCCTTCCTGAAGTCCCTCGGCCTGGCCTGATCAGCGCGGCCGCAGCGTCTCGACCAGTCCCGCCACCGCGCGATCGTCGGCCCTGTCGGATTGCGACAGGCCCTGCACCACGCCGTCGATATCGGCGGCCGGCCGGTTCTGGCTCATCTTGCGCTTGCCGATCAGCTCGGTGACCTCGAAACGCAGGCCGACAATGGCGCGCATCTGCTTGTCGATGAACTCCTCCGGCGCATCGGACAGCGCCCAGGGATGGGCGAAGCGGGCCTCGTGGGCCTCGGTCAGATCCTGAAGATTCCGGCGCAGGACATCGGCATCGTGGGTCCAGGCGATGCGCCCGCGCGCATGCACCGCCGCGTAGTTCCAGGTCGGCACCACCTTGGCCGTCTCGCGCTTGGTGGCATACCAGGACGGCGTCACATAGGCCTGGGGACCGGTGAAGATGAGCAGGCCCTCGGCGCCGTCGGCAGCCTTCTGCCAGTGGGGATTGGCGCGGGCGATATGGCCGAAGAAGGCCCCGTTCGGGCCTTCCGCCTTGTGGACCACCGGCAGATGGGTCGCATAGAGCCCTTCGGGACCATGGGTCACGAAGGCCGCGAAGGGATGGGCCCGGCAGAAGGCAGCCTTGTCGCCGGCATCGTCGAAGGCAAAGAGCGGGGGCACGTACACGGGTGGATCTCCCGGGCCAGCGGAAACGGCCGGACGGTAGCCTGACCCGTCCGGCCGTTCCAACCGAATGCGGTGATCCGGCGGATCAGCCGCCCTGATGAGGCCCGTCGCCTCAGGCCGCGCGCACCTCCCGCACGAAGGCCTTGAGCACCTCCTCGATGCTGGTCGAGCAGCCCGACAGATGCCGGCTGGCCTGGCCGACCTCGGCGGCCGAGCGCCCCGTGCCGGCGGCGGCCTCGCGGACATCGACAATGGCCCGGCGCGCCGCATCGGCATGACCATTGGCCTGCGAGATGGCCCGGGAAATCTCGCCGGTGGAGGCCTGCTGCTGATCGACCGCGGCAGCGATCGCCGTGGTGATCTGGTCCATGGTGCCGATGGTCTCGGTGATGGCACCGATGGCGGTGACGGTGGCGGTGGTGGCCGCCTGCATGCGGCCGACCTGCGAGGCGATCTCGTCGGTGGCCTTGGCGGTCTGGCCGGCGAGCTGCTTGACCTCGGCGGCGACCACCGCGAAGCCCTTGCCGGCCTCCCCGGCGCGCGCCGCCTCGATGGTGGCGTTGAGGGCCAGCAGATTGGTCTGCTCGGCCACCTCGTTGATGAGGCTGATGACCTCGCCGATCTTGCGGGCGGCGCCGTCGAGTTCGGCGACGCGGCTGGTGGTATCGCCGGCCTCCTTCACGGCCCGGCCGGCCACCTGCGAGGATGCGGCCACCTGGCGGCCGATCTCGGCGATCGAGGAGGTCAGCTCGTGGGCGGCGCTGGCCACCGCATTCATGTTGGCGGTCGCCTCGTCGGTCGCCTCGGAGGCGCTGGCCACCTTGGCCGTCATGGTCTGCGAGGCGCTGTCGAGCTCGCGGGCGCTGCCGTCGAGCGCGCCGACCGCCTGGTTGGCCTCGGCGATCCGCTCGGCCATGGCCGCCTCGAAGCTCATGATCGCCTGTTCCAGGCGCTGGGCGCGGGCGGCGCGCTGCTCGGCCTCGCCGAGGCGGGCCGCCTCGGCATCGCGGGCCGCGCGGGCGCTGTCGCGCAGGACGATCAGGCTGCGGTTCAGGTCGCCGATCTCGTCGCGGCGGGCGCTGTCGGCAATCGCGGCGTCGAGATCGCCGGCGGCGACCTTCTCCATGGCCTTGGTTGCGGCCAACAGCGGGCGCACCGCCCGGCGGGCGACAAAGGCGGCCACGAGCCCCAGAACCAGAATGAGCGCCATCATCGCCACGACCATGCGGATCATGGTGCTGAAGGCCTCGGCCTGCAGCTGCTCGGTCGGGATGCCGATGAACAGCACGCCAATGACCGCGCCGGTGGGGCCGATGACGGGGTGGTAGGCCGTGTAGAACGAGCGGCCGAACAGCATGGCCGGCCCGTAATAGGCCTGGCCGGCCTTCAGCGGCCCCTGGGCCGGATGATCTGGCGCGAGCGCCGTGCCGACGGCCCGCTCGCCGTTCTCGCGCTTCACGTTGGTCGTGCGGCGCATGAAGATGCCCTTCTCGTCGGTCACGAAGATCGTGGCGACGCCACCGGCCGCCTGGACATTGCGATCGACGATGTCGTGGCTGGAGAAGCTGGGCATGGCCGGCGCGCGCACCTCGCGGACACGATCATTCTCGATCGTGAAGCGTGCGTCGGGAAAGGCGGCCGTGAACAGCACGGCCAGCGTCCGCATGCTGGTCTGGGCATCCTTGAGCGCGGTTTCGGCATTGCGGCTCTGGATCAGCATCCAGCCGGCGGCGATGGTCAGCACGCCGGTGAAGGCGAGCAGGGAGACGGCGAACAGAACGGTCTTGGTGCCGATCTTGAGTGCTGGAAGGCGGGAGAGCATTGGCGAGCTTTCCTCTGGTGTCGGGGGATGCCAGAAGAGCCCGTATTTGGTTAATGAAGCCCAAAGTTCTCCATATCCGGATACCAGAATCCGAGATTTTCCGCAGTTTGTCTGTAAAATCAGACCGGATGAGCGGCCAGAACGGCGCGGGCGTCCTGGCTGTCGCGATCCATCCGGGCAATCAGCGCCTCGATGCTGTCGAACTTCAGCTCGGGCCGGATGCGGTCGAAGAAGGCGATGTCGACCTCGCGTCCGTAGAGGTCGATGACCCGGTCGAAGACATGCGTCTCCAGGAGCGGCGCCCCATTGTCGAAGGTGGGCCGCCGGCCGAAGCTGGCCACGGCATCGAACCAGGCGCCGTCGAGGCCGAGACGCACGGCATAGATGCCATGGGCGAGGCCGCAGGCCGGATCGAGCCGCACATTGGCCGTGCGATAGCCGAGATCCCTGCCCCGCTTCTCGCCGTGGATCACCTCCCCGGTGACGAACCAGGCCCGGCCGAGAAGCTGGCCGGCCGCTGCGACATCGCCCTGGGCGAGCCTGTCGCGGATCGCGGTCGAGGAGACGATGCCGCCGGCCTCGCACAGGCCCTCGACCACGGTCACGGCGAAGCCGGCGGTCGCGCCCGCGGCCGCCAGCGTTGCCACATCACCCGTCCGGCCGGCCCCGTAGCGGAAATCTGCGCCGACCACGACCTCGGCGGCCCCGAGCCAGGTGCCGAGCACATCGGCCACGAAGGCCTCCGCCGTCAGCGCGGCGAAGGCGGCATCGAAGGTCGCAACCGCCACGGCGTCGAGCCCGAGGCTGGCCAGGAGGCGCACCTTGCCTGCCGGGTCGCTGAGGCGGAACAGCGGCCGGTCCGGCTGGAAGTGCTGGCGCGGATGCGGCTCGAAGGTCAGCGCCAGCGCCGCAAGTCCCCGGCGGCGCGCCGCCGCGACCGCCGTTGCCACCACATGGGCATGGCCGCGATGAACGCCGTCGAAATTGCCGATGGCAACGACGCCACCCCGCAGGCCCGCGGGGGCGGCCGCGCCGCGCGTCAGGACAGGATAGCCCGCGCCCGGCCGCGGGGGCGGCAGGGTCAGGGGCATGGGCAGAGACATGAACGGGGACAGGCAGGCGCGCAGGTCATGGCTGCTGGAACCTGACGAGGCCGGTGCCGCCCGTCAAGGCGGCGGCCGGACCGGGGGTCAGGCCGCGCGCGCAAGCTCGGCACGCGTCGGCACGCGCACGAGCGCCTCGCCGTCCAGCACCACCGTGGCATCCACGGCACATTCGCAGATGAGACGGGCGCGCTGGCGCTCGGGGATCAGTTCGGCCACCTCGACATGGACGCGCACCACGTCGCCGATCCTGACCGGCGCCTTGAAGTTGAGCGTCTGCGAGAGATAGACGGCACCGGGCCCCGGCAGGCGGGTGCCGATCACCGCCGAGATCAGGCTGGCGGTATAGAGGCCGTGGGCGATCCGCTGGCCGAAGCGCGTGCGCGAGGCATAGAGGTCGCAGAGATGGATGGGATTCTGGTCGCCTGAAATGTCGGCGAAGCCGACGATGTCCTGGTCGGTCACCGTCTTGAGCACCAGTTCCGACAGGCCCACGTCGAGATCCTCGAAGGCCAGGGAACGGATCGAACGAACAGGCATGGTCCACCTCCGCGGGGCGCACACAGTCGCGGCGCCGATGGTGCGGCGCAATAGGACCAAAGACGGAGAACCTGTCTGATCCGCGCGCGGCCGGATGGCCGTGCTCAGCCCGTGGAGCGCACCGCCTCCCCCTCGATCTCCACCATGAGTTCCGGGCGGACGAGACCGGCGATCTGCAGGAAGGTTGCAGCGCACACATGATCGCCGAGCCGGCGGGCCCGGACCGCCCGGAAGGTGGCGATGGCATCGGGCACGGTGACATAGGTGACGATCTTGACGAGATCGGTGACCTGCATGCCTCCGGCCTCGAGACAGGCGATCAGATTGGCGAAGGCCTGGTCGATCTGCGCCTCCAGCCCCTCGGCAATCGAGCCGTCAGGCCTGATGCCGACCTGGCCGGAGACGACCAGGCGCTCACCGCCGAGCGGATGCAGCGCGGCGTGACGGTAGCTGGGCGCCGGCTTGTGGATGGCCGGCGGATCGATGAAGCGGATCATGGCGGCAGCCCTCGTGTTCCTCTGGTCCGGTCCGCCGCATTGTGGCCGATTTTCCGGGGACTTGCCCAGCGCGGGGCGAGACGAATCACCGCGGCGCGAGGCATTGTTCGCCCGTTGTCCTGATCGAAAGGTCCCGCCTGTCCGCCATGACCCGACCGGGTTCCTTCTTCATCGCCCTGTGCATGGTCGCGATTGCCGCCTCGGTGGCCGCGCTGGCCTATCTGCTCGGTCGTGTGGATCCGGGAGCTTCGGCGGCCATCGGCTTCGGCCTGCTGCTGGCCATGGTGATCGGCCAGCTCGGCGCCCAGCGGGTTGCCGACCAGGCGCTGGCGCAGGCCCGGCTGGACGATCTGACCCGCTCGACCGCCGGCCTCGCCCATGACGTGGAGGAGCTGTCGCGCCGGATCGAGCGCTTCGAGACCGTTGCCATGGAAAAGGCCCGCGCCGCCACGGCACCGATCGCCAGCGAGATCGGCGAGCTGGGCGTGCTGGTGAAGCAGTTCGCCGAGACGCTGCAGGCCCACGAGCAGGCGATCGCGCGGACCAGCGGCCTCTCCGTCCTGCCGGACGCGGCGGGCGGAACGGGCGCACCGGTCGCAGCCCCGATGGTCGCGCCGCCGGTCCCTCCGGCCGCCATTCCGGCAACCCCGCCGGCCGCGGTCGCGCCACCCCCGCCAGGAGCCGCCGCGCTCGGCCGGATCGACCGCGATCTGCGTCGCCGGCTGGAGACGCGGACCGTGGCCGAACCGACCGACCAGCTGCCCGCGGCGCTGGCCGGGCTGACGCGCACGGAAGCGATCGCGGCCATCGCCGATGCCATCGCCAGCGAGCGCCACGAGCTCTATCTCCAGCCGGTCGTCATCCTGCCGCAACGGCGGGTGCGCTGGTATCACGCCTCGGTCCGGCTGCGGACGGCCGATGGCACCATGCTGCTGCCCGACGACTACCGGACCCTGGCCGATGATGGCGGGCTGATGCCGCGGCTCGATGCCGAGACCCTGGCGCGCGCCATCCAGATCGTCCGGCGCCTGACCGTGCGCAACCGCGATGTCGGGCTCATCTGCGACCTGTCCGGCGCCTCGATCGCCGATGCCGCCTTCTCGGCCGAACTCCTGTCCATGCTGGAGGCCGCGCGGCCGGTGGCCGGCTCCCTGCTCCTCGGCTTCCGGCAGGAGGCCGTGAGGGCCTTCTCGCCGCTCGACATCGAGACGCTGCGCAGCCTCGTCGACATGGGCTACCGGTTCGTGATGGACGGGGTGCGCGATCTGCGGATCGAGCCGCGGGATCTGTCCGAAAAGGGCTTCCGGCAGATGAAGGTGCCTGCCGACCTGATGCTGGCGCGAGCCGCCGAGGCGGGAGCTGCCATCCATCCGGCCGATCTCAGCGGCCTGTTCGCGCGTTTCGGCATCGATCTCGTGGTGGAGGGCATCGAGACGGAATCGGTCGTGGTCGATCTGCTCGACTACGACGTGAAGCTGGGCCAGGGCACGCTGTTCTCCCCGCCGCGGCCGGTCCGGGCCGAGGTGCTGTCCGGCGCGGAGCCGGCCGGCATGACGGCCTCGCCGGTGCAGAAGCCCGCACCGGGCCGGGCCCAGCGGACGGAGCCCAGACCCGATCCGCGCCCGGAGCCGAAGGTCGAAACCCGCACTGCCGCCGCGCCGCCATCGCTCGGGGCGGCCGCCCTTGCATCCGGTGCGATCGGCGGCCAGCCGCGGGACGGACGGCGGCAGGGCGTCGGCCAGGGCCTGCGCGCGCTGATCCGCGACCGCTCCTGACGTCCGGCAGGTCATCGGATAGGATCGCCTGATGCCGGTCCGCCAGCTTCCCGAGGGCATTGTCAACCGCATCGCCGCCGGCGAGGTGGTCGAGCGGCCGGCTGCGGCCGTCAAGGAGCTGGTGGAGAACGCGCTGGATGCCGGGGCCACGCGCATCGACGTGACCATCGGCGGTGGCGGACGCCGGCTGATCCGCGTGGTGGATGACGGCGCCGGCATGACCCGGGACGATCTCGTCCTGTCGGTGGAGCGCCATGCCACGTCCAAGCTCGCCGGCGAGGATCTGCTCGACATCCGCACGCTCGGCTTTCGCGGCGAGGCCCTGCCCTCGATCGGCGCGGTCTCGCGGCTGACGATCACCACCCGCCATGCCGACGAGCCGCACGGCTGGGCGCTCACCGTCAATGCCGGCGACAAGGGCGAGCCGGTGCCGGCGCCGATCCAGCGCGGCACGCGGGTCGAGGCGGCCGACCTGTTCGCGGCCACGCCGGCCCGCCTGAAGTTCCTGAAGAGCGACCGGGCCGAGGCGGCGGCCGTTGCCGATGTGGTGCGGCGGCTGGCGCTCGCCCATCCCACCGTCGCCTTCTCGCTGGCCGATGACGAGGGCTCGGTGCGCCGCTATCCGGCCCGAGCCTTCGGCGAAGCCGGTCTGCTCGAGCGCATCGGCGATGTCGCCGGCCGGGACTTCGCCGACAATGCCATGGCTCTGGACGTGACCCGCCACGGCGTCCGCCTCTATGGCTTTGCCGGCCTGCCGACCCTGCACAAGGCGACCGGCGCGAGCCAGTTCCTGTTCGTCAACGGCCGCCCCGTGCGCGACCGTCTGGTGATGGGGGCGCTGCGCGGCGCCTATGCCGACGTGATGCCGCGCGACCGGCACCCGGCCGCCGCGCTGTTCATTGCGCTCGACCCCCACGAGGTGGATGTCAACGTCCACCCGGCCAAGACCGAGGTGCGCTTCCGCGACGCCGCGCTGGTGCGCGGGCTGATCGTCTCGGGCGTGCGCGAGGCCATAGCACGGGCGGCGCCGACGACGGCAAGCTCGGTTGCCGGCGCGGCCCTGGCAACGCTCGGCTCGGCCGCCCAGCGGGCTTCGGGGGGCGCGGGCCATGCGCCAGGCGACCGGACCGGCTGGCGCTGGCCGTCAGCCGGTCGGGCCCCGCCGCCCGGACCGATCGGCTTTGCCGAGGCCGCCCAGACGACCTTCGGCCTGGAGGCCGATCCCGCCGCGCCGATGGAGCCGGAGGCGCCGGACCCGGCCGATCTCGACCGGCCGCTTGGGGCCGCGCGGGCGCAGCTGCACGAGACCTACATCATCGCGCAGACGCGCGAGGGCGTAGTCATCGTCGACCAGCACGCCGCTCACGAGCGGCTGGTCTATGAGCGGCTGAAGCGCCAGATGGCGGAGACCGGCATAGCCCGCCAGACCCTGCTGATCCCCGTGGTGGTGGAGCTGGAGCCGGGCGACTGCGCCCGTCTCATGGAGCGGGCGGAGGAGCTTGCCCGCCTCGGCCTCGTGGTGGAGGGCTTCGGACCGGGCGCCGTGGCGGTCCGGGAGACGCCGGCCCTGCTCGGCCGGATCGACGCGGCGGCCCTGGTGCGCGACCTTGCCGAGCATCTGGCGGAATGGGACAGCACGCGCCCGCTGGAGGAGCGGCTGATGCAGGTGCTGGCGACGATCGCCTGCCACGGTTCGGTGCGTGCCGGGCGCCCGCTGAAGCCCGCGGAGATGAACGCGCTCCTGCGCGAGATGGAGGCGACGCCGGGATCGGCCCAGTGCAACCACGGCCGGCCGACCTCCATCACGCTGTCGCTCGCCGAGATCGAGCGGCTGTTCGGCCGGCGCTAGCTGCGCCCTGGCCCCTCCAGCAGGATCGCGGGCGTTGCCTCCAGTGCGCGGGCGATGCGACGCTTCACGTCATCCCTGGTCCGGTCGCAGGCCGCGAAGATTTCCGGCGCGCGGAAGAAGTCGAGCACGCGGAAGCCGGACACGGGCGGGCGCACCAGCACGGTCGGGCGCATCTGGGTGATGCGGATGTCGGACAGCGCCTGCATCATCAGCGTCAGCGAGCCGAACATGGCATCCCAGGGCTCCGGCACGGTGTCGTCGATCTCGTTGGTCCGCGGCGCACCCTCGAGGATGTCCACCGCCACCACCACCGGCGCCTGGACCTTGTCCACGGGCAGCGGATTGACCGTGCCGCCATCGACCAGCACCCGGCCGCGATGGACCACGGGTCGCATGAGGCCGGGCAGGGCGATGGAGCCGCCGATGGCGGGAATGAGCGGACCGTCCGCCAGGGCGATGTCCTGACGGGCGTGGAAATCGGTCGCCACCACGGTCAGCGGAATGGCCAGCCCCTCGAACCGGTCGGGCAGGCCGGCGGGCAGGAAGGCGTCGAGCAGCCGCTCGGCATCGAGCAGGACCGGATTGGTCAGGCCGATGCGCAGGATGTCGGTGAAGCGGCCGACCCGGCAGGCAATCAGGCGGCGCAGCACCTCGGGGCGCATGCGGAGCATGTCGGTGGCATAGGTGCGCAGGTCCCGCCCGCTCATGCCGGCGGCATAGCAGGCGCCCACCACGGCGCCGATGGAGGTGCCGGCGATCCGCTCGGGCCGCAGGCCGAGCTCGTCCAGCGCCTCCAGGACGATGATGTGGGCGATGCCCTTGGCGCCGCCGCCGCCCAGCACCAGGGCAAGGCCGCTGGACGGTGTCCGGCCGACAGGAACCGCATCGTCGCTCATGCGCCCATCCTAGCCGAACGGAAGAGCCTGCGGGAGGCCGGCATGCCGGCGGGGCGGGTTGCGCCGGCGGAACGGGACCGCTTTGATGCAGGGCCTGCCGACAGCCGGCGCCGGCGCCCGCCATGTCCCGATCCGAGCCGCCCATGACCCAGCCGAAGCCGTTCCAGCCCCTGACCATTGATGCCACGGCCTTCGACCCGGCACGGGCGCCGGCCGATGCGCTGGCGGTCAATGCCGCGATCGTCAAGGCGCTGGAGCACTGGGATCTGTGGAGCCAGCCGCTGCCGGTGATGCGCCAGCTGCGGCGCGAGGGCAAGGGCGCCTTTCCCGCCCCGGTCTATTCGCCGCGCGCCCGCACCCTGACCATCGAGGGCCGGGGCGGGCCGATCGATCTCAGGGTGATCGCGCCTGACCGGCCGCGCGGGGTCTATCTGCACATCCATGGCGGCGGCTGGGCGGTGGGCGCGGCGGATTTCCACGATGCCTGGCTGGAGCGTCACGCCGACCGGGCCGGCATGGCCTGCGTCTCGGTCGAATACCGCCTGGCGCCGGAACATCCCTATCCGGCCGGGCCGGACGACTGCGAGGACGCCGCGCTGTGGCTGGCGGCCAAGGCCCAGGAGCTGTTCGGCACCGACCGCCTGGTGATCGGCGGCGAAAGCGCGGGCGCTCACCTCTCGGTGGTGACGCTCCTGCGTCTGCGCGACCGGCACGGGCTCTCGCCCTTCCGCGGCGCCAATCTGAATGCCGGCTGCTACGATCTGGCGCTGACCCCCTCGGCACGCAGTTTCGGGCAGACCAAGCTGGTTCTGACCACGCGCGACATCACCATGTTCGTGCGCCACTTCCTGGTCCATGGCGGCAACGTGGCCGATCCCGACATCTCGCCGATCCATGCCGACCTGAAGGGCCTGCCGCCGGCGCTGTTCTCGGTCGGCACGCTCGATGCGCTGGTGGACGACAGCCTGTTCATGGCCACCCGCTGGGCCGCCGCCGGCAACGAGGCCATCCTCGACCTCTATCCCGCCGGCTGCCACGTCTTCGCCGGCTTCCCAGGGTCCAACACCGACCGCTGCCTGGAGCGGATCGACGCCTTCATGCAGCGCGTCACGGCGGACTGAGCCGTCCTATTCCGCCGCCTGCTTCTGCACCCGCCACTGGGCGAGCAGGGCCCGCAGAGCCGCCGGCTTGAGCGGCTTGTGCAGCAGATGGACATTGCGCTCGGCTGCCCGCTCGCGCACCTCGCGGCTGCGGTCGGCCGTGATCAGGATGGCCGGCAGCGTGCTACCGAAGCGCCAGCGCGATTGCACCACCACATCGAGGCCGTTGCCGGAATCGAGGTGGTAGTCAACGATCAGCACGTCCGGCGCGACGGCCGAGCGGTTCAGCAGATCCTGCGCCTCCTTCCAGCTGCCCGCCGTCAACGCGTGGCAGCCCCAGCCCGACAGCAGCGTGTGCATGCCTTCCAGGATGTTCGGCTCGTTGTCGATGGCGAGCACCACGAGGCCATCGAGCGGGGCGGCCGGCACCAGCGCGGGGGGCTGCACGCCGGCCACCGCCGGCACCGCCGGGGCGATCGGCACTTCCACCCCGAAGGTCGAGCCCTTGCCGACCTTGGAGCGGATCACCAGGCGGTGCTCCAGGACACGGGCGATGCGCTCGACGATCGACAGACCGAGGCCGAGGCCGCGGGCGTGGCGGGCGCCCTGCTCCAGCCGCTGGAACTCCTGGAAGATGATCCGCTGCTTGCGCTGGGGAATGCCCGGGCCGGTGTCGTGGACCTCCAGCACCAGCTTGCGCCCGCGGCGGCGGCAGCCGACCAGCACGCTGCCCTTCTGGGTGTACTTGATGGCGTTGGACACCAGGTTCTGAAGCAGGCGGCGCAGCAGGCGGCGGTCGGAATGCACGGCCAGCGACGAATGGACGAAGGTCAGCGACAGTCCCTTCTGGGCGGCAATCGGAGCGAACTCCACCTCCAGCTGGCGGAACAGGTCGTCGATGCGGAACGAGCCGATCTCCGGCTTCATGGCGCCGGCATCGAGGCGCGAGATGTCGAGCAGGGCGCCGAGGATCTCCTCCACCGCCTCCAGCGAGGCATCGACATTGTCCACCAGCCGGCGGGTATCGCCGCTCTCGTTCCGTTCCACCAGCGCGGTGGTGTAGAGGCGCGCGGCATTGAGGGGCTGAAGGATGTCGTGGCTGGCGGCGGCAAGGAAGCGCGTCTTGGACAGGTTGGCCTCGTCCGCCTCGGCCTTGGCCTTGGCGAGCTCGGCATTGAGCCGCGTCAGCTCCTCGGTGCGCTCCTGCACGCGCCGCTCGAGCGTCTCGTTGGCCCGTTCCAGCTCCTCGGCTGCGGCGATGCGCGCGGTCACGTCCGTGAAGGTCATGACCACGCCGCCGTCGGGCAGGCCGGCCGAGCGGATCTCGATGACCATGCCGCGCTTGGCCAGCCGCTCGATCTGCGGCTCGTCGGCGCGCATCAGCCGGTGGACACGCTCGGCGACCAGCGCATCGACATTGCCGCGGCCGAACTCGCCGCGGCGGGCAAGGCCGCGCAGCACGCTCTCGAAGCTGGCGCCGATGTGCAGGGTTTCCGGCGGCAGGTCGAGAACCTCGGCGAAGGGGCGGTTCCAGACCATCAGCTTGCCGTCGCGGTCGAACACCGAGACACCCTCCTGGGCATGTTCGAGCGCAGTTTGCAGCACTTCGCGGTTGTACTGCATGGCCGCATTGGCATCGTCCAGCAGCTTGAGCGCATCGGTGGTGGACACCGACCGCTTCTTGAGGAGAAGCGACAGGACGAGCCGCGAGGAGGCCGTGCCGATGGCCGAGGCGAGCAGGCGCTCGGCATGGCGCAGCAGTTCGATGTCGGCCTCCGCCTCCGGTTCCAGCGGCCGGCCGCGCTGGGCGGCATGACTGCGGAAGGCGGCGGCGGTTCGCTCCGATCCGAGATAGCGGGCCACCGTCCGCTCCACTTCCTCCACCGTGACGGCCGAACGCCACAGACGGAAGCTCGGTGCATAGGGTGAGGGCTCGGAGGGCACGAACAGGTTGGCCTGCAACTGCTCGATCGCCTCGGGTCGGCGGGCAAGCGAGGCCAGCACGAAGATGGCGATATTGGCGCTCAGCGACCAGAACACGCCATGGGCGAGCGGCGGCAGGCCGATGCCGAACAGATCCTGCGGCTTCAGGGCGGTGAGGCCGAACAGGCCCTGGGTGAGGAAGGCGGGGTCGAGCACGCCGGTCGTGACCAGCATGGGAATGAGCAGCGTGTAGCCCCAGACGGCGAGGCCCACCGCCATGCCGAGGACCGCGCCGCGGGCGGTGGCCCGACGCCAGAACAGGCCACCGAAAAAGGCCGGCGCCAGCTGGGCGACAGCGGCGAAGGACAGCAGGCCGATGGAGGCGAGCTGGGCGTCACCGGCGATGCGGTAATAGACATAGGCCGCAATCATCACCCCGAGGATGATGGTGCGGCGGATCTTGAGGATGGTCGGGCCGAGATCCGAACGGTCGTCGCCCTTTTCCTCGCCGCTCGACAGGCGCCCGCGCCACTTCAGGATCGAGGGGATGACCATGTCGTTGGAGATCATGATGGACAGCGCAACGCTGGCCACGATCACCATGGCGGTCGCTGCCGACAGGCCGCCGATGAAGGCGACCAGCGTCATGATGTCATTGCCGCGCGACAGCGGCAGGGCCACCACCGTCATGTCGCTGTCGATGCCGCCGGGGGGAAAGACGAGCAGGCCGGCCACCGCGATCGGCACCACGAAGATGTTGATCAGCACGAGATAGAGCGGGAACAGCCAGGAGGCGCGGCGCACCTCGGCCTGCGAATGGTTTTCCACCACGCCGACATGGAACATGCGCGGCAGCAGGATGCCGCAGAAGAAGGACAGAAGGCTCATGGCGAGAAAGGTGGACGGATCCGGCCAGCGGATCACCGCCTCCATGATGTCGCGC
>JBKBOA010000045.1:0-19716 GCA_046295035.1 Phreatobacter sp.
CCCGCCCAGCAGCGGCGGGCGGCACGTCCGGCCCGGCGGTCAGAGCCGGCGGGGCGTCCGGGCGCGGCTCGGCCCGGCGCGCGGCCTCCGCCGCCGCGGCAGCGAACCGATCAACCGGCGCCTCCTCGAGGGCCAGATCCACGCCGGCATCGCGGTAGAACAGGAGCAGCGCCTCCAGCGCGTCGCGCTGGCTGGCGTCGAGGGGCGGATGGTCGGCCATGGCCCATCATAGCAGAAGGCCGGAGCGCTGCGACCCGCTCCGGCCTGGCCTCGACCGCCCTTGCAGGGCGGGAGACGGTTGCGTATGGGCTCACCGGCGCGGCATGGCGACGAGCGCGGGGTCGGCCCCGCCGCCATTCAGCGACAGCCACTGGTTTGGATCGGTCGGCGCCTGGCGCTTGACATAGCGATAGCCGGTCGCGTGCCAGAGCTTCACCTCGTTCGTGAAATTGTCGAGAATGTAGTCGCCGCGGTCGGTGACGACGGTCAGCACCGCATGGCCGTCGCCATTGTGGTCCCGCACCACGGTGATGAGCAGCGCCTCGCGCGGAAAACCCATGATGACGAGGCGGCGCTTCTTCTCCAGGACCAGATCCTCGCAGTCGCCCTTCCCGTCCACCGGATAGGTCCAGTATTCCTCGACCCCGAAATGATCCATGTCCGAGACCTGCTCGATCTCGCGATTCACCTGGATGTTGACTCGGGCGATCTGGGCAAAGGCGGCGGGGGTGAGCTGAACCTGCCGGGCCCTTGGCGAACGCTGCTGGCACTCTACCGGATTCTCGGCGCAGAACTGCACCCAGCCGATCGGCGGCGTGGACAGCGGTCCGCCCTGCAGGGAGGCCTGCACGCGGCGCCCCTCGGCCTGCTGGCCGGTGGCAGTGGCAGGGCCTGCGGCGACCAGAACCGCGGCGGCGAGAACAAACGCAAGGCGACGCATGAAGGAACGACCCACGACCGACGATGACTGCCCTGCGACCCGGGACCATTAATCTCCTGTTAAGCATTGCGGCTCAAGCGTGTCGTTTAGATATCGTTAACGAAGCTTGCCGGATCGTTAACGCGGGCGCCCCGCCCCCGGTGACCGGGCAAAAGGGCGCAGGGGCCAGCCTCGGCCGCTCGGCGCGTTGTCACCGCCGTTCTCCCGTGCTTTAGAAACCGGCCAAAGACGCAGCCAGCGCGGCCGCCCATGGCCGCGGAACATGAGGATCCAGCCGATGGCCACCGAACAGGATCTGCCCGAGCGCGAGGGCATGGATTATGACGTGGTGGTGGTCGGCGGTGGCCCGGCGGGTCTTGCAACCGCCATCCGGCTGAAACAGCTCAATGCCGACCTCACCGTCGTGGTCGTGGAGAAGGGCTCGGAGATCGGCGCCCATATCCTGTCGGGCGCGGTCATCGATCCGGCCGGTCTCGACGCCCTGCTGCCCGACTGGCGCGAGGATCCGGATCGCCCGCTGCGACAGCAGGTGACCGACGACCGCTTCTACTTCCTCGGGCCGGCCGGCGCCCTGCGCCTGCCCAATGCCATGATGCCGGGGCTGATGAACAACCACGGCAATTTCATCGGCTCGCTCGGCAATGTGACCAAGTGGCTGGCCGCCAGGGCCGAGGCGCTGGGCGTGGAGATCTATCCGGGCTTCGCCGCCGCCGAGGTGCTGTTCGACGACACCGGAGCGGTGCGCGGCATCGCCACCGGGGATATGGGCATTGCCCGCGATGGCACGATCACCGACCGCTTCACCCGCGGCATGGAGCTGCGCGGCAAGTACACGGTGTTCGCCGAGGGCGCGCGCGGCCACCTCACCAAGCAGCTGATCCGTCGCTTCGAGCTCGACAAGGGCCGCGAGCCGCCGAAATTCGGCATCGGCCTGAAGGAAATCTGGCAGGTCAAGCCGGAGAACCACCGGCCGGGCCTCGTCCAGCACTCCTTCGGCTGGCCGCTGGACATGAAGACCGGCGGCGGCTCGTTCCTCTATCATGCCGAGGACAACCAGGTTTACGTCGGCTTCGTGGTGCATCTGAACTACGAGAACCCGACGCTGTCGCCCTTCGACGAGTTCCAGCGCTTCAAGCAGCATCCCGCGATCCGACCGATCCTGGAGGGCGGCAAGCGCCTGTCCTATGGTGCGCGCGCCATCACCGAGGGCGGCTGGCAGTCGGTGCCCAAGCTCGCCTTCCCCGGCGGCGCGCTGGTCGGCTGCGCGGCGGGCCTCGTCAACGTGCCGCGCATCAAGGGGTCGCACAACGCCATCCTGTCCGGCATGCTCTGCGCCGAGCACCTGGCCGAGGCCATCGCCGCCGGCCGCGCGCATGACGAGCTGGCGAGCTACGAGGCGTCCTGGCGCTCGTCGGCCGTCGGCAAGGACCTGTGGACGGTTCGCAACGTCAAGCCGCTCTGGTCGAAGTTCGGCACCATCGGCGGCGTGATGCTGGGCGGCATCGACATGTGGCTCAATGCGCTGTTCCGCTTCTCGCCCTTCGGCACGCTGAAGCATGGCAAGCCCGACCATGCCACGCTGAAGCCGATCAGCGCGGTGAAGCCCATCGTCTATCCCAGGCCGGACGGGGTGATCTCCTTCGACAAGCTGTCCAGCGTGTTCCTGTCGAACACCAATCACGAGGAGGACCAGCCGGTCCACCTGACGCTGAAGGATCCAGCGGTTCCGATCCGCGAGAACCTTCCGAAATATGGCGAGCCTGCCCGGCTCTACTGCCCGGCCGGCGTCTATGAGGTTGTCTATGGCGACGAGGCTGCCAGGACCGATCCGAGGTTCGTGATCAACGCGCAGAACTGCGTGCACTGCAAGACCTGCGACATCAAGGATCCGGCCCAGAACATCAACTGGGTGACGCCCGAGGGCGGCGGCGGGCCGAACTATCCGGGGATGTGAGGAGGCCGCGCTTCAGCGCGCGACCCGGTGCAGCACCATGCGATGGCCGTTCTGGCAGCGCGACGACAGGCGGCCAGGCGCCTCCACGGTCACCGCGCAGCGCGTCTGCGGCATCGGGCGGCCATTGTCGCACACGCCGCGGAAGCTCAGATGGGAGGTGCGCCCGGTCCAGCGACCGCGCCCCTCGGTGCCGCACCGGCCGGCGGCCGAATGCCGGAACAGTTCGCGCGCGATCAGGGTGTCGCGCTGCGAGCGGATCTCGACGGCCGCCTGTCCGCCGGGCTGGGCAGCCCACAGGCCGGTGAAATCCTCGATCCGGTGACCGCCACCGCTCTGGGAGGGGCGCTGCTGCTGGGCCGTCGCAGCTGCGGGCACGAGGGCGAGGAGCGTGGCGAGGAGGGCGGCGCGGGCGGTCATGGCATGATCCTCGAAGGCTCTTGCGGCGAATCCGTGTCGGCAGGATAGGCCCTGGATGCGCGCTTTGCGACCGCCGCGCCCCGAGGCCGCGCTTGCGCCATCCGCCCGGCCCGAATACCCCTGCCCCTGCCCGCCTGATCGCCCTGCCATGCCCATCACGCTGTCCATCGCCGAGCTGACCGAGCCCTTTCCGGACTTCCGGGTGGCCGTGCTCTTGTGGGAGGATCTGACCATTGCGGACCGGCGCCCCGCCGATCTCGACGCCCTGATCGCCGCACGCGAGGCAGAGGCGCGGCGCATCCACGCCGGGCGTGAGCTGTCCGAGATCGAGGGCATCGCCGCCTGGCGCAAGGCCTACCGCGCCTTCGGCATCCGCAAGACCAGCTACCGCTGCTCGGTCGAGCGGCTGGTCAAGAATGCACTGGCTGGCCGGCCGCTGCCGGCGATCAATGCCTTCGTCGATGCCTACAATGCCGTCTCGCTCCAGGCGGTCGCCTGCTGCGGCGCCGACGATCTCGACCGGACGACGCCGCCCTTCGCCTTCCGTTTCGCCCGGCCGGGCGACAGTTTCATCGACATGGGCGCAGAGCCCGGCGAGCCGGCCGACGACCCGCCGAAGGAGGGTGAGGTGGTCTATGCCGATGCCGCCCATGTGCTCTGCCGGCGCTGGAACTGGCGGCAGGACGCCCGCACCATCATCACGCCCGCCACCCGCCGGGCGATCATGACCATCCAGACCCATGGCTGGGGCGATCTCGAGGCCGCCGTCGAGGATGCGCGCGCGCTGATCGGCTGGTTCTGCGGTGGCAGGGTCAGGATCGCGATCGCCGACCGCACGCGGCCGTCCGTGACGCTCGGCTGAGCCGCCCGGCGGCTCACCCGGTCACCGATACATCGCACTTCAACCATTCCGGTAAATCCGACCTCAAGAGTCCGTTGTCATCCTGCCCGAGTCTGGACGGGGCGAGGACCGATGGCGAACAACGTGGCGATGAATGACCGGCGCAACCGCGCGGCCCGCGCAGCGCCGGTGCAGCGGCAGGGCAGCGGCCCGTCCATGCTTCTGGTCGGGGCCCTGGCCGCTGCAGCCGGGTTCGGGGCCTTCTGGCTCGTCGGCGGCTCGGCCTCCCTGCCGGTGCCGGAGCTTGCCGCCATCCCCGGCCTGGCGTCCCGCACGCCGACGTCCGGCACCGGCACCGGCGCGGCCGGACCGCGCTATGTCGCCGCCGTGGCTGGCGTGAGGGAAATCACGGGCGAGGCCATGACCGGCCTCTCTGCTCCCGGCCGGCTCAGCATGACCTATCTGCCGGTCGGCCCGGTGATCTTCCGCAAGGATGCGGCCATGGTGGAGGTGGACGGCCCGCGCCTGCTGCCACCGCCCATCGGCCGGGCCCGCACGGAACGGGCCGTGTTCGACCATGCCGCGGTGCTTGCCCGCGACCTGGCGAGCCTGTCATCGGCCGCCTGCGACAGCCATCTTCGCCATCTGGCGGCCGCCAATGTCACCCTGTTCATCGCCGGCTTCTTCCCCGCGCGCGCGCCGGTCAATGTCGCGGCCGCTCCGGACACGGCCTTCTGGCAGCGGCCGGAAACGAGCGCGGTGCGCCGCACGGTCGCCGAACTCGTCGCCATCGGCGCCCTGGCCCCGTCCGACTTCGGCCTCGACACCTCGCCGCAGGTCAAGGGCCTGTTCCAGGGGCTGAGCCTGCGCCAGCCGTCCTGCCCGTGACCGGCCGTCATCGACCGACTGACAAGACCGTGATCGCCCCGCTTTCGCCGGAATTGCCCGGCGCTATGCTGACCTCCTGATCCTCACTCGTGGGATTTGCCATGCCGCCCGCCCTTCTCGGCGTTGCCGTCGCCGCCGCCGCCATTGCCGCCTATGCCATGGTTCGCAAGGTCCTGGCGGCCCAGCCGGAACCGAAGCCCGTGCGGGCCGAGCAGCCGATCCGCACCCTGCGCCGCGATCCGGTGACCGGCGAATACCGTCCCTGACCGTGCCGCCCCGCGGCGGTTGACCCCTTCCTCGCGGCTCTTTAAGGCTCGGCCCGGATTTCCTGCCAGGCCGAACCCACCATGACGCTTGCCGACATGCCCGCGCACATGCGGCCCGACCGCTCCTTCCAGGGGCTGATTCTGGCCCTCAACAGCTATTGGGCGGACAAGGGCTGCGTCATCCTGCAGCCCTACGACATGGAGGTGGGCGCCGGCACCTTTCACCCGGCCACGACCCTGCGCGCGCTCGGACCGAAGCCGTGGAAGGCCGCCTATGTGCAGCCCTCGCGCCGGCCCAAGGATGGCCGCTATGGCGAGAACCCGAACCGGCTCCAGCACTATTACCAGTATCAGGTGATCCTGAAGCCCAATCCGCCGGACCTGCAGGAGCTCTATCTCGGCTCGCTCGAGGCCATCGGCCTCGATCCGAAGCTGCACGACGTGCGCTTTGTCGAGGACGACTGGGAAAGCCCGACCCTGGGCGCCTGGGGCCTTGGCTGGGAATGCTGGTGCGACGGCATGGAGGTGAGCCAGTTCACCTATTTCCAGCAGGTCGCAGGCTTCGAATGCGCGCCCGTCTCGGGCGAGCTGACCTACGGGCTGGAGCGCCTGGCCATGTATGTGCAGGGCGTGGAAAACGTCTATGACCTCAACTTCAATGGCCGCGAAGGGTCCGAGAAGGTCACCTATGGCGAGGTCTTCCTGCAGGCCGAGCAGGAATATTCCCGGCACAATTTCGAGCATGCCGACACGGCCATGCTGTTCGAGCAGTTCCGCATGGCCGAAGCCGCCTGCCGCGCCTATCTGGAGGCCGGCGCGCCCGCCGGCGAGGGCGGCCGCCACCTGATGGTGCTGCCGGCCTACGACCAGTGCATCAAGGCAAGCCACGCCTTCAACCTGCTCGACGCCCGTGGCGTCATCTCCGTGACCGAGCGGCAGAGCTATATCCTGCGCGTGCGCGAGCTCGCCAAGGCCTGCGGCGCCGCCTGGCTCCAGACGGAAGGCGGGGGGATGGCGGCATGACCGGCGCCTCGCGCCGCACGGTCGTCGCAGCGCTGGCGGGCCTGCCTGCGGTCTGGCGGCCAGCTCTCGCCCAGAGCGCGGATGATCCGGTCGCAACCGTTCGCGGCCTCTATGACCGCCGGACGGGAACCAGCGACCAGCCCTTCCTGTCGGCGCGGCTGAAGCGGCTGTTCGACGAGCAGATCGCGCGCTCGCGCAAGGCTGACGAGGTCATGCCCGGCCTCGATTTCGACTATGCCTGCGGCTGCCAGGACCATGACGACGGGTTCCGCGCCTCCGTGCGGCTGAGACAGGTCGCGCGCGATGCCAGCAGTGCCGAGGTGGTCTCCACCTTCCGCCTGTTCGGTCAGGACGGCGAGATCCACTTCGACCTTGTCCGCGAGAACGGCCGCTGGCTGATCGACGACGTGCGCCAGCCCGGCACCGACGGCTGGACGCTGTCGCACCTCCTCCAGACGCAGAACTGAACGCCGGACATGCTCGCGTTGGCGTGTCGCGGCTCGGGCGATCGCTCAGCCGATCTCGATCAGACGCTCGCCCTTGTCCAGCGCGACCAGGATCAGCGGCACGATGGGAGTGAGCGTCGCACGCAAGGACCGATTGGTGGTGTTGCCAAGGCGCACCCATATCACCGCCGGGCCGGAAGGATCGTGACGTGACAGCGCCGCGAAATCCTGATCCTTCGTGATGATGGTCGCCCCTGCCCGTTTCGCCCATGCCCAGATCTGGCGGTCCGTCGCAGCGCCGAGGCCGACATCGGTCACATGCTCCGCACGAGCGCCAAGGCTTGCCAGAACCTCCGTCAGACCCGGGGGCAGCTGGGCGTCGATGAGGAACGTGTGGCTCATGCCGCCTTGATGACCAGATGAGTCGTGGCGCGGGCGGCATATGACAGAGCCGCGCTCAGATCAGCATCCGTCAGGTAGGGATAATCCGCCAGGATATCGTCGCGGGAGGCTCCGAGGGCCATCATGTCGATCAGATCGGAAACCCTCACTCGGGTTCCCCTGATCACGGGCCGTCCGCCACAGATGTCCGGATCAGTGACAATGCGGCTCAGGCCATCATTGTCCGGCGGCGTCGACGGCCTTGCCTGGCGATGCTGATCCATTTCGGATTTGAGAACGTTGATGACGATTGGGTTGCGGGGACGCTTGCCCCATCGCCCCAGAAGCGCGGCGAGCTCCCGATGCAGCTGCTTTCCCAGAACGGTCGACAGATCAACGGGCTCGAACCATTGCGAGAGCACGGCTTCGCTCTTGCCGCCGGATCTCTCCCCGCCCTTGCCCGACGAGGCCAGATAGGCGCCTGCACGGGCGCTGCGGTATCCAACCCATTTGCTGGGCCCGAAGTGCCACTGGCCCGCGGCGTCGCGCAGGGCATACCATGCGTGCACGGTACCCACCCGCTGGCTCAAGGCGGGATGGGCCGCCGCCTCCTCCGCGAAGCGCAGGACATTGTCCAGGGCCTCGGAGACATCCCTGACCAAGGAAGGCGTTCGCGACATTTCTTGATCCAATTTGATGATGACCAAGATAGATTAAGATATGCGCGCCGCTCACGCAAGCAACCTGCGGGCTGCCCATGGATCGTGACTTCGGCCTCGCGGTGAACTAACAAGTGCGGCGTTCTCCGCCTCCCGAAGTCATGCTGTCAGGTTCGGATGCCCGACCTCCTCCTCGAACTGTTCTCCGAAGAAATCCCGGCCCGCATGCAGGCCGATGCCGCCGCGCACCTGAAGAAGGCCGTGACCGATGCGCTGGTGGCGCGGGGCTGCCTCTACGAGGGTGCGCGCACGGTGGTCACGCCGCGGCGCATCGCGCTTTCTGTCCATGGCCTGCCCGCCGCCTCGCCGGACATCCGCGAGGAGCGCAAGGGTCCGCGCGTCGGCGCGCCGCAGGCCGCCATCCAGGGCTTCCTCAAGGCCGCGGGCCTTGCCTCCATCGACGAGGCCACCATCCAGTCCGACCCCAAGAAGGGCGACAGCTACATCGCGGTCATCAACCGGCCCGGCAGGCCCACGCCCGAACTGATTGCCGAGATCGTGCCGGATGTGGTGCGCGCCTTCCCCTGGCCGAAATCCATGCGCTGGGGGCAGGCGTCAGTCTCGACGACATCGCTGCGCTGGGTGCGGCCCCTGCAATCGATCCTGTGCACCTTCGGTCCCGAAACCGAGGATCCGCAGATCGTCCGCTTCGCCATCGACGGCATCGAGGCGGGCGATGTCACGCGCGGCCACCGCTTCATGGCGCCGGCGCCGTTCCGCGTCCGGCGGATGGACGACTACCTGACGGGCCTTGAAAGGGCCTTCGTGGTGGCCGACCCCGAGGAGCGCAAGCGCCGCATCCTGGCAGACGCGAAGAACCTCTGCTTTGCGCAGGGATTCGAGCTGGTCGAGGACGAGGGGCTGCTCGGCGAGGTCGCCGGCCTGGTCGAATGGCCGGTCGTGCTGATGGGCCGCTTCGAGGAGGCCTTCCTCGCGATCCCCGACGAGGTCATCCGCGCCACCATCCGCGCCAACCAGAAATGCTTCGTGGTGCGCGAGCCGAGGACCGGGCGGCTCGCCAACCGCTTCGTGCTGACCGCCAATCTCGAGGCCAGCGACGGCGGCGCGGCGATCATCGCGGGCAACGAGCGGGTGATCCGCGCGCGCCTGTCGGATGCGCTCTATTTCTGGGAGACGGACCAGAAGCCCCTGCCCGGCTACGAGACGGCGGCGGACAGGCCGCTCGATCAGCGCATGGCCAAGCTGCGCGCCCTCAACGTCGTGTTCCACGAGAAGCTGGGGACGCAAGGGCAGCGGGTCGATCGCATCATGGCGCTGGCCCGCCATCTCGCGCCGCTGGTCGGGGCCGACCCCGACCTTGCCGAGCGGGCGGCGGAACTGGCGAAAGCCGATCTGATGACCGAGGTGGTCGGCGAGTTTCCGGAACTGCAGGGTCTGATGGGGCGCAAATATGCGGCGCTCCAGGGCGAGCCCGAGAGCGTCTGCATCGCCATCGAGGATCATTACCGGCCCCAGGGGCCATCCGACCGCGTGCCGACGAACAAGGTGGCGGTGGCGGTGGCGCTGGCGGACAAGCTCGACACGCTGACGGGCTTCTGGGCGATTGACGAAAAGCCGACGGGTTCGAAGGATCCGTTCGCGCTGAGGCGCGCGGCGCTGGGCGTGATCCGGCTGCTTGTCGACAATGCCTTGACGATCAAGCTCTCACGTCTGGACGGCTTCACGGCCGACCTGCTCGCCTTCTTCCACGATCGCCTGAAGGTGCTCCTGCGCGACCAGGGCCAGCGGCACGACCTCGTCGATGCGGTGCTCGCCTCCGGCGAGGGCAATGACGACCTCCTGCTCGTCGTCCGCCGGGTCGAGGCGCTGGCCGCCCTGCTCGGCACGGAGGACGGGAAGAACCTGCTCGCCGGCACGAAGCGCGCCATGAACATCCTGCGCATCGAGGAGAAGAAGGACGGTCGCAGCTATGACGGCCCGCCTGACGCCGCCCTCATCCACGAGAAGGGCGAGCCGGAGGAGCGGGCCCTGTTCAACCTCCTGAACAACGCGGCCGCCCATGCCCGCGACCATGTCGCGCGCGAGGATTTTGCAGGCGCCATGACGGCGCTGGCCGAGCTGCGCCCGGCGGTCGATGCCTTCTTCGACAAGGTGACGGTGAACGCCGACGATCCGGCCCTGCGCGAGAACCGCCTGAAGATGCTGGCGCAGCTGCGCGCGGCCACCGCCACCGTGGCCGACTTCTCGAAGATCGAGGGCTGAGGCGGGCGGGCCGCCTCCGCCCGCCGGTCAGCGCGTGAACTTCTTGTACTGGATGCGCTTCGGGATGGTGGAATCGATGCCGAGGCGGCGCTTCTTGTCCTCCTCGTAGTCCTGAAAATTGCCCTCGAACCATTCCACGTGGCTGTCGCCCTCGAAGGCGAGGATGTGGGTGGCGATGCGGTCGAGGAACATGCGGTCGTGGCTGATGATGACGGCGCAGCCCGCATAATCCTCCAGCGCCTCCTCCAGCGCCCTCAGCGTATCCACGTCGAGGTCGTTGGTCGGCTCGTCGAGCAGAAGCACATTGGCGCCGCGCTGCAGGATCTTGGCGAGATGCACGCGGTTGCGTTCGCCGCCCGACAGCTGACCGACCTTCTTCTGCTGGTCACCGCCCTTGAAGTTGAAGGCGCCGCAATAGGCGCGCGCATTGATCTCGCGCTTGCCGAGGTAGAGGATCTCGTTGCCGCCGGAAATCTCCTCATAGACCGTCTTGTTGTCCGACAGCGCATCGCGCGACTGGTCGACATAGCCGAGCTTCACCGTCTCGCCGATGATGATCTCGCCGGCATCGGGCTTCTCCTGGCCGGTGATGATGCGGAACAGCGTGGTCTTGCCGGCGCCGTTCGGGCCGATGACGCCGACAATGCCGCCCGGCGGCAGGCTGAACGACAGGTTGTCGATCAGCAGCCGGTCGCCGAAGCCCTTGGACAGCCCCTTGAACTCGATGACGTTGTTGCCCAGCCGTTCGGCGATCGGAATGATGATCTGGGCGGTCGTCGGGCCCTTCTCGGCCGCCTTGGCGACCAGTTCCTCATAGCGCTGGATCCGCGCCTTGTTCTTGGCCTGGCGGGCGCGCGGCGAGGATCCCATCCATTCGGCCTCGCGGGCGAGCGTCTTCAGCCGCGCCTCCTCCTCCCGGCCCTCCTGGGCGAGCCGCTTCTGCTTCTGCTGCAGCCAGGAGGAATAATTGCCCTCGTAGGGAATGCCGCGGCCGCGGTCGAGCTCGAGGATCCAGCCGGTGACATTGTCGAGGAAGTAGCGGTCGTGGGTGACGATCAGGATGGCGCCGGGATAGGTGCGCAGATGCCCCTCCAGCCAGGCGGTCGTCTCGGCGTCCAGATGGTTGGTCGGCTCGTCGAGCAGGAGCAGTTCCGGCTGCTCCAGCAGCAGGCGGCAGAGCGCCACGCGGCGCTTCTCGCCGCCGGACAGCCTGGTGACATCGGCATCGTCGGGCGGGCAGATCAGCGCATCCATGGCCTGGTCAACCTGGCTGTCGAGATCCCACAGGCCCTGGGCCTCGATCTCGTCCTGCAGCTTCGCCATCTCGTCGGCGGTCTCGTCCGAATAGTTCATGGCGAGTTCGTTGTAGCGGTCGAGGATCGCCTTCTTCTTGGCGACGCCGAGCATGACGTTCTCGCGGACATTGAGGCTCGGATCGAGCTGGGGCTCCTGCGGCAGGTAGCCGACACGCACGCCCTCGGCCGCCCAGGCCTCGCCGGAATATTCCTTGTCGATCCCGGCCATGATGCGCAGCAGGGTCGACTTGCCGGCGCCGTTGACGCCCAGAACGCCGATCTTGGCGTCCGGATAGAAGGACAGATGGACGTTCTCCAGCACCTTCTTGCCGTTGGGATAGGCCTTGGTCAGGCCGGACATGTGATAGGCGAACTGGCGGGCCATGAAGGGTGCGTCCTCGGCTGGACCGCGCCGGCGGGCGCGGACAGGTCATGGGCTGGCGGATGGGTTGGGCGCGAGATAGCTGCCGGCCGGGCCGGAAGCAAGGCAAGACCCGGAAATTTACCAAGATGACGTTGCGACATGGCGCGGCGACAATGCCTGCCACGGGTCACCGGGACCGTGGATTCGGGCGGCGGCAAGCGGAAGGGTTCGACATGACAGGGCTTCGTCTGGTCGCCGTTGCGGCGGCGCTTCTGGGATCGGCCTCCATCGCCGGGGCACAGCAGATCACCGGCCGCTATCAGGTCATCGGCGACAATGGCGACGGCAGCCGCTACAGCGGCGTCGCCGTCATCAGCGGCACGGCGGGCGGCAATTGCGGGATTCGCTGGGCGATCACCAACACGCCCCCGACCCAGGGCTTCTGCATGCGCCAGGGCAATGTGCTCTCCGCCGCCTACAAGCTCGGCGAGTCCGTCGGGCTGGTCGTCTACCGGATCACCGACAACGGCGTGCTGGAGGGAACCTGGACAATCGCCGGCCAGGAGGGGGTCGGCCGCGAGCGTCTCGTCCCGATGCGCTGACGGCTACAGGCCGCGCAGGAAGGCGATGAGCAGGCTCGAGACCTCCTCCGGCCGCTCCTGCTGGATCCAGTGGCCGGCACCGGGAAGGATGTGCACGCCCCGGCAGCCGGGCAGCGTGCGCGGATAGGCCTCGACCTGCGCCTGGCTCGCCGGAAAGTGCATGACCCCGTCCTCGGCTCCGGCAATGAACAGGGCGGGCTGGCGGATCGGCTCGCCGCGCCAGGGGGCGGTCAGCCGGGCATTGCGGCGCAGGTTGCGGTACCAGTTGAGGCCGCCGCGGAAACCGGAATGGCGGAAGGCGGCCGCCATGGCGTCGAGATGGGCTTCCGACAGCCAGGCCGGCAGCTCGGTCGGCACGTCCATGTTGTCCATGATCCCGCCCGGTGTCTTCAGCCGGATCATGCTCTTGCGCCGGTCGGTGCGCCCGCCGGTGCCGTCGTTGTAGATGCGTTTCAGGCTCTCGCGCGGATCGGCGTCGAGCTCGGCCTCGGCCACGCCGGGAACCTGGAAGTACTGCATGTAGAAGTCGCGGATGCCCTGCTTCTCCAGCGAGGCCAGCAGGTCCGTATAGCCCGGCGGCGTCCATGGCACGCTCATGCCGACAACCGCGCGGAACAGGTCCGGGCGCAGCAGCGCGCAGTGCCAGGCCACCGGCGCGCCCCAGTCATGGCCGACCACCACCGCCGTGCTCGCGCCGAGCGCCTTGACCAGCTCGACCTGATCGGCAACCAGGTCGAGAAGGGTGTAGCGCTCGATCTCGGCCGGCGCGTCGGTCTTGCCATAGCCGCGCATGTCCGGGGCGACCGCCCGGAAGCCGGCGCGCGCCAGCGCGACCAGCTGATGGCGCCACGACGCCCAGCCCTCCGGCCAGCCGTGGCAGAGCAGCACCAGCGGCCCGGAGCCCGCCTCGGCATAGTGCATGACGATATGGTTGGCGGTGACGGTCCGCAGCGAGATCTCCGGCGCGCCGGCAGCTGGCATGGGGCCCTCCTGGGAATGGTCCGACCGTCAGGCTAGCCCAAGCCGGGGCGCCGGCACCCCGCGCCGAACGGCGGATACCGCTTGACAGGAACGACACGCGTTCACAGCTTAACCACATGGTTAAATCTGAATCGCACGCCCTCGATCGCACCTTCGCGGCGCTTGCCGACCCGACCCGCCGAGCCATGGTCATGCGCCTCGGCGAAGTGCCGGAACTGACGGTCAGCGAACTGGCGAGGCCCTTCCCCATGTCGCTGCCGGCGGTGATGAAGCACCTCGACGTGCTGTCCGATGCCGGGCTGGTGATCCGCACCAAGACCGGGCGCACCGTCCATTGCCGCCTCGCGGCCGAACCGATGCGCGAGGCCATGGACTGGCTGGCCCGCTACGAGCGCTTCTGGACCAGCCGGCTCGACCGGCTCGAGGCCCTTCTCAGGGAGGAGTGACCCCCGGCCGTCCGACGGGGCGTCAGCGCATCGGCAGGCAGAGCACCGAGCCGGCCGGGGCCAGCGTGACCGAGGCGATGGCGAAGGCCGTGATGGCAAGCCCGATCAGGCGGCTCGCCAGCGGTCGTCCCGCCAGATCCCTGAGGGCCACCAGCCCGAGCGTGGAGACCATCACGGCCGGAACGGTGCCAAGCCCGAAGCCGAGCATCAGGCTGAGGCCACCGGCTCCCGTTCCGGTCAGCATGGCGGTGAACAGAGCGCCATAGACCATGGCACAGGGCATGAAGCCCCAGAGAATGCCGGTGGCGACCGGCGCGCCGGCCCCGAAGGCGGGGTGGCGGCCCGCAAGGCCGACCAGCGCACTGCCGACGGGGGCGGCAAGCCGGTCGAAGCCGAGCATGGCCGGCACCAGACCGGCGGTGGACAGACCGATCCAGCCGAGCGTGACCGCCGCGGCCCATTGCAGCACCCGATAGGCGGCGGCCTGGTCGAACAGGCCGGCCAGCGAGGAGCCGAACAGGCCGAGAATGCCGCCGGCGCTGGCATAGGCGATGACCCGCCCGGCCTGGGTGAGGGCGAGGATGCGCGTGCGCGCGGCCGGGTCGGCGCCCGGCGAGCCGATGAACAGCACGGCCGAGCCGATGGCCCCGCACATGCCGGCACAGTGCAGGCTGGACGCGAGCCCCATGAGGAACCCGGCGAGGATCGGCCACTGAAGGTCCATGGGCCCTGTCCGCTCAGACGGCCGCCGAATGGCGCCCGGCCCTGGCAAGATGCGCATCGAACATGGAGGCCACAACCCTCACGAAGGGCTGCCCGGCTTCCGGCACGCTCACCCGCCGGCCGCAGCGGGCAACGATCCCGTCCTCCTCCAGCCTCGCCAGACGGTCGAGATCGCGGTCGAACAGGTCGGCCGACAGGCCGAACCGCCCGGCCTCCTCCTCCAGATCCGCGGCGAAGTCGCACATCAGGCGCTCGATCACCGCGGCTCTCACCCGGTCTTCCTGGGACAGCGCCAGCCCACGCACCGTCGCAAGCTCGCCGCGATCGATGGCCCGCTGGTAGCCGCCCAGATCCGGCGCGTTCTGCACGAAGCCCTGCGGCAGCCGACCGATGGCCGAAGCCCCGAAACCGATCAGTGCCCGGGCCGAATCGGTCGTATAGCCCTGGAAGTTGCGCCGCAGGTCGCGCGCGCGCGCCGCCACCGCCATGGGATCGTGCGGCAGGGCGAAATGGTCGAGCCCGATGGCCTGGTAGCCGAGCGCCGTCAGCGCGGCGCGGGCGAGCGCGGCCTGCCGGAAGCGGGCCTGGGCATCAGGCAGGGCGGCCACATCGATCAGCCGCTGATGCGTCTTGAACCAGGGAACGTGGGCATAACCGAACAGGGCGACCCGGTCCGGCCTCAGCCGCCCGACCTGTTCGATGGTGGCCATGAGGTCGGCGTCGCCCTGGCGCGGCAAGCCGTACATGAGATCGAAGGCCACCGCCCCGATACCGGCCCGCCGCAGCGCCTCGACGGCCGCTGCGACAACGGCGAGGGGCTGCACCCGGCCGATGGCCTTCTGAACGTGCTCGTTGAGATCCTGAACGCCGAGGCTGGCCCGGGTCACCCCCATGCGTGCGAGGCTGGCGGCGAGCGCGGCGGTCACCTGGCGCGGATCGAGCTCGATCGCGTGTTCGTGGCCCGCCTCCAGAGAAAAGCGCAGGGCCAGGCGCTCGGCGATTGCGGCAAGTCCGCCCTCGCCCAGCATGCTCGGCGTGCCGCCGCCCCAATGAATGTGCCGCACCTTGCGGGCCGGCGTCGCCCCCGCGACCCGGTCGATCTCGGCGATGAGCCGCCGCTCGTAGGCGCGGATCGGCTCGTCACGGCGCACCACCTTGGTGTGGCAGCCGCAATAGGCGCACATGGCCGCGCAGAACGGGACATGCAGGTACAGCGACAGGTCGTCGCACGGCGACAGCGTGCCAAGCCAGCACCTGTAGGTCGCCGCATCCACGGCCGGGCCGAAATGGGGGGCCGTCGGATAGGATGTGTAGCGCGGAACCGCCCGCTCGGCGAGTTCGATGCGGGTGGAGGACAGGTCGGCAGGGGCAGGATCGGGTTGCATCGACGCCACGGTGTTGGGGGGCTTGCCCGTTGACGGAGGCGGCCGGGCCGCTGGATGCTCAACACCAGCCGATTGGGCGTCCCGGTGCGTTGATCCGGATCAACGGCGCGTTTTTCCCTCGCATGGCCCCCGCCCCATGCTGCACCGCACAGGTTGATTCACATCAATGTTCGGCGCGGCCCCTCTGCGATGGTCGGGCGCCATGCGGACAAGCGGCCGGCGGCTCGCCGCAGATTCGCAACCGAATGCTGGGGACCCCCTATGACGGCGATACCAATCAAGACTGTCTCCGCCACCGAGGCGATGAGTGCGGTCGCCTTTCTCGCAACCGCCCTGCTCTGCCTGATCATCGCCTCCGGCTCGGTCGACAGCGGCTACACGTTCCACGCCCTGCTGAGCGCGGCGGCTGCCATCGGTGCGGTCTTCCTGATCGCCAACCGCTACACCAACCGCCCGGCCGTGATCCCGCAGGAGATCAACGGCAAGCCCAACTACAACATGGGCCCGGTCAAGTTCGCGGCCATCGCCGCCATGTTCTGGGGCATTGCCGGCTTCACGGTCGGCGTGGCGATCGCCGCCCAGCTGGCCTGGCCGGCGCTGAACCTCGATCTGCCCTGGACCAATTTCGGCCGGCTGCGCCCGCTGCACACCTCGGCGGTGATCTTCGCCTTCGGTGGCAACGTGCTGCTGGCGACCTCGCTCTATGTGGTGCAGAAGACCTCGCGCGCGCGCCTCGCCGGCGAGATCGCGCCCTGGTTCGTGGTGCTCGGCTACAACTTCTTCATCGTCATCGCCGGCACCGGCTACCTGCTCGGCATCACCCAGTCGAAGGAATATGCCGAGCCTGAATGGTATGCCGACCTGTTCCTGACCGTGGTGTGGGTCACCTATCTGCTCGTCTTCCTCGCCACGCTGTGGAAGCGCAAGGAACCGCACATCTTCGTGGCGAACTGGTTCTATCTCGCCTTCATCGTCACCATCGCGGTCCTGCACCTCGGCAACAACGCCGCCGTGCCGGTGTCGATCTACTCGCCCAAGAGCTACAGCCTGTGGTCCGGCGTGCAGGACGCCATGTTCCAGTGGTGGTACGGCCATAACGCGGTCGGATTCTTCCTGACCGCCGGCTTCCTGGCCATCATGTACTACTTCGTGCCGAAGCGGGCCGAGCGGCCGATCTATTCCTACCGCCTGTCCATCGTGCACTTCTGGGCCCTGATCTTCCTCTACATCTGGGCCGGCCCGCACCACCTGCACTACACTGCCCTGCCCGACTGGGCGCAGACCCTCGGCATGACCTTCTCGGTGATGCTGTGGATGCCCTCCTGGGGCGGCATGATCAACGGCCTGATGACGCTCTCGGGCGCCTGGGACAAGCTGCGCACCGATCCCGTGCTGCGCATGATGGTGGTCTCGCTCGCCTTCTATGGCATGTCGACCTTCGAGGGGCCGCTCATGTCGATCAAGGCGGTGAACTCCCTGTCGCACTACACGGACTGGACCATCGGACATGTCCATTCCGGTGCGCTCGGCTGGGTCGCCTACATCTCCTTCGGGGCCCTCTACTGCCTCATCCCGTGGCTGTGGCGCCGGAAGCTCTACTCGAACCGCCTGGTCGAGTGGCACTTCTGGATCTCCAACCTGGGCATCGTGCTCTACATCTCGGCCATGTGGGTGGCCGGCATCATGCAGGGCCTGATGTGGCGCGCCTATACCGCGCTCGGCTTCCTCGAATACTCGTTCATCGAGACCGTCGAGGCCATGCACCCCTACTACGTGATCCGCATGCTGGGAGGCATCCTGTTCCTCGCCGGCGCGCTGATCATGGCCTTCAACCTCTACATGACGGTGCGCCAGGGCGAGGCCGAGGAGGCCGAAGCCCGGCCCGCCCTCGTCCCGGCCGCGTGAGGAGGGCTGACCATGTCGCTCTGGAACAGACACGCCATCTTCGAGAAGAACTCGATCGTCCTGGTCATCGGCATCCTGGTGGTCGTCTCCATCGGCGGGCTCGTCGAGATCGCCCCGCTCTTCTACCTCAGGAGCACCATCGAGCGCGTCCAGGGGGTTCGTCCCTACACCCCGCTCGAACTGGCGGGCCGCAACGTCTATGTCCGCGAGGGCTGCTACAACTGTCACAGCCAGATGGTCCGCCCGCTGCGGGACGAGGTCGAGCGCTACGGCCACTATTCGCTGGCGGCCGAGAGCATGTACGACAAGCCCTTCCAGTGGGGCTCCAAGCGCACCGGGCCGGATCTGGCCCGGGTCGGCGGCAAGTACTCGGATGAGTGGCACGTGGCGCACCTTGCCAATCCGCGCTCCATCGTTCCCCAGTCGATCATGCCCGGTTACGCGTTCCTCGCCCGCAACGAGGTCAACGTGAACCTCATCGCGGCCGACATGGCGGCCAACCGGCGCGGCGGCGTGCCCTATACCGACGAGCAGATCGCCAACGCCGCGCAGGACATGCGCGCCCAGGTCAATCCCGACAGCGACCATGTCGCCGGCCTGCAGCAGCGCTACGGCAACGTCACCGTGCGCAACTTCGGCGGCTCGCCCATGGCGGCCAAGGGCGTGGTCACAGAGATGGATGCGCTCGTCGCCTATCTGCAGGTGCTGGGCACCATGGTCGATTTCAAGACCTATGACGCCCGCGCCAACATGCGCTGACCCCGGAGCGATCCCATGAGCACCTATTCCACGCTCGCAAGCTTCGCCCAGACCGCCGGGCTCCTCTACTTCATCGCAATGTTCCTCGCCGTCGCCGTCTATGCGTTCTGGCCGCGCAACAAGGCCCGCTTCGACGACGCCGCCCAGATCCCGCTCCGGGAGGACTGACCATGGCCGACCATTCCAAGCCCGAAGTCGATGCTGCAACCGGGCGCACCACCACCGGCCACGAGTGGGACGGGATCAAGGAGCTCAACTCGCCGCTGCCGAAATGGTGGGTCTATCTCTTCTACGCCACCATCGTGTGGTCGATCGGCTACTGGATCGTCTATCCGGCCTGGCCGATGGTGACCACGCACACCAAGGGCCTGTTCGGCTATGCGTCGCGCCAGGACGTGGTGCGCGATCTCAATGCGCTGAGGGCTGTCAGGGCCGAGCGCGGTGCCGGGCTTGCCTCCACGCCCGTCAACGAGATCGCCAGGGATCCGGCGCTGCTGACCTTCGCGCTGGCCCAGGGCAAGGCGGCCTTCGGCGACAATTGCGCGCCCTGTCACGGCACCGGGGCGACCGGTTCGCCCGGCTTCCCGAACCTGCGTGACGATGTCTGGCTGTGGGGCGGCAAGATCGAGGACATCCACCAGACCATCGCCTATGGCATCCGCAATGGCGATGATCGCGCGCGGCAGGGCCCGATGCCGGCCTTCGGCGGCCCCAATGGCGCGCTGAAGCCGGAGGAGATCATCCAGGTCGCCAACTACGTGCGCACGCTGTCGGGCCAGTCCACCCGTCCGGGGGTCGACGTCACCAAGGGCAAGGAGCTGTTCGCCACGAACTGCGCCAGCTGCCATGGCGATGAGGGGCGCGGCAACCAGGAGCTGGGCGCGCCCAACCTGACGACACCGGTCGCGGTCTATGGTCTCGACGAGCGCACCATCATCCAGACCGTCACCTTCGGACGTGGCGGCGTGATGCCCGGTTTCGCCGGGCGCCTGGACGAGACCACCGTCAAGGCGCTGGCCGTCTATGTCCACTCCCTCGGCGGAGGCCGCTGAGCTCCACTGCCCCGGGCGCGCCCGCCCCCCCGCCGGGCCCGCCCCCCCCCGGCCCCAGGCCGCGCCCCCCCGCGTGCGCCCCGGGAACGCGCCGGGCACCCCGCAC
>JBKBOA010000045.1:19726-30033 GCA_046295035.1 Phreatobacter sp.
CCGCGCGGCCGGGCCCGCAACCGCCGGGACACTGCCATCTCCCCCCGGATTGCGACAGGTCAAGGCGCCGGTCACGGCGCTCGCCATGGTGGCAGGATCGGCGTACCGGTGGTGCGCCTTGCCCCCGAGGATCCCATGCGGGACACGCTTGCCCATCCTGTTCATCACCCGGAGCCCCCCGAGCTGCCGGCCGACGACGAGCCGCTCTACGCCTCGCGCCGGCACGTCTATCAGCAGGGCGTGAAGGGCCGCCTGCGCACCATCAAGTGGGTGGTCCTGTTCGTCTGCCTCGGCATCTACTATTTCCTGCCCTTCGTGCGCTGGTATCGCGGCCCGAACCAGCCGGACCAGGCGGTTCTCGTCGATCTCGCCAACAACCGCTTCTATTTCTTCTTCATCGAGATCTGGCCGCAGGAGGTCTATTACTTCACCGGCCTGCTGGTGCTCGCGGCACTCGTCCTGTTCCTGATGAATGCCGTCGCCGGCCGTGTCTGGTGCGGCTATCTCTGCCCGCAGACGGTGTGGACCGACCTGTTCATGGCCGTCGAGCGCTGGGTCGAGGGGGAGCGGCGCGAGCGCATCCTGGCCGACAGCCAGCCGATGACCGCGGCCAAGGCCGCCCGCAAGGCGCTGAAGCACTTTCTCTGGCTGATGATCGCCTGGTGGACCGGCGGCGCCTGGGTGCTCTATTTCGCCGATGCGCCGACCCTCGTGCGGGATCTCGCCACCTTCCAGGCCCCCATGGTGGCCTATCTGTGGATCGGCATCCTGACCTTCACCACCTACACGCTCGCCGGCCTGATGCGCGAGCAGGTCTGTCTCTACATGTGCCCCTGGCCACGCATCCAGGCGGCGCTGACCGACGAATATGCTCTCAACGTCACCTATCGCTACGACCGCGGCGAGCCGCGCATGTCGGCCAAGGCGGCCGCCAAGGCCCGCGAGGCCGGTGCGCCGGCGGGTGACTGCATCGACTGCAAGCAATGCGTCGTGGTCTGCCCGACCGGCGTGGACATCCGCGACGGCGCGCAGCTCGGCTGCATCCAGTGCGGCCTGTGCATCGATGCCTGCAATGCGGTCATGACCAAGATCAACCGGCCCCTCGGCCTGATCGCCTACGACAATGACGTCAATATCGAGCGGCGATCCAAGGGGCTGGAGGAAATCTATCCGATCGTCCGCTCGCGCACGGTGCTCTATGCGGCCCTGATCGCGCTGGTCGGGCTGGCCATGCTCTACGGCCTGATGACGCGCTCCTTCACCGACCTGTCGGTGCTGCACGACCGCAACCCGCTGTTCGTCCAGCTCTCGGACGGCTCGATCCGCAACAGCTACACGGTGCGCATCCTCAACAAGCGGCCGCTGCACCGCGTCTTCGTGCTGGCGGTCGACAATCCGCCGCTCGCCCGCGTCACGGCCGTCGGCATCACCACCACTTCCGGCGACTGGCCGGTGATCGACGTCGGTCCGGATGCCACGCGCGAGCTGATCGTCCACGTCACCGTGCCGAACGGAGCCACCCTGCCGGCCTCCTCGCCCATCACGTTCCGCATCACCGAGCTCGGTTCGGGCGAGCGTGCCACCGCCCGAGACCATTTCATCGCCCGCTGACCCCCCACAGGAGGCGTATCATGGACCGAAGCAGCAGGGTCGCCCTGACCTCCCCGGAAGCCGCCGGACCAGGACGCCGGCTCACCGGGCGTGCCGTCTTCGTCATCCTGGCGGCCTTCTTCGGCATCGTCTTCGCGGTCAATGCCGTGATGATCAGCCTCGCCCTCGACACCCTGCCCGGCACGGTCACCGACAGCGCCTACCGGGCGAGCCAGCGCTACAACCAGACGCTTGCCGAGGCCCGCGAGCGCGCCGAGCGGGGCTGGACGGTGGATGCCCACGTGGCCCGCGATCCCTCGGGCACGGCGGCGGTGACCATGAGCCTGCGTGACCGCAGCGGCGCGCCGCTGGAGCGCGTCGCGGTGACCGCCCGGCTGCTGCATCCGGCCCACCGCAGCAACGATCGCGCCTTCGATGTCGGCCGCACCGGACCAGGCGCCTTTGCCGGCACCGCCGACCACGTGGCCCCGGGCGCCTATGATCTGGTCATCGCCATCGAGCGCGAGGGCGAGACCCCGTTCCGGACGCGCAACCGCGTCATCCTGCCATGAGTGCCCCGGCGGTAACGGCCATCGCCGGCCGCGAGATCCGGCCGGATGCCGCAACCCAGCACAACCCGCCGGCCCCAGCGGGCGGGACAACGGATCTCGGCCTGTTCGTCCAGCCCCTCGGGGACGGGCTCTGCCGGCTTGACCTCGCCGTGGATGGCATCACCTGCGCCGCCTGCATGCCGATCATCGAGCAGGGCCTTGCCGCCGAGCCCGGCATCGCGGCCGCCCGCGTCAACCTCACCAACCGCCGCGTGAGCGTCGAATGGCGCGAGGGCGCACTCACGCCGCAGGCCATTGTCGATCGTCTCGCCCGCCTCGGATTCAAGGCCTATCCGTTCGATCCGAAACATGCCGAGAGCGCCGAGGCGCGCGAAGCCCAGTTCCTGCTGAAATGCCTCGGCGTCGCCGGCTTCGCCATGATGAACATCATGCTGCTGTCGGTCTCGGTATGGTCGGGCAATGTCACCGACATCACGCAGGAACAGCGAGACTTCTTCCACTGGCTGTCTGCCCTCATCGCCGTGCCGGCGGTGGCCTATGCCGGCCGCCCGTTCTTCCGCTCGGCGCGCCAGGCGCTGGCCGCCCGCGAACTCAACATGGACGTGCCGATCTCGCTCGGCGTGCTGCTGGCCGTGGGCATGTCGCTGGCCGAGACCTGGCGCTCGGCCACCCACGCCTATTTCGACAGCGCGGTGATGCTGCTGTTCTTCCTGCTGACCGGCCGCTATCTCGAACAGCTCATGCGCCGCAAGACGCGCGCGGTTGCCGCCAACATCGCCGCCCTCAAGGCCGAGACGGCGGTGAAGATCCTCGAGGATGGCACGCTGAGGCAGGTGCCGATCGCCGCCATCACGGCGGGCGACCGCGTCCTGGTGCGGCCCGGCGAGCGGATTTCGGTCGATGGCATGGTCATCGAGGGCTGCTCGGAGATCGACCAGAGTCTGGTCACCGGCGAGACCCTGCCGGCGACGGTCGGGCCTGGCCGGCCGGTCTATGCCGGCACGCTCAACAGCTCGGGAGCGCTCACCGTCGCGGTGACGGCCGCCGCCCGCGGCACGCTGCTGGACGAGGTCTCCCGCCTGCTCGAAACGGCGGTGGAATCGCGCACGGCCTATCGCCAGCTGGCCGACCGGGCCGCGCAGCTCTATTCGCCGGTGGTCCATGTGGCGGCGCTGGCCACCTTCCTCGGCTGGATGCTCGTCGGGGCGGAGTGGCAGCAGGCCCTGATCATCGCCATCACGGTTCTGATCATCACCTGCCCCTGCGCGCTGGGCCTTGCCATTCCCGCCGTGCAGGTCGTTGCCTCCGGCGCGCTCTTCAAGGCCAATGTCCTGCTGCAATCGGGCGATGCCCTCGAGCGTCTGGCGGAAGCCGACACCATCGTGTTCGACAAGACCGGCACGCTGACGCTTCCCGAACCGGGCCTTGCCGATGCCGCAGCCGTCCCACCCGAGCTCCTCGATGTCGCCGGGCGGCTCGCCGCCGCCTCCCATCACCCGCTGGCGATGGCGCTGGCGCGGGCCGCCGGCATCGACACGCCCGCGCCTGGCGCCGTCGAGGAGCCCGGCCGGGGGGTCAGGGCGGTGATCGACGGCATCGAGGCGCGGCTGGGCAATGCGGCCTTCTGCCAAGCGGAGGCCGAAGCCGGCGTCACGGCGGAGCGTCACCCCGATGCCTCGGTGATCTGCCTTGCCTGGGGCCAGCGCCGTCAGGCCTTCGCCATTCGCCAGGCGCTGCGGCCCGACGCCCGGCCGGTGGTCGAGGCCCTGGCGCGCGCCGGCTATCGGCTGGAAATCGTGTCCGGCGACCGCCCTGAGGCGGTGTCGGCTGTCGCCGGCGACCTCGGCCTTGCCACCTTTGCCGGCGGCCTCAAGCCGGCTGACAAGATTGCAAGGCTCGAGGCCCTGAAGGCCGCGGGTCGCAAGGTGCTGATGGTCGGCGACGGCCTGAACGATGCGCCCGCCCTTGCTGCGGCCCACGTGTCCATGTCGCCGATCACCGCGGTGCATCTGGCCCAGGCGGCCGCCGACGCCATCTTCCTCGGCGACCGCCTCGCCCCGGTCGCCGAGGCGCTCGCGCTGGCCCGCCGGGCCCGCCGCCTGATGACCGAGAACCTGTGGCTGGCGGTGATCTACAATGCCTTCGCCGTGCCGATCGCCGTGCTCGGCTGGGTCACGCCCCTGATCGCGGCGCTTGCCATGTCCGGGTCGTCGGTCATCGTCACGGCCAATGCGCTGCGCGCCCGCACCGGACGCTTCTAGGAGCTGGCCATGGACGTTCTGGTCATTCTGGTTCCGCTCGCCCTCGGCCTCGGCCTGCTCGGGCTGGCGGCCTTCCTGTGGTCGCTCAACAGCGGCCAGTACGACGACCTCGACGGGGCCGCCTGGCGGGCGATCATGGACGATGACGAGACGATTCCGGATTCGGCGCGCGAGCCGTCTCAGGACGCGCGGGCCATCGGTTCGAGCACCTTGACGAACCCGACGCTGCCCGGCCGGAAATCGTGACAGAGCAGCTCCCGGCCGATATCCGTCCAGGCCGCGATCCGGTCCTCGGCGATGCGGGCATCGGTGTCCTCGATGACGATCAGTCCGCACTGCCGCTCGCGCGCCAGCTCGTCGACGAACGAGAACAGCACATCGGGCGCGGTGCTGGCTGGCAGTTCCGCACGTGACAGATAGGAAATTTCCAGGCGCCGGCCGCTGCGCGGATCCGGCGCGACCCGGAACAGGCACGAGGCATGGGCATAGCCGCGCTGGTCGCTGACCACCACGCAGCCGGCATTGCGGCGTTTTCCGGCCAGTCTTGCCAGATGGCCCCGCCAGGCGTTCAGCTCGATCTCCGGGTAGCAGAGGCGGACCAGGGCGAAGACGGCCATGGCTTCGTTCGCGTCGATGATGCGGGCGCGGAACATGCGCGGGCAGAATCCCCACTCTGCAGGAATGGCGCAGCATGGGCGCATGGCCGGTGGCGGTCCTTGTCCTGAATCAATCGCCGGATTTCGACTGGCCGTAGAATGATGATAAGACACCCTGGCCCCCCACCACGGGATGCCCCCCATGAGCGAGCTTGCTGTCCTGAACCACGCGTGCAGCCGGCACGGAACGGGGAACTATTGCGACACCTGCAAGGTCCGCTCGCTGGCCGTCTGCGCCGCGCTCGGTCCTGACGAGCTTCCCGAGCTCAACGCCATCGTCAGCCATGTCCGGATGGAGGCGAAATCGACCTTCATCCACCAGGGCGAGGAGGCCGATTCCGTCTTCTCGGTGACCGAGGGCACGGTGCGCCTCTACAAGCTCCTGTCCGACGGCCGGCGCCAGGTCATCGGCTTCGCCATGCCCGGCGACTTTCTGGGCCTCGCCCTGCACAACCGCTACGGCTTTTCCGCCGACGCCGTTGACGATGTCGAGCTGTGCCGGTTCGACCGCAAGCAGTTCGATGCGCTGGTGACCGCCAAGCCGCATTTCCTGCGGCGCCTGCACGAATTCGCCACCCATGAGCTGGTCATCGCCCAGGAGCAGATGACCCTGATCGGCCGCCGTTCGGCGGAGGAGCGCATCGCCGCCTTCCTGGTCGCCATGCGCGAGCGCTGGGCGCGCATCCGCGGCCCGTCCGTGACCATCCAGCTGCCGATGCAGCGCATCGACATGGCCGACTTCCTCGGCCTGACCATCGAGACGGTCAGCCGCACCCTGACCAAGCTCGCCCGGGAGAAGGTGATCCTGATCGTGCCCGAGGCGGTGCGGGTTCTCGACAATGACCGCCTGATGCGGATCGCCCGCGCCTGAACGGCGCGGGCCGGTTGCGGCCTGCCCGAAGGGCCCTTATTCCACCACGCGGACAGCACCCTTGGCGGCGCTCGTGGTCAGCGCCGCATAGGCCTTCAGCGCCATGCTGATCTTGCGCTTGCGGGGTGCAGCCGGACGCCAGGCATCCTTGCCCTTGGCGTCCATGGCAGCCCGACGGCGGGCCAGCTCCTCGTCGGAGACGCGCACCGCGATCGACCGGTTGGGAATGTCGATGTCGATCATGTCCCCCTCCTCGACCAGGCCGATTGCCCCGCCTTCGGCGGCTTCCGGCGAGACATGGCCGATGGACAGGCCGGAGGTGCCGCCCGAGAAGCGGCCGTCGGTGACGAGCGCGCAGGCCTTGCCGAGCCCCTTCGACTTCAGGTAGCTCGTCGGATAGAGCATTTCCTGCATGCCGGGGCCGCCGCGCGGCCCCTCGTAGCGGATCACCACCACGTCGCCGGGCTTGATCCGGTTGGTCAGGATGGCATCGACAGCCGCATCCTGGCTCTCGAACACGCGGGCGGGACCGGAGAAGGTCAGGATCGAGGCATCGACGCCCGCCGTCTTCACGATGCAGCCGTCCAGCGCGATATTGCCGAACAGCACGGCAAGGCCGCCATCCTTCGAATAGGCGTGCGCGGCCGAGCGGATGACGCCCTTCTCGCGGTCCGTGTCGAGTTCCTCGAACCGGCGGCTCTGGCTGAAGGCGACCTGGGTCGGCACGCCGCCGGGCGCCGCCGAATAGAAGGTTTTCACGCTCTCGCTGTCCGTCACCATGATGTCCCAGCGGGCGAGCGCCGCGCCGAGACTTTCCGAATGGACCATGGGCAGGTCGGCATGGATCAGGCCGGCGCGGTTGAGCTCGCCGAGGATGCCCATGATGCCGCCGGCCCGGTGGACGTCCTCCATGTGCACATTGGCCACCGAAGGGGCGACCTTGCACAGCACGGGCACGCGGCGCGACAGCCGGTCGATGTCCGCCATGGTGAAGCCGACCTCGCCCTCATAGGAGGCCGCCAGCAGGTGCAGCACCGTGTTGGTGGACCCGCCCATGGCGATGTCGAGCGTCATGGCGTTCTCGAAGGCCTTGAACGAGGCGATGGAACGCGGAAGCACGCTGGCATCGTCCTGCTCGTAATAGCGCCGGGCAAGATCGACGATGAGGTGTCCGGCCTCCACGAACAGCCGCTTGCGGTCGGCATGGGTGGCCAGGATCGAGCCGTTGCCCGGCAGCGCCAGGCCGAGCGCCTCGGTCAGGCAGTTCATCGAATTGGCGGTGAACATGCCCGAGCAGGAGCCGCAGGTGGGGCAGGCCGAGCGCTCGATCACCGCAACCTGCTCGTCCGACACCGTGTCGTCGGCGGCGGCCACCATGGCGTCGATCAGGTCGACCTTCTTCAGGACGCCCTCGGCGATGAACTTGCCGGCTTCCATGGGCCCGCCCGAGACGAACACGGTCGGGATGTTGAGGCGCATGGCCGCCATCAGCATGCCGGGCGTGATCTTGTCGCAGTTGGAGATGCACACCAGCGCGTCGGCGCAATGGGCATTGACCATGTACTCGACGCTGTCGGCGATGATCTCGCGCGAGGGCAGCGAATAGAGCATGCCGTCATGGCCCATGGCGATGCCGTCATCGACCGCGATCGTGTTGAACTCCTTGGCGACGCCGCCGGCCTTCTCGATCTCGGAAGCGACCAGCTGGCCGAGATCCTTCAGGTGCACATGACCGGGCACGAACTGGGTGAAGGAATTGGCGACGGCGATGATCGGCTTGCCGAAATCGCCATCCTTCATGCCGGTGGCGCGCCACAGGCCGCGGGCGCCGGCCATGTTGCGGCCGTGAGTGGAGGTGCGCGAGCGATAGACGGGCATGGACGTTTCCCGGATCTCTGACGTTGGGGCGCATCGCGGCCGAAGCCGGCAGACATGTCCCGATCCTCATAACCCGGGTCGGCCCTTCTCGCCAGACGGCCGGACGGCGGTCCGCTGTCGCGGCCGGGCATGGCAGCCCGGACCGGCCGGCCCCGTTCGCCCCTTGGCCGGCGCGCGCGGATCGGATCAACTCCTCCGGCCCGCCGCAGTGACGGCGTGCCGGATGCCAGGATGAGCCATGGATCGCAACGACAACTGGGGTCATGCGGCCCGCTTCGGCCTGTTCGTCGTGGCCCGCGAGGTGGTGCCCGAGGCCGAGTGGTGGGCCATGCGCCCCGAGGGCGTTTCGGTTCATGCGGCGCGGGTGACGGCCAGTGCCCCCTGGGCGCCCTGGCGGGCCGACCGCTCCGGTGTCGAGGTGACGGACGAACTGGAGCGCGGCCTCGCCGCTTTCCGCGACATCGAGGCCCGTGTCGTGGTGCTGGCCCATTCGTCCAGCAGCTTCGTCGCTGGTCCCGGCTGGGACGAGGCCGCGATCGCCGCCATGGGCCCGCATCTCGCCCCCGGCGCCATCGCCACCACCAACGGCCTCGACATCCGCATGGCGCTCGCCCATCTGGGCATTGCCCGGCCCTTTCTGGTCATGCCGGCCTGGATGACCGACGCGGTGATCGCGAGCGCGGTCGCCTATCTCGCCGCCCACGGGCTGCCCGTCGCGGCCGCCAGCCGCCATGTGCCGCCGCCGCCCTGGCAGGACATCGCGCCGCAGAACCTCTACCGCGAAGGCATGGCCATCGCCCAGGAGACGGACACGCTGCGCGAGCAGGTCTGCGCCCGCTGTCCGCCCGAGGCGGACGGCGTGCTGCTGGCCGGCACAGGCCTGCGCTGCTCGGCCCTCATCGAGGCGATCGAGGCGAGCCTCGGGCGGCCGGTGGTCGCGGCAAACCAGGCCAGCCTCTGGCGGGCACTCAGGGCCTGCGGGATCACCGCGCCGGTTGAGGGCTACGGGCGCCTGCTGCGCAGCTGAGGCCGATCGCCCGAGCCGTCCATCGCGCTCATGGCGGCCAGCGCATGCTGACCTGGACTGGCACAACCTGTCCGTGATCGGCCCGTTCGGGTTGCAGCGACCTCTTGATGTTGACGATTGGCGGGGAGAGGATTGGCGGGCAAAGGGGGAACGGGGGCGCGCCGTGAAGGCAATCCTGAAGCGCTTGGTGGTGATCCTGGCCGTCACGCTGGCCGGTTCGGCCGCGCGGGCTTCCGCGGACCAGGATCTGATCCGCTTCTATGCCGGCCTGAACCCGGAGGCCCGCGTGGCGCTGCAGCGCAGCCTGATCTGGGTGAATACCTTTCCGGCCATCGCCGATGGCATCATCACGCCGCGGACGATCCGGGCGATCCGGGATTACCAGACCCGCCTCGGCCGCCCGGCGACAGGCCTGCTCCGGCCTGACGAGATCGACAGGCTGATGGCTGATGCCGCCGCCGTCCGCGAGGGGGTCGGCTACCGGACCGTTCGCGACGATGCGACCGGGACGGTCGTCGGCCTTCCGTCCCGTCTCCTGGCCATCGTCGAGCCGGTCCGCCGTGGCACCCGGCTGCGCTCGGCGAACGGGGACATCGACATGGTCACCATGCTCGTCCCGACCTCCGAGCGCAGCCTTGCCCAGCACTACGACATGACGCTGCGCAACCGTCCGGCGGCCGATTACCGGGTCTTCCGGGGCTCATGGTTCGTCGTGGCCGGCTCGGAGGCGGGCGGGCGCAGCTTCTACGTGCGCATGCACGACACGGGCGAGGCGCTGCGCGGCTTCGCCATCAGCTATGACCCGGCGCTGACGCCCATCCTGGCCCCGGTCGTGACCGCCATGTCCAGCGATTTCAAGCCGCGGGCCGACGGGCTGAGCGTGGCCGAATCGCAATCCGGGCTGTCGAGCCTGCGCGGCCAGGTGGCCGGTCTTGCCCCCGCCCCGAGCCAGAACCTGCAACCGCTTCCGCCGATCCAGGCCCAGCCCGCACCACAACCGGCGCCGGGAGCGCCATCGGGCACGGGCGGCCCGTCGGAACCGATCCGGCAGGGACTGACGACGGGTTCGGGCTTCCTCGTCTCGGCCGACGGGCACTTCCTCACGAATGCCCATGTGGTCACCGACTGCAGCACCATTGCGGTCGGAACGTTCGGTCCGGCGCGCCTCGTGGGCGCCGACCAGACCAATGACCTCGCCCTGATCAAGGTGGAGGCGCGGATCCAGGCCCGCCCCATCGCCTTCGCGGCGCGATCGCCGTCGATCGGCGAGGAGATCATCGCGCTCGGCTTCCCGCTGCAAAGCATCCTGGACAATGGACTGAACATGACCAGGGGCGATGTATCGGCTCTCGCCGGGCTGCGGGGCGACAGCCGTTTCCTGCAGATCAGCGCCCCGGTCCAGCAGGGCAATTCCGGCGGGCCGCTGCTCGACAGGAGCGGACGCCTGGTCGG
>JBKBOA010000046.1:0-29537 GCA_046295035.1 Phreatobacter sp.
CTCATCGTCATCCCGAACCAGAACCTGTTCCGGGTGGCCAACGAGAAGACCACCTTCACCGATGCCTTCGCCATGGCCGACCAGGTGCTCTATTCGGGCGTGGCCTGCATCACCGACCTGATGGTGAAGGAGGGGCTCATCAATCTCGACTTCGCCGACGTGCGCGCCGTCATGCGCGACATGGGCAAGGCGATGATGGGCACGGGCGAGGCCACCGGCGAGCGCCGTGCCATCACCGCGGCCGAGGCGGCGATCGCCAATCCGCTGCTCGACGAGACCTCGATGAAGGGCGCCAAGGGCCTGCTCATCTCGATCACCGGCGGCAGCGACCTCACCCTGTTCGAGGTGGACGAGGCGGCGACCCGCATCCGCGAGGAGGTCGATCCGGACGCCAACATCATCCTGGGTGCGACCTTCGATTCGAGCCTCGACGGCACGATCCGCGTCTCGGTCGTCGCCACCGGCATCGATATCGGCCAGGAGAGCGCCTCCGCCCAGCCGGCTGCGACCCCGATGGCCGAGATCAGCGCGCGCCTGCGTCAGAGCGCGCAGCGCATGGCCCCGCCTGCCCAGCCGGCGCCCGCGTCGGCTGCGCCGGTTGCCGAGGCGCAGCCCCAGCCTGCCCCCGTGGCCATGGAGCAGCTGCCGGTCGAGCAGGCTCCGCCCCTGGTGACCGAGACCGAGGTGGTTCTGCAGCCGGTCGCCGCCCGGCCAGCCCTGTTCCGCGAAGCTCCGGTCGAGCTCGACGCCCCGCCAGCGCCCCCGCGCGAGGAACCGCTGCCGGCCCGCGAGTTCATTCCGCCGGCCGCCGAGCGTCCGATGCGGCCGGTCCGCATGCCCGCGCCCGAGGAGCTGCCGCGTCCGGCCCAGCAGCAGCTCATGGCCATGCGCGACCCCGCGCCGGTCGCCTCTGCGCCGGCCAATCCGGTCGAGAAGAAGCGCGTCTCGCTGATGGACAAGCTGGCGGCCATCGGCTTCACGCGGCGCAACGAGGACAGCGCGGAAGCCCCGCCGGCGCCGCGCCAGGCTGCGCCCGTGGCCCCGCCGCGTCCCGCCCCGCAGGTCCAGCGTGCCGCGCCGCCCGCTCCGCAGATGCGTCGCGATCCCGCCGGGCTCGACGTCCATGGACGGCCGGTCCAGCCGGCGGCGCGGGCCGAGGAGGATCATCTCGACATTCCGGCCTTCCTGCGGCGCCAGGCCAATTGAGGCCGGGCCGGCGCGGGCCGGAATTGTTACAAAATCTTGCAGAGCATCACTTTACCCGGGCCTGGAACGCCCGGGTAAGTTTTTGTTAAGGCGTCGTTTTTAGGGTGTTAATGCGGTCGATCGAATGCGACCGAATTTTGGTAACAGTCGGACATGAACCGTGACTTGGCGCATGACGGGGGGGTGGCTATGGTCGCGCCCGTTCGAGCCGAGGATGTTCGGTACCTCACGATTCGTGGGTAAGCCTCCAGGGGCCGCAACGGCGATCTGGCACCAGGCTCGAAGGTCATGGAAGGGGCAGACCCGTCCTTGTCGTGCGCTTGTCTGAGCGCGAGGAGGGACGGGTTGCAGAGACGGTCGACATGAAGGCTGCACGGCAGACGACTCTCCGCGAGCAGATCCAGATCGATGGCATCGGGGTGCATTCCGGCGCGACGGTGTCGGTGGTCCTGCATCCGGCGGAAGCCGATACGGGCATCTGCTTCCTCCGGTCCGACCAGGACCATGCCGAGATCCCGGCCATCTTCCGCAATGTTTCCAGCGCCGAACTCTCGACCGTGATCGGCGATCCCGCCGCCGGCGGTGTTGCAACCGTCGAACACCTGATGGCGGCCTTTCACGGCCTTGGAGTCGACAACTGCCTCGTCGAGGTCGACGGCCCCGAACTGCCCATCCTCGATGGCTCGTCCGCGCCCTTCGTGGCGGCCATCGAACAGGCTGGCCTGGTGGCGCTCGATGCGCCCCGCCGCGCCATCCGCATCCTCAAGCCCGTGGTCATCGAGACCGAGCGCGGGGTGGTGGAGCTCCACCCCCATGAGCGCGGCCAGGCTGATCGCGGGCTTCGGCTGGAGGTGGAAATCGACTTTGACAACGCGCTCGTCGGCCGTCAGAGCTGCGCCCTCGATCTGGATCCAGCCGGTTTCCGCCGGGAAGTGGCGCGGGCCCGCACCTTCGGCTTCATGCAGGACGTCTCGCGCCTGTGGGCTGCCGGCCGCGCGCTCGGCGCCTCGCTGGACAATACCGTGGTGGTCGGCGACGACCGCATCCTGAACCCCGAGGGCCTGCGATTCGCCAACGAGTTCGTTCGCCACAAGCTGCTCGACGCTGTCGGCGACCTGGCTCTGGCTGGTGCGCCGATCATCGGCCGGTTCCGCTCCTGGCGCGGCGGGCACCGGCTCAACGTTGCCCTTCTTCAGGCGCTGTTCGCGGACCCGACGGCCTATGCCGTGGTCGAGCCTGCCCTGGTCCGGCGGGAGCGCGGGCACGCCGATCTCGGCGTTGCCATGCCGGCCTTCGGGCCCGACGCCAACTGACGCCGCAATCTGGCCTCAACTCGTGTTCAGAACCGTGGCCGCGGGGCGATGGCCCCGCGCCACGATTTCGGGTAAGAGCGCTGCCGGACGGCCCCGCGCGGGGCGTCCCGACAGTCTTGTGGGAAGGTTCGTGACGGTGGTGAAGCGCTCCCTCGATAGCCGCGTTCCGGTTCTGGCCTCCCGCCGCACCTGCCTGCGCATGCTGGCCGTCATGCCGGCGATCGCCGTGCCGCTGGGAGGCTGCTCGAACACCCCGTCCTTCGGCAACCTGTTCGCCGGCCCCGATCCGTCCAGCCTGCCGGACGAGCCGGCCGAGAAGCTCTACAACGAAGGTCTGGCGCTGCAGAACCGGCGTGACTGGCGCCGCGCCGCCCTCAAGTTCATGGAGATCGACCGCACCCATCCCTATACCGAATGGGCCAAGCGGGCGCTCATCATGGCCGCCTATTCCTATTACGAGGCGCAGGACTACCAGGAGACGATCAACCAGGCCCAGCGCTACATCCAGCTGCATCCCGGCTCGCCGGACGCGGCCTATGCCCAGTATCTGATGGGCGCGGCCCATTTCGACCAGATTCCCGATGTGCAGCGCGACCAGGGCCGCACGGAGCGGGCGCTGGTGATCCTGGAGGAGGTCACCCGCAAGTGGCCCCAGTCGGAATATGCCGTCGCGGCCCGGCGCAAGATCGAGGTCGCCCGCGACCAGCTCGCCGGTCGCGAGATGGTGGTTGGCCGCTACTATCTCCAGCGTCGTCAGTTCTCCGCCGCCATCAACCGATTCCGCGTCGTCGTCTCCCAGTTTCAGACCACCCGCCATATCGAGGAGGCGCTCGCCCGACTGGTCGAGGCCTACATGGCCCTCGGCATCGTCAACGAGGCGCAGACGGCGGCCGCCGTTCTCGGGCACAATTTCCCCGACAGCCAGTGGTACAAGGACAGCTATGCCCTGGTTCAGGGCCAGGGGCTGACGCCGCGCGAGGATACCGGCTCCTGGATCAGCCGCGCGTTTCGCCGCATCACGGGCTGAGCGCGGCCGGGCTGCCGCGCCGGCGCTCCCCCTTTCGTTCCATCTCCGTTCGCGATATGGCATCCTCGTCGCCTGGGCCGAATCCGGCTCCGACATGCTGCCGGGAACCCGCGAACAGCCCATGCTCGTCCAGCTCTCGATCCGCGACATCGTCCTGATCGACCGGCTCGATCTGACCTTCGCCGAGGGGTTGTCGGTGCTGACCGGCGAGACCGGCGCGGGCAAGTCGATCCTCCTTGACGCGGCGGCGCTGGCGCTGGGCGCGCGCGGCGATGCATCGCTCGTTCGCCAGGGCGAGGCCCAGGGCCAGGTCACAGCGGTGTTCGACGTGCCCCTGTCCCATCCGGCGCGCGCCATTGCGGCGGAGGCCGCCATCGACACGGACGGCGATCTCATCCTCAGGCGCATCCAGCTCGCCGACGGGCGCACCCGCGCCTTCGTCAATGATCAGCCGGTCAGCGTTCAAGTTCTGCGCGCCATCGGTGCGGCGCTGGTGGAGATCCACGGCCAGCATGCCGACCGCGCCCTTGTCGAGCCCGACGCCCATCGGGCCCTGGTCGATGCCTTCGGCGGGCTGGGGGGCGAGGTGGACGGGGTGCGCGCGGCCTGGAAGGCCTGGCGGCAGGCGCAACGGGCGGTCGACGAGGCCCAGGAGCGTCTCGCCAAGGCGCGAACCGATGGCGACTTCCTGCGCCATGCGGTCGAGGAGCTGTCCAGGTTGCGGCCCGAGGCCGGCGAGGAGACGCTGCTGGCCGAGCGGCGCCAGTCGATGATGGCGGCGGAGAAGATCGCCGCCGATCTTGCCGAGGCCATGGAGGCGCTGTCCGGGCCCCATTCGGCGGTCCCCTCGCTCGCCTCTGCCTGGCGGCGGCTGGAGCGGCGTGCGCCACAGGCCCCCGCCCTCGTCGAACCCATTGTCAGGGCCTTCGGCGAGGCGCTGGATCGCATCGAGGATGCACGCGCAGCCGTCGAGGCGGCCCAGCGCGCCGCCGATTTCGATCCACGCGAGCTGGAACGCATCGAGGAGCGGCTGTTCGCCCTGCGGGCCGCCTCGCGCAAATATGCGGTGCCGGTCGATGGCCTGGCGGGGCTTGCCGAGCGTTTCGCAGCCGACCTCGCCGTGCTCGATGCGGGCGAGGACCGCCTCGCCGAGCTGAGCCGGGCGGCGGCTGCCGCCGAGGCCGCCTACCGGCAGGCGGCAGGCACCCTCTCCGCGCGGCGGCGCGAGGCCGCGGGCCGGCTGGACGCGGCGGTCAATGCGGAGCTGCGGCCGCTGAAGCTCGAGAATGCCCGGTTCATGACCGAGATCGCCGGCGAGGCGGAAGGACCGCAAGGGGTCGATCGCGTCGAGTTCTGGGTGCAGACCAATCCGGGCACACGGCCAGGACCGATGATGAAGGTTGCCTCGGGCGGCGAGCTGTCGCGCTTCATGCTGGCCCTCAAGGTGGCGCTCGCCGACCAGGGTTCGGCGCCGACACTGGTGTTCGACGAGATCGACAGCGGGGTCGGCGGGGCTGTGGCCGATGCCATCGGTCAGCGGCTGGCCCGCCTCGGCGCGAAGGTCCAGGTCCTGTCCGTCACTCATGCTCCGCAGGTCGCGGCGCGCGCGACCCGCCACTATCTCATCGCCAAGGAGACGGCGGGCGAGGGGGTGGCGACCCGCGTGCGCCCGCTCGGCTTCGACCGCCGGCGCGAGGAACTGGCCCGCATGCTGGCGGGTGAGACGATCACCGATGAGGCGCGCGCCGCCGCCGAGAAGCTCCTGATGGTGGGCTGAGCGCCCTCCACTGACAGCATCGGGCATCAGCGCCCTTGCCGGCGCGGATGGGACCACTATCGTCCGGCCCAGCCTGTCGTCTGCTCCGGATCCCCATGTCGCAATCCTCCTCCAAGGTCGCCGCTGCTCCCGTCGAGAGCCTGACGCCCGAACAGGCGCGGCTCGAACACGAACGGCTCGCCGAGGCCATCAGCGAGGCCGACCGCCAGTATTATCAGGAGGATGCGCCGACACTCACCGATGCCGCCTATGACGCCCTGCGGCGCCGCTACGAGGCTCTGGAAGCGGCCTTCCCGGCGCTGAAGACTGCCGACAGCCTGTCCGAGAAGGTCGGAGCCGCGCCTTCGGGGCGCTTCGGCAAGGTGCCGCATGCCGTCCCCATGCTGTCGCTGGCCAATGCCTTTGCCGAGGAGGAGGTGATCGACTTCGTCGCGCGCGTGAGGCGCTTTCTCGGCCTGCCGGCCGAAGCGCCGGTTGCCATGACGGCCGAACCGAAGATCGATGGCCTGTCCTGCTCGCTGCGCTACGAGGACGGCCGGCTGACGGTGGCGGCGACGCGCGGCGACGGCGCGGTTGGCGAGGACGTGACGGCCAATATCCGCACCATCGGCGAGATCCCCGAGGTGCTGGCCGGTGCGCCGCCGGTCCTGGAGGTGCGCGGCGAGGTCTATCTCTCCCACGAGGATTTCCGCCGCATCAACGAGCGCCAGGTCGAGCGCGGGCTGCCCCCCTTCGCCAATCCGCGCAATGCCGCGGCCGGCTCGCTGCGCCAGCTTGATGCGCGGATTACGGCCGAGCGGCCGCTGCGCTTCTTCGCCTATGCCTGGGGCGAGGTCTCGCAGCCCATGCCGCGCGACAGCCAGTCCGGCATGGTCGCCTTCTTGCGCGACCTCGGCTTTCCGACCAATCCGCTGACGGTCGTCTGCCACAGCGCCGAGGAGCTCCTTGCTCATTACCGCCGGATCGGCGAGCGGCGCGCCACGCTCGGCTATGACATCGACGGCGTGGTTTACAAGGTGGACAGCCTTGCGCTGCAGCAGCGGCTCGGCTTCGTCTCGCGCTCGCCGCGCTGGGCCATCGCCCACAAGTTTCCGGCAGAGAAGGCCACCACCATTCTCGACAACATCGAGATCCAGGTCGGCCGCACCGGCGCGCTGACCCCGGTGGCGAAACTGCGGCCGGTGACGGTCGGCGGTGTGGTGGTCTCCAATGCCACGCTGCACAACGAGGATTATATCCGCGGCATCGGCAATGACGGCGCGCCCATCCGCGGCGGCATCGACATCCGCATCGGCGATACGGTCGTGGTGCAGCGCGCCGGCGACGTCATCCCGCAGGTGATCGACGTGGTGCTGGACAAGCGCCCGCCGACCGCCCGGCCCTTCCAGTTCCCGCAGACATGCCCGGCCTGCGGCAGTCCCGCCATCCGCGAGGAAGGCGAGGCGGTGCGCCGCTGCACCGGCGGCTTCGCCTGTCCCGCGCAGGCAGTGGAACGACTGCGCCATGTCGTGTCGCGCCGGGTGCTGGACATCGAGGGTCTGGGCGCAGAGCGTCTGCCCTTCTTCTTCGAGAATGACGACCTGCCGATCCGCGAGCCTGCCGACATCTTCACCCTGGCACGACGCGACGCGGCCAATCTCCGGAAGCTGAAGGACCGGGAAGGCTTCGGCGCACAATCCGTGAAGAACCTGTTCGAGGCGATCGAGAAGAGCCGCAGGGCGCCGCTCGACCGGGTGATCGCCGCCCTTGGCATCCGCCACGTCGGCGAGGCGACGGCCCGCGTTCTCGCCCGGGCCTATGGCACGTGGGATGCATTCCACGACATGGCTGTGAAGCTTGCGGCCGGCGATCCCGAGGCCCGCCACGAGCTCGATTCGCTCGACCAGATCGGCAATGCGGTGATCGATGCCATCGCCGCCTATTTCGCCGAGCCGCGCAACCGGGCGATGGTCGAGCGGCTGGTGGCCGAGCTGATCGTGCTGGAGGCGGAAAAACCCAAGTCCGACACGGCGGTGGCCGGAAAGACGGTGGTGTTCACCGGATCGCTGGAAAAGATGACCCGCGACGAGGCCAAGGCCATGGCCGAGCGGCTGGGCGCCAAGGTCGCAGGATCGGTGTCGAAGAAGACGGATATCGTCGTGGCCGGCCCGGGCGCCGGATCCAAGCTCGACAAGGCGCGAGAGCTCGGGGTGACCGTCATGACCGAGGACGAGTGGTTCGCCCTGGTTGGCCAAGCCTGAGGTCTGAAAGGCTTAACAGGGGGTTTCCACGAGATATGCAAAATCCGCAAGTCTGATTGTGCGTCGCACAATCTTGCGGAATCGCTGCGCTGCAACAAAATGGGGAAGTCGAAAGGGAGGAAGCCTCGAGGTTCGTCCACTCTTGTCGTGAGGAGAGACAACCATGGCTACCGTGACGGTCGACACGATCCATTCAGGCGCTGCCGCCCCTGCTGCCTCGAACAAGGGCCGGCGTGGCCTCCTGGGCACGCTGAAGGCGGTCTATCAGGCCATCATCGATGCGCAGGATCTGCGTGCGCGGACCTATCTCCACGGCTACCTGTCGCACCTGTCGGACGAGGAGCTTCAGCGCCTCGGCATGACGCGCGACGAGATGGTGCGCCGCACCCGCACGCTGATGTCGCAGGGCTGAGCCGCGGCGAGCCGGCCGCCAAGGCCTGTCCCGACACCTGCACGGACCGACCCGCCCGCCGGCACCCGACGGTGCCGGTTGGCTCGCGACGGCGGCCGGGCTGCGACAGCCACCCGCCCGCTGACCGGAGATTCGCCCATGCTCATCGCCCTCATCACCAGTCTGGTGCGCGGCGCCCGCTCCCGTTCCGGCCTGCGCCTGCGCGCCCGCGCGGCACTCATCCCCGGCGACGTCCTGGCCGAGGCGGGTCTTGTCCGCACGCTCGCAGGCTCGGCCCGCTTCCCCTTCTGTCGTTGAGGCTGGGGCCTGGGGGCCTCAGGCCTTCCGGCGAATGCCGATGACCTGTCCGACACCCTCGGGCCGGCCGCGTGCCATGCCTGCGGACTGCCAGGCAGTCAGCCGGGCGAGGATGTCTTCAGGGAACGGCGCCGATCGCCGCGTGGTCATATCCACGTGCAGCGACAGCGATTCCATGGTGGCCGAGAGCCAGCGTTCCTCGGCGTGGACAAGTTCCATCCAGTAGTGGACGCGCTTGGCGTCGACATCGAGGATCTGCACGCGCACCTGTACGGGGTCGGCGAGGCGCACCTCGCGCAGGTAGCGGACATGGGCCTCCAGCGCGAAGAACGACATCTGCCGCTCCCGGACATAGCCTTCCGACAGGCCGATCCGTGCAAACAGTTCGTCCAGGCCCTCGTCGAACAGCTTGACATAGAAGGCGACGTTCACGTGGCCGTTGTAGTCGATCATTTCCGGCCGGACCGCCATGGGCGCGGTGATCGGCAGGCCGGTCTCGGGACAGAGGTCGAAGGCAGGGGCAGTGCTCATGGTTCCCGACTAGCCGAGGCACCGGCTCCCGGCAACGCAGTCCCTGGAGGAGCCGATCTGCCGCGATCGCGGGGCCTTACAGGAAGCTCTGCGGATCGACGTCGATCTCCAGGCGCACATCGCCGCGCGGCGCCTCCACCGACGAGAGCCAGCCGCGCATCCAGCCCGACAGGTCGAAGGTGCGCGGGGAGCGCACCAGGAGGCGGATGCGATGGCGTCCGCGCACCAGCGCCAGCGGCGCCTCGGCGGGGCCGAGCACCCTGACGCCGTCGGTCGCTGGCGCGGCGCGCACCAGCATGCGCGCATAGGCCATGGCATCGGCCTGCGCCTCGGCCGAGACGACGAGCGCGGCGAGCCGGCCGAAGGGCGGCAGGGCCGCTTCCTCGCGCATGGCAATCTCGGCCGCGTAGAAGCCCTCGCGGTCGCCTTTCACGATGGCCTGAATGATCGGGTGTTCGGGCAGATGCGTCTGGATCAGTGCCCGCGCGCCCGCGCGCGCGCGCCCGGCCCGCCCGACCACCTGCTGGAGCAGCTGGAAGGTCCGCTCGCCCGCCCGGGGGTCAGCGGTGGACAGGCCGAGATCGGCGTCGATCACGCCCACGAGTGCGAGATGCGGGAAATTGTGGCCCTTGGCCACCAGCTGCGTGCCGATGACGATGTCGGCCTCGCCGCGCGCCACGGCCTCGATCTCCTGGCGGATGCGCTCGATGCCGCCGGCCATGTCGGAGGACAGCACCAGGAGCCGCGCCTGCGGGAACAGCGTCGCGCACTCCTCTGCGAGCCGCTCCACGCCCGGCCCGCAGGCAACAAAGCTCTCGACGGCCGCACATTTCGGGCATTGCTCCAGCGGCGGCGTCGAGAAGCCGCAATGGTGGCAGACGAGCCGCCGGCGGAAGCGGTGATCGACCAGCCAGGCCGAGCAGTTCGGGCACTGGATGCGCTCGCCGCAGGACCGGCAGAGCGTCAGGGGGGCGTAGCCGCGCCGGTTGAGGAACAGCAGGGTCTGTTCCTTCGCCGCCAGCGCCTCGGCCACGGCCGCCTCCAGCGCCGGTGCGATCCAGCGGCCCCTCGGCGGAGCCTCCCGGCGCAGATCCACCGTGCGGATGGCCGGCATCTCTCCGGCAAAACGCTCGGGCAGGACGAGGCGCCGGTAGCGACCCCGGTCGGCATTGACCCGCGATTCGACCGAGGGCGTGGCTGACGCCAGCACCACCGGCACGTCGTCGATGCGCCCGCGCACCACCGCCATGTCGCGGCCGTGATAGTGGACGCCGTCATCCTGCTTGTAGGCGCCCTCGTGCTCCTCGTCGGCGACGATCAGGCCGAGATCGGCAAACGGCAGGAACAGGGCCGAGCGCGCGCCGATCACCGCGCGCACCTCGCCCGAGGCCACCCCGGTCCAGATGCGGCCGCGCCGCGTCGCGCCAATGCCCGAATGCCAGGCGGCCGGGCGGTGGCCGAAGCGCCGGGCGAAACGGTCGAGGAACTGCGTGGTCAGCGCGATTTCGGGAACCAGGACCAGCGCCTGCCGGCCGCGACGCAGCGCCTCCGCTACCCCTTCCAGATAGACCTCCGTCTTGCCGGAGCCGGTCACGCCATCGAGCAGGAAGGTGCGGAACGTGCCGGCGGCCACCGCGTCGGCGATGGCCTCGGCGGCCTCGCGCTGGGCCGGCGTCAGGTCAGGCCGGTGATGGTCGGGATCGAGCGGCAGGCCAGCGGCCTCCGGCGGCAGCACGATGGCCTCCAGGGCTCCCTCGTCGATCAGTCCGTCGATGACCCCGACCGAGACGCCCGCCTCGCGCGCCGCCTCGCCCTTGGCACGGGCGAGGCCATCGGCCATGGCGGCCAGCACGCGCGCGCGCGCCGGCGTCATCCGGCCGGGCGGCTGTCCGGTCGTCCTGACGCCGATCCGGGGCCGGGGCGGGGCAAGGTCGTCGGGCGCCCGCAACGCCATGCGCAGCACCATGCCGCGGGGGGCCAGGGTGTAGTCGGCAATCCAATCGACCAACCGGCGGATGCCGTGGGGCACCGGCGGCACTTCGTGCCGCGCGGCGATATCCTTCAGCCGGTTGTGTGCGATGCCGCCGGCCTCGTCGCTGAGGTGCCAGACGGCGCCGAGCGCCGTCCGGTTGCCGAGCGGCACGCTGACGACATCGCCCGGCCCAAGCCGCATGCCCTGCGGAATGCGGTAGCTGTAGGGCCGGTCGACCGCGACCGGAATCAGCACGTCGGCAAAGAGCGGCGGGACCATGCCCTCGCCTAGCGCGATGTCGCCCGCGAGGGAATGGCCGTGCGGTGATTTGCGCCTGATCAAGAGTCTTCTTGAGCCGCGCGCCGGTGCGAGTCCAATCGGCTCAAGTGCTTGGACCCGACATTCGAACGAATCCAATTTTTGCGCCTGCCATTGAGCCAGACCATGAGTGGCGCTAAATAGTTGACACGCACGGTCAACATTGCCGGTGCCCGGTCCAAGGCGAGTCATGATCGTCTGTCATTGCAACGTGCTGAGCGACCATGAGATCCGCGCCTGCCTGGGCGAGGGCCCCGACTGCCCGCGCGCGGTCGGCGAGGTCTATACCTGCCTCGGATGCAGCCCGGAATGCGGCCGCTGCGCCCGCACCATCCTGGCCATCCTGCGCGAGGCCGGGGTGAACCAGGGCTGCCGGACCTGCCCGGCCGGCTCATGCGGCCATGGCAACGCCGAGCCGATGGTGGCGGCCGAATAGGGACAATCGCCTATCGCGGCTGTGGTGTCAGCAGCTTCAGCCCGACGATGCCGGCCAGGATCAGCACGAAGCAGAGCAGCCTGAGCGTGCTCCGGTCCTCGCCAAGCACCACCATGCCATAGGTCGCCGTGCCGATGGCGCCGATCCCGACCCAGACGGCATAGGCCGTGCCGATGGGAATGGTGAGAGTGGCGAGCGAGAGCAGATACATGCTGGCCGCGATGAAGAAGATGCAGAACAGGCTCGGGCCGAGGCGGGTGAAGCCCTCCGTTTTCGGCATGGCCGCCGCATAGAACACCTCGGCGGTGCCGGCGAGCAGCAGATAGATCCAGCCCATGAAGCCCCCGTTTGCGTTGCAGCATGGCTGAGGCCAGTCTGCCACTGGCCGCGCCGCGCGCCAATGCGACCAGCCATCCGCCTGTTTGCCCGACCGCAGAACGGTTATAATCTGGCATCTGCACGGATCGGTTCCCATCTCCCGTGCAGGACCACATGCGGAGGCCGGACATGAAGGGCGACAAGAAGGTCATTGACTACATGAACAAGGGCCTGCGCAGCGAGTTGACCGCTGTGAGCCAGTACTGGCTGCACTACCGCATGCTGGACAACTGGGGCTTCAAGGAGCTGGCGAAATACTGGCGCAAGGAATCGATGGAGGAGATGGTCCATGCCGACCGCTTCATCGACCGCATCCTGTTCCTGGAGGGCCATCCGAACCTTCAGGTTCTCGATCCGCTGGAGATCGGCCAGACCGTCAAGGAGGTGATCTCCTGCGATCTCAAGGCCGAGATCGGTGCCCGCAAGCTCTACCAGGAGGCCGCCGCCTATTGCGAGACAGTCAAGGACTATCCCTCGCGCGACCTGTTCATCGACCTGATGACCGATGAGGAAGGCCATATCGACTTCCTCGAGACCCAGCTCGACATCATCAAGACCATCGGCGAGCAGCTCTACATCCAGAAGCACATGGGTGGCCTCGACGGCGACCACTGAGGCCGTTCACGCCCCGTGAACCGGGCCATGGCAGGCTTGCCGCCATGCCTGGTCCCGATGGCGATGCGACGGTCCTGATGCCCGGTGCGGCCGCCGACATGGTGGCCGCGGTCGGTCGCTGGCTGACCCATCTCGGCGCCGAGCGGCACCTCTCGCCGAAGACGCTGGAGGCCTATGCCCGCGACCTGAGGGCCTTCCTGGCCTTTCTCTCGGGCCATATCGGCGGGCCGGTCTCGCTTGCGGCGCTCGCCGCCATCGCGCCGCGCGACGTGCGTGCCTTCCTCGCCCGGCGCAGGGCCGATGGCCTTGATCCGCGCTCGGTCGCCCGTGCCCTCGCAGCCGTCCGCTCCTTCGTCCGCTTCCTCGAGCGCTCGGGCGCGGGCAAGGCTGCCGCCTTCGCCGCCGTGCGTACCCCGAAGGTTCCGCACCGCTTGCCGCGGCCGCTTCCCGTGGCCGCCGCGCTGAAGGTGGCGGCTCCCGAAACCCATGAGCCCGGCAGCGCCGAACCCTGGATTGCCGCCCGTGATGCGGCCGTGCTGGCGCTGCTCTACGGGGCGGGCCTGCGCATCTCGGAGGCGCTGGGCCTCAGGCAGAAGGATGCGCCTCCAGCCGGCGGGGGGCAGGTCACGGTGCTCGGCAAGGGCGGCAAGCAGCGCCAGGTGCCGGTGATCGCCCGCGTGGCGGAGGCCATCGAGGCCTATCGCCGGCTCTGCCCCTTCGCGCCGGCGCCGGATGGCCCGCTTTTCGTCGGAGCGAAGGGCGGCCCCCTGTCTCCGCGCATCGTCCAGCTGGCCATGGAGCGGCTGCGCGGCGCGCTCGGCCTGCCGTCGAGTGCCACGCCCCACGCGCTGCGCCATTCCTTCGCCACGCACCTGCTGGGCCGGGGCGGCGACCTCAGGTCCATCCAGGAACTGCTCGGCCACGCCTCCCTGTCGACCACCCAGATCTACACCGAGGTTGATACCGCAGCCCTGCTGCGGATCTATGAGAGCGCGCACCCGCGCGCGTGAGGTCAGACGGCGGCCCGGGCCTGCCGAGCTCGGTCGCGGGCAAGACGGCGGAACCGCAGCAGCAGGCGGATCGACCGGGTCGCCCGTCCGCCGCGCAGGATGCGCAGGTGATTGAGGATGCGCCGCTTGATCGGGTCGATATGGCCATGGGCCCAGGCGAGCCAGCGCATCCACAGGGCATAGACCCGGACGAACAACGGGATCTGCATCAGTTTCGGCCTGGTGGCATCGAACAGGAAGGCCGTGACGCCGACCCCGACCACCTTGGCGAGGACGAACACGCCCGCCCCGAGGACGAAATGGCCGCGCGCGAGCAGCGCCACCGCCACGAGCTTGAAGGGCAGCAGCAGGGCTGCCGGAATGACGAAGACGGCCAGCGAGGCACGGGGCGGCAGCCGTTCGATAGCATCGTGAATGGCCTGCTTGAGCGCCTTGAACGGCAAACGCGCCACCAGCCGGCCGATGACGGGACCGAGCCGTTCCCAGATCCAGGTCTCAACCAGGATGATGATGGCGGCGAGGACGATGAAGGGGCGCAGGAGGCGGCGGGCGAGGGGGTGCAAGCGTGGGGCTCCGGACAGGACACCGCCCATCTTGCGCCGGAAGGTGGTAATTTTTGGCTAGCCAGCGCGCTGCGCCGGGGCATCAGCCGCTTCGCACGAGGAAGGCATTGCCCTTGGAGCGCCGGGCCAGCGTCTCGTAGCCGAGGCGGGCCAGGAGGGGACGGACATCGCCCTGCCAGGCGTCGGCCAGTTCGTCTTCCATGCAGATGGTGCGCGGCCACAGCGGCTCGGGCGCATCGCGGAAGAAGGCGCCGAGCACGCGGTCCTCCATGCCCTCGACGTCGATCTTGAGGACGTCGATGCGCTCGATGGCCGCCTCCCGGCAGATGGTCAGCAGCGATTTCATCGGCACCACCACATCGCCGGTCTCGCTCGCCCGCGACAGGGCCGTGTCGGTGGCATTGACCGCAAAGCGCAGCACGCCGTCGCTGTCGCCGACGGCGCAGCGGAACGGCACGATGCGGTCCGACAGGCCGGACAGCGCGGCATTGGCGAGCAGCCGGTCCATGGGGTTATCGGTCGCCTCCACCGCAACAACCCGCCCCGTGGGGCCGACCTGCTGGGCCGCGACCAGCGCATACTGGCCGACATTGGCGCCGCAATCGACCATGACACCGCCCTCGGCGAGATGGGTGCGCACGAAATCGAGGCTGATCTGCTGGTAGTGGGGGTCGAGCAAAAGGCCGACCTCGGCGGCATTGTCCGACACGTCCAGCCGGTATCGAAGTCCTCCGCGCTCGACATCGATGGGCCCCGGGCGCAGGGCCCTGACGAGCCGGGCCAGGGGATAGCGAAAGGCGCCCCGCCGCAACACGGCCGACAGGGGGCCGGCGGTGGTGAGGGCGATGAGAAGGGCCTGCAGGCCGGTCGGCGCATGGGTGCCGAAGGGAGCGATGCCAGGGGTCACGATGCCATCCGCCAGGTGAGCGCGTCTGCGGGCGCGCTCGCCCGCATGTCTCAGCGTCACCGCATCCTCATAGGCGGATGGGCCGGTCCCCTGCAACGGATTGAAACAAAATCCCGGTGAATCTGGGCCGTTCCGCCGCTTTTCCCCCGCAGTTTCGCACTGGGCCTCCGGGAAGAACAGCCGGCGCCGGTCAAGGAGCCGACGCCAGCTCAGCATCAGCCAGGAGTGCCCATGTCGGACTGGACCCGTTCCACCATTGCCATCGTCATCAGTCTGCCCCGGGAGTCGGCACGCCGCGCGCATGCCCGCCGTCTGCTGGAGGCCCTGCCGGTGCCGGGCCTGCTGCTCGATGCGGTGGACGGCCGCGATCTCGTCGGCAGCGCGCTGGCGAGCGGCGATGAGCGCCTGTCGCCGCGCTACCCGTTTGCTCTGAACCAGGCCGAGATCGGCTGCTTCCTGAGCCATCGGCGGGCCTGGCAAGCCCTTCTCGACAGCGAGGCCGACCAGGCCCTGATCTTCGAGGATGATGCCCTGCTCGGTCCGCAATTCCGCGAGAGCCTCGACCGCCTGCTGGCCCAGCCGGGCGCCTGGAGCTACGTGCAGCTGCACAGCCACCGGCCGCCGGCGAAGGGCGCGCCGTTTCTCGGCTGCCGCCGTCTGCCGCAGGTCGAGATGGTGGGGCAGGTGGTCCGGCGGCGGGCGGCCCGTGCGCTCCTCGCGGCCAGCCAGCGCTTCGACCGGCCGGTGGACAGCTTCCTGCAGCTGACCTGGCTGACCGGCGTGCCCGTCCACCATCTCGGCCAGCCGATCGTGGCCAATGGCGGCGACTGCTTCGGCGGCTCGACCATCGCGCGCCGCCTGTCGGTGAGGGAAAAGCTGTGGCGCACCGTGCGCCGACCCCTCTACCGGACGGCGCTGACGGTTCACGCCCTGACGCGCGGCGGCGGGCCGAAGGCGGAGCCCGGCATCGTGCTCTCCCAGACCTTCGACCGGGGCTGAGGCCCGCTACCGGCGCGGCGGCAGGGGCGGCGAGGGCCCCCGCCAGTCGTGCGGCAGGCGCTTCAAGCGCTCGCGGAAGCCCTGCGGGTCGCGCCGCCACTGACGCCACCAGACGAGGGCGACCAGCGCCAGCATGAGGCCTGCCACCAGCGCCCAGCCCTCGAGGGCGCCCCAGTCGATGGAGCCCGCGGCCATGGCGCCTGCGCCCTCCCGGCCGTGGTCGGCCTCAGTACACCCGCGCGCGCGGCTCGATGTACTGGACCTCGTTGGTCATGGTGTAGGTGTGCACCGGCCGGTAGTCGATGGTCACGCGCCTGGTCTCGACATCGGCAAAGGCGAGCGTGTGCTTCATCCAGTCCTTGTCATTGCGCTCCGGAAAGTCCTCGCGGGCATGGGCGCCGCGGCTTTCCTGCCGGTTGGCGGCCGAATCCATGGTCACCACCGCCTGGGCGATGAGATTGTCGAATTCCAGCGTTTCGATCAGGTCCGAGTTCCAGACCAGCGACCGGTCGGTTGTCCGGATGTCGTCGATGCCCTGCCAGACCTCGTGGATCAGCTTCTGGCCCTCCTCCAGAACCTCGCCGGTGCGGAACACGGCGCAGTTGGACTGCATCACGCGCTGCATGCGGTCGCGGATCTGGGCCGTCGGCGTGCCACCGGAGGCATAGCGGAACCGGTCGAGGCGCGAGAGCGCGCGCTCGGCGGCATCCTTCGGCAGGTCGGGATGCTTCTCGCCCGGCGTCACTGTCTCTGCGGCCCGCAGGCCGGCGGCGCGTCCGAACACCACGAGATCGATGAGCGAGTTGGAGCCGAGGCGGTTGGCGCCATGGACCGAGACGCAGGCCGCCTCGCCGATGGCCATCAGGCCGGGAACGATGGCGTCGGGGTCGCCGCCCTTCTTGGTCAGCACCTCGCCGTGATAGTTCGTCGGGATGCCGCCCATGTTGTAATGCACCGTCGGGATGACCGGGATCGGCTCCTTGGTGACATCGACGCCGGCGAAGATCTTGGCGCTTTCGGAGATGCCGGGCAGGCGCTCGTGCAGGATCTTCGGGTCGAGATGGTCGAGGTGCAGGTAGATGTGGTCCTTGTTCTTGCCGACGCCGCGGCCCTCGCGGATCTCCATGGTCATGGAGCGCGAGACGACGTCGCGGGAGGCCAGATCCTTGGCCGAGGGCGCATAGCGCTCCATGAACCGCTCGCCCTCGGAGTTGGTCAGATAGCCGCCCTCGCCGCGCGAGCCCTCGGTGATCAGGCAGCCCGAACCGTAGATGCCGGTCGGGTGGAACTGCACGAACTCCATGTCCTGAAGGGGCAGGCCGGCGCGCAGCACCATGGCATTGCCGTCACCGGTGCAGGTGTGGGCGGAGGTCGCCGAGAAATAGGCGCGGCCATAGCCGCCGGTGGCCAGGATCGTCTGCCGTCCGCGGAAACGGTGGATGGTGCCGTCATCCATCTTCAGCGCGACGACGCCGAGGCAGCGGCCCTCCTCGCTCATCATCAGGTCGATGGCGAAATATTCGATGAAGAACTCGGCATTGTTCTTCAGCGCCTGGCCATAGAGCGTGTGCAGCATGGCATGGCCGGTGCGGTCGGCCGCCGCGCAGGTGCGCTGGGCGGTGCCCTTGCCGAAATGGGTGGTCATGCCGCCGAACGGGCGCTGATAGATCTTGCCGCTCTCGGTGCGCGAGAAGGGCACGCCCCAGTGCTCGAGCTCATAGACGGCGGCCGGCGCGTTGCGCACCAGATATTCGATGGCGTCCTGGTCCCCGAGCCAGTCCGACCCCTTGACGGTGTCGTACATGTGCCATTGCCACTGGTCCTCCCCCATGTTGCCGAGCGCTGCGGCTACCCCGCCCTGCGCCGCAACGGTATGCGAGCGCGTGGGGAAGACCTTCGAGATGCAGGCCGTGCGCAGGCCCGCCTGGGCACAGCCGACAACGGCGCGCAGGCCCGCTCCGCCGGCGCCGACGATCACCACGTCATAGGTGTGGTCGATGATCTCGTAGGCGCGGCCGACAGCGGCGGGTGGGTTGGCTTGAGCCATGGCTCCGAGCTCCTCAACGACTGGAATGGCGGCGTTCTCTATACGCCGAACGCAATCTTCAGGATCGCAAAGATCGATCCGAGCGCGACCGCCGCCGAGAAGAAGGTGTTCAGCATGATGAGCAGCACCTTGGCGCCCTCGCCGTGCACATAGTCCTCGATGATGACCTGCATGCCGAGCCGCATGTGCCAGGTCGCCGAGATGACGAAGAGGATCAGCGGCACCGCGACGAGGGGCGAGCCGAGCGTCGCCTTCACCGAGGCATAGTTGGCGCCGGCCGTGGCGATCACCAGCGCGACGGTGAACAGGGCCAGCGGCACATTGGCGAAGGCGGTCAGCCGCTGCATCCAGAAATGCTCGGTGCCAGACTTGGCCGAGCCGAGACCGCGAACCTTGCCGAGCGGCGTGCGCATGGTCGAGCGTGACAGCGACATGATCCCCTCCCTCAGACGCCGCCGCGCACGGCATAGGCGACGATCCAGGTCACGACCGTCAGCACGATGGAACCGATCAGGGTGGCGCGGGCCAGCCATTCGCGCTCCGCGGGGCCGAAGCCGCGCCCGGTATCCCAGATGAAGTGGCGGATGCCGCCGAGCATGTGATGGAAAAGGGCCCAAGTGTAGCCGAACATCACCAGCCGTCCGATGATCGAGCCGGCGACCCACTGGAAGGAAGCATAGGCCGCCGGGCCGGAGGCGATGGCGATCAGCCACCACAGCATCAGGAGGGTGCCGAAGAACAGGGCCGCGCCGGTGATGCGGTGGACGATGGACATCACCATCGTCAGCATGGGGCGGTAGATCTGGAGATGGGGCGAGAGCGGTCGCTCGATCGCAGGCTTGGAATCGGCCATTGGACGCTGTTCCCAGGGGCTGGGCCGCAGCGAAGAGGTCCGGCCGCGGCTCGCGGTCTGTTTAAGCGCTCGGGCCCTGCGACGCAACGGAGGCTGGAATGAGACAAAGGAGGGACCGCCCTGCGCGTCTTGCCCGCCTGCGCGCCGCCGGCTAATGCCTCGCCATGCCCGATACGCTGTCCCGCTACCAGGCGCTGGTCGATGCCGGTGAACTGGAGTTCGATGCCGCCCAGGCCGACGTCGCGCGCCGGCTCGGCGAGCTCAATGCGAGGCTCGCGGACTATCGGCTGAAACGGCGCAAGTCCTCGCCCCTGGCCTGGCTGTTTGCGCGCGGCCAGAAGCAGGAGCCCCTGCGCGGCCTCTACATCTGGGGCAATGTCGGCCGCGGCAAGACCATGCTGATGGACCTGTTCATGATGGACAGCCCGGTACGCCGGCGGCGGCGGGTGCATTTCCATGAGTTCATGGCCGATGTTCACGGGCGCATCCATGCCTGGCGCCAGAAGCTGAAGGCGGGCGAGGTGAAGGGCGACGATCCGATCGCGCCGGTGGCCGACGCCATCGCCGACGAGGCCTGGCTGCTCTGCTTCGACGAGTTCTCCGTGACGGACATTGCCGATGCGATGATTCTGGGCCGCCTGTTCCAGCATCTGTTCGAGGCCGGCGTCGTGGTGGTGGCGACCTCCAATGTCGAGCCCGACCAGCTCTATCGCGACGGTCTCAACCGGGCGCTGTTCCTGCCCTTCATCGCGCTGATCGAGCAGCGCATGGACGTGATCCGCCTCGATGCGCGCACCGATTTCCGCCTGGAGAAGCTGTCCGGCCAGCCGGTCTGGATCCCGGACGAGGGGCCAGCCGCCGAGCGGGCGCTCGACGAGGCCTGGGCCCGGCTCACCGGCGGGGCGCCCGGCGAGCCGGCGGTGCTGCCCGTCCAGGGCCGCCAGGTCATCGTGCCCCGGCAGGCCCGCGGCGTTGCCCGCTTCAGCTTTTCCGAGCTGTGCGAAAGGCCGTTGGGCGCCTCGGACTATCTGGCCATCGCCCACGCCTATCACACGGTGCTGATCGACCACATTCCGGTCATGCAGGGCCTCGCCCGTCGCAACGAGGCCAAGCGCTTCATCACCCTGATCGACGCCTTCTACGACAACCAGGTGAAGCTGGTGGCCAGCGCCGGGGCCGAGCCATCGGGCCTCTACGTTTCGGATTCCGGCACCGAGGAGTTCGAGTTCCAGCGCACGGCCTCGCGGCTGATCGAGATGCGCTCCGATGACTATCTCGCCCTGCCGCATGAACGGCGCGCGCACCCCTCGGCCGATACCGGTGGTATCGTGGAAACCTGAGGCGGACGGCCGGGCCGGACGATTCGCGCCATCACCAGCGAGGCGGCATGCCGACCCGACCTGAACGCCGCTATCGAACCGCTCCGCCGCAGGACGACCGCGTCGAGGCGCGGCTGATCGCCATCGCCGCCGACCATATCCGCCGCTTCGGCCCGGACCGCGTCACCGTTGTGGCGGTTGCCCGCGAGGCCGGCATGAGCCATGCCAACGTCTATCGCTTCTTTCCGTCCAAGGCCGGGCTGGTGGAGGCGGTGGTGGTGGCCTGGACGCGCTCGGTCGAACTGGCCCTTGGCGACATCGCCAATGCACCGGATCCGGCGGACGACAAGCTGGAGCGTTTTCTCACCGCCTGGTCGCGCGCCCAGCGCGAGGCGCTCGATCGTGACCCGGCGATCTATTCCGCCTTTGCCGGCTTCTGGGAGGCGCGGCGCGACAGCATCGCGGCCCATCGGGCCCGCCTGCGGTCGTTTCTTGCGGCCATTCTCGACGAAGGTCTGGAGCCCGGCCCGTTCCGCATCCGCGACGAGGAGCGGGCGGTCGCCTTCGTGGCCGATGCCATGCAGCGCTTCGTCCATCCCGTGCTGGTCGTCGAGGCCCGCGATCTTGCCCGTGCCCAGCTCGATCAGCGCCTCTCGGTCATGATCCGCACCATCGTGCGCACGCTGACGCAAGGCGGCGTGTGATCGCGCGCCGGCCGATGTGCGCAATTGCAACGAATGCCGTAAAACATCCAAAGGGGCTGCACGCATAGCTTGTGACAGAGCGGCCGTCTTGGCTGGCGCCAAAGCATGGAGTCCCCCGATGTGTGACAATTGCCTGCCGAGCCGCCGATCCGCCCTGTCCCTCACCGGCCTCGGCCTTGCCGCGGCGGCAACGATGCTCGCATCGGGGAGCGGACAGGCCCAGCCGGCTGCCCTGTCGCCGACCGGCGGCCCGCTCAGCCCCGATCAGGCGCTGGAGCGGCTGATGGCGGGCAATCGCCGCTATGTGGCCGAGCCACAGGTCTGTTCATCCGAGCTTGACCGGCAGCGCGGCCAGGTTGTCGGCGGCCAGGCGCCCTGGGCAAGCGTGGTCAGTTGCGCCGACAGCCGGGTGCCGCCCGAGCTCGTCTTCGGCGGGTTGGGGCTGGGCGAGCTGTTCATGGTGCGCAATGCCGGCAACACGGTCGATACGGCCGTTCTCGGCACGCTGGAGTTCGGTGCCGCCGTCCTGCAGTCGCCGCTCATCCTCGTGCTCGGACACAGCCGTTGCGGCGCCGTGGCGGCCGCCTGCGACGTGGTGGCGAGGAACGCGACGTTCCCCGGCTCCATCGGGACCATGATCGAGACCATCCTGCCGGCCGCCATCAGCGCCAGCCGCCAGGGCGGCGACGTGGTCGAGACCGCGATCCGCGAGAATGTGAAGCGCACGGTCGAACGGCTGAAGACAACGGGACCGATCCTCTCGGATCTCGCCGGCAAGGGCCAGATCCGCATTGTCGGCGGCGTCTATGACCTGGCGAGCGGGCGGGTCAGCCTGGTCGCCTGAAGGCACGATCTGGAGCGCATCCGTCCGGCCGCGCCGACCCGCCGGCCGTCCGGCGAGCGGCATGAGTCCCTGACAGCTTACAGAAAATGAAAAATGTCATTGGCTGATCCTGGGCGGCCGGGCGCAGCGAAAGCGCCCGGTCTGCTCCGCGCCGGCTGTCGCAGGCGCGCCACAAAGGTTACCATCAACGCGCAAGATGTTGATTCGCCAGTCGAATGGAGCCGGTCAGCCGGTGCCGGGCGGTGCCCTTCGACTGCGCCGAATTTCCGATGATTCAAGGCGAAGGACAGCTTGAAACGGCGCCGGGATTGTGGATATCGAGGTCCGCAGCGGGCTTTCCCGCAAGGCAACGGCAATTCGCGAAAGATTCGTCATGGCGCGTAAGAAACTGGCGATGATCGGCTCCGGCCAGATCGGTGGAACCCTGGCCCTCCTCGCCGGCCTGAAGGAACTCGGCGACATCGTGATGTTCGACATCGCCGAGGGGGTGGCCAAGGGCAAGGCGCTGGATATCGCCCAGTCCTCGGCGGTGGAGGGCTTTGACGCGGTCCTCTCCGGAACCGGTTCCTACGAGGCCATCGAGGGGGCCGACGTCTGCATCGTCACCGCCGGCGTGCCGCGCAAGCCCGGCATGAGCCGCGACGACCTGCTCGGCGTCAATCTGAAGGTCATGGAGCAGGTGGGCGCCGGCATCCGCAAATATGCGCCCGGCGCCTTCGTGGTCTGCATCACCAACCCGCTCGATGCCATGGTGTGGGCGCTCCAGAAGTTCTCCGGCCTGCCGCCCGAGAAGGTCGTCGGCATGGCCGGCGTGCTGGATTCCTCCCGCTTCGCGCTGTTCCTCGCCGAGGCCACGGGCGTCTCGATCGAGGACATCCATGCCTGGACCCTTGGCGGCCATGGCGACGACATGGTTCCGATGGTCCGTCACTCGACGGTCGGCGGCGTTCCGCTGACGCAGCTCGTGAAGTCCGGCTGGCTGAGCCAGGACAAGCTGGACGCCATCGTCGAGCGCACGCGCAAGGGTGGCGGCGAGATCGTCGCCCTGCTCGGCACCGGGTCGGCCTTCTATGCGCCGGCAGCCTCGGCCATTGCCATGGCCGAGAGCTACCTGAAGGACAAGAAGCGGGTTCTTCCGTCGGCCGCCTATCTGACCGGCCAGTATGGCGTGAAGGATATGTATGTGGGCGTTCCGGTGCTGATCGGCGCCGGTGGCGTCGAGAAGATCGTCGAGTTCGAGCTCGACAAGGCCGAGCAGGAAATGTTCGCGAAGTCCGTCGCCTCGGTGAAGGGCCTCGTCGACGCCTGCAAGGCCATCGCGCCCGACCTGGCGAAGTAACCAGGCGCCGCAGGCGGGGGCGGCCCCCGGGCCGCTTCCGAAGCATCGGTAAAGACCAGCGTTCCCGTGTGGCAAGCGTTGCGTGACGCGTCATTCCCGGACCGGCCGCTCCGGCCGTCCCGGGAACGCCTCCTCCCGCAACGGGGCGGGCAACGACCGCCGAACTGAGGGCATGAGATGAACATCCACGAATACCAGGCCAAGGCCCTGCTGAAGGAGTTCGGCGCGCCGGTCTCCAATGGCATCGCCATCTTCAAGCCCTCGGAGGCGCGCGAGGCGGCCCGCAAGCTCGGTGGCCCGCTCTGGGTGGTGAAGTCGCAGATCCATGCCGGCGGTCGCGGCAAGGGAACGTTCAAGGAGAAGGAGGCCGGCGAGAAGGGCGGGGTGCGCCTCGCCCGCTCGGTGGAGGAGGTCGAGACCTTCGCCCGGCAGATGCTCGGCGCGACGCTCGTCACCGTCCAGACCGGCCCGGCCGGCAAGCAGGTCAACCGCCTCTACATCGAGGACGGCTCGGACATCGAGAAGGAGTTCTACCTGTCGATGCTGGTCGACCGCGAGACCGGGCGCGTGGCCTTCGTGGTCTCCACCGAGGGCGGCATGGACATCGAGCAGGTGGCCCATGACACGCCGGAGAAGATCAAGACCTTCTCGGTCGATCCGGCAACGGGATTCATGCCCCATCACGGCCGCACCGTGGCCAAGGCGCTCGGTCTGACCGGTGATCTCGCCCGGCAGGCCGAGACGGTCGCAGGCATCCTGTACAAGGCCTTTGTCGCCAAGGACATGTCGATGCTCGAGATCAATCCGCTGATCGTCACCAGGGACGGCAAGCTGAAGGTTCTCGACGCCAAGGTCTCCTTCGACTCCAACGCCCTCTATCGCCATCCAGATGTGATGGCCCTGCGCGACCTGACGGAGGAGGACGAGAAGGAGATCGAGGCCTCCAAATACGATCTCGCCTATATCGCGCTCGACGGCACGATCGGCTGCATGGTCAACGGCGCGGGCCTCGCCATGGCCACCCTCGACATCATCAAGCTCTACGGCGAGGAACCGGCGAACTTCCTCGATGTCGGCGGCGGCGCCTCGGAGGAAAAGGTTACCGCGGCGTTCAAGATCATCACCGCGGACCCGAACGTGAAGGGTATCCTGGTCAACATCTTCGGCGGCATCATGAAGTGCGACGTGATCGCGCGCGGCGTCATCGCCGCCGTCCGCACCGTCGGGCTCAAGGTGCCGCTGGTGGTCCGTCTTGAGGGGACCAATGTGGAGGAGGGCAAGCAGATCATCCGCTCCTCCGGACTCAATGTGATTCCGGCCGACGATCTGGACGACGCCGCCCAGAAGATTGTCGCGGCCGTGAAGAACGGCGGAAAGGGCGGCCCTGCGCCGTCCAAACCGTCGAAGGACCCGGCGAGAATGCCGGCTGCCACGTCAAGAGAGAGGAACACAATGGCAAAGGCAGCATCCAAGGCTACGGGTACCAAGTCTGCGTCCAAGTCCACCTCCAAGGCGCCGGCCAAGGCCCCGAAGGCTGCTGCTCCCAAGGCCGCCGCCGCCAAGGCCCCGGCTCCCGCCAAGACGGCCAAGGAAAAGGCTCCGAAGGCTGCCGCCGCCAAGGCTCCGGCCAAGGCTGCCGCTCCCGCCAAGGCCGCCAAGGCTGCGGCTCCGGCCAAGGCTGCCGCTCCCGCCAAGGCCGCCAAGGCTGCCGCTCCGGCGAAGGCTGCCGCTCCGGCGAAGGCCGCGGCTCCGGCCAAGGCTGCGGCTCCGGCCAAGGCTGCGGCCCCGACCAAGGCTGCGGCTCCGGCCAAGTCCGCCAAGGCTGCGGCTCCGGCGAAGGCCGCGGCTCCCGCCAAGGCTGCGGCTGCGACCAAGACCTCCAAGGCCGCCGCCAAGCCGGCCAAGGGCAAGAAGTAACACCACGGCGCCGCGTCGCCGCTTGCGGCTGATGCGGCGCCCTGCGGGTCTGCCGGGTTCGCCCCGGCGCGCCGGCCGGGCCCGTCCGTGGACGGACCTGGCCCCCGTGAGTAGAGCGCGAGGCTTGCCGGGCCCGCAAAGGAGCAGTGAATGTCGATCCTGATCAGCAAGAAGACCAAGGTCATCACCCAGGGCTTCACGGGCAAGAACGGCACGTTCCATTCGGAGCAGGCCATCGCCTATGGCACCAAGGTCGTTGGCGGGGTCGCGCCCGGCAAGGGCGGTCAGACCCACCTGAACCTGCCCGTGTTCGACACCGTTGCCGAGGCGCGCGAGGCAACCGGCGCCGATGCCTCGGTCATCTATGTGCCCCCGCCGGGCGCGGCCGATGCCATCTGCGAGGCGATCGATGCCGAGATCCCGCTGATCGTCTCCATCACCGAGGGCATTCCGGTGCAGGACATGATCAAGGTGAAGCGCGCGCTGGAAGGTTCGAAGTCGCGCCTGATCGGGCCGAACTGCCCAGGCGTGGTCACCGCCGGCGAATCGAAGATCGGCATCATGCCCGCCAACATCTTCCGCAAGGGGACCGTCGGCATCGTCTCGCGTTCGGGCACGCTGACCTATGAGGCCGTCTTCCAGACATCGAACGAGGGTCTCGGCCAGACCACGGCGGTGGGTATCGGTGGCGATCCGGTCAAGGGCACCGAGTTCATCGACGTGCTGGAAATGTTCCTTGCCGACCCCAAGACCGAGTCGATCGTGATGATCGGCGAGATCGGCGGCTCGGCCGAGGAGGACGCCGCCCAGTTCATCCGGGACGAGGCCAGGCGCGGCCGCAAGAAGCCGATGGTCGGCTTCATCGCCGGCCGCACCGCGCCGCCCGGCCGGCGCATGGGTCATGCCGGTGCCATCATCTCCGGTGGCAAGGGCGGGGCCGAGGACAAGATCGCCGCCATGGAGGCGGCCGGCATCCGCGTCTCGCCGTCGCCCGCCCGCCTCGGCAAGACCCTGGTCGAGGTGCTGAAGAAGCGCTGAGACCGCCACGAAATCGGCCCGGTCGCGGCCGATTTCCACCGCGAGAAGGCGCTTTTCAAGGGCGCCCGATGACAGCGCCGACCCGAGGGCCGCGCCGCGCGGGCCCGACGTTGCAGGAACCGATCATGGCACGCCAAGACGAGACCGTTGCGCTCACCTCCTTCCTCTACGGCGGCAATGCCGCCTATATCGAGAATCTCTACGCCCGCTACGAGGAGAATCCCGCCTCGGTGGATGCCGAGTGGCAGGCCTTCTTCCGTTCGCTCGGCGACGAGCGCGCCGATGTGGTCAGGAATGCCTCCGCTCCCTCCTGGGCGAGGCCGAACTGGCCGATCGTGGCCAATGGCGAACTGATCTCCGCACTGGACGGCAACTGGGCGGCGGTGGAGAAGGCCATCGGCGACAAGCTCAAGGCCAAGGCCGCCACCACGGCGCGGGGCGCCGAGATCACCTCCGAGCAGGTCATGCAGGCCACGCGCGATTCCGTCCGCGCGCTGATGCTGATCCGCGCCTATCGCATGCGCGGCCACCTGCACGCCAATCTGGACCCCCTGGGCCTCGATCCGCCCAAGACGCACGAGGAGCTGGACCCGCGCTCCTACGGCTTCACCGAGGCCGACTTCGACCGGAAGATCTTCATCGACCACGTGCTGGGGCTCGAGTTCGCCACCCTGCGCGAGATGGTCGGCATCCTGGAGCGCACCTACTGCCAGACCCTCGGCGTCGAGTTCATGCACATCTCCGATCCCGCCCAGAAGAGCTGGATCCAGGAGCGCATCGAGGGGCCGGACAAGGAGATCACCTTCACCAAGGAGGGCAAGCGCGCCATCCTGCAGAAGCTGGTGGAGGCCGAGGGCTTCGAGAAGTTCCTCGATCTGCGCTACACGGGCACCAAGCGCTTCGGCCTGGATGGCGGCGAGAGCATGATCCCGGCGCTCGAGCAGATCATCAAGCGCGGCGGCCAGCTCGGCGTGAAGGAGATCGTGATGGGCATGGCCCATCGCGGCCGCCTCAACACGCTGACCCAGGTCATGGGCAAGCCGCACCGTGCTCTGTTCCACGAGTTCAAGGGCGGCTCCTTCGCGCCCGACGAGGTGGAGGGCTCCGGCGACGTGAAGTACCACCTCGGCGCCTCGTCGGACCGCGAGTTCGACGGCAACAAGGTGCACCTGTCGCTCACGCCCAATCCCTCGCATCTGGAGATCGTCAATCCGGTCGTTCTGGGCAAGGTGCGCGCCAAGCAGGACCAGCACGGCTGCCCGCCCGAGGACCGCACGGCCGTGCTGCCACTGCTGATCCACGGTGACGCCGCCTTCGCCGGCCAGGGCGTGGTGGCCGAATGCTTCGGCCTGTCGGGGCTGAAGGGACATCGCACCGGCGGCTCGATCCACTTCATCATCAACAACCAGATCGGCTTCACCACCTATCCGCGCTATTCGCGCTCCTCGCCCTATCCCTCCGACGTGGCGAAGATGGTGGAGGCGCCGATCTTCCACGTGAACGGCGACGATCCGGAAGCCGTGGTCTTTGCCGCCAAGGTGGCGACCGAGTTCCGCCAGAAGTTCCAGAAGCCGGTGGTCATCGACATGTGGTGCTACCGCCGCTTCGGCCACAACGAGGGCGACGAGCCGGCCTTCACCCAGCCGCTCATGTACAAGAAGATCCGCTCGCTGCCGACGACGCTCGACACCTATTCCAAGAAGCTGGTGGCCGAGGGCGTCGTCACCGAGGGCGAGATCGAGAAGATGAAGGCGGACTGGCGCCAGCGCCTGGACGCCGAATACGAGGCCGGCCAGTCCTACAAGCCGAACAAGGCCGACTGGCTGGACGGCAAGTGGGCGGGTCTGACCGCCGGCCTGTCGTCGGACGATGATCCGCGCCGTGGCGCTTCCGGTGTCGATCGCGAGGTGCTCAAGCGCATTGGCCGGGCGATCACGAAGGTGCCGGAGGGCTTTACCGTCCACCGCACCATCCAGCGCTTCATGGACAATCGCCTGAAGACGATCGAGACGGGCGAAGGCATCGACTGGGCAACCGCCGAGGCGCTGGCTTTCGGCTCGCTCGTCGACGAGGGGCTGCGCGTGCGCCTGTCCGGGCAGGACTGCGAGCGCGGCACCTTCTCCCAGCGCCATTCCGTGCTGATCGACCAGGAGACCGAGGCCCGCTACACGCCGCTGAACAACATCCGCGAGGGGCAGGGCAAGTACGAGGTCATCAACTCGATGCTCTCCGAGGAAGCCGTGCTGGGGTACGAGTACGGCTATTCGCTGGCTGAACCCAATGCCCTCGTCATGTGGGAAGGCCAGTTCGGCGATTTCGCCAATGGCGCCCAGGTGGTGTTCGACCAGTTCATCTCCTCCGCCGAGCGCAAGTGGCTGAGGCTGTCCGGCCTCGTCTGCCTGCTGCCGCACGGCTACGAGGGGCAGGGGCCCGAGCATTCCTCCGCGCGCCTCGAGCGATTCCTGCAGATGTGCGCGGAGGACAACATGCAGGTGGCCAACTGCTCGACGCCGGCCAACTACTTCCACATCCTGCGCCGCCAGCTCAAGCGCGAGATCCGCAAGCCGCTGATCCTGATGACGCCGAAATCGCTCCTGCGTCACAAGCGCTGCGTCTCGCGTCTCGACGAGATGGAGACCGGCACCTCGTTCCACCGGGTGCTCTGGGACGATGCGCAGATCCTGCCCAATCCGGAGATCAAGCTGGTCGATGACAAGAAGATCAGGCGGGTGCTGCTCTGCTCCGGCAAGGTCTATTACGATCTCTACGAGGATCGCATCCGTCGCGGCATCGACGACATCTACCTGATGCGCGTCGAGCAGCTCTATCCCTTCCCGCTGAAGGCGCTGGCCCAGGAGCTGTCGCGCTTCAAGGGCGCCGACATCGTCTGGTGCCAGGAGGAACCCAAGAACATGGGCGCCTGGACCTTCGTGGAGCCCTATCTGGAATGGGTGCTGGGCACGGCCGGGGTGAAGGTGAAGCGCCCCCGCTATGTCGGCCGCCCCGCCTCGGCCGCCACCGCCACCGGCCTCATGTCCAAGCACAATGCCCAGCTCCAGGCCTTCCTGGACGAGGCCTTCGCCTGATCCGGCCCGGCCTTCGGGCCGGGCAGACCGCTTTCATCAAGGACGAGAGTTCAGATGCCCACCGAAATCCGCGTTCCGACGCTCGGCGAATCCGTCACCGAGGCGACCGTCGCCAAGTGGTTCAAGAAGCCCGGCGATGCGGTGAAGCAGGACGAGCCGCTGGTCGAGCTCGAGACCGACAAGGTGACGCTCGAGGTGCCGGCTCCGGCTTCCGGCACGCTCGCTGAAGTTGTGGCGCAGACGGGCACGACGGTCGGCGTTGCCGCCCTGCTCGGCCAGATCGCCGAAGGAGCGGCCGGAGCGGCTGCGGCTCCGGCCCCGGCCGAGGCTCCCCGGGCCGAGGCTGCCAGGCCGGCCGCGGCCCCGCCGAAGCCCGCCGCCGCGCCGGC
>JBKBOA010000047.1:0-28219 GCA_046295035.1 Phreatobacter sp.
GCCGGCGCGCCCGCCTGAGCCGGCGCAGCCGCCGGCGCGGCCTGCCCGCCGCCGGCATCGGCCCCCGATTCGCTGGTCGCGGCCGGCGGCGGCCGCCTCGTCCCGTCCCGTGCCTCGCCCATGGCGCCTTGCCCACCCCCGCGATCCGACCCGGACCGGCCGCCTGCGGCCGGTTGCCTGCCGTTCCATCGCGCCGTTCGGCCGGCCATGCAAGGGCCCGCCCCGCTGCCTCGCATCGCAACGCTTGCATCGCCGGCCCCCCTGTGGCAGGGAAGCGGCCCGTCCGCCGGCCGTGCCGGCCGGACCTCCGGTTCGCTGCGGTAGCTCAGTGGTAGAGCACTCCCTTGGTAAGGGAGAGGTCGAGAGTTCAATCCTCTCTCGCAGCACCAGTTTCCTCGCCGACCCCGTGCCCTGTCCGGATCCCGTGCCTGCGGCGTCCTGGCGCTTCGGGGGAACGGGGCTGCGCCTCGTTCGTTCATGCCTCGAGGACGCAAGGAGGCTGCCATGACCCGATCGCTGCAGGAGCGAGACGAGGCCGATCCCGGCGATGCGCCCGCCGATCCGGCCCGCCGGCCCGGCCAGCCCGGAGCCGGCGACGGCCACGGCGCGAACAGCCCTGCCCGCCCGGCCGGCCCGCGACCGTCCGGCTACGCCGAGCAGGCCGTGCCGCCCCGCCATCCCTCCCGGCAACCGCAGGCCGATGCCGGCAAGGCGCCGCCCGAGCCGCCGCCGCTGTCGGACGGCTCGACCAGGGCCGGCCCGGCGTGAGCGCCCCTGTGCGCCATCACCGTCATGGGAACCCGGTCAAGCCACAAGGGCGTTCGCGCCCGAACCGCGATCAAGGCCGCTGGCCCGCGCCGGCTGTTCCACTCGCCAGGGCTGCGGGGTCGTTACCCCGGCCTCGTCATCGACCCGGCAGGCCTCGCCGATCATGAGGATGACGGGGGCATCGGAAGGCAAGGCCGCAAGCCGCTCGGCAATGGTGGCGGTTGTCCCGCTGACGCGAGCCTCATGATCGCGGGTCGCCCAGGCCACCGCGACCGCCGGCGTGTCGGGCGCGAGGCCGTGGGCCACGGCTGCCTCGGTGAAGGCGAGCGCCGTCCGGCGCGGCATGTAGACCACCGTGGTGACCCTCGGGTCGGCCACGGCGCACCACCGGATGCTCGTTGGCAGGCGTCCATCGCGACCATGGCCGGTGACAAACTGCAGCCGCTGCGCATGTGTGCGGTCGGTGAGTGACACGCCGAGAGAGGCGGCCGCGCCCTGCGCCGCGGTGATGCCGGGCACGATGGAGACGGGGATGCCGGCCTTGCGGCAGGCGGCGAGCTCCTCACCGGCACGACCGAAAATGCCGGGATCGCCGCTCTTGAGACGGACCACGGTCTTGCCCTCTCGGGCAAGGCTCACCATCAGGTCATGGATGTCCTCCTGCGACACGGAGGGGCCATGGCCGATCTTGCCCACGGCGACGCGGCGCGCCTCGCGGCGGGCGAGCTCGAGGATGGCCGGGGCGACGAGACGATCGTGCAGAATGACATCGGCCGATTGCAGGGCCCGCAGCGCCTTGAGCGTCAGCAGGTCGGGGTCGCCTGGTCCGGCGCCAACCAGCAACACCCGGCCGGCGGGGGGTGCGGCATCCAGCCGGTCGAGACCGGCGAGCAGCTCGTCGCGGTCGGCCTCTGTCGGCGCCCGCCCGGGATCGGCGAGGGCCCGGTCGGTGAAGAGCTGCCAGAAGGCGCGGCGCACGGCAAAGCCCGCCTCGCGGGCCTGAACGGCGGGCCGCCAGTCACGCGCGGCCTCGGCCCAGGCCTTCAGGCTGCGCGGCAAGAGGGATTCGATGCGCGCGCGGATCGCCTGCCCGAAGACCGGCGCCGCGCCATCGGTGGAGATCGCGACGATGAGCGGCGAGCGGTTCACCAGGGCGCCGAACTGGGCGTCGCAATAGGCAGGCCGGTCGATGACGTTGACCACGGCGCCGGCGGCCCGACCCGCGGCGGCAAAAGCCTCGGCCTCCTCATCGCTCCCGGCCTCGACGACCACAAGGGCTGCACCCGCGAGATCCTCGGGGGTCCAGGCGCGCTCGTGCAGCGCAATCGCAAGGTCGCCCCGCTCCGCAAGCGGCCGGAAGCGCCCGGCGGCCTGGGGCGAGAAGACGTGAAGCTCGGCGCCGGTCGAGGCGAGCAGCTCGGCCTTCCAGACGGCCCCCTCGCCGTCGCCGGCGAGCACGACGCGGCGCCCCCCGAGCTTGTGGAAGAGCGGCAGCGTGGCGAGCGGACCGATCCGCGGCGGCGCGGTGGGGCGCGGAATGGCGGGCCTGCTCATGACGGCCTCACGCCTTCGATGCGGGCCGCCTCGGCGCGTGGCGTCGCCGGCTCGCGCCGGATGGGCAGGAGGAGCCAGAGGGCAGCCAGCACGACCAGCACGACCTTGAAGATCGTCTCGGCATGGCGCATGGCCCAGGGTTGCGGCCTCTCGCTCATAAGCCTCCCCCGTTCTCGACCAAGGGATGGCGCCGACGGTTCCACCGCCCCCAGAGATGGCGGTGCAGGTGGTGCAGGAGCGGGCGGGCCAGCGCGTCGGCGGCAGCGGCTCCTGCGGCATGGCCGGGATGGCCGGTCAGCACCCCGACGACGAGGCCGAGCAGCAGGGCACTACCGAAACGCCAGGTGACGGCGGGGACGAGATTGCGCCGCCAGTCGCCGCCATAGGTGCGCACCATCGCCCGTTCGAAGCGGCGGCTCACCAGCTCGAGCCGCGGACGCTGCGCCGAGGATGCCTCGCCAAGGACCGTGCCCATGGCCGCGGTCTCGTGGGTCACCTTGTCGACCAGGATGAAGGCGCCGAGGGCCGGCAGCAGGTCGTAGGGCGCGACCGCCAGCGGTCTGTCGAGGCGCAGGCGCACCACGGCCAGTTCGTTCGTCTCCAGTTGCGAGCGCTCATGCTCCGCATAGGTTGCGATGTCGATGCCGTGGACGAGCGTCTCCACCGTGGCATTGGCCGAGGCCGTCCCGAGGCGCAGGAGAAAGGTGGCACCGGCGGCGAGTGCTCCCTGCCCGGTGACAAGCACTTTGGCCTCGAGGCTGGTGCGCGCACGCACGGCCGACTGCGCCGCTCCAGCAGCCACGATCACGTCGCCGCGCGAGACGTCGATGTCGCGGTCGAGCACGAGGGTGACCGCGGCCCCTGCCCCGGCGCGCGGCAGTTCACCGTCGAAGGTCACGATGCGGGCGATGCGCGCCGGCTGGCGCGCGGGCCAGACCTCGACCGCATCACCCGGGGCAACGGTTCCGGCGGCGATGGTCCCGGAGAAGCCGCGGAACCTGCCGTCGGGGCGGTTCACCCACTGAACCGGCAAGACAAGACTGCGGGTGCGGCTGGGGCGGTCGTCCCCCACAACCTCCAGCCAGCCGAGGAGCGTCGGGCCGTCATACCAGGGCGTGCGCGCCGACAGGGTCGCGACATTGTCGCCATCGCGGGCCGAGAGCGGGATCACCGTGATGCTGTCGAAGGCGAGGCCGGCAATGGCCGAGCGAAAGGCCGCTTCGATGGCGCGGAGGCGCTCCTCGTCGCACCCGACGAGATCGATCTTGTTGAGGGCGACGACGAGATGCCGGACGCCGACGAAGGCGGCGATGAGGGCGTGGCGGCGCGTCTGTGGCAGCACGCCCTTGCCCGCATCGATGAGGATGATGGCAAGATCGGCCGTCGAGGCTGCGGTCGCCATGTTCCGCGTGTACTGCTCGTGGCCAGGCGTGTCGGCGAGGATGAAGGCGCGGCGGGCGGTGGAGAAATAGCGATAGGCAACGTCGATGGTGATGCCCTGCTCGCGCTCGGCCTGAAGGCCGTCGAGCAGCAGCGAATAGTCGAGGCCGCGATCCGCACGGCCGATCCGCGCGCTGTCCGCCTTGAGCGTCGCGATGACGTCGTCTGGAATGGCGCCGGCCTCATGGAGCAGGCGGCCGAGGAGGGTGGACTTGCCGTCGTCGACAGAACCGCAGGTGATGAAGCGCAGCAGCGAGCGGCTGGTCGATGCGGCGTGATGGGCCGCGGCCGGCGCCGGCGCGGCAATCTCGGCAGCGACGGCGTCCATCAGAAATATCCCTCCTGCTTCTTCAGCTCCATCGAGCCGGCGCTGTCGAAGTCGATCAGGCGGCCCTGGCGCTCGGAGGAGTGCGAGGCGCGCGTCTCGGCGATGACCTCGGCAACGGTCGTGGCGGTGCTCTCGACCGCGCCAGTCAGCGGATAGCAGCCGAGGGTGCGGAAGCGGACCATCCGGTGCTGGACCACCTCGCCAGGCAGCAGCGGCAGCCGGTCGTCGTCCCGCATGATCCAGGTGCCGTCACGCCAGAGCACCGGGCGCCGGGCGGCGAAATAGAGCGGCACAACGGGAATCTGCTCGCGTTCGATGTAGGCCCAGACGTCGAGCTCGGTCCAGTTGGAGAGCGGGAAGACACGGAAGCTCTCACCGGGCTTTTTCAGGGTGTTGAACAGCTGCCAGGGTTCCGGCCGCTGGCTCTTGGGATCCCAGCGGTGATCGCGGCTGCGAACGGAAAAGATGCGCTCCTTGGCACGGCTCCGCTCCTCGTCGCGGCGGGCGCCGCCGAAGGCCGCATCAAAGCGGCCGGCCTCCAGCGCCTGCTTGAGGGCCACGGTCTTCATCACGTCGGTGTGGATGCGCGAACCGGAGTCGATCGGGTTCACGCCGGCCGCGACGCCCTCGCGGTTCACATGGACGATGAGGTCGAGGCCAAGCTTCGCGGCGATATCGTCGCGGAAGCGACCCATCTCCTGGAACTCCCAGAGCGTGTCGACATGCAGCAGCGGAAACGGCAGCCGCCCCGGATAGACTGCCTTGCGCGCGAGATGCAGCAGCACCGAGGAATCCTTGCCGATGGAATAGAGCAGCACAGGCCGTTCGCAGGTCGCCAGCGTCTCGCGGATGATGCCGATGGCCTCGGCCTCCAGCCGGTCGAGATGGGATGGGCTGGTCATGCCGGAACCTCGTGACGGGCTGCAGCGCGGACAAGCCGTCCCTCCGCCGTCACGTGCAGCCCGCATTCTCCGCCGGCCTCTGCCTCCCACCACCAGCGGCCCGCCCGCTCCGGTTCGCCCGGCGCGACAGCACGCGTGCAGGGTGCACAGCCAATCGAGAGAAAACCCTGGGCGTGGAGGGCATTGCGCGGGATGTCGTGGCGATCGGCGAAGGCCAGGGCCTCGGCGCGGCTCCAGGCGGCCAGCGGGCTCACCTTGACGAGGTTGCGAGCCTCGTCGCGCGTCCAGGGCGAGACCCCGGAGCGGAAACCGGACTGATCTGCGCGCAGGCCCGTCACCCAGGCGGAGGCTCCGGCGAGCAGGCGGCCGAGCGGCACGACCTTGCGCGTATCGCAGCACGCCTTGCGCGCGCCAACGCTGTCATAAAATCCGTTGACGCCCTGGGCGGCGAGCAGGGCCGACAGGCCCTCGGCATCGGGATGGACCGAAAGGATGCGCCGGCCATAGCGCGCCTCCGTGCGCGCCCAGACATCGTAGGTCTCGGCGAACAGCCGGCCCGTATCGATCGTCGCGATCTCGACATCAAGATCCGCTTCGGCGATGAGGTGGGTGATCACCTGATCCTCGAGGCCAAAGCTCGTGGTGAAGACGATGCGACCGTCGATGGCCGCGCGCGCCGCCGCGAGGATGGCGGCAGGATCCCGCGGGTCAACCTCGGGGACGTGGTCGAGACGGGTGGTGCTCATGACTTGGCCCGCAACACCCGGCGGCGGTCCAGAATGCTGCCACCCGTGCCATAGCCGGTCTGGTAGATCGCGCCATAGGAGGCCAGCGCGTCGCGCCATTGGGCGTCGGGCTGGCGGGTGGCGATGGTATCCGGCACCTCGACTTCGTCGAAGCCGCAAGCCACGAGATGGGTGAACTGGTCGGCGATGACCGGTCCGACCGCCCTCAACGCCCCCCGGAATCCGGCCTCACGCAGCTGGCGGGCGAGGCTGAAGGCCCGACCATCATGGAAGGCCGGAAAGGCGATGGCGATGAGATCGAGCTGTCCGAGGAAGGCCCTGAGGTCCGGCAGCCTCGCCGTATTGGCGACCTCGACGCCGATCCGCTGGGCGTTGGCGCGACGGGCCATCACGGCGGGGAGGTCGGCAAGGCCGACCAGGATCGAACCGGCGATTGCCGGCTCGCCGGCTTCGATGCGACGCCAGGGGTCTGAGCGGTATCCGTGAGCATCAAGCAGCGGCATGGGCGGCCTCCGCCGGCCGGGAAGCAAGGAAGCCCGCCTTGAAGGGCCCGATGCCGAGGCGACGCACCGCCTCGGCGAAGGTCTCGCCGTCCTGGCGATGGGCGAGATAGACCTGCACGAGCCTCTCGATGGCGTCGGGCACCTCTTCGGCGGCGATGCCGGGGCCCAGCAGCTGACCGATGGCAGCGTTCTCGGTCGCATCGCCGCCGAGCGTGATCTGGTAGCTCTCCTGGCCGGCCTTCTCGAGGCCCAGAATGCCGATATGGCCGACATGGTGATGGCCACAGGCATTGATGCAGCCGGAGATCTTGATGCTGAGCTCGCCGATCTCGCGCTGGCGCTCCGGCGCGGCGAAGCGGCGGGAGATTGCTTGCGCAATGGGAATCGAACGGGCGGTGGCGAGAGCGCAGTAGTCGAGGCCCGGGCAGGAGATGATGTCCGAAATCAGCCCGGCATTGGCCTCGGCGAGACCGGCCGACAGGAGACCCGTCCACAGGGTGTAGAGATCGTCCTGGCGCACATGGGGCAGGATGAGGTTCTGGTGGTGGGAGACGCGGATCTCGCCGAAGGAATGGGCATCGGCGAGATCGGCCATCGCCCGCATCTGGTCGCTCGTGGCATCGCCCGGCACGCCGCCGACCGGCTTCAGCGATACCGTGACGGCCGCATAGCCGGACTGGCGGTGCGCGAAGGTGTTGGTGCCCACCCAGCGATCAAAGGCGGCATCGCGGGCGCGGTCGGCGGCAAGACGGCGGCTGTCGGCGGGCAGCGGCGCGAAGGCCGGCGGGGCAAAATAGGCCTCGATGCGCGCGACCTCTTGCGGATCGGCGGCGATGGCAGCGGGATCGAGCGCGGCGAACTCCGCCTCGACCCTGGCGCGGAACTCCTCGATACCGATCTCGTGGACGAGGATCTTCACCCGCGCCTTGTACTTGTTGTCGCGCCGCCCCTCGAGATTGTACACGCGCATCAGCGACTGCAGATAGGCGAGCAGATGCGGCTTGGGGAGGAAGTCAAGCACCAGCTTGCCGATCATCGGCGTGCGGCCGAGGCCACCGCCCGCGAAGACGCGGTAACCCACCTCGCCGCTGACGGGATGGCGGACCACCTGGATGCCGATGTCGTGGGCGCGAATGGCGGCGCGGTCGCGCGCAGCGCCGGTGACCGCGATCTTGAACTTGCGCGGCAGGTAATCGAATTCGGGATGCATGGTCGACCATTGCCGGATGAGTTCGGCAGTGGGTCGGGGATCCTCCACCTCGTCGGCGGCCACGCCGGCAAAGTGGTCAGCGGTCGTATTGCGGATGCAATTGCCGGAGGTCTGGATGCAGTGCATGCCGACATCCGCCAGCAGGTCGAGGATGTCCGGAATGTCGCGCAGCTTTGGCCAATTGAACTGGAGGTTCTGCCGCGTGGTGAAATGGCCATAGCCGCGGTCGTAGCGATCGCCGATCAGCGCGAGCTGCCGCATCTGCTTTGACGACAGCGTGCCATAGGGAATGGCGATCCGCAGCATGTAGGCGTGAAGCTGCAGGTAGACGCCGTTCTTGAGGCGCAGCGGCTTGAACTCGTCCTCGGTCAGAGAACCGTCGATGCGGCGCGCGACTTGACCACGGAACTGGGCGACGCGCTCACGAACGAAGGCCTCGTCGAACTGGTCGTAACGGTACATCAGGCCCTCCCGCGCAGATGGGCGAAGGCGGCCTGCTTGCCGAGGTCGGGGCGGATGGACGGCCCGGCAATCTTGAACCGCTCGCGGAAATGGTTGGGGATGGGCAGGCCGTCGTCGCGCAGGGTCACGTCGACCAGATAGGCATCGACCACGGCCCCGCGCGCCAGCGCCTCTGCTGCGACCTGCTGCAGCCCTTCCGCCGCTTTCGCATCATGCGCCACGAGAGATTCAGCTGGATCGATAGACCAGCCGCGCGCCGTCCAGAAGATCACGTCGCCATCGAGCAGGTCGTTGGCAAGAAGAATGGCGGGCAGGAGAATCGCTTGCTTTGCGGAGGTCATGGCCGGATCTGCGGCGTGTCCGAGGCCTCGCACTATGCCGAAATGTCTATTCGAGACAATACATCAGATGATGTCGGCGCAAAATGAGAACCATCTTCGGCGCAAGCTGAAAGACAGAGACTCCTCTTCCCTTTGAGCCGGGCAGGAGAGACGGGAATCCTCCGGCCAAACAGCGCCATCGGCAACGAGCCTGCGATCGCGCGGATGAATGGCTCTCCGGCACCCCCCACCGGCATGAGCCCTGACCGCGGACGATTGCAGCTCCGGCTGACCGAGGAACGGATAGCGCTTCAATCCATGCCGGACATGCACCCAGAAGCGGATCGAACGTGGGTGCAGCATCACCTTGCCCGTCATGGCTCCATGCCGCCTGGACCCTGGAGCCTCCGGCAGGCCCGAGCCGGTCAGCCCCTGATCATCACCGGCCTCCGGCCAGGTGAACGGCCGCCTCCAGGGCAGCGACGTAGCCATAGGGACCGAGCCCGCAGATCACGGCCGTGGCCGCCGTCGACGTGATGGAATGGCGGTGCAGCTCGTCCCTGGCATGGATATTCGAGACGTGGAGTTCGATGATGGGCTTGCCCAGTGCCTTCATGGCGTCGAGCAGCGCCACCGAGCGGAAGGAATAGCCCGCCGGGTTGATGATCAGGGCATCGGCTGCCTCGCGCGCCTCCTGGATCCAGTCGACCAGAACGCCCTCGTGATTGGACTGGCGGAAGGTGAGAGCGAGGCTCAGTTCACCTGCCCGCTTGCGGCACATGGCCTCGATCTCGTCCAGCGTCGTGTGGCCGTAGATGTTCGGCTCTCGCGTGCCGAGCAGGTTGAGGTTCGGACCGTTGAGGATGGTGATGCGCAGCGTCATGGGAGCGGGTGGTGCCAGAGGTCGGGGTCGGGGCCGGCGCCGAGGCGCGATGAGGGCTATCCCTGATAGCCGAGCAGGCGGGGGAGCCAGAGCACCAGCGAGGGAAAGTAGGTGATGAGGGCCAGGGCGCCGAGCATGGCCCACAGGAACGGCATGGTCTCGCGCACCAGATCGCGCAGCGGCACCTCGGCGATCTGCTTCATGATGAAGAGCAGCAGGCCATAGGGCGGCGTGATCAGCCCCAGCATGATGTTGATGACCACCACGACCCCGAAATGGACCATGTCGATGCCCAAGGCCTTGGCCGTCGGGATCAGCACCGGAACGATGATGAGCAGGATGGTGGTGCCTTCCAGAAGGCATCCAAGGATCAGCAGAAGGACATTGACGAGGATGAGAAAGGCCAGCGGCGACAGATCCCAGCTCGTCAGCAGAACCCTCACGGCATTGGGAATATTCTCGATGGTGACGACGTAGTTGAACACGAGCGCGCCCGCGATCAGCATGCCGATGGTGGCCGTCGTCCGGGCGCTATAGGCGAGCGATCGGTAGAGATCGGGGAAGCTGACGCTTCGGTAGAGGATGGCGGAAATCGCCAGGGCATAGGCGGCGGCGACGGCAGCGGCCTCGGTCGGCGTGGTGGCACCGCCATAGATGCCGCCGAGCAGAACGACCGGCATGAGGATGACGGGCAGCGCGCGCCAGGTGATCCCGGGCAGCGCACGCACAGGCACGGGCGCCTCGACGGGAAAGTTGCGCCGCCGGGCCGTCGCGGCCACGATGGCCATCTGACTGAGGCCCAGAAGCACACCTGGGACCACGCCGGCGAGAAAGAGGAAGCCGATGGAGGCGTCCGAGACAAGGGCATAGAGCACCATCGGTATCGACGGTGGGATGATCGGACCGATCACCGATGAGGCGGCGGTCAGGGCCGCGGCGAAGGCCGGAGGATACCTGCCGTCCTTGGTCATCATCGCCTGCATCATCCGTCCCGTGCCGGCTGCATCTGCGATCGCCGAGCCCGACATGCCCGCGAAGATGAGGCTCTGGACGACATTGACCTGGGCCAGACCGCCACGGAAGCGCCCGACCAGCGCATCGCAGAATTTCAGCAACCGCTCGGTCATCGAGCCGATATTCATCAGCTCGGCCGCGAGGATGAACAGCGGCACCGCGAGGATGACGTAGTTGGTGTACATGCCATTGAGCAGCTGTTCGGCGGCGATGCCGAGATCCTGGCCGGCGAGGAGCAGGTAGAGGATCGAACCGGCGATCATGGCATGCCCGATCGGCAGTCCGCACAGCGACAGGGCGATGATCAGGCCCAATGCGCACTGGAAGGCGATGCTCATATGCCAGACCCCATCTTGGTGGGGTCGTCATCGCCTGTCTCATCGCCGCGCAGGGCCGCAAAGCCGAGCCAGAGATAGCGAACGATGGCCGCGACCGCGAAGACAATGTAGATCGCGTAGACCCAGGAGAAGGGCAGTTTCATGTAGGCGGTGCGCTCGACCTTCATGAAGGACACGTAGTCAATGACGGCAGGCAGCGCAGTGGCATAGAGCACCACCACGGCCAGCGCTGCCAGGACACCCATGACGCGCCGCGCCCGCCGGCCCACGGCAGCATGGAGCAGGTCGAAGCGGATCTCCTCCCGTTCGGTCAGAACGAAGGCCGCCCCCCAGAGCACCAGCCACAGCCACAGGATGACGCTGATCTCGTGCGTCCAGCCGATCGGCAGATTGAAGAGATAGCGGAATGCGATCTGGATCAGGAAGGCAAGGAACAGGCCCACGAGCATCAGCACGGCCACGTTTTCGGCGCGCCGCGCGAGCCAAGGCGCCCATGTGTCGACAATAGCTTTCATGGATTGCGCCTTCGGTCCGCGCGGTGGAGGCATCGCAACGTCAGCCGCCGAGAGTCACCTCACATGGCATTGATCTTTTCCAGCATGCCCGGCACCCAGGACTTTGCCAGATCGGAGGCCAGATACATCCGCTGTGCATGGTCGCGGAAGGCGGCAAGGTTCGGTTCGTAGACCTCGAGACCCTGCTTCCTGAAGAAGTCAACGAGCTCGCGCTCGCGCTTGAGGTGCTCTGCCGTGCTCCAGTCGATGGCCGCATCCGCCGCCTGCTGGAAGGACGCCTGCTGCTGGGCGCTCATGGCGTTCCAGGCGCGATTGGTGATGCACAGCAGGTCGAAGCCGACAAGGTGCGAGGTCAGAACGATCTGAGACATCACCTCGTAGAACTTCATGTTCTGCACGTTGGGCAGGGGGTTGTCCTGTCCATCGACCGCACCGGACTGGAGGCCGGTATAGACCTCGCCATAGGCCATCGGCGTCGGGTTGGCACCGAGCGAGCGTCCCAGGAACTGCCAGGCGTCGCCGCCGGGCATGCGCAGCTTGATGCCGGCCATGTCTGCTGGCGTGGTGATGCGCGTCCTGGGCTTCAGACCCACATGCCGGGCACCGAAATAGGTCGGCCCAAGGATGCGGATGTTCAGCCTTTCCTCGGCCATCTTCTTGAGATCGCGCCCGACATCGCTCGCGAAGACCCGCTTCAGGTGCTCCGCATCCTTGAACAGATAGGCCGAGGTGACGATCGACCAGGCCGGAATCTGGTTGGAAATGTCCTGCGGGGCGATGTTGCCCATCTCCAGATTGTTGCGCTGCATGGCGACGAGTTCCGTGCCCTGCCGGAAGAGCGTGCCGCCGTAATAGGGTTGCAGCGTGAAGTCGTTCCTGATGGCTTCGGCGAAACGCTTGACCATTTCAGCGCGGATGTCCTGCTCAGAGAACACCGCCGAGAAGCGCAGGTTCGGCTTGGTCTGGGCCAGCGCGCCCGAGATGGGGCTGGCAAGGCCTGAAGCGGCGGCCCCTGCCATGAACAGTCGACGATCGATGCTCATCCTGATTCCTCCCTCTGCCCTCTGCGGAGCTGGTTGACATTATCCTCCGGTCTGCCCGCAGGTGCAACAGATATTAGAAATTTTATCGGATATTATCTCGATTGTCATATGACCCTGCGGTGCCGAGAGGTCGCGGCAAGGTCGTCGGCCCCAGATGCCGCTTCTGCGCAGCGATCCGGAACGGTGCGTTGAAGGCGCCATAGCCGCCATAGCCCCGGCGCTCGACCACCTCGAAGAAGAAGCCGTCGTCGCCGGTGCGGCCGTAAAGCTGGAAGAACTCTCCGCCGTCGTCCCGGTCATAGAGGATGCCGGCGGCCTGCAGCGCCTCGATCTGCGCTGCCGGCAGGCCATAGCGAGCGGCGAGGTCAGCATAATAATTCGCCGAAACGCGCAGGGGTTCGAAGCCATTGGCAGCGAGAGCCCGCGCCGTGCGGTCCATGTCGCCGGTCGCAAAGGCGATGTGCTGGATGCCTGCGCCGAAGAGCTCGCTGACAAAATGGCCGGCGAGCGTCCGGCGGTTCTCGGCACCGTTGAGGGTGAGCCTGAGGCCGCCCCGCTCGTTCTCGATCACCTGGCTGCGGACCAGCCCCCCCGGATCGACGACATCGACCATTGGCAGCTTCCGAACGTCAAAGAGCGAAGTGTAGAAGAGCAGCGAAGTCAGAAGCTCGTCGACAAACATGGTCTGTGCGACGTGATCAATGCGCTGGAGGCCGGCATCGACCATGCGGCTTTCGTCCCCGACATTGTCGAATTCGTGCTCCCACAACCGCACCAGTTCGGGCGAACGGTCGATGAAATAGATGACGCTGCCGCCGATGCCGCGGATACCGGGCAAGCGGATGTCGCCAGGGTTGGGTTCCTGGTCGAACGGTTCGGCGCCCAGTGCCAAGGCCCTGGCAAGGGTCGCCTGGGCATCGTCAACCTGCAATCCGATTGCATAGGCGGCGGTGCCATGCACCAGGAAAGCCGATCGGGCCTGCCCCGCCTTTTCGGTATTCACCACCAGATTGATCTGACCCTGGCGGAAGAGATCGACCGACTTGGAGCGATGCCGGCCGGCCTTCCGGAAGCCGAGGGTCCGCAAGGACGATTCAAGGGCCTGTGCCCGCACCCCGTCAGCGGCAAATTCGACGAACTCGACGCCGTGGACCACGGCTCGATCCGGCAGCGGGCGGGCCGGCGCCCGGCCGGTTCGACTTTCCCGCGCCACCTGGTCCATCAGGTGGACGAGTGAGCGGTGGCCATCCTTGGCAACGACTCGGGCCGATCCTCCACGGAACTGGTCGTTGAAGATCTCGAGCGACAGATAGCCGTCATAGCCGGTGGCGTAGATGGCCTTGACGAATTCCTTCACCGGCAGGTCGCCCTCGCCGGGCATGTTGCGCAAGTGCCGGCTCCAGTGCAGCAGGTCCATGTGGATCAGCGGCGCGTCGGCGAGCTGGACGATGAAGATGCGGTCGCCGGGGATGGCGCGGATGGTGTCGCAGTCGATGCCCTTCGCCAGGGAGTGGAAGCTGTCGAGGACCAGGCCCACGGCCGGATGGTCGGCCCGCCGGACGATCTCCCAGGCGTCCCGGTGATCGCTGATGTGACGCCCCCAGCACAGGGCTTCGTAGCCGATCCTGAGGCCACGGCGCGCCGCCCGCTCGCCGAGCTCCCGGAAATCGGCCGCAGCCCTGTCGATCCCGCCGATGGCCTGCGGTGCGACGGTGGAACAGACCAGCAGGAGGTCGGCCCCAAGCTCGTGCATCAGGTCGAACTTGCGCTCGGCCCGATCGAACGCGGCCATCCGATAGGGCTCCGGAAGGGTCTCGAAGTCGCGGAACGGCTGATACAGCGTCAGCGCCAGACCATGGTCCTCGATCATCCGACGGATCGCTGCCGGAGTCTCGTCGGTGACGAGCAGATCCTGCTCGAACAGTTCCAGCCCGTCGAATCCCGCCGCGGCGATCGCGGCGATCTTGTCCGGGAGCGTGCCACTGACCGAAACCGTCGCGATGGAGGTCCGCATCACGACGCCTCCCTGAGAGCGGTGCCCGCAAGTTCGCGGCGCAAGGCCTCGGCATCGACCTCGTGCCCCGTGAAGATGCGGAAGGCGTCAATTCCCTGGAACAGGAAGAGCTCGTAGCCACTGAGGATGTCGAGACAAGCCTCGCGGGCGCGCGTCAGGAAGCTTGTCCACTCGGGTGTATAGACGGCATCGAACGCCCATGCGGCTCCCTCCAGGGCTGTTTCCGGGATGGCGTTGCCGCCGATGCCCGCCATGCCGAGAGGCGTGGCGTTGACAATGCCGTCAGCCCCCTCCGCCGCCGCTTCCATGCTGTCGCACAGGGTGATGCGCGTGCCCTCGGCTCGCGGCACGAGGGCTGCGGCGAGCATCCCGGCCTTGGCGCAATCGGCATCGAAGAGTCGGATTTCACTGGCGCCGAGCCCGACAAGGGCAAAAGCGATGGCCTTGCCGACGCCGCCGGCACCGGCCATGGCAACGATGCCGGGCGAGGCGTCACCGAAGCGGTGACGAAAGGCGGATGCAAAACCGGTGCAATCGGTATTGGCGCCGCGGGGACCGTCGGCCTCGAAGACGACGGTGTTGCAGGCGCCGAGCGCCACGAGATCCGGCCCCGGCGCGACGAGGCGCGCCAGCACGCTCTCCTTGTAGGGATAGGTGACGTTGATGCCGCGATAGCCGCCCATGCGGCAGCGGTCGAAGACGGTGTCGAAGGTCTCCGCCCGGGCCGGAGGAATGAGCAGTTCGTAGCTCACATCGATGCCGCAGAGACGCCCGGACAGGCGATGCAGGTCTGGAGAGCGCGATGCCTGGATCTTGTCGCCGATCAGGCCGAGCTGAAGATGCCGCATGGGGGACGCCCTGCCTCAAGGGGGTCAACTACCCAATCAGACATACCCTATTTCATATGAGATTCAAGGAACCATCTGATCATCAGCAATGGCCCCTGACGAAAGGGCATGTTCAACACCGCCTTCAATATGGCGCTCCAGCAAGGCGCAGCCGTCCTCTGCGTCGCGGCGCATGGCCGCTTCCTTCATCGCCAGATGCTCGGCGGCTGCTATGGCACCCCGGTAGCTCAGAGCGATCATCTGGTAGCGCAGGTAGCGCTCGAAGATGGCCGCGTGCGCCTGCATCAGGGTCTGTGATCCGCATGCCGAGACGAGGGCCTGGTGGAACTGCCAGTCATAGCGCTTCCAGAGGTCGGTGTCGGTGCGATCACCGCTCGCCATGCGGGCCTCCATCTGCGCGAGCTTGTGATGGGCGGCGATGACCCGCGCCTCCCATTCGAGATCGCCATGCGCGAACGACTGGCGCAAGGCGTGACACTCCAGCAGCTTGCGCAGCGCGGCGATCTCGCGGAGGTTGGCCGCAGAGATCGGGCTGACCTCGAAGCCACGCTGGCCCTCCGCGACGACGAGCTTCTCCGAGACGAGACGATTGAGCGTTTCGCGCAGGGTGCTGATGCTGGCCCCATAGTCGCGACGGAGCATGTCCAGCCTCAGACGGCTTCCCGGAGCGAGCCGACCGGTGATGATGTCCGTGCGGATCCGCTTGTAGGCGCTTTCGCCCGCTGACGGGAACAGGTCCGTGGTCATGCGGCGGCCCGTGTCTCGGGGAGCACCTGGCGCGCTTCGATCGCGTCGACGCAGGAGCGGATGTGGCGGGCCAGGATCTCCTTGGCCTCGGCGGTCCGGCGCTCCAGCGCCGCGGCGAGCAAGTCGGCATGTTCGGAAGCAGCGGCCTCGCCTCTGAAGATGCCAACCACCATCTGGTAGCGCAGGTACTTGTCGTAGACGCCGGCGTGGATGTCGAGCAGTTCGGCCGAACCGCAGGCCGACACCAAGCTGTGATGGAACTCCCAGTCGTAGCGCTTCCATTCCGCCGGATCCGCCGCCTCGCCCGAGAGAAGCCGTTTCTCGGTCCGCGCCAGCTTGTGATGGGCGGCGACCACGCGCCCCTCCCATTCGAGGTTGCCTTCTCCCAACGACAGTTCGAGGGCGTGGTGCTCCAGGAAGAGACGCATCTCGGCGACCTCGCGCAACTCAGCCACCGAGACCGGCGCCACTTCGAAGCCCTTCTGCCCCTCGGCGACGATGAGCCCTTCCGATGCGAGCCGGTTCAGGATCTCCCGCAAGGTGGAAACGCTGGTCCCATATTCCGCCCGCAGGCGATCGAGCCTCAGCCGCTGGGCAGGCCTGAGCCTTGCGAACAGGATGTCGGAGCGAATCCGGCGATAGATGGCCTCGCCAACGGATGACTGGACCTCGAGGGGAGCGATGGGCATGTCAGCGGACCGGGCCAGAGGGGGATGGCCAGAAAAGCTTGCATGGTCGCATCTTGCAACAGTCAGGCGGACCGAGGTGGTCGCCCTCTTTGTGAGTCCGCTGCCGGGCGATGCGCCTTACCACCGGTGGCGTCGATCCCCGCCCGGTCGACAATGTCGCGATCGCCCGTCAAGGCCGCGACTGTCTCCCCACGGAACCCTCGCCGGCTCCGGCGATTGAAGCCGGTTCTGGACCGTCATGTGCAGCCCCGAAGCAGCAACCCGTCCCAAATGCCGCGCCCTGTCGCGTGCTGAGCCGGCCTCGATGGTCGTCACCTGCGATCCTCGGCCCGTGTGTGGGCGGCCAGGGCAGCGAGGCCCTGCCGCAAGCGATCCGGAAGGCCCTCGGGCAGCGCGGCGTCGAGCGCGGCATGTTCGGCGCGCCAGACCGCGACCGCCTGGCGCATCAGCGCGACACCTTCCGGCGTGATGCGCAACCGGCGCGACCGGCGGTCCTGCGGATCGGGCTCCACGCTGAGCAGGCCGCGCCGCGCGAGCGGTTTCACCGCGGCGGTCAGGGTCGAGGGATCCATGCCGAGGAAGGGGACGAGGCGGCCGATGGGCGGCGGCTCGGGCTGGTTCAGCGCCACCATCAGCGAGAACTGGCCGTTGGTCAGCCCGAAGGGCTTCAGCGCCGCGTCGAAGCGCCGGGCAAGCCTGCGCGCCGCCCGCTGCGCCGCGAGGCACAGGCAGGTGTCGCGGATGTGGAGCACCGTCTCGCGCGGCAGGAGATCGGGGGTTGTGTCGCTCATGATGCTTTGATATCAAATTAAGTGAATGACGACAATCCCGCTGGAGCCGCCATGACCCCCAAGAACACCATCTGCCTCTGGTTCGACCGCGAGGCCGAGGCCGCCGCGCGCTTCTACGCCTCGGTCTTTCCCGACAGCCACGTGACCTCGGTCAGCCACGCGCCAACCGACTTTCCCGGCGGCCGGGCGGGCGATGTGCTGGTGGTGGGTTTCACCGTCTGCGGCATTGCCTGCATCGGGCTGAACGGCGGCCCGAACTTCCCGCAGACCGAGGCCTTCTCCTTCCAGATTGCCACCGACACGCAGGAGGAGACCGACCGCTACTGGAACGCCATCGTCGGCAACGGCGGGCAGGAAAGCGAATGCGGCTGGTGCAAGGACCGCTGGGGCGTCAACTGGCAGATCACGCCGCGCACCCTGACCGAGGCGCTGGCCGCCGGGGGCGCCGAGGCGCAGCGCGCCTTCACCGCGATGATGACCATGAAGAAGATCGATCACGCGGCCATCGACGCGGCGCGGAAGGGCTAGGGAGGAGCGGCGATGTATGTGGACGGGTTCCTGCTGGCGGTTCCGACCGCCCATCGCGAGGCCTATCGCAGCTTTGCCGAGGCCTCTGCCCAGGTGTTCCGCGACCATGGCGCGCTGAGCCTCGTCGAGGCCTGGGGCGACGATGTGCCCGAGGGCAAGCTGAACTCGATGCGTTCGGCGGTGATGCTGAAGGAGGATGAGACCGTGGTCTTTGCCTGGATCACCTGGCCCGACCGGGCCACCCGCGATGCAGGCCTTGCCAAGGTGTTTGCCGATCCTCGCTCGGCCGGCAGCATGGCGGCAATGCCCTTCGACGGCGCGCGCATGATCTTCGGCGGGTTCGAGGTGATCGTCGATGCCTGAGCCCGGCGCCCCCATCACCATCGACGCCTTCGTGCCCGTCCGGCCCGCCGATGCCTGGGCCGCCTTCAATGCGCCCGAGGCGATCACCCGGTGGAACCAGGCCTCGCCCGACTGGCACTGCCCCGCGGCCAGAGCCGATCTGCGAGTCGGTGGGCGGCATGTCGCGCGCATGGAGGCGCGCGACGGCTCCTGCGGCTTCGACTACGCAGGCACCTACGAGGAGGTGGACCCGCCCCGTGCCGTGACGCTCCGCCTCGACGACGGCCGCCGCGCGCGCACGACCTTCGTGCCCGAGGCCGGCGGCACACGCGTCGTCACGGTCTTCGACCCCGAGGGGACGCACCCGCGCGACTTGCAACGCCAGGGCTGGCAGGCGATCCTCGACAGCTACGCCGCCTTCGCGGCGCAGCAGGGCCGGTAGGATGGCGCGCCTCGTCTTCGGCATGACCCTGTTGCTCGACGGCCATGACGATCACGGCGCCTTCGGCCCGAGACGTCCACAACAGGCCGCTGGATGAGCGGCGGGCGCAAGGCGACACCGCGGCGAGGGAGGGCCGCACCCCATGCAGGGCAAGACCCGTTACGCCAACGGCCAGCCTGTCTTCCGGCAGGAGGGTGATATCCTGACCTACTACTTCAAGACCGGGCTGAAGAAGGCCGAGGGGCGCTCGGTCGGGGGCGTCATGCAGGGCGAATGGCGCTTCTGGCGCGAGACCGGGGAACTCTGGCAGGTGGGGCATTTCCGCGACGGCGTGAAGCACGGGGGCTGGCTGCGGCTCGCCCGCGACGGGTCGGTGGAGAAGCGAGAGACCTTCGATGGGGGCAGAGCGGTCAGGCGGGGAGTGCCGTGAGGCAGTCGGTCATCCGCAGGGCGCGCAGGGGCGGGCGAGGCCCTGCACGCGCTCGCCGCCCGCTCGAGGGCAGTCTGGAGCCATGATGCGGCCTTCATGGCACTGGCCGCGCCGACACTTGCCCTGGAGGACGACGGGTTCGCGGACGGCCGGGTGCTGGCGGCGGAGATGGCCGGGGTGACGGCTGGTGTCGCGGTCGCCCTGCTGCCGCATGCCGCCACCTTACCGCGCGGGAACAACTTTTCGTCGAGCCGTGCTTCCTGCGCCGGGGCAACGGCGCGAAGCTGCTCGGGGCGGCCGTGGCAATGGCCCGCCATGACGTCGCCCGGGCGCACCGGACCCTGGCAGATCCGCAGACGCAGGCTTTCTCCGAGCGGGGTGGCTTCCGCCAGATCGCCGAGGCGGCGTCCGGTGTGATTGCCGGGCGGTTGCTGCCGCTGATGCTGCGCGACGACGGCTAACACTTCGCCGTCCGGCGAATTGTTCTTGACGGCAGCGCCGCCCGGCCCTTACTTTGCCACATGGAAAACAATTCGGAGCAACTCGATCTTGCCTTCGCGGCCCTGGCCGACCCGACCCGGCGGGCCATCATCGCGCGGCTGACGCAGGGCGAGGCCTCGGTGGGGGAACTTGCAGAACCCTTCGCCATCGGCCTGCCGACGATGCTCAAGCACATTGGTGCGCTCGAACGCGGCGGGCTGATCGTGACGGCCAAGACCGGCCGCGTGCGCCGCTGCGCGCTGGTCCCCGATGCCCTGCGTCAGACGCAAGGCTGGCTCGCCGCCCATATCAGCGCCTGGGAGGGCCGGCTCGACCGGCTGGAGGCGCATCTCGCCCGCATGAAGAAGGATGCCGAAAATGACCCTTGATTCCGCCTGGGCCGAATGGCCGCTCGACCGCGAGATCGCCTTCGCCCGGGTGCTGGATGCCAGCCCCGAGCAGGTGTTCGACGCCTGGACCGATCCCGCGCAGATCACCGCCTGGTTCGGGCCCGAGGGCATGGGCATCGAAACGCGGGAAATCGACATCCGGCCGGGCGGGGTCTGGCGCTTCGACATGGTGGGCACCGACGGCACCCGCTACGACAATCGCATGGTCTTCCTCGTCATCGACCGGCCGAGCCGGATCGAGGTCGAACACGGCGCGGACCGTGACGACGACCCGGGCCGGTTCCGCATGCTGGTGACCTTCGACGCACAGGCGGACGGCAAGACGGTGCTGACGCTGCGCCAGCTGCACCCGAGCCGCACGCAGCGTCAGGCAACCATCGGCTTCGGGGCGGTCGAATATGGCGCCCAGACGCTCGACAAGCTGGCCCGCCACCTTGCCGCGCGCGGGGCGAAGGCGGGGGGCTGAGGCCGCCGACCGCGCCTGCAAGGACCGGAAGCGAAACGGGGGACGCGCTCATGGCCCGGACGCTGGACCGGCCCGGGCGGCCGACGCCCGTCGCGGGCAGCGAAACCGGGCCGGTCAATGGCCTCGCGCGTGCGACCTTCGCGCGCACAGCCGCGGTGCCGCATCCGTGGGGCCCCGGTCTCGGCCGGCCACGACGGGGTGCCGTTTCAGGCGACCTTGCGGACGGGGCCGTTGGCGCCGCGCTCGATGACATATTCCTGGTCGAACAGGGAGCGCGAATGGTTGAGTTCGGACTGCGAGATGACGACGCTCAGCGAGGTTCCCTTCAGCCCGGCGATCACCTCCGAGAGACGCTGCGACAGAGCCGGTGCCACCCCCTCGAAGGGCTCATCGAGCAGGAGCAGGCGCGTGCCCACCGCCAGCGCCCGGCACAAAGCGACCAGTTTCTGCTGGCCGCCGGAGAGCAGCAACGCCTTGCGATCCTTCATGGCGGCCACCTCCGGCATCATGCCGTAGACGAAGGCCGCCCGCTCCTCGGCCTTCAGCGTTTTCGACACCCAGACGGGCAAGAGGATGTTCTCCTCCACGGTCAATTCCGGCACGAGCTGGCGGTCCTCGGGCATGTAGCCGATGCCGAGCGACGCGCGACCATGGCGGGGCACGGCGGCCAGATCCTGACCGTCGAAGCGGATGGAGCCACGCTCGACTGCGAGGTGTCCCATGACGGTGCGCATCAGCGTCGTCTTGCCGGCACCGTTGCGGCCGATGATGCCGACCATGGCCCCCTGAGGCACCTCCATTGAGAAGCCCCGCAGAGCCTGCATGGCCTGGATGACGACGTGCAGATCGTCGGCTGCGAGCAAGGGCCTGGCGCTCATGCGACGTCTCCCGTGACGTAACGGCGCACCTCGGGATCGGTCAGCACCTCGTCGGGCCCGCCGTCGGCGATCACCCGGCCCGAATAGAAGGCGACGACCCGTTCAGCGTAGCCGCGCACGATGTCCATGTCGTGCTCGACGAAGACGACGGTGGCGGCCTCGCCTGCAATGGCTTCCATGATCCGGTCCATGGCCGGGAACTTCTCCTCGGCGCTGACGCCGGAGGTGGGCTCATCAAGGAGGAGGAGGCGCGGCTTGCGCGCCAGTGCCATGGCGATGTCGAGCAGCTTGCGCATGCCGCCGGGCATCTCGCTCACCGGCCGGCCTGCCAGCGCGTCCAGGCCGAAGCGGACAAGCACATCATGGGCGCGGCCCTCGCGGCCCTCGGCACCGGGATCTGCCCAGAACGACAGGCCGCGCGGCTCGGCGGCAGCGAGCGCCACCAGCATGTTCTCCAGCGCCGTCAGTTCGATGCAGAGCTGCGGAATCTGGAACGATCGGCAGATGCCCTTCTGCGCGATGGCACGCGGCTTCAGGCCAGCAATCGGCTCGCCGTCGAGCTCGATGGCGCCCTGGTCGGGCCTGAGATAACCCGTCACCATATTGACGAAGGTGGTCTTGCCGGCGCCATTCGCGCCGATCAGGCAGAGCTTCTGACCGACCGGCACCTCGATGGTCACGTCGGCGGCGGCCACGACAGCGCCGAAGCTCTTGTCGAGACCGCGGGCGGAGAGGACAGGCCTTGCGGCAGTCATCGCGCGGCCTCCTCGCCCCTGGCGCCGGCAATCGCCGTCGGCAGCCGGCTCTTGCGCCGGCCGCTCCACAGCGCGCCGATGCCCGCCGGCTGGAACAGGATGATGCCAAGCAGGAACAGGCCGAGCGCGAGCTGCCACGTATTGGGGAAATAGAGGTTGGAGAAGGAGCGCACCAGTTCCAGGGCAAGTGAGGCCACGAATACCGCGACCACGCTCTGCGAGCCGGCGAGAATGGCCACGAACACGAACTCGCCCGACTGCGTCCAGTAGGCGAAGTTCGGCTCGATATGGCCGAGCGCCAGCACGGTGAGCGCCCCGCCGAGACCGCCGAGGGCGGCCGCCAGCGTGAAGTTCATGGCCATGACGGCCTGCACCGAAGCGCCGAGATATTCGACGCGCAGGGCATTGCCGTGAATGGCCTTGGTGACGAGCCCACGCGCCGAGCGCGTGTGCAGCGCCACCGCGAGGGCTGCAAGTCCGGTCGAGAGGATGGCGAGCGCATAGAGCGCGTAGTCGCCGGCGGCGCCCTCGAGCCTTCGGCCGAGCAGCGTGCCGCGCGGGATGTTGAAGCCGTCCGAGCCGCCCAGGGCCGTCGACTTGATGAGGACGCCGTAAAGCACCATGGAGAGCGCCAGCGTCAGCATGCCGAAGAAGATGCCGCTGTAGCGGGCGAGCAGCGGCCCGGTTGCCGCTCCCACGAGCGTTGCGGCGAGGGTGCCGATGACCATCAGCACCAGCACGTCGGTGATCCCGAATTGGGTGACGGAGAGGGCCGCAGCATAGCCGCCCACGGCGAAGACCAGGCCCTGGCCGAAGGACACAAGACCGCCGCGCATGGTCAGGGTGATGCCAACCGAGACGATGCCGTGCGAGGCGGCGAGCGTGACCAGGAACAGGAGCCAGCGCGGCAGCGACAGGCCGAGCGCCAGGAGGGCGGCCATCGCCGCCACGGCCAGAAGGACGAGGCTCTTGTTCGACATCAGATCTTCCTTGCCGCTGCCCGCTGGAACAGCCCCTCGGGGCGGAAGATCAGCACCGCCGCCATGACCAGGTAGATGGAGAACAGCTCCGCTTCCGGCATCAGGTGCACCGCCGCGGCGCGGGCCAGCCCCACGATCACCGCGCCGATGGCCGCGCCCTCGATCGAACCGAGGCCGCCAATGATGATGACGGCGAAGGAGACGATGATGACCGAAACCGAGATCCCCGGCTGCACCGAGATCATCGGAGCGGTGAAGGCCCCGCCCAGCGCCGCCAGGAACACGCCGATGGTGAAGGCCACCATGTGCACCCGGTCGACATTGACGCCCATGGAGGCGCTCATCTCGCGCGAGAAGATGACGGCCAGCACGATCTTTCCGGACACGGTGCGGTTGAGCCCGAACCACACGGCAAGGCCGCAGACGATGGCAAGGCCAATCAGCGCGAAGTCGTAGCCGACATAGAAGAGCTGGCCCATCGCGACATTGCCGAACAGCTGGTAGGGCTCGGAGACATAATAGGGGTTCACGCCCCAGATCAGCTTCACGCCATCTTCCAGGATCAGGAACAGCGCATAGGTGACGAGCAGCAGCACCACCTCGTCGCGGCCGTAGAACAGACGCAACAGGCCGCGCTCCAGGACAGGCCCGACGACAAGCGCGACGCCGATGGCCGCCAGCAGCATGGCGACAAGCGCGAAGCTGCCGCCAAAGCCCCAGGCGGAAGCCAGCGTCACCGCGCTTGCTGCCACGTAGGCACCGACGGCGTAGAGGCTGCCGTGGGCTATGTTGAGGATCTTCAGGACGCCGAAGACCAGCGTCAGCCCGAGGGCCACGACGAACAGCCAGGACGCATAGATCAGGCCGTCCATGAGGATGGTGAGCGCAAGCTGCACGAAGATCTCCCGCGATGGATCGGGCGCCGGGCCGCGGCCGGCGTTCCGGCCGATGCCCGGCTCTCGGTCAGGTTGATCGCGTCAGTTGCCCTGATCGTCGCACTTGGCGCCGGGGAAGCCGGCCCGGATCCAGTCCAGCGAGCGCATGTTCGGCGGCGGGTTGACACATTCGGCCGCGAACCGCTGGATGTCCTCGATCACCACCTGCCGACGGGCGGCATCCCAGCGGGTGCGGCCGATGGCCATGGCCTGGATCGCCTGGTGGCCATTGCCGTTGCGCATCTGGATGAGACCGCCGGGGGTGTCCCATTCCAGTCCGCGCATGGCGTCGGCCAGCTGCTCCGGTGTCGGTTTCTTGCCGCCATTGGCCGCCATCGCCTTCTCCACCGCCGTCTTCAGGCCGAGCAGGGCCTGCACCATGCGGTAGGAGGCCTGCACCGGATAGGTGCCGTTGCGGGCGGCCTGATAGCCGGAGAAGAACCAGCGATTCAGGGGCGTATCCGGAGCCATCAGGCCATAGGCGCCACGCGCGCCGATGATGGCGCCGTTCGGCATCTTGTCGCCGAGCGCCTGGAGCACATGGTCGGCGGCGGAGAACACCGCCTGGCTGCGCTGGAACACGCCGCGCGGGCCGGCCTGCAGGATGAACGCCTGAAGGTCGCCGCCCCACAGGCTCGAATAGACGACGTTGGAGCCGGCGCGGGCGAGCGCCGAGATCTCGGTGCCGTACTGACCAGCACCGAACTTCGGCAGGAGGTCGCTCTCCATCTTGGCCTGCGGATAGAGCTGGCCCATGGCGGCGATGAAGTCGGCGCGCGAATCCTGGCCCCAGGCATAATCCTGGTTGATCAGGCTGAATGAGGCGACGTTGACATTGCGCGAGCGCATGTAGCGCACCAGCGCCACATTGTCCTGCGTGGCATGGGCAGCGGTGCGGAACACGTAGCGATAGCTCGCGTCCTCGAAGATGCGCGGCGTGCCACAGTCGAACAGGATCAGGAACTTCTTCAGCTCCTCGGCGACCGGCGCGACGGCCAGGCAGTCGCCCGAGCTGATATATCCCACCACCGCATCGACATTCTCGCGCTGGTAGAGATTGCGCAATTCCTGCACCTGCTTGGTTGCACCGCCATTCTCATCGACGATGATCGGCTCGATCCTGAGACCGCCGAATCCGACCTGATTGTAGGGCGCGGGCGCGGCCCCCCTGTTCAGCTGCTCGATGAGGAAGTCGGCACCGTGGCGGGCCGGCACACCGAAGCTCTCGGCGGCCGGGCCCGACAGGAAGGTGACGATGCCGAGGCGGAAGGTCTCCTGGGCCTCGGCGCGACCGCCGACGAGCCCGGCAACGAGCACCGCCAGGGCAGCGGCGACTGTTCGGCCGATGCCTCGGCGTCGATGGACGGATGGATTCAGCATGGCAGCCTCCTGGGCGCTCTCGGTGCGGTTTCCTCGGACGCGGCCCTGAAGGGCCGTCTTGTTGCCGGTGCGGCGGCTGTCGCCGTCGGGACGTGGCGCGGGCGTGCCGGACAGGGCGCCGCGCATCCGACTTTGTCGGACAATCGAACAGTGCGAGGGAGGACGCGACCCGTCAAGCCTCGCTGACGGGCGAACCGGCCGTGATGCATCCGACAAAGGAGGGAGAGACCGCGGTCAGCGATAGGCGCTGCCGAGGCTCAGGTGATCGGCGAAGGTGCGCTCCACCGGAGCGTCGAGATTCTTGCCGGCGATCTCGAAGCCGCGCCGCCAGTCGGCGATGTGCCGGCGCATCCATTCGACCGCCGTGGCAACATCGTGGGCCCGGCAGGCGTCGATGACGTGGCGGTGGGCCTCCAGGTTGCGGGAACCGGCCACCGGCACCTTGTCCATGATCATCTTCAGCGTCGGCGTGAACAGCAGGCCCACCGGTTCGCGCGCCAGCTCGAGCACCCGGTTGCCGGAGATCCTCGCGATCAGCGCGTGGAAATCGCTGTCCGCTTCGCAGAAGGCCTGGGTGTCCTCGGCGAGCGCGGACATGCGTTCGTAATTGGCCTCCAGCGCCGCGATGTCGGCGGCGGAGGCGCGCGCCGCGGCCGCCTCCACGATCGCAGCCTCCAGCGTCATGGCCGCCTGCCAGACCTCGCGGAAGGTGACCTGATGCAGCACCAGGGCACGGCTCACGCGGGTGGCCAGTCGACTGTAACGCGGCAAGCTCACCTGCAGCCGCCGGCTCTGGTCGCGGCGGATGAGCCCGCTCTGCTCCAGAAGGCGGATGCCCTCGCGCACGGTCGAGCGGTTGACGCCGAACTGCCGCACGAGATCGGCCTCTGTGCCCAGCCGGTCGCCGGGCGCGAGCCGGCCGGAGAGGATCGCGCGCTCGATGGCTTCCGCCACCTTCTGGTATGCGGGCGCGGCCTGGATGCGTGGAAAGCAGCCTGATTCCGTATCCATGTCTGTCCGGTTGTCCGACAAAGGAAGCCTATCAGCCGCACCGGTCGGGTCAATCGCCTGCGGGTCCGGCGCAGGAGGATCGCTCCCGCCGGCCTGGATGGCGCAGGGCCCATGCGCGGGTCTGGCACGCCATCCGGCGGGAAACGCCGGCGCTGGCGCGGAACGGTGACCGTCTGCACTGCGCGATGCCGGTCCGAGACAAGCCGATGGGTCGCGCTCGACCTTCATCCCGCACGGGACTGTCACCCGCTCCATCCGGCCGTCGCGAGATCGCGGTGCCGAGGGTCCGTGGCCCTGGAGACAGCGATCCGTGGCCGGAGGGGCCAGGTGCGGGATCGGGCACCGCAGGATCTGGGCACAGCCGTCCGCGGCAAGCACCCGTGTCTGCGAAGCGCGACTCATGCGCCCCGCCTCGCTCGGCCGCCACTTCCGCGACAGGCAATCCATCATCCACGATCAGCCTGATCATCTCGGCTCGACCACGCGGCGTCATTCGCGCATTCTTGTGGGGGTTGTTCATCCTCGTGACCTGCGGTGCTTCGTGTCGCAACGACCACCATCAGGCCTCACGGGCGATGAACAACCTCCTCAGAACTCACACCTAGCCCCCCGCCCGCCTGGCCTTCAGCGCATAGAGCGCCTCCAGCGCCTCGCGCGGCGTCATGGCGTCGGGGTCGAGGCTGTCGAGATGGGCGAGGACGGGATCGGGCCCTGCCGGCTCCGGCGCCGGGCGCGGGGCGGCGGCAAACAGCGGCAGGTCATCGACCATGCGCCGCACCGGCGCGGCCCGGTCGGTGGCTTCCAGCTCCGAGAGCACCTGCCGGGCGCGGGCGATGACGGAGGCCGGCAGGCCGGCGAGCTTGGCCACCTGGATGCCATAGGAGCGGTCGGCGGCTCCTTCCGTCACCTCGTGCAGGAAGATCACGTCGCCCTGCCATTCCTTCACCCGCATGGTGGCGTTGCGCAGGCGCGGGAGGCGCCTGGCCAGCACGGTCAGCTCGTGGAAATGGGTGGCGAACAGCGCCCGGCAGCGGTTCTGCTCGTGCAGGTGCTCCACCGCCGCCCAGGCGATCGACAACCCGTCGAAGGTGGCCGTGCCGCGGCCGATCTCGTCGAGGATGACCAGGGCGCGCGGGCCGGCCTGGTTGAGGATGGCGGCGGTCTCCACCATCTCCACCATGAAGGTGGAGCGGCCGCGGGCGAGGTCGTCGGCGGCGCCGACGCGCGAGAACAGGCGGTCCACCACGCCGAGCCGGGCGGAGGCCGCCGGCACGAAGCCGCCCATCTGGGCAAGCACGGCGATCAGGGCATTCTGTCTGAGGAAGGTGGACTTGCCGGCCATGTTCGGGCCGGTGACCAGCCAGATGCGGCCCTTGCCGTCCTGACCGGACAGGTCGCAGTCATTGGCGACGAAGGGCGTGGCGCGGCCGATCGCCTGCTCGACCACCGGATGGCGGCCGCCACGGATGTCGAAGGCGAGCGAGGCATCGACCAGTGGCCGGGCATAGCCCTCCTCGGCCGCCAGCGTCGCCTGCGAGCAGGCCACATCCAGGACTGCCAGCGCGCCGGCCACCCGGCGGATCGCGGCCTCGCCCGCCAGAACCTCGCGAGCGAGATCGGCGAAGACCTCGAGCTCCAGGCCGAGTGCGCGCTCGGCCGCACCGGCAATGCGTGCCTCCAGCCCGCCGAGTTCGGTGGTGGTGAAGCGCATGGCGCCGGCCATGGTCTGGCGATGGATGAAGGTGGCGCTCAGCGGGGCCTTGAGGAAGGCCTCGCCGTGCTGCTGGCCGACCTCGACGAAATAGCCGAGCACATTGTTGTGCTTGACCTTCAGCGTGCGCACGCCGGTCTCCTCGGCATAGCGCGCCTGCAGGCCGGCAATGACGCGGCGGCTCTCGTCGCGCAGCGCCCGCGCCTCGTCGAGCGCGGCGAGGAAGCCGGTGCGCACGAAGCCGCCGTCGCGCTTCAGCAGCGGCAGGTCGTCGGCGAGCGCGGCGGCGAGGCGGGCAGCCAGCGCCGCATCGGCGGCGGCCAGGCCGTCGGCGACCTCGGCCAGCTCGCCCTCGC
>JBKBOA010000048.1:0-28135 GCA_046295035.1 Phreatobacter sp.
CGACCGGGCCGAGATTGCGGGTGATCCAGTCCCGCACCACCGGTTCGGAGGTCGTCCAGATGTCGAGCCGGGGATCGAGCGAGCGGGCGACACCCTCCACCACCACCAGGGTCTTCTGCAGCAGGATCAGTTCGGTCCGGGTCTTCATGTCGAAGATGCCGGTGACCTCGAACAGGAGCGACAGGAGCCGGGCCATCGAGATCTGGTCGGCGGTGCGCGAATGGATCGGTTCGCCGATGGCGCGGATCGCCTGGGCAAACTCGTCAATGGAATGATGGGCCGGCACATAGCCGGCTTCGAAATGCACTTCCGCCACCCTGCGGTACTGCTTGGTGATGAAACCCAAAAGGATCTCCGCCAGGAACCGGCGTTCCCTGGGACCGATCCGCCCCATGATGCCGAAGTCGACGGCGACCAGATTGCCGGCCTGGTCGGCGAACAGGTTGCCCTGGTGCATGTCGGCATGGAAGAAGCCGTCGCGCAGGGCATGGCGCAGGAAGCTCTGGATGACGGTCTGCCCGAGCCGCTTCGGGTCGATGCCGGCCCTGGCCAGGCCCTCGCGGTCGCCGAGCCGGATGCCGTCGATCCACTCGGTGGTCAGCACAGCCTTGCCGGTCCGGTTCCAGTCGACCGCCGGGACGCGGAAGCCGGGATCGTCCTTCGTGCGCTCGGCGAGTTCCGAAGCGGCCGCCGCTTCCAGCCTGAGATCCAGCTCGATGGCCATGGAGCGGGCCAGGGTATCGACCACGCCGACCGGCTTCAGCCGACGGCTGTCCGGCACCAGCTTCTCGGCGAGGCGCGCGGCAAAGTAATAGTCCGACAGATCGGCCCGGAAGCGGTCGGCCACCCGCGGCCGCAGCACCTTGACCGCCACCTCGCGGATCGTGTCGCCGTCCCGCACGCTGGCGCGATGCACCTGGGCGATGGAGGCGGCGGCAATCGGCGGGCCGAAGCTGGCGAAGGCCTCGCTGACCGGCATGCCGAGGCTCTCCGCGACAATGCGCTCGGCCTCCGCCTGGCCGAAGGGTGGCACCTTGTCCTGCAGGGCTTCCAGATCGGTGGCGATGGCGGAGCCGACCACGTCCGGCCGGGTCGAGAGGAACTGGCCGAGCTTCACATAGGTGGGCCCTAGGCGGGTGAGCGCGGCGGTCAGTCGGTCGGCACGCGAGCCGGTGTCGCGGCGCTCGATCAGCCGCGCGATCCTGAGGCCGAGGCGCGCCGGCGGCGGCAGGGCTTCCTGATCGACCAGGCCGAACACGCCCTCGCGGGCGAAGACGAGGCCCGCGCGCGCCAGGCGCAGGAGGTGGACGAGACCTGTCACCACGGGTTCAGATCTTCCAGCCGCCGGTCAGGCAGACGATGCCGCCGGACATGGGCGTTGCCTCGACCCGGTCGAAGCCGGCCCGACGCACCATGGCGGCGAAGGCCTCGTTGCGCGGGAACCGGCGGATCGATTCGACCAGATAGCGGTAGGGCTCGCCATCACCGGTCACCATCCGCCCCATCTGGGGGATGACGTTGAAGGAATAGGCGTCATAGACGCGGTCGAGGCCGGGCAGCACGTCGGGCGAGAACTCCAGCACCAGCAACCGCCCGCCGGGCCGGAGCACGCGGAAGGCCTCGTCCAGCGCCTTCTGGATGCGCGGCACGTTCCGGATGCCGAAGGCGATGGTGTAGCCGTCGAAGGACGACGACGGGAAGGGCAGGGCCTCGGCATTGCCCTGGACGAAGGTGACGCGCGCGCCGAGACCGCGCTGGTCGGCCCGTTCGCGTCCGACCTTCAGCATCTCGCCATTGATGTCGCAGACCGTGGCCGATGCGCCGGCACCGGCGCCCGCCACCTTGAAGGCGACATCACCCGTGCCGCCGGCGACGTCCAGGTGGCGGAAGCTGCGCTGCTTCGGCACGCCGAGCCGCGTCACCATGACATCCTTCCAGACCCGGTGCAGGCCGGCCGACATGAGGTCGTTCATCAGGTCGTAGCGGCCGGCGACCTTGTGGAAGACCTCATCGACGAGCCCCTGCTTGGCGTCGAGATCCACGCGGCGGAAGCCGAAATCGGTGTCGTTGGGCGCAGCGGACATGAAGGGAACCCGTGAATTCGGCCGGACCATAGCGGAAGCCTCCGGCCGGCGCTATGTCGGGACAGGCTGCGCCCTGCGGCCACAGGACAAGGAATGCCATGCCGGAACTGCCCGAGGTCGAGACGGTGCGCCGGGGGCTCGCACCCGTCATGGAGGGCGCCATCATCCGCGAGGCCGTCATCCGCCGTCCGGACCTGCGCTTTCCCTTTCCCGAGCGTTTCGCCGAGCGGCTGGCCGGCCGGCGGATCACCGCCCTCGGCCGCCGCGCCAAATATCTGCTGGCTGACCTCGACGACGGAGAGGTGGTCATCATGCATCTGGGCATGTCGGGCTCGTTCCGGATCGAGGGCGACCTGCTCGGCACCTTTCACCACGCGCGCTCGCGCGCCGGCGCCCATGACCATGTGGTTCTGCGCCTCTCCTCGGGCGCCACCGTCACCTATAACGATCCGCGCCGCTTCGGCTTCATGCTGATGACGGCGCGGGCGGCGCTCTCCGACCATCCGCTCATCGCCCATCTGGGCGTCGAGCCGACCGGCAACGACCTGTCCGCCGAGCATCTGGCGGCGGCCTTCCGCGGCAAGGCCGCGCCCCTGAAGGCCGCCCTGCTCGACCAGTCGATCATCGCGGGTCTCGGCAACATCTATGTCTGCGAGGCGCTGTTCCGCGCGGGCCTGTCGCCGCAGCGGGCCGCCGGCACGCTGGTCACGAGGGCCGGCCGGCCGACAGCCCGTCTCGAACGGCTGGTGCCGGTCATCCGCCAGGTCATCGCCGAGGCCATCGAGGCCGGCGGCTCCTCGCTGCGCGACCACGCGCAGCCCTCGGGCGAGCTCGGCTATTTCCAGCACAGCTTCCATGTCTATGACAGGGAGGGCGAGGCTTGCGTCACGCCCGGCTGCCGGACCATTGTTCGGCGCATCGTGCAGTCGAACCGCTCGACGTTCTTCTGCCCCGCGTGCCAGCGATAGGAACCGGTCATGCTGAAGGTCTGGGGACGGAACAATTCGTCCAACGTGCAGAAGGTCATGTGGTGCATCGGCGAGCTCGGCATTGCCCACGAGCGCATCGATGCCGGGCGCCAGTTCGGCATCGTCGATGGCGCCGAGTACCGGGCAATGAACCCCAACGGCAAGATCCCGACCATCGAGGACAAGGGCGTGGTGCTCTGGGAGTCCAATGCCATCTGCCGCTACCTTGCCCGCCGGCATGGCCGGCTGATGCCGGCCTCGCTGGCCGATCAGGGCCGTGTCGACATGTGGATGGACTGGCAGCAGACCGAACTCGGCATGGGGGTCGGGCCGGTCTTCATCGGCCTCGTGCGCACCGAGCCGGAGAAGCGCAACATGGCGGCGATCGACGCGGCCAAGATGGCGGCGATTGCCTCCATGAAGATGCTGGACGACGAGCTCGGCAAGCATCTCTACGTGGTCGGCAACACCTTCACCGTCGCCGACATTCCGATCGGCGTCATGGCCTTCCGCTACAAGGCGCTGATCCCGGAAAGCCCGACCTATGCCCATGTCGACCGCTGGTATGCCGCCCTGCTCGAGCGGCCGGCCTTCCGCCAGCATGTGGCGGACATTCCGCTGACCTGACCGACCGGCATCCGGATCCGGCCGGCCTTTGGTCCATCCCGCGAAGGAGGAAGCCATGGCGTTCTACCGGGGCATGACCTGCGAGACGGTCACCCTCAGCGGCGATGGCGGCACCCCGATATCGGCCTATGTCGCGCGGCCAGCGGGGCCGGGCCCCTTCCCGGGCGTGGCGCTCATCCACCATATGCCCGGCTGGAGCGAGTTCTATATCGAAACCACCCGGCGTTTCGCCCATCATGGCTACATGGCCATCTGCGCCAATCTCTACGAGCGCGCCGGTCCCGGCCATCCCGACGACGTGGCGGCCCGCGTGCGGGCCGAGGGGGGCATCCCGGACGCGCAGATGATCGGCGACACCGCCGCCGCTGTGGCCTGGCTGCGCGCACAGCCGGAGCACAACGGCAAGGTCGGCCTGTTCGGCTCCTGCTCGGGCGGACGCCATGCCGTCATCTATGCCAGCCGCCGGCACGACGTGGATGTCTGCGCCGATCTGTGGGGCGGCCGCGTCGTCATGGGCGCGGAGGAGCTCAACGACAGGACGCCAGTCGCCCCGATCGACCTGACCGCCGACCTGTCCTGCCCGCTGATCGGCATCTTCGGCAATGACGACCGGGCGCCGAGCCCCGAACAGGTCGACCGGCACGAGGCGGCGCTGAAGGCGCATGGGAAGCCCTACACGTTCCACCGTTATGACGGCGCCGGCCACGGTTTCTTCTACTGGCACCGCCCGCTCTACCGGCCCGAGCAGGCGATGGATGCCTGGGGCAAGCTCCTTGCCTTCTTCGGCCGGCATCTGGCCTGACGGGAGGCCCGGCTCATGTGCACCTCCATCATCGAGATCGTCCCGGCCGAGGGCATGGCCAAGCGGGGCGATGCCTGGTTTCCGCTGACCCAGGCCGTGGTCGCCTATGACCATGCCCGCCATGCGCCGCTGGACGATGTCATCACGCTCGATTTCGTCAATGCCGGGCTCGATGCCGGCGCCCGCGCGGGCATCGAGCTGACGCTGGACAGCGCCCGCGCCCTGCGCGATGCCCTCGACCGGGCCATTGCGGCGGCCGAGTTCGAGGAGGCGGAGGTCAGGGCAGCGCCCGTCCTGCGGCCATGCGGCGCATCGCCTGAGGGACGCGGCGGCGGTGCGGACCGGCAGGCCAGGCCCGCACGGGCTGCGGCCGTCATGCCGCGTTGACTTTTCGCGCGGCCGCAGCCTATAACCCGCGCCGACTTGGGAGCGGCCCGCGCCCGAGGCCGCTGTCCGTTTTCGGAACGCGACCCACAGGCTGCTGCCGACATTTTCCGATCGAACGATCACGACCGCGCGGAGACGTCCCGTGAAACGCACCTTTCAACCCTCCAAGCTTGTGCGCAAGCGCCGCCACGGCTTCCGGGCCCGCATGGCGACCGTTGGCGGCCGCAAGGTCCTGGCCGCCCGCCGCGCCCGCGGTCGCAAGCGCCTGTCCGCGTGAGCCGCTCCGGCCGATCAGTCGGCTGAGTGGATCGGGAGAGGCGCCGATGACCGATTCCGCATCGTTCCGACGCCTGACCCGCCGCGCTGATTTCATCGCCTGTTCCAGGGGCCGCCGTGTTCCCACGGCGGCCTTCGTGCTGCAGGAGCGGCTGCGCGGAGACGATGAGGCCCCCCGGTTCGGCTTCACCGTGACCAGGAAGACCGGGGGCTCCGTGGAGCGCAACCGGATGCGCCGCCGCCTCAGGGAGGCGGTCCGCCTCGCCGCCGCCGGCCGCGCCCGCACCGGTTCGGACTATGTGCTGATCGCCAACCGCGCGGCACTGACCCGGCCCTTCGAGGCCTTGCAGGCCGATCTCCTGGACGCCCTGCGGCGTGCAGAACGGCAGAAGCCGGGCCGGGCGCCCGGCCGCCCCACTCCCGAAACACCGACCTCATCCGGACGGATCGATGGCTGACAACCGCAATTTCATCCTCGCGATCGTGCTTTCGATCCTGGTCCTGGTGGGCTGGCAGTATTTTGTCGGCATGCCGCAGATGGAGCGCCAGCGCGAGGCCCAGCGCCAGCAGCAGTTGCAGCAGCAACAGGCGGGCCAGACGGCCCAGCCGCAGGCCCAGGCAAACCCGGGCGCGCCGCCGACCCCCGGTGCCTCGCCGGCGCCGGCGTCCGGACAGGCGGCTGCCCCGGCCGCTTCCGGCCTCGCCGCGCCGTCGCCTGCCGGCGCCGCCAGCCGCGAGGCGATCCTTGCCGCGACGCCCCGTGTGGGCATCGAGACGCCGCGCCTGAGCGGGTCGATCAACCTGGTTGGCGCGCGCGTCGACGACCTGGTGCTGACCACCTATCGCGAGACGATCGCCCGCAACAGCCCGAACGTGATCCTCCTGTCCCCGCAGGGCTCGCCCATCGACCCCACCCACAACCGGCACCCGTTCTACGCCGAGTTCGGCTATGTGCCGGGATCGGGCACGACCGTGCCGGTGCCGAACAGCCAGACCCTCTGGACCCAGCAGGGCACCGGCAAGCTCACCCCCTCCACCCCGGTCGTGCTGACCTGGGACAACGGGCAGGGCCTGACCTTCCGCCGCACCTTCGAGATCGACCAGAACTACATGATCACGGTGAAGGACGGTGTCACCAATACGGGCTCCGCCAATGCCGTGCTGCACGCCTACGGCCTGATCTCGCGCCATGGCACGCCGCATACGTCGGGGTTCTACATCCTGCACGAGGGCCTCATCGGCGTGTTCGGGCAGGCCGGCCTGCAGGAGGTGACCTATTCCGGCATCGAATCGGCGCCGAACCGCACGCAGTCGTGGCGGGCCTCGGGAAGCTGGCTCGGCATCACCGACAAGTATTGGGCCGCGACGCTCATCCCCGATCCCTCGACCGAGACCGATGCCAGCTTCAAGTTCTTCCAGGCCGGCACGATCAAGAGCTATCAGACCGACTTCCTGAAGCCCGCCCAGACGGTCGGCCCGGGCGCCTCCATCGAGACGGTCACGCGCCTGTTTGCCGGCGCCAAGGAGGTGAAGGTCGTCGACGGCTATGCGAGCACCTACCGGATCGACCGCTTCGACCGGCTGATCGACTGGGGCTGGTTCTACTTCATCACCAAGCCGCTGTTCATCGTCATGGACTGGTTCTTCGTCCAGACCGGCAATTTCGGCATCGCCATCCTGCTGGTGACGCTGCTCATCAAGGCCCTGTTCTTCCCGCTTGCCAACAAGAGCTATGCCTCCATCACCATGATGAAGAAGGTGCAGCCGGAAATGATGGCGATCCGCGATCGCTACGCGGACGACAAGATGAAGCAGCAGCAGGAGCTGATGGCACTCTACAAGCGCGAGAAGATCAATCCGCTGGCTGGCTGCTGGCCGATCCTCATCCAGATCCCGGTGTTCTTCGCGCTCTACAAGGTGCTGTTCATCACCATCGAGATGCGGCACGCCCCCTTCTTCGGCTGGATCCAGGATCTGTCGGCCCCCGATCCGACCTCGATCTTCAACCTGTTCGGGCTGCTGCCCTTTGCCGTGCCCGCCTTCCTGATGGTCGGCATCTGGCCCATCATCATGGGCATCACGATGTGGATCCAGATGCAGATGAACCCGGCGCCGACGGATCCGATCCAGGCGGCCTTCTTCAAATGGATGCCGATCCTGTTCACCTTCATGCTGGCCTCGTTCCCGGCGGGCCTGGTGATCTACTGGGCCTGGAACAACCTGCTCTCGGTGCTCCAGCAGGGCGTGATCATGCGCAAGTACGGCGTCAAGATCGAGCTCTGGGACAATATCCGCAGCATGTTCGGGCGAGGGCCGGCCAAGCCGGCGGCCTGACGTGACGACCGATGGCGGCCAGCCGGCCGGCGGCCTGTCGGCGGAACGCCTCGAGGCCGGGCGAAGGCTGTTCGCCCGGCCCTGGACCTTCTGGCGCGGCAGCCCCGACATCCGGCACCTGCCGCCCATGACCGGCATCGAGATCGCCTTTGCCGGCCGCTCCAATGTCGGCAAGTCCAGCCTGATCAATGCCCTGGTCGGGCAGAACCAGCTCGCGCGGACCTCCAACACGCCCGGCCGCACCCAGGAGCTCAACTTCTTCCACGTCGCCGGCGACCAGGCGCCGGGTCTCGTCGTCGTCGACATGCCCGGCTACGGCTTTGCGGCGGCTCCCGAGGCGAAGGTGAAGGCCTGGACGCGGGTGATCCATGACTATCTGCGGGGGCGTCAGAATCTCGCCCGCGTCTATGTGCTGATCGACGCCCGGCACGGCATCAAGCCGGTTGATGTCGAGGTGCTGGACGAACTCGGCAAGGCCGCGGTGTCCTACCAGATCGTGCTGACCAAGGCCGACCAGATCACCAGGCCGGCGCTGGACAGGCTGATGGCGGCGACGCTCGCCTTCCTGAAGACGCGCGCGGCCGCCTTCCCGCAGATCATCGCCACCTCCAGCCGCAAGGGCGAGGGCATTCCCGAGCTCCGAGCGGCGATCGCGCAGGTGCTCGCCGAGCGCATGTGAGGCGCGGCCGGGTCCGCGGCTTCGGCCTGCGGCCTTCGCCGGTCGTCGGCCGCTGCGACAGGTCTTCCCTTCTCAAGCCGGCTGACGGCCGATAAGGTGTCGTCAGCGGCCTTCACGCGCCGCCTGTCCGCGTCCCCGACGGGCGCGCCACATTGCAGGAGCGCCAGGGGAGGCGACGTGACCACAGCCGTACACCTGAAGGGTGTTTCGGTCGCATACGCTCTGGCGGGCGGCGGGAAATACGAAGCGGTTCGGCCTGTTGACCTGTCGGTGCGGGACGGGGAGTTCGTCGCCCTGCTCGGCCCCACCGGCTGCGGAAAGTCCACCCTGCTCAACATCGCCGCCGGCCTGATGCCGCCCTCCTCGGGCAGCTGCGAGATCTTCTCCGAGCGCCTGTCCGGCCTGAACGCCAAGGCCGGCTACCTGTTCCAGCAGGATGCCCTGATGCCGTGGAAGACGGCCCTCGCCAATGTCGCCATCGGTCTGGAGGTGGCCGGCATGTCGCGCGGGCAGGCCCAGGAGAAGGCGCAGGCGCTCATGGCCAGGGTCGGGCTCGCTGCCTTCGGCGACCGCTATCCCCACCAGCTCTCGGGCGGCCAGAAGAAGCGGGTGGCGCTCGCCCAGGTTCTGGTGCGCGAGCCGAAGATCCTGCTGATGGACGAGCCCTTCGGTCCGCTCGATGCCCAGACGCGCCTGATCATGAGCGAATTGCTGCTCGATCTGTGGCAGCAGGACCGCAAGGCCGTGATGTTCGTCACCCACGACCTCGACGAGGCCATCGCCCTGGCCGACCGGGTGGTGGTGATGTCGGCCGGACCCAGCTCGCATTTCATCGGCGAATTCGCCGTCGACCTGCCGCGCCCGCGCGACATTGCCGAGGTGCGCTCGGAGCCCGCCTTCCATCGCCTGCACGCAGAGATCTGGGCCTGCCTGCGCGACGAGGTGCGCAAGACCTACGGTCTTGGCGACAAGGGAGCCGCCTGATGCCGATCTCGCGTCCCAGACTGCTGGTGCTGCAGGTCATGGTCGCCGTCGGGGTGCTGGCCTTCTGGCATGTCATGACGCACTGGCCGCCTTTCGGCGACGTGCGCACCATGCGCTTCTTCTTCTCCACGCCCGGCGACGTGATGGTGCGCGTGTACAGCATGTTCGCCGATGGCTCGGTGTACCGCCATCTGTGGATCACCCTCATCGAGACCATCCTGGCCTTCGTCATCGGGGCGAGCCTCGGCATCGTTGTCGGCTTCTGGTTCGCGCGCAAACCGCTCGTTGCCGCCGTTTTCGACCCCTATGTGAAGATGATGAACGCGCTGCCGCGCGTGGTGCTGGCGCCGATCTTCGCGCTCTGGTTCGGCCTTGGCATCTGGTCCAAGGTCTGGCTCGGCGTCACGCTGGTGTTCTTCATCGTGTTCTTCAACGTCTATCAGGGCGTGCGCGAGGTGCCCCAGGTGGTGCTGGCCAATGCGCGCATGCTCGGCATGAACGAGCGCCAGCTCCTGCGCCATGTCTACTGGCCGGCGGCGCTCGCCTGGCTGTTCTCCTCGCTGCACACCTCCGTCGGCTTTGCCGTGGTCGGCGCGGTGGTCGGCGAATATCTCGGCTCGGCCGCCGGGCTCGGTTACCTCATCCACCAGGCCGAGGGCGTGTTCGACGTCACCGGCGTCTTTGCCGGCATGGTCATCCTGATGGGTTTCGTCATGGTCATCGACGGCATCGTGACCCTGGTCGAGAAACCCCTGCTTGTCTGGAAGCCAGGGGAAACTAGAACTGTGTGACAGAAGCGCCGGAACGGGTGCCGCAAACCGATCGGGAGGAGACACCAATGGATCGCAGACAGGTTCTGTCCCTGATGGGGGCGGGCGCCAGCCTCGCCCTGCCGCTGCCCGCCGTTGCGCAGGGCGCCATCGAGAAGCCCAGGGTGGTGCTGGGCGTGGGCGGCAAGGCCCTGCTCTACTACCTGCCGCTGACCATTGCCGAGCGCCAGGGCTACTTCAAGGAGTTCGGCCTCGACATGGAGATCAACGACTTTGCCGGTGGCGCCCGTTCGCTGCAGGCGCTGGTCGGCGGCTCCGTGGACATGGTGGCCGGTGCCTACGAGCACACCCTGCGCATGCAGGCCCGCGGCCAGGACATCCGCTCCACCATCGAGATGCTGCGCTTCCCCACCATCGTCATCGGCGTGCGCAAGGCGATCGCCGACCGGGTGAAGTCGGCCGCCGACTTCAAGGGCCTGAAGATCGGTGTCACGGCGCCGGGCTCCTCGACCTGGATCACGGTGGTCCATGCCATGTCGAAGCACGGCCTCACCGCGGCCGATGCCAGCTTCATCGGCGTTGGCGGCGGGGCGAGCGCGGTAGCCGCCATGAAGCGCGGCGAGATCGACCTCATCTCCCACCTCGATCCGGTGATCGCCAAGCTCGAGGCGGATGGCGACATCGTCACCCTCATCGACACCCGCACCGAGGCCGGCACCCGGGCGCTGTTCGGCGCCACCAACCCGGCCGCCTGCCTCTACCTGCGTCAGGACTTCATCGAGAAGAATCCCAACACCACCCAGGCGGCGGTGAACGGCCTCTACAAGGCGCTGCGCTGGATTGACCGGGCAACGCCCGAGCAGATCGCCGACGCCGTGCCGGAACAGTACCACCTCGGCGACAAGGCGCTCTATATCCGCGCCGTGCGATCCTCCAAGGAGGCCTATTCCAAGACCGGCGTCATGGCGCAGGATGGCATGAACGCCGTCTTCGCCATGCTCAAGGCGCTGGACAAGGACATGGAGGCGGCCCAGGCCGACATCGTCGGCAAGTCCTTCGAGCCGCGCTTCGCGCAGAAGGCGGCGAGCATGGTCGGATAAGCGGCCGGCAGGTCACCTGAGACAGCGAAAGCTCCGGCCCGGCGCCGGGGTTTTCCGTCGATGACGTCGCCGGCCGATGCCGGCCGGTCTCCGCAACGACTTCAATGCGCCTCGTCCCAGTTGCCGGCGGCGCGGGCATCGACCTGCAACGGCACCTTGAGCCTGAGCGCCGGCAGCGGCGCGTCCTCCATCACCTGGCGGATGACGGGCAGGGTGCGGTCAACCTGGTCGTCCGGCACCTCGAACACCAGTTCGTCGTGGACCTGCAGCAGCATCAGCGCATCGAGACCGGCGGCCGCCAGCGCCGCATCCATCCGCACCATGGCGCGGCGGATGATGTCCGCCGCAGACCCCTGGATCGGCGCATTGATCGCCTGACGCTCGACGAAGGCCCGCTCGGACGGGTTGCCCGACCGGATGGCCGGGAAGTGGCAGCGCCGGCCGAAGATGGTCTCCACATAGCCGTGCTCGCGCACGAAGGCCTTTGTGGCCTCCATGTAGTCCCGAATGCCCGGGAACCGCTCGAAATACTTCTTGATGTAGGCGCCGGCCTCCTCGCGCGGGATCGAGAGCTGGTTGGCCAGGCCGAAGGCCGAGATGCCGTAGATGATGCCGAAATTGATCGCCTTGGCGCGCCGGCGCACCAGCGGGTCCATGCCCTTCACCGGCACGCCGAACATCTCGGAGGCGGTCATGGCATGGATGTCGATGCCGTCGGCGAAGGCCTGCCTCAGCTGCGGGATGTCCGCGATGTGCGCGAGGATGCGCAGCTCGATCTGCGAATAGTCGGCCGAGACCAGCTTGCGGCCCTCGGGCGCGATGAAGGCGGTGCGGATCTTGCGGCCCTCCTCCGTGCGCACCGGGATGTTCTGGATGTTGGGATCGGAGGATGACAGCCGCCCCGTGGTGGTGGCCGCCAGGGCGAAGGAGGTGTGGACCCGCCCGGTTTCCGCGTTCACATAGGCCGGCAGCGCGTCGGTATAGGTCGATTTCAGCTTGGTGACCGTCCGCCAGTCGATGATCTTGCGCGGCAGCTCGTGGCCCTCCTCGGCCAGATCCTCCAGCACGCCGGCGGCGGTCGACCAGGCCCCCGTCTTGGTCTTCGATCCGCCCGGCAGGCCCATCTTGCCGAACAGGATGTCGCCGAGCTGCTTGGGCGAGCCGGGATTCAGCGGTTCGCCGGCCAGGTCCTGGATCTCCGCCTCCAGCCGCGCGGCGACCTGCGCGAAATCTCCCGACAGGCGGGACAGCACCTGCCGGTCGATCAGGATGCCGCGCCGCTCCATGCGGGCGAGCACCTCCACCAGCGGCCGCTCCAGCGTCTCGTAGACCGTGGTCTTGGCTTCCGCCGGCAGGCGGGGCTTCAGCGCCTGCCAGAGCCGGAGCGTCACGTCGGCATCCTCGGCGGCATAGGCGGTCGCGCGGTCGAGCGGCACGCGGTCGAAGGTGGTGCGGTTCTTGCCCGTGCCGGTCACCGCATCGAAGCTGATCGGCTGGTGGCCGAGATGCTTCTCCGACAGCGCATCCATGCCGTGGCTGCCGCGGCCAGCGTCGAGCGCATAGGAGATCAGCATGGTGTCGTCATAGGGCGCGATGGCGATGCCATGGCGGGCGAGCACCAGAAGGTCATACTTGAGGTTCTGACCGACCTTGAGCACGCCGGGATCCTCCGCCAGCGCCTTCAGCCGCGCGAGGGCCTCGCGCATCGGAACCTGCCCCTCCACCAGCCCGGAATCGAACAGGCCGGCCTCGCCCGCCTTGTGGGCGAGCGGCACGTAGCAGGCCTTGCCTGGCGCATGGGCCAGCGAGAAGCCGACGAGGTCGGCGCTCATCGCATCGAGCGAGGTCGTCTCGGTGTCGAGCGCCACGATCCCCGCCTCGCGCGCCTGCGCAATGAAATCGTCCAGGGCTGCCAGCGAGGTGATGCACGGATAGGCGGCGTGGTCGACGGCAAGGCCCCGCAGTGCGTCGAGCGCCGCTGCCGCGCGTGCCGCCGGCGTCGGCCCCCCGGCGGCAACGGCTTTCGTTCCGCCGTCATCGGCCGCCGCGGTGACTGCCGGCGGTGCCACGGCTGCCACGGCCGGAGGCGAGCCCTTGACCGCGGCCAGCGCCGGATCGGGCTCGATCCTGGCCGGGTCCACGCCATAGAGCTCGCCCACCTTCCGGGTGATGGTCGAGAACTCCATGGCCTTGAGAAAGGCGATGAGCCGCGCTCCGTCCGGCTTCTCCAGACCGGTCTCGTCGAGGGGAACCTCCAGCGGAACGTCGCGCACCAGCTGAACCAGCTGGCGCGAGATCCGCACCTTCTCGATCACCTCAGGATTGGTCAGGGTCTCGCGCCGTTTCGGCTGCTTGATCTCGCTGGCGCGGGCCAGCAGCGTGTCGAGATCGCCGAATTCGGCGATGAGCTGGGCGGCGGTCTTGCGTCCGATACCCGGCGCCCCCGGCACGTTGTCGGAGGTATCGCCCTCCAGCGACTGGATGTCGACGATCTTGTCCGGCGGCAGGCCCTCCCAGTACTCGCTCACGTCGCCGATCTTGTCCGCGGGCACGTTCCAGCGCTCGAAGCGGTCGCCATGGGTCAGCAGGCGCTCCGGCCGGTAGCCGGGCTTGCCCTTGATGCCGCTTTCGGGGTCGTAGAAGGCAACGCCCGGCCTGACCAGCTGCATCAGATCCTTGTCGGCCGAGATGATCAGCACGTCGGCGCCGCGCGCCACCGCCTGCTCGGCATAGGTCGCGATCAGGTCGTCGGCCTCGTAGCGGTCCTGCTCGATCGGGTGCAGCCCGAAGGCGCGGATGCAATGGCGCATCAAGGGAAATTGCGGAACCAGATCCTCCGGCGGTGGCGGCCGATGGGCCTTGTAGGGCGGATAGATCTCCTTGCGGAACGACTGCTCGCTCTTGTCGAGGATCATGGCGAGGTGCGTCGGCTTCACGCCCAGCGCGCCCTCCTCGACGAACTGCAGCACCTTGGTGGCGAACAGCCGCACGGCGCCCGTCGGCAAGCCGTCGGACCGGGAATTGTACTTCCGGTCCTGGTTCATCGACTGGAAATAGGCCCGGAACACGAAGGACGAGGCGTCCACCAGGAAGACGCGGTCCCCCTTGGCGACGGGGCGGTGGTGCTCTTTGTGCATGGAACCTTCGGGGCCTGCGGCGGATCAGCCGCCATTATGACGACGCCCGCGCCCGCCGTCATGTCGCGGCTGTGGGCAAGGTTGGTGCTGCTGCCGCCGCACGGCCTCTGCGGGGGGCGCCGGCGAGCGCCCGGCGGCCCGGACCGGCTCAGCCGTCCCGGCGGACCACGCGGTTTCTCAGGGTGCCGAGGCCGGTGACGCTCAGCTCCACCGTGTCGCCGGGCTCGAGGAAGCGGCCGAGCTCCAGCCCGCAGCCGCCGCCGACCGTGCCCGACCCGAACACCTCGCCGGGATGAAGCGTCTCCGAGCGGGAGACATAGGCGATCATGTCCTCGAAGGAATGCAGCATGTCGCCGGTATGGCTGTCGGTCCACACCGCGCCGTTGACCAGGGCCTTGGCCTTCAGTCCATAGGGGTTCTTCACCGCATCGGCCGTGACGATGAAGGGCCCCATGGCATTGCCGGCATCGAAGCTCTTGCCCTTGGCCGGTCCCAGCATGCCGGCCATCTCGGCCAGTTGCACGTCGCGCGCGGAGAAGTCGTTGAAGATCGTGTAGCCGAAGATGTGGCCCTTCGCGGCCTTCTTCGGAATGTCCGTGCCGCCCTTGCCCAGCACGACCGCGATCTCCAGCTCGTAGTCCATCAGCCTGGAATAGGACGGCCAGACCACTTCGGTCTCCGGCCCCACGACCGAGAAGCGGTTGGTGATGTAGTAGATCGGCCTGTCGCGATAGACCTGCGGCACCTCGGCATCCGGCTCGATCGCGGCAGCGGCGGCCTCATCGCCCTGCATGCGGGCGAGCAGGCGGCGCATGCCGGCAGGCGCCCCGACGATATGGCGCGGAAACACCGAGAAGTCCCGCACCTGGGTGGGAACGGGCAGCGGCGCGCGCAGCTTCACCCGGTCCAGCGGGCGGGAGAAGTCCTCCTCGGCGCCATGGGCCTCGACGAGACGGCGGGCCTCGTCGAGCGCGGCGGGACCGGCCTCGATCAGCGCCTGCATGGTTCGGAACGCCGTCGCCGGCCGGTGGTCGCGGTGAGCGGCGGTGGCGACATCGAAGACGCGCTCCTGGCCGGCCTTGCCGATGACCACGCCGACCCGGTCGCGTCCGTGCGAGCCGACGAAGGTGACAAGCTTCATGGGGGTCAGTCCTCGAAGATCGCGACCGCCCGGCAGAAGCCGGCGGAGGCCTTGTGGATCTTGTAGGGGAAGCACGAGATCATGAAGCCGGTAGCGGGCAGCTGGTCGAGATTGGTCAGCTTCTCGATATGGCCATAGGCGCGCACCATGCCGGCCCGATGGCCCTCCCAGATCAGCCCCGCATCCTTCGTCTCGGCATATTTCTTCGCGGTGTGGATGAACGGCGCATCCCAGCTCCAGGCATCGGTTCCGGTGATGCGCACGCCCCGTTCGGTCAGCCAGAGGGTGGCCTCCCGCCCCATGCCGCAGCCGCGTGCGACATAGTCGGGTTGGCCGTAGCGCGCGCCCGCCGCGGTGTTGACCACGACGATGTCGAGCGGCTGCAGCTCCACCCCAACGCGCTTCAGCTCCGCCTCGACATCGCCGGCTGTCGCCACATAGCCGTCGGGCAGGTGACGGAAGTCGAGCTTCACGCCGCGCTGGAAACACCATTCCAGCGGCATCTCGTCGATGGTCCAGGCGGGCTTGCCGCCATCGGTGGTCGAGTGGAAGTGATAGGGCGCGTCGAGATGGGTGCCGTTATGGGTGGAGATCTGCAGCTGCTCCACCGCCCAGCCGTCGCCGCCCGGCAGGTCGTCCGCGGTCAGGCCGGGGAAGAACTGCAGGATCTGCGGCACCGACTGCTTGTGATCGACATAGGTGATCGAGGGCAGGGCCCCCGGCGGATCGGAGGCGATGTCGGCACGCAGCGAAACGGACAGGTCGACGATGCGTCGGGCCATGAGCTGGTCTCCCTCGGTCAGATCTTGCGGAGTGAAGGCGCGGCAGTCCGTCGCGACGGGCTGAAGGCGGGGCGGGGGGCTGGGCGGCGCGCCCCGGCGGCAGGAACCGCTGTTGCACGGGTCATGGCCGGCGCCTTTCCTGCTGCGGCCCGCCGGCGGCCAGGGCCCTCAGACCGCCCGCGGCAAAGGCGGTGGCGCGCTGGAGCAGCGCCTCGCTGTCGGTATCCGAGGTCGCCCCGTCCGACAGCCGGTCGGCGCGGCCGGTCGGCGCCATCTGGGTCAGGGCGGCGCCGATGATGAACAGGTAGCCCCAGGTGGCGTCGGCCAGCGTCATGCCCGGCAGGGCCTGCCGGATGGCGGCGATGTAGCGTCGCGCCATGGCGTCGTAGCTCGCGGCGATCAGGCTCTTCTGCCAATCATGCGGCGAGAATCCCGTGCTGAGGATGAGGTTGGCGAAGGTCGCCCCGCCGCGGTCGGGGTCGTGGCCGGCCTCCACGGTGGGCCGCAGCAGGGCGTCGACCAGATCCTCGATGGCTGGCGTTCCCGTCTTCATCAGCTGGTCGAGACGGGCAAGGCGGATCCGGTTGATCGCGCCCGACCGGCGCTGGAACATGGCCTCGAACAGGCCTTCCTTGGTCCGGAAGTGGTAGTGCAGGAGGGCCTGGGCGACGCCGGCCGCCTGCGCGATCGCGCGCATGCTCGTGCCGTCGAAGCCGCGCCGCGCGAAGAGCTGCTCGGCGGCATCGAGGATGTCCTCCTTCGATGTCGGCCGGACACGGGCACCGTTGGCCATGGCGAGCATGGAACCTCACTGACTGTTCGATCAGTCAAGCGGCTTGCGCGGCCCGGTGCAAGAGACGGGCAGGGGATCCATACCGTCCGTTGGAGGGATGGCGCAGCCCGCTCGCCGGCCTGGCGCGCCGCTACCAGGCAAGCAGCCGGCGGCCGACGAACGCTCCGGCCGCGGCGACCAGGGCGAGGGCGAGCGTGTACCAGGTCACCACGAACAGGGGCGAATCGTCGCCACAGTGAATGGCATAGAACAGCGCAGCCACGGAACCGGCCGCCAGACCGGCAATGGCGCCCGCGCGGGCGGGATGGGCCGGCGCGCCAGCCTTCAGTACGGCCAGGAAGGCCGCCAGCGGCACGAGTGACATGAGCGGGATCGAGATGAGGCAGAGCCGCGCATTCTGGCCGATCAGGCGCGTGCCGTAGGTGGCGGGCAGCTGGGTGGCAAGTTCGTGGCCGATGGCGAACAGCAGGATGCCAGCCGGAATGGCGAGGACCGCCAGCGGCAGCCCGGCCTCCGGCCGGAAACTGGCCTTGAGCATGGCCAGCATGGCCACCACCAGCGTGGCCGTCAGGGCAATCTTCAGGCTGAAAAGAAGGGTCTGTGCCGCTGCGGCCAGGTCCGCCCGGGGCGAGAGCACGAACAGCAGGATTGCCGCCGCCGATCCGGCGGCCGGCACCAGGGCAAGTCCCATCCGCCGGTCGAGGGATGGGCCGGGGTGCGCGGCATCGCGCGACAGCGCCTCGATCAGATCGTCGGTCTTCATCGGCGTCAGATGCTCCCTCGCAACCGGCGCGCCAGTGCGCCGAGCGCCCGGTGCCGGGCGACCCGCACGGCGCCCTCGCTCATCGACAGGGCGGCAGCCGTCTCAGCCGTGTCGTGGCCGTCCACGAACATCGCCCGGATCACCGCTCGCTGCCCGTCGGGCAGGTCCTCGGCCAGCCGCAGGATGTCGCGCGTCGCAATCGCCGGCTCGGTGTCCGGGGCCGCCAGCACCTGCGACAGCGCGTCGATGTCAACCGTCCCGGTACGGCCGCTGCGGCGCAGACTGTCGATGAGCTTGTGCCGCAGGATCGCCCTGACCCAGGGAACCAGCGGCTGATCGGGCATCCAGCTGCCCCGTTTCGTATGGATGGCGATGAGCGCGTCCTGCACGATGTCTTCTGCCTCGGCCGTGGATCGCCCGGCCCGCGACAGACCGGAACGGGCAAGGCCCCGCAGGAACGGGACGAGCTCCCGGAGGAACCGGCGATAGGCGTCCTCGTCACCCGCCATCCCGGCGCGCAGCCAGGCACTCCACTCCGCTTCCCGTTCTGTCACGGCCGAACCATCTGCTCCTTCGCGCGCGCCCGGGGGAACGTTACACGTCGACGTGACGACAGCCAGCGCGATCACGCCCCCTGATGGGCCCGCCAAGGCTTGATCGCGCCTGCGATGTCGCCGAGATTGTCCGAAACCTGAAGCAAACCGGCCTCGGGCCGCAGCCGGGCGCGATAGTGATGGATGGCCGCCGCTTTCGTCTCGACCGCCGCATCGCCGCGGTCATCGTGCTGGCGGCCGTGCTGGTGGCGGTCAAGGTCTCGGGCATCGCCGACCTGCTCTCGGTCGAGACCCTGCGCCAGCACCGGGCGGCGATGTCGGCCTGGGTCGCGGCCCATCCGGTTCTGGCGCCCATGGCCTATGCCGCCCTCTATGCGGGGGCGGTGGCGTTCGCCGTGCCCGGCGCGGTCTGGCTGACCATTGCCGGCGGATTCCTGTTCGGGGCGGTGCTCGGCACGGGACTGGCGGTGGTGTCGGCCACGCTCGGCGCCGTTCTGGTGTTCCTGGCCGCACGGCGATTGTTCGGCGGGGATGCGCTCGAGCGGCTCGGGCCGAAGGCCGCGCGGCTTGCCGCGGGCCTGCGCCGCGACGCCTGGTCCTATCTGCTAGTGCTGCGGCTGGTCCCGGTGTTCCCGTTCTTCCTCGTCAACCTGGTTCCGGCCTTTGCCGGCGTGCGGCTCCCCGTCTTCGCGGCCACGACCCTCGCTGGTATCGTTCCGGCAACCGCGGTGTTCGCCACGGCCGGTGCGGGGCTGGGCGATGTGCTCGACCAGGGCGGGGCCATCACCATCGGCTCCATCCTGACCCCGAAGGTGATGGCTGGTCTCGCCGGCCTCGGCCTGCTCTCGCTGGCCGGCATTCCGCTGCGCCGCTTTCTCGCCCGCCGTCAGGCGTGAGCGCGCCCCGGCGCGACATGCGGCATCAGCCGGGCCACCGTGAAGACGGCCACCGCGATGCCGATGCCGATGACGTCGGAGATGGTTTCCGGCACGATCAGGAACATGGCGCCGACCAGCAGCGGCGCGCGCAGCGGCCAGCCGATCGCCCGGCCCGCCCAGCCCTCGGTCGCGCAGGCCAGCAGCATCACGCCGATCACCGCCGTGGCAAAGACCGGCGCCACCTGCAGGAAGGTGCCCTGGCCGAGCAGCAGCGGCGAATAGAAGAACATGAACGGCACGATGAACACGGCAAGGCCCATCTTCACCGAGATGAACGCCGTCTTCCAGGGATCGGCCTTGGCGATGGCCGCCGCCGCGAAGGAGGCGAGCGCAATGGGCGGCGTGATCGCCGAGACCACCGCGTAGTAGAAGATGAACATGTGGGCGACGATCGGCTGCACGCCGAGCCGCTGGAGGCCGGGCGCCAGCACGGCCGCGCCGATGGCATAGGCGGCGGTGGTCGGCATGCCCATGCCGAGGATCAGCGCCACCACCATGGTGAAGATCATGGCAAAGAGCACGTTCTCGCCGGCGAGCTGGAGCAGGAGCTGCGCGAAGCGGCCGCCGATGCCGGTCAGCGCGATGACGCCGACGATGATGCCGGCGGCCGCGCAGACTGCGATGAGCTGGAGAGAGTCGCGGGCGGCCCGGTGCAGCGCATCGAGCGTGCGCATCGGGCCCATGGCGTTCTGCCGGTCGAGCCAGCTGACCACGACGGCGGTGATGATGGCGAGCGTGCCGGCGCGGAACGGCGAATAGCCGGCCATCAGCAGCCAGACCATCACCACCAGCGGGGTGAACTGGTAGGCCTTTCTGAGGAGACCGAGCAGCGGCGGCAGCTCGCTGCGCGGCAGGCCGTGCAGCCCGCGCAGGCGCGCATGCAGTTCCACGTGGGTGTAGCAGGCGACATAGAACAGCAGGCAGGGGATGATCGCGGCGAAGGCGATGTCGGCATAGGGAATGCCGGTGATCTCGGCCATGAGGAAGGCGCCGGCGCCGAGCACCGGCGGCGTGATCTGGCCGCCCGTCGAGGAGGTCGCCTCCACGGCGCCCGCCGTCGCGCGGTCATAGCCGACGCGCCGCATCATCGGGATGGTGATGGCGCCGGAGGCCGCCACATTGGCCACCGAGGATCCCGAGATCGACCCGAACAGCACACCCGAGGCAATGGTGGCCTTGGCCGGGCCGCCGCGCAGGAAGCCGAACAGCGACAGCGACAGGTCGTTGAAATAGTCGCCGACCTTCGACATCTGGAGGAAGGCGGCGAAGGCGACGAACAGCACGATGAAATTGGCGGAGGCCTCGGTCGTCGTGCCGAAGATGCCGAGGTCCGAATAGATGTAGGCGAAGAAGCGCGACCATTCGAAGCCGCGATGGTAGAGCACGCCCGGCATCCAAGGGCCGATGAACACGTAGAGAATGAAGATGCCGGCAATGATGGGCAGGGCGATGCCGGCGCTGCGCCGGGCGAACTCCAGGATCAGCAGCGTGCCGACAAGACCGACAACCGTGTCCAGCGGATCGGGCAGGGCGCCGGCGCGGAACTGCAGCCCGTCGAGCTCCCAGTAGATATAGGCGCAGCAGGCCAGGGCGAGGACAATGCAGATCCAGTCGTACCAAGGGATGCGGTCGGTGCGCGCCCGCGCGAAGGGGCGGTAGATCGCGAAGCCGAGCGCCGTTGCCCAGGCCACATGGGTGGAGCGGAACAGCAGCGCTTCCTGCGGAAACAGGTTGAGCACGGCCAGATGATAGAGCGTGAAGCCGGCGGCGCAGACGAAGAAGATCCCCTTCTCCAGCCCGGTCAGCTGGCGCATGTAGCCGGCAAATTCCTCCTCCGGGATGGTCACCGGCCTGTCGTCAGCCTCCGCCCCTGGCTTCGTCGTCATGCGATCCCCCCGGATCCCTCTGCCCCTGCTGCCCGCCCTTCCCGCGGATCGGCCGGATCAGCCGCCGCGCCCCGTGCCCTTGCGGCCGGGCTCGGCCCGCGCCGGACGATCAAATGAAAGCCGCGACCGCGCGGCCAGCAGCGGTCGCGGCGGATCGCTTCCGGGTGTCAGCCGATCAGGTTGTCGGGAATGGTCAGGCCCTTTTCCCGGTAGTAGCGGGCCGCGCCCGGATGGAACGGCAGGAAGGTGTTCTTCGAGACGTTCTGCGGGATGGTTTCCGAGGCCGCGGCATGACCCTTGACCATGGCCTCGTGATTCTCGTGGACCGCCTTGACGATGGCATAGGCCAGCGTGTCCGGCAGGGCCTTGTTGGCAATGGCGAAATTGAACAGGCCAACGGTCTTGTCGGCACTCGTCATCTGCTTGTAGGTGCCGGCCGGGATGGTCGAGGGCGACAGCTCCGGCAGGGCTGTCTTGAGCTTGTCCAGTTCGGCGTCATTGAAGCCGAAGAACACCATGTCCTGGGTGTTGGCGAGTTCCGTATAGGCCGCGATCGGCAGGCCGGCGGCAAAGGCGAAGCAGTCGATCAGGCCGTCCCCCAGCTGCGAGGCCATGTCGGAGGCCTGGCCATTGCGGATGGTCACGTTCTGCACGCCCAGCGCCTGGAAGATCAGTGGGAAATAGGTGCCCGGGGTGCCCGCGCGCGGGCCGACGCCGACGCGCTTGCCAGCCAGATCGGCCACCTTGGTGATGCCCGAGCGCTTCAGGACGGCGAAGTGGAACGGCGTGTCATACATGGGGAACAGCGCGCGGACGTCGCGCATCTGCTGGCCGCGCGTCCAGTCGCCGCGGCCATTCCAGGCCTGCAGCGCCACGCCCATGGTGGTCATGCCAAGGTCGATCTGCTTGCCCTGGACCAGGATGATGTTCTGGTTCGGTCCCTGGGTCTGCTGGGTGTTGATCTGCAGGCCGATCTTCTCGCCCACCAGGCTCGCCCAGGCCTGGCCATAGACGAAATAGGTGCCGCCCACGGAGGCCGTTCCCAGGGTCAGGCTGGCTGGCCAGCTCGGATCGCGCGCCTGGGCACGAGCAGCCGGAACCAGCGGAATGGCTGCGGCCCCGGCAAGAAGGGTGCGTCGGGTGAAGGACATGGCGGCGCTCCTGGCGTTTCCTCGGCAATCTGCGGCCCGTTCGGGCTCTGCAAGGCCGGCACTATAGAGCAGGGATCGTGGTCGTCCACCCGCCGGCGCCCGCGGACCTTGCCGGATGCTGCCTTTGGTCGCGGCGGCAAGGGCCCGTTCGATCTTGACGTTTACGTAAACGTAGGATACCCCTCTGCACCCCGGCAGCAGGATTGCGGATCGGCATGAACACGACACAGTCCCAGGACGGCCCGGCGCGCGGCGGCCCCCTTCTGGCCGACCTGATCGCCGGCGGCGGCCCCGACATCGACCCCCGGGACGTGCTGACCATCCGCGAGATGACCCGTGCCTTCGGCGTGACCGCCAGGGCGCTGCGCTTCTACGAGGAGAAGGGGCTCATCGCCCCCCGGCGCGTCGGGCAGGAGCGGCTCTACTCGCGGCGCGACCGCGGCCGCCTGCGGCTCGTGCTCATGGGCAAATGCGTCGGGTTCTCGCTGGAGGAGATCGGGGCCATGCTGGACCTCTACGATCTCGGCGATGGCGGCGTCACACAGATGAAGGTCGCGCGCGGGAAATATCGCGAGCAGATCGGCCGGCTGAACGACCAGAAGCGCGACATCGATCTGGCCATCGCCGAACTGGAAAAGGCGATCACCGTGATCGACGAGCGGCTGAAGGCGCTCGGTCTCGGCCCGGACAAGGATTGAGCAGCGGCCCTGGCGGCCGATCGGAAACCCAGCCCGGCCAGAGCGGCCGGGAGTCTCGGAGGAGAACACCATGCCGGTCTACAAGGCCCCCGTCGATGACGCGCTGTTCGTGCTCTTCGACGTGCTGAAGATGGAAAGCTACGGCAATCTGCCGGGTTTCTCGGACGCGCCGCGCGACCTGGTCGAGGCCGTTCTCGGCGAAGGCGCCAGGTTCTGCGAGGAGGTGCTGCAGCCGCTCAACGTCGTCGGCGACAGCAAGGGCTGCCATCGCAACGAGGATGGCTCGGTCACCACGCCGCCCGGCTTCCGCGAGGCCTATCGCCAGTACTGCGAGGGCGGCTGGATGGGCCTGTCCTTCGATCCGGCCTATGGCGGCCAGGGCCTGCCGGCCGTGCTGCATGCCGCCATCGGCGAGTTCATGTCCTCCGCGAACCTGGCCTGGGGCATGTATCCCGGCCTGACCCAGGGCGCGATGGCTGCCCTGCATGTCCATGCCAACGATGCGATCAAGCAGACCTATCTGCCCCGCATGGCGACCGGCGCATGGACCGGCACCATGAACCTGACCGAGCCGCATTGCGGCACCGATCTCGGCATGCTGCGCACCAAGGCCGTCCCCAACGGCGACGGCTCCTATGCCATCACCGGCCAGAAGATCTTCATCTCGGCCGGCGAGCACGACATGGCCGAGAACATCATCCACCTGGTGCTCGCCCGCATCGAGGGCGCGCCGGGCGGCACCAAGGGCATCTCGCTGTTCGTGGTGCCGAAGTTCCTGCCCAATGCCGACGGTTCACTCGGCGCGCGCAATCCCGTCTCCTGCGGCAAGATCGAGGAGAAGATGGGCATTCACGGCAATGCCACCTGCGTCATGAACTATGACGGCGCCAGGGGCTGGCTGGTCGGCGAGGAGAACAAGGGCCTCGCCGCCATGTTCGTCATGATGAACGAGGCGCGCCTGGCGGTCGGCATCCAGGGCCTGTCGCAGTCCGAGGTCGCCTATCAGAACGCGGTGGCCTATGCGAAGGACCGGATCCAGGGCCGCTCGCTCACCGGTCCGAAGGCGCCCGACAAGCCGGCCGACCCGATCATCGTCCATCCGGACGTGAGGCGGAACCTGATGACCATGCGCGCCATCAACGAGGCCGGCCGGGCCCTCGTCCTGTGGACGGCCCTGCAGGCCGACATCCTGCACCGATCCCAGGATGCGGCCGAGCGGCAGAAGGCCGAGGACCATCTCGGCCTGATGACACCGATCATCAAGGGCGTGCTCACGGACCTCGGCTTCGACAATGCCGTGAAGGCCCAGCAGATGTTCGGCGGCCACGGCTACATCAACGAATGGGGCATGGGCCAGTTCGTCCGCGACGCCCGCATCACCATGATCTACGAGGGCGCCAACGGCATCCAGGCGCTCGATCTCGTCGGCCGCAAGCTGCCGGCCCATGGCGGGCGCGCGGTCATGGCCTTCTTCAACGAGGTCGGGACCTTCTGCGCGCAGAACAAGGACGACGCCGCCCTCGGCCCGCTGGTCGGCGCGCTGTCGAAGGGTCTGAAGGATCTGCAGGCGGCCACCATGTGGTTCATGCAGAATGCGCTGGCCAAGCCCGACAATGCCGGCGCCGGCTCCACGCCCTACATGCACATGTTCGGCCTCGTCGCCATGGGCTACATGCTCGCCCGCATGGCCAAGGTGGCGGGCGAGAAGCTCGGCAACGGCGCCGACGAGCGCATGACCGCCAAGATCGCCACGGCGCGCTTCTTCTTCGAGCAGATCATGCCCGAGACGGGGGCCCATCTCGCCCGCATCTCGGCCGGGGCCGATTCGATGATGGCGCTGCCGGCGGAGGCCTTCTGATGCCGGCCGGCATGGTCAGGCGAGGGGGCGGCCGCGTCGCCTCGCCACCATGCCGCGGCGACACGATGTCGGGAGGCGGCGGGCGCTCGTCTCCCCCATATGTCCGTCTGGCGGGTGGCGACAGGCGCATGGTGTAACGGCACGCCCCCGCCCGACAGCACAGCAGGAACCAGGGAGAAAGCCCATGAGCGCGCTCGATCTGCCGAAGCCGGCCTGGTGGACCGACGAGCACACCATGCTCGCCGAGAGCGCCAGATCGTTCCTCAACAGGGAGTTCGTGCCCAATCTCGACCGCTGGTCGGAGGCTGGGATCATGGACCGCGAGGCCTGGATCAAGGCCGCCGAGGCCGGTCTGCTGTCGGCCTCCATTCCCGAGGAATATGGCGGCGCCGGCGGTGACTACAGCCATGAGGCCGTCATTGCTCACGAGATCGGCCTCGCCGGTGCGGATTCCTGGGGCTGGGCCATCCACGGGCCGATCGTTGCCCCCTACATCCTGCATTACGGCACCGAGGAGCAGAAGCGCGCCTGGCTGCCCAAGATGGCCACCGGCGAACTCATCGCCGCCCTGGCCATGACCGAGCCGGGTGCCGGCTCCGACGTGCAGGGCATCCGCACCCGCGCCGAGCGCTCCGGCAATGGCTGGGTGCTCAACGGTTCCAAGACCTTCATCACCAACGGCCAGCACGCCAACCTGATCCTGGTGGCGGCCAAGACCGACCCCTCGGCGGGCGCCAAGGGCACCTCGCTGTTCGTCGTGGAGACCGACAATGCCCCGGGCTTTCGCCGCGGCCGCAAGCTGAAGAAGCTTGGCCTCGACTGGGCCGACACCTCCGAACTGTTCTTCGACGACATGAAGCTGCCGGCCGAGGCCCTGCTCGGCTCCGAGCCCAACCAGGGGTTCTACCAGATGATGCGCTCGCTGCCGCAGGAGCGCCTGACCATCGGCGGCGCCGCCGTGGCCATGATGGAGCGGGCGCTGACCCTCACCATCGCCTATGTCAAGGAACGCAAGGCCTTCGGCAAGCCGATCCTTGACTTCCAGAACACCCAGTTCGAGCTCGCCGACATGAAGACCGAGGCGACCATGGCCAAGGCCTTCTACGACACCTGCGTCGGCCTGCACATCGAGGGCCGCTGCGACACCGCCATGGCCTCCATGGTCAAGTACAAGCTGTCCGACCTGCAGAACTCCATCGTCGACCGCTGCCTGCAGCTGTTCGGCGGCTACGGCTTCATGGACGAATATCCGATCTCGCGCATGTACCGCGATGCGCGCATCCAGCGCATCTACGGCGGCACCAACGAGATCATGAAGATTCTCATCGCGCGCACGCTCTGAACCGCCGCGCGCCCCACGATCCGAACGGGAGAGGAACCCGCCATGACCGACGTCTTCGTCTATGACCATGTCCGCACGCCGCGTGGCAGGGGCAAGTCCGACGGCTCCCTCCACGAGGTGACCGCGGTGGAGCTCGCTGCCACGGCCCTGCGCGCGATCAAGGCGCGCAACGGCCTCGACACCGCCCGCCTCGTCGATGACGTGGTCATGGGCTGCGTCGATCCGGTCGGCGAGGCCGGCGGCGACATCGCCCGCATCGCCGCGCTGAAGGCGGGCTATGGCAACGAGGTGCCCGGCGTCCAGATCAACCGGTTCTGCGCCTCCGGTCTCGATGCCGTGAACTTCGCCGCGGCCCAGGTCATGGCCGGCCAGCACGACATGGTGATCGGCGGCGGCGTGGAGAGCATGTCGCGCGTCGGCATGGGCGCCTCGGGCGGCGCCTGGCCGGTGGATCCCTCGGTCGCCATCCCGACCTATTTCATGCCGCAGGGCATTTCCGCCGACCTGATCGCGACGAAATACGGCTTCTCGCGCGATGACGTGGACGCCTATGCGGTGGAGAGCCAGAAGCGCGCCGCCCGCGCCTGGGAGGAGGGCCGTTTCCGGAACTCGGTCGTGCCGGTCAAGGACATCAACGGCATCACCATCCTCGACCGCGACGAGCACATGCGGCCCTCGACCACCATGCAGTCGCTGGCCAGCCTCAATCCGTCCTTCGTCATGATGGGCGAGGCGGCGGGCTTCGATGCCGTCGCCGTCCAGGCCCATCCTGACATCGAGGGCGTCATCCACGTCCACCATGCCGGCAATTCCTCCGGCATCGTCGACGGTGCGGCCGCCGTCCTGATGGGCAATGCCGAGGCCGGCAAGGCGGCGGGCCTGAAGCCGCGCGCCCGCATCCGCGCCTTTGCCAATATCGGCTCCGAGCCGGCGATCATGCTGACCGGGCCGATCGACGTGACGCGCAAGCTGCTGAAGAAGGCCGGCATGACGCTGAACGACATCGACCTGTTCGAGCTCAACGAGGCCTTCGCCTCGGTGGTGCTGCGCTACATGCAGGCGCTCGACATCCCGCACGACAGGATCAACGTCTGCGGCGGCGCCATCGCCATGGGCCATCCGCTCGGCGCCACCGGCGCCATGATCCTCGGCACGGTGCTCGACGAACTGGAGCGCACCGGCAAGTCCACGGCGCTGGTGACGCTGTGCATCGGGGCCGGCATGGGCACCGCCACCATCATCGAGCGCGTCTGAGGGGAGACCGCAGCCATGAACCTCAAGAACTTCACCTGGGACGTTGACGCCGACGGCATCGCTCTCCTGACCTGGGACATGAAGGACAAGTCGATGAACGTCATCGACGAGTCCGTCGGCCATGACCTGAACGCCGCCATCGATGCCGCCGTTGCCGATCCGGCCGTCAAGGGCGTGGTCATTGCCTCGGCCAAGGACACCTTCTCCGCCGGCGCCGACCTCACCATGCTGGAGGGGCTCGGCAAGGCCTTCCGCGAGGCCATCAAGACCAAGGGCGCGGAAGCGGCCATGGTCGACTTCTTCGAGCAGAGCCGCTCCTATTCGCTGGTGCTGCGCAAGCTGGAGACCTGCGGCAAGCCCTTCGTGGCGGCCATCAACGGCATGTGCCTCGGCGGCGGCTTCGAGATCGCGCTCGCCTGCCATGCGCGCATTGCCTCGGACAATCCGAAGCTGCGCGTCGGCCTGCCCGAGGTGAAGGTCGGGCTGTTCCCCGGTGCCGGCGGCACCCAGCGCGTGCCGCGCATGAGCGACATCCAGTCGGCCCTGCAGATGCTGCTCAAGGGCGACCAGCTCAAGGCCGAGCGCGCCAAGGCCATGAACCTGATCGACGAGATCGTTCCCGCCGACAGGCTGATCGAGGCGGCCAAGGCCCGCCTCAAGGCCGGCGTCGATCCGGTCAAGCCCTGGGACAAGCCGAAGTTCAAGCTGCCCTCCGGGCCGGTCTATTCGGCCGGCGGCATGATGGTCTGGCCGCCGGCCAATGCCCTCTACCGCAAGGAGACCTTCGACAACTATCCCGGCGCGCGGGCCATCATGAGCTGCGTCTA
>JBKBOA010000049.1:0-28013 GCA_046295035.1 Phreatobacter sp.
ACATGGCCGACCAGATGCAGATCTACAAGTACTGCATCCATCAGGTCGCCAACATCTACGGCAAGACGGCCACCTTCATGCCGAAGCCGGTTTATGGCGACAATGGCTCGGGCATGCACGTGCACCAGTCGATCTGGAAGGGCGGCAAGCCGCTGTTCGCCGGCAACAAGTATGCCGACCTCAGCCAGGAATGCCTGTGGTACATCGGCGGCATCATCAAGCACGCCAAGGCCCTGAACGCCTTCACCAACCCCTCGACCAACTCGTACAAGCGCCTGGTCCCGGGCTACGAGGCGCCGGTCCTGCTGGCCTATTCGGCCCGCAACCGTTCGGCCTCCTGCCGCATTCCGTGGACGGCCAACCCGAAGGCCAAGCGCGTCGAGGTCCGCTTCCCCGATCCGACCGCCAACCCCTATCTGGCCTTCGCCGCCATGCTGATGGCCGGCCTTGACGGCATCCTGAACAAGATCGATCCGGGTGCGGCCATGGACAAGGATCTCTACGACCTGCCGCCGAAGGAGCTGAAGAAGATCCCGACGGTCTGCGGATCGCTGCGCGAGGCTCTCCAGAACCTCGACAAGGACCGCGCCTTCCTCAAGGCCGGCGGCGTGTTCAACGACGATTTCATCGACAGCTACATCGAGCTGAAGATGGGCGAGGTCATGCGCTTCGAGATGACCCCGCACCCCGTCGAGTTCGATATGTACTACTCGGTCTGACGACCGGCGGGCGGGCCCCTGCGGCCCGCCCTGCCCGTTGGCGGACAGGACGGCTTTGGGTCTTCCTCCCGACCGCGGCCGCGCTGCGGTCACCTTCAAACGGGCGCTTCGGCGCCCGTTCTTCTTGGTCGACCGGGGGCGATTGTCAGAGCAGCAGGAAGGCCGCCGCCATGGCGCAGGTGACGCCCCAGGCACCGATGCGGCCGAGCGTCCACGACGGCGAAGCGACCTGATCGCCGGGCAGGACGAGCTTCGTCTCCTCCGGATCGATGCAGCCCAGCGCAAGACCGGCCCTCTCGGCGACGCGCATGAGCCGGGTCATGTCCGTCTCGAATGTCGCCAATCCCAGAAGGCGGTCCATCGCCCTGCTCCCCGACCATCCTTGGTGCGCAGGCAGCATGGGCCTGTCCGGTAAACGAGGGATTGCGGTTCGGGCCGCTGTCACCGATCAGGCTTGGCTGTTGCAGATCGGCCACGGCGCGTCATGGTGGCGTCGCGTGGCGGCGCCATCATCGACGACGTCCAGCCATCCGGGAGAAGGCCGTGTCCGCCATCGACGACGACGCCCCTCATGCACGCGCGGAACTCGCCGAGGCTGCCGAGGATGTCGGCAGCAATCCGTCGGCCGGTCCGACCATCGGTGACGTCATCGCCCTGCGTTTGGGCCGCCGTGACCTGATGAAGGGGCTGCTCGGGGCCGCGGCCGTGACGGCCGCCCTCGGGCCGGCCAGCCTGGCGGCACGGCCGGCAGGCAGCGCCTTCGGCTTTGCCGAACTGTCCTCGACGCCGACCGATTCGATCGGCGTTGCGGAAGGCTACCGGGCGCAGGTGCTGGTTCGCTGGGGCGACCCGGTCCTGCCCGATGCGCCCCCCTTCGATCCTGCGGCGCAGACAGCGGCGGCCCAGGAACGCCAGTTCGGCTACAACAACGACTATATCGGCTATTTTCCGATGCCCGGCGCTGCCGATCCCTCGGCGCATGGTCTTCTGTGCATCAATCACGAATACACCAACGAGGAGCTGATGTTTCCGGGCATCGGCATCCAGGACCGGCGCATCGCCGCGCGCGGCGGGGTGCCCTTTGCCCGGATGACGCCGGAGCTGGTGGCCATCGAGATGATGGCGCATGGCGGCTCGGTGATCGAGGTGCAGCGGCGCGGCGAGGGCTGGCAGGTGGTCGCACCCTCGCGCTATGCCCGGCGCATCACGGCCGAGACCGAGATGGAGATGACCGGCCCGGCCGCCGGCCATCCGCGCCTGCGCACCAGCTACGATCCCACCGGCCGGCGCGTGCGCGGGATGCTCAACAACTGCGCCGGGGGGCGGACGCCCTGGGGCACCTGGCTGACCTGCGAGGAGAACTTCAACGGCTATTTCGCCGGCCCGCTCGCCAACGACCATCCCGAGTACCGCAACTACCGACGTCTGGGACTGCCGGCGCAGTGGTACAACTGGAGCGATTTCCACGACCGCTTCGATGTCGCGAAGGAGCCGAACGAGGCCAACCGGTTCGGATGGGTGGTGGAGATCGATCCTTTCGATCCGACCTCGGTGCCGAAGAAGCGCACCGCCATGGGCCGCTTCAAGCACGAGGGGGCGGCCGGCATCACCGCGCGCGATGGCCGCTACGTGGTCTATTCCGGCGATGACGAACGCTTCGACTATGTCTACCGCTTCGTGACGGAGGGGCGCATCACCGGCGACCGCGCCCGCGACATGAACCTGCTGGACGCCGGAACATTGTCGGTGGCCCGCTTTGATGCCGACGGCACGGGCGTGTGGATACCGCTGGTCTTCGGCACGGGTCCGCTGACGCCCGCCAACGGCTTCCATTCCCAGGCCGACGTGCTCATCGAGACGCGCCGGGCTGCCGACCTTCTGGGCGCGACGCGGATGGACCGCCCGGAGGATGTCGAGGCCAATCCGGCCACCGATCGGGTCTATGTGATGCTGACCGGCAATGACCGCCGCAAGGCCGACGAGGTCGATGCCGCCAATCCGCGCCCCGACAACCGCTTCGGTCACGTGATCGAGATGCTGCCCGAGGGGCGCGACCATACCGCCGACCGCTTCACCTGGGACATCCTGCTGAAATGCGGCGATCCGGCCATTGCCGAGGTGGGCGCCACGTTCAGCGCCGCGACGAGCCGGGACGGCTGGTTTGCCGTTCCCGACAATTGCGCCATCGATGCCGAGGGGCGGCTGTGGATCTCGACCGACGGCAACACGCCGGCGCGGACCGGCCGCAATGACGGGCTGTGGGCCGTCGATACCGCGGGTCCTGCCCGCTCCACGTCGCGCCTGTTCTTCAAGTGTCCCTACGGGGCGGAGCTGTGCGGCCCCGAGTTCACGCCCGACGGGCAGACGCTGTTCCTCGCCGTGCAGCATCCGGGCGAGGGCGGCGCCGGCCTGCCGCAGGGTCAGATCTCGCTCTACGAGACGCCCTCCACCCGCTGGCCGGACTTCCGGCCGGACATGCCGCCCCGTCCGGCCGTGGTGGTCGTGACGCGGGTGGGTGGGGGCCGGATCGGCAGCTAGGCGGACCGTGCCGCGAGGTCCAGCAGCATGGCGGTCAGCGCGCCGTCCGCCGTGCGCATGCCCTCAAGGATGGAGAAGTGGTCCGCATCCGGCACGGCGAGCAACCGGCCGGGTGCGCCGGCCCTCTGCCGGGCGGCATGGAAGGCATGGGAATTGGCAACGAGCATGGGCAGTTCGGCGCCGCCATAGGTCAGGTCCAGAGGCTTCATGACGGGAGGCCGGCGCAAGGGCGAGAGGTCGGCCATTTCATCGGGCGACAGGGCCAGCGTGTCGTTCAGATAGGTATCGGCCAGCGGCCCCAGTTCGAACAGGCCGGATATGGCGAGACCGGCCCTGACGGCCGGATGGGACAGCGCCAGGGCGGTCAGGTGGCCGCCGGCCGACCAGCCGCAGGCGATCAACGGACCGGCCACCCCGAGGCGCGGACCCTCGGCGGTGAGCCAGTCGAGCGCCGCCGAGCATTCGCCGACGATCTGCCGCAGCGAAGCCGCAGGCGCCAGCGTGTAGCCGGGGATCGCCACCGACCAGCCATGGGCCAACACGCCTTCGCCAAGGACGGCGAACATGTCGCGGGAGTTCCGCATCCAGTAGCCACCATGGAAATAGACGAGGCACGGTGCTTCCGCATCCCGCCCCGCGAAGAGGTCGATCCTGTTGCGCTCGCCCGGTCCGTACGGCAGGTCCATGGTCGCGGCGTTGCGGGAGCGGATCAGGGCGGATTCCGCCGCCCAGCCCGCGAAGGTGTCCACCCAGGACGGCACCGCCGCTCCATTGTTGTAGGCCGCATCGCGCAAGGCCTGCGGCACGGGCGAGATGTCGATGGGCATGATGCGGATCCCCTTGGCGCAGGAATGAACCTTGCCACGCCACCGGCCGTTCGAGCCATGGCGCAGGTGCAACGGGGACGGGCATCGCCGATGGGCGTCTCATGCTGGCCCGCGCCCGGACGGCTGTTCTGGCGCCCCGGCCGCGAATTCCGTCCCTTCAGGAGATGGCGAGGCGCCCTGCAGGCCAGCCCTGCCAAGGGAGTGCCAGCGACGATCCGGGCCGTGCAGGAGCCGGACGATGGCGATCGCCACGGGCAAGGCTTGCCGGAGCGCGGCGTCCGCCCGCGGATCTGGATGGCCCATGAAAAAGCCGGGCACGAGGCCCGGCTTCTGCAAAAGGTCGCGGCGAAGCGCGATCAGCGCTTGGAGAACTGGAAGGAGCGGCGGGCCTTGGCCTTGCCGTACTTCTTGCGCTCGACCACGCGGCTGTCACGGGTCAGGAAGCCTTCCTTCTTGAGCACGCCGCGCAGCTCGGGCTCGTAATAGGTCAACGCCTTGGACAGGCCGTGACGGACAGCGCCGGCCTGGCCCGACAGGCCGCCACCGGCGACCGTAACGACGACATCATACTGTCCGTCGCGCTGGGCGAGCACCAGCGGCTGCTTGAGGATCATGCGCAGCACCGGGCGCGCGAAATAGACATCGAGTTCGCGCTCGTTGATGGTGATGCGACCCGAACCGGGCTTCACCCAGACGCGGGCAACGGCGTCCTTGCGCTTGCCGGTGGCATAGGCGCGGCCGTGCTTGTCGAGCTTCTGGACGTGGCGCGGCGCCTCGGCAGCGGCCGGCTTGAGGGCAGCGAGGCCCTCGAGGGACGAAACGGTCTCGGCCATGCTCAGGCCCTCGCGTTCTTGGAGTTCAGGGCGCGGATGTCGAGCACCACCGGCGTCTGGGCCTCGTGCGGGTGCTTGTCACCGCCATAGACGCGCAGGTTCGACATCTGCTTGCGGCCGAGCGGGCCGCGCGGGATCATGCGCTCCACGGCCTTCTCGACGATCCGCTCGGGGAAGCGGCCGTCGCGGATGGTCTTGGCAACCCGCTCCTTGATGCCACCCGGAAAGCCGGTGTGGTGGTAATAGGCCTTCTGGTCCCACTTGCGGCCGGTGAAAATCACCTTGTCCGCGTTGATGACGATGACATTGTCGCCGCAATCGACATGGGGGGTGTAGGTGGCCTTGTGCTTGCCGCGCAGGCGCATGGCCACGATCGAGGCGAGGCGGCCGACAACCAGGCCCTTCGCGTCGATCAGAACCCACTTCTTGTCGACCTCGGCGGGCTTCGCCACATAGGTCTTCATGGTCGTGTCTTCCGGGAAAGAGGAAATCGGAAGCGTCGGCCGCAGCCGGCCGTCGCGTCGGGAGCGGCTATAGGCGAGAGCCGCCCGAACGTCAATCGTGCGGCGACCTTATTTTCCAAGCAAAAACAGCATCTTGCAAAATCGGTATTTTGGCACCGTCGATTTCGTGCAGATTCTGCAACGACTTGGTGCCGTCGGTGAAACCCGATCCGGGGCGCGGGCAGGCGCCTGGCGTGCCGGACCAGGCGTCCGTCCGGCCGCGCGGCCGGCAAGGGCCGGGCCCCCGCCATGCCATGCGCCGGGCCGTCTCACCAGTTCGGCCGTGTTGAGACGCCGGTCGCCGCTGCTAGGCTCGCCCGAAAACAGACAGCCCGGGCCGCGCCTGCCCAACACGAGGAAATGCCATGCCGATGGTCGCCCCACCACCGGGCCATGTGGGCCCCTTTGCCGGGCTGGACGTGCCCTGGCTCCTCAAGCTGAGGGCGGAGACCCGAGCCGACCATCCGTTCATCGTCTGGGCCCCCTTCGAGCGGCCGGCGACAACCCTCACCTACCGCGTCTTCCGGGAGCGGGCCGGAGCCCTTGCCGCCGGACTTGCCCGCCGCGGCGTGAAGCCGGGCGAATTCGTGCTGATCCATCTCGACAACTGCCTGGAAGCCATCCTCGCCTGGTATGCCTGCGCGGAGCTGGGTGCCGTGGCGGTGACCACCAACACCCGCTCGGCGGGTCCGGAAGTGGCCTATTTCGCCGACCACTGCGGCGCGGTCGCGGCCATCACGCAGCCGGCCTATGCCGATCTGGTGGCCGCCAACTGCCCGGCCATCCGCTGGCTGGCCGTCACCGACAATGACAGCGGCGAGCCGGCGCCCGCGGTCCGCCTGCCCGAGCGCGCCGAGCGCTTCGACGCCCTGTTCGGGGACGCCGCGGACCGCCCCAGCCGGCCGCACGACCCGCACTGGCCCTGTTCGGTGCAGTACACCTCGGGCACCACGGCGCGCCCCAAAGCCGTGCTCTGGACCCATGCAAACGCGCTCTGGGGGGCGAAGGTCAATGCCGCCCACGAGGATCTGCGGCCGGATGACATCCATCTCGTCCACCTGCCGCTGTTCCACACCAATGCGCTGGCCTATTCGATCCTGGCGAGCCTGTGGGTGGGCGCGACCGCCGTCGTCATGCCGCGCTTCTCCGCCAGCCGCTTCTGGCCGACGGCGCTCGCCCATCGCTGCACCTGGACCTCGGTCGTGCCGTTCTGCACCCGGGCGCTGATGGAGCGGGAGATCCCGAAGCAGCATCACTTCCGGCTGTGGGGCAATGCCGTGTCCGAGCCGCCGACCGATGCCGTGTTCGGGGTCAAGACCATCGGCTGGTGGGGCATGACCGAAACCATCACGCACGGGATCGTCGGCGAGCGACACCAGCCGAACATCCCGATGTCGATCGGCCGGGCCGCGCCGGAATACGAGATCCGCATCGTCAATGATGATGGCAGCCCGACCGAGGTCGGCGGCACCGGCCACCTCCTCATCCGGGGCATTCCCGGACTGTCGCTGTTCAAGGAATATCTGTTCAACGCCAAGGCCATGCACGACAGCTTCGACGAGCACGGCTATTTCATCACCGGCGACCGCGTGAAGCTCCTGGACGATGGCTTCATCCGCTTCGGCGATCGCGACAAGGACATGCTGAAGGTGGGCGGCGAGAATGTCGCGGCCTCCGAGATCGAGCAGGTCATCATGACAGTGGCCGGCGTGCGCGAGGTGGCCGTGGTCGCGCGCAAGCATCCCATGCTTGACGAGGTCCCGGCCGTCTTCGTCATCCCGCAGGCCGGGGTAGCCGGGGCACCGCCCGACCTCGCCACCGCCATTCTGGCCGCCTGCCGGGCGGCGCTGGCCGACTTCAAGGTGCCACGCGAGGTCCACCTGGTTGACGACATGCCGCGATCCACCCTGGAGAAGATCGCCAAGGCGGAGCTCAGGAAGATGCTGGAGGCCATGCCCGCCGCCTGAGGCTACCGCTCCGGCGGGATCGAGTAGGTGCCGGTGGCATGGGCGACGAGATCATCCGCCTCGCCATCGGACCAGATCGCGACCTCGCCAACGGCCAGCCGCTTGCCGAGCTTGATGAGCCGGCATTCGGCGATCAGGTCGCGGGGAGCCGGCTTCCTCAGGAAATTGACGTTGAGATTGGTGGTGACCGCCAGCGCCACCGGCCCGATCGAGGCCAGAATCGCGACATAGAGTCCCGTATCGGCCAGCGTCATCATGGTGGGACCGGAAATGGTTCCGCCGGGACGGAGCTGCGCGGGATCGTAGCGGCAGCGCATGCGGGCGAAGCGATGGCCGACAGCCTCGACATGATAGAGCCGCCCGTCGCCGAAGACCTGGGGAAACTCCCGCTCGAGGAAGTCCTCCATCTCGGCGACCGACATTCTCGCAGGTGCTGGCGATCCGTCAGCCATGGCAATCAACCCCTCAGGCTGCCGATCGGCGGCCTTGCAGGCGAAAGGTTAGCGAGCCAAGGTCTTGCCCGCCCCTCTTGCGAAAGGCGGATGGCGATGAAGGCTCCCTCCCCGATCCCGGCCCCCGGTCCCGCGATCCTGCAGCGCGAGGATGCTGGCGGCGTTGCCACCCTGACCATGGATGATCCGGCCAGCCGCAACTCGCTGTCGGAGGCCATGCTGGCGGCCTTGTCGCAGTCGCTTACAGCCATCGCCGCGGACCGATCGGTGCGCGCCGTCGTGCTGGCGGCGCGCGGCCCCTGCTTCTCGTCCGGACACAATCTGAAGGAAATGACCGCCCGGCGCGCCGATGCTGATCGAGGGCGCACCTATTTCGCGGAGATCCTGGGTCGCTGCTCGGCCATGATGCAGCAGATCATCGCCCTGCCCCAGCCGGTGATCGCCGCGGTTCAGGGGCTGGCCACTGCCGCCGGGTGCCAGCTGGTCGCCACCTGCGACCTCGCCGTGGCCTCGGCCGAGGCACGCTTCTGCACGCCGGGTGTCCATATCGGCCTGTTCTGCTCGACGCCCATGGTGGCGCTGTCGCGCAATGTCGCCCCCAAGCACGCCATGGAAATGCTGCTGCTCGGCGAGCAGGTGCCGGCCGTCGAGGCATTCCGCATGGGGCTGGTCAACCGCGTCGTGCCGGCCGGGGAGGAACTGGCCGCCGCGCAGACCCTTGCCGCAGCGATCGCCGCCAAGTCCACGCTGACGGTGAAGACCGGCAAGCGGGCCTTCTACGAGCAGATCGACATGACCCTGGCCGCAGCCTATGCCCATGCGAGCGCGGTGATGGTGGAGAACATGCTCGCCCGCGACGCCGAGGAAGGGATCGGCGCCATGTTGCAGAAGCGCCAGCCGCAATGGGAGGACCGGTGAATCACGACGTCTATTCCGACGATTACATCCGCGGCATCCTGTCCTCGGTGAAGACGGTGGCCATGGTCGGCGCCTCGGCCAACGAGGTGCGACCGAGCTATTTCGTGCTGAAATACCTGCTGGACCGCGGCTATCGCGTGCATCCGATCAATCCGGGGCTGGCCGGCAAGGCGATCCTGGGCGCGAGGGTCTATGGCGCGCTGGGGGATGTGCCCGAACCCATCGACATGGTCGACATCTTCCGCAACTCCGAAGCGGCGGCGGCGGTGGTCGACGAGGCGCTCGCCCTCGATCCGAGGCCGAAGGTGATCTGGATGCAGCTGTCGGTGCGCAACGACGAAGCCGCCGCCAGGGCCGAGGCGGCGGGCCTGCGGGTGGTCATGAACCGCTGTCCGAAGATCGAGCTCGGCCGCCTGTCGTCGGAGATCGCCTGGATGGGCGTGAACTCCCGGACGATCTCCGCCAAACGCGCCCCCCAGCTCAAGGATGGCAAGTTCCAGAAGCTGGGCCTCCGGCAGACATTCGGTTCTGCGACGTCCGACGAATAGAGCATGGGCTTCGCTTGCCCGGCGGGCGGCCAGCGCCTAGAAACGCCCGTGCCGGCCGCAAGTGGCGGCCGACCCCAGCCCCCCGAGGAGCCGATGACCGCTGCCCAGGTGTTCTACCGCGTCCCCCTGATCGGATGGATGACCCGCGAGGCCGTGCAGGGCCCCGACGACGCCAAATACTACTTTGCCGGGAACCTGATCCTCATCCTGGCCTTCGCCATCTGGCAGGTCGGCTATCCTCTCCTGATCATCCTGGCGCTGGCTGGCGCCGCGCTCGGCCTCGTCACGATCGTGGTGTTTACGGCCGCTGACGTGTTCGAGAACAAGGGCCGCAGGCGCAAGCCGGCCCGCCCGACGGCACGGGAGGCGCTGCGCCGGTAGCCGCAGACGAGCCGCAACCAGCCAAGCCGCAGAAGAGGCGGCACCGTTCAGGAGGAGACATCATGGCCGACCGCGTTCCCGGATTTGCGACCCTTGCCGTGCATGCCGGCGCCCAGCCCGACCCGACCACGGGCGCGCGTGCCACGCCGATCTACCAGACGACCTCCTTCGTGTTCGACGATGTCGACCACGCCGCCTCGCTGTTCGGCCTGCAGGCCTTCGGCAACATCTATACCCGCATCGGCAACCCGACGAACGCGGTTCTGGAGGAGCGCGTGGCGGCACTGGAAGGCGGAACGGCGGCGCTCGGCGTGGCAGACCGCCACGCCGCCGAGTTCCTCATCATGCACGCGCTAATGCAGCCGGGCGACGAGTTCATCGCCTCGCGCAAGCTCTATGGCGGCTCGATCAACCAGTTCAACCATTCCTACAAGAACTTCGACTGGAAGGTGGTCTGGGCCGACCAGGACAACGTGGCCTCGTTCGAGGCGGCGATCTCGCCGAGAACCAAGGCGATCTTCATCGAGAGCATCGCCAATCCGGCCGGCGAGATCACCGACATCGCGGCCATTGCGGCGGTGGCGAAGAAGCACGGCGTGCCGCTGATCGTCGACAACACGCTCGCCACGCCCTATCTGATTCGGCCCTTCGAGCATGGCGCCGACATCGTCATCCACTCGGCCACCAAGTTCCTCGGCGGCCATGGCAATTCCATCGCGGGACTGATCGTCGATGGCGGCTCCTTCGACTGGATGAAGAGCGGCCGCTATCCCATGCTGTCGACCCCCCGGCCCGAATATGGCGGCATCGTCCTCGCCGAGACCTTCGGCAATTTCGCCTTCGCCATTGCCTGCCGCGTGCTCGGGCTGCGCGACCTGGGGCCGGCGCTGTCACCCTTCAACGCCTTCATGGTGCTGACCGGCATCGAGACCCTGCCGCTGCGGATGGACAAGCATTGCGCCAATGCGCTTCAGGTCGCTTCGTTCCTGGAGAAGCACCCGAAGGTCGCCTGGGTGAGCTATCCCGGCCTTGCCTCGGACAAGGGCCATGCGCTGGCGAAGAAATATGCTCCCAAGGGCGCCGGCGCGGTGTTCACCTTCGGCCTGAAGGGCGGCTACGAGGCCGGCGTCAAGCTGGTCGCGCAGGTGAAGCTGTTCTCGCACCTCGCCAATGTCGGCGACACCCGTTCGCTGATCATCCACCCAGCCTCGACCACGCATCGCCAGCTGTCCGACGAGCAGAAGTCGCTGGCCGGCGCCGGGCCGGAGGTCGTGCGCCTGTCGATCGGCATCGAGGATGCGGCCGACATCATCGCGGATCTGGAGGCGGCGCTCGCCGCCGTCTGAAGACCTATTCGGCCGGCACGGGCTGGCCAGCGGGGGCGCGCCCTGCCTGCGGGGCGCGCAGAACGCCATGGACATGCGCCAGAGCATGGCCAAGCACGATCACGGCGAATCCCTGGTGCAGGAGGCCAGCCCAGAGGGGCACCACCAGCATGAGCGTGGTGATGCCGATGATCGCCTGCGCGCCGATCAGGCCGAAGAGAACAGCAGCTCCCTTCGCATAGGCCGTGCCACGCGCCGTCAACATGTGCCAGAGCGCAAGGCCAACCAGCAGATAGGCGGCGACGCGATGGTTGAACTGCACGAGCGCCAGGGAATCAATGAAGGATTCCAGAATGGTCGGGCGGTCGAACAGAACCGCCAGCGGCGGCACGATGGCGCCATCCATCAGCGGCCAGTCATTGAAGCGCATGCCGGCACGGTTGCCCGCGACCAGGGCCCCGAGTGCAATCTGGAGGAACAGGAGCGCGAGGACCGCCACGGCGCCCGTTCGCACCCGCGACGGCGCCGGCGGTCGCGCTCGATCGGGACCAAGGCCCAGCGCCGTCCAGACCAGCAGCGCGAAGATCAGGCAGGCCAGCGTCAGGTGGAACATCAGCTTCAGCGGCGCCACGGCGACCATGCCGGGTTTCAGGCCCGATGCGACCATCAGCCAGCCGACGAAACCCTGAAGCCCCATCAGGAGACCGATGGCCAGGGTGCCGGCGGCAAGGCGCACCGACATCCAGCCGCGCGCGACGAAGACCAGCCAGGGCAGCAGCATGGCGGCACCGGTCAGCCGACCGAGGAACCGGTGTCCCCATTCCCACCAGTAGATGAAGCGGAAGTCGGCGAGGCTCATGCCGCGATTGATGGCCTCGTATTGCGGGCTGGCCCGGTACTTGGCGAACTCCTCCGCCCATTGGGCCTCGGTCAGCGGCGGCAGCGTGCCGGTCACCGGCTTCCATTCGGTGATCGACAGACCGGAATCGGTCAGCCGCGTCGCGCCGCCCACCACCACCATGGCGAAGACCAGAGCGGCGACGGCCAACAGCCAGATCCGGATGATCCCGGTCCGATCGACATCGGGGGCAAAGGCATTCCTGGCCGTCATCCGGCGGTCCTTCCTGCTGGTATAAGCGGCATACGACAGATATAGACCACCAGGATGCCGGACAAGGCGGCGCAGCCCGCCGACCGGCGCAACGTGGACCCGCCATGCATGTACGCACCCGCAAGCTGATCGGAACCGTGCTCCTGCTCGCCTGGGTGACCTTCTATGCCTTGCTGGTCATGGCGATCATGCACAATGCCGCGCGCCGTTTCGGTCCGGTCGGCGAGCCCCTGTTCTACGCCCTTGCCGGGATCGGCTGGATTCCGGTCGCCATGCTGGTCATCTGGTGGATGGCGCGGCCCGGCAAGGACGACGATCCGGACTGACAAGGCCCCAGGCGATCGCGTTCCCATGCCCCGCCCCCGCATTCTCACGACGGTCGCAGAACTTCGTGCCTGGGTCGATTCCCGCCGGCGGGGCGCGCAGCGGATCGGGCTGGTGCCCACCATGGGCGCGCTGCATGCCGGTCACCTGTCGCTGGTGGAGATCGCCCGCCAGCACGCCGCGGCGGTCGTGGTGTCGATCTTCGTGAACCCGACGCAGTTCGCACCGAATGAGGATTTCACCAAATATCCCAGAACGTTCGAGGCTGATCTTCAGAAGCTGGAGGAGATCGGGGCCGAGGCCGTCTATGCACCGGAGGTCGCGACCATGTATCCCGAGGGGGCGGCCACCACGGTCAGCGTGAAGGGGCCTGCCATGGCAAGGCTCGAGGACGTATCGCGGCCCTTCCACTTCGATGGCGTTGCCACCATCGTCGCCAAGCTGTTCATCCAGAGCCAGGCCGATGTGGCCGTGTTCGGCGAGAAGGATTTCCAGCAGCTGGCCGTCATCCGGCGCATGGCGGCCGACCTCGATCTGCCGGTAGCCGTCATCGGAGCGCCCACCGTCCGGGAGCCGGATGGCCTCGCCATGTCGTCGCGCAACATCTACCTGACGGCGCAGGAGCGGGCCACGGCCCCGGCCCTGCACCGGATCATGCAGGAAGCGGCGGCAACCATCCGCGGCGGGGGCGCCATCGGGCCGACGCTCGCCACCGCGCGGCAGTCCCTGGCGGCGGCCGGTTTCGACCTCGACTATCTCGAGGTCCGGGCCGCCGACGATCTCGGGGCGCCGCGGCCAGACGCACCGCGCAGGATGCTGGCGGCGGCGCGGCTCGGCTCGCCCCGCCTGATCGACAACATCGCGATCTGAGGCCGCAGTCCCGCCGGCGCGAAACGGCTCGCCCGCGAGCCGGGCGAGCCGCCGATCCGCGCAAGGCAGCCGATCAGGCCGTGCGGACCTGCGGCGATGACCTCTCCTGCCAGAACAGCAGCGGGCGGGCGCGCAGCGCGAAGGCGCCCTCGCCGGCCAGCACATGGGTGACGGAGGCCGCGATCAGGAAGGCGGGATATTCCCAGCCACCATTCGGCGCGGAGAACAGCCAGCCATTGGGCACATGGACCAGCATGGCGGCCGCCATCACCGGCAGCAGCAGCACCGACACCTGCCGGCCGTAGATGCCGAGCAGGATGAGAAGGCCGCCGAACACCTCGGCCGCGATAATCGGGCCGGCCAGGAACGGGGGATAGCCCAGCGAGCCGAGAAAGCCGGCGAACCCGGCCACGCCGAACGCGAAGAGCTTCAGGAGGCCATGGGCGAGCCACATGGTGCCGAGAGAAAGGCGCAGAACGAAGAGGCCATAGGGGGTGGTCCGGGTATCGGACGCAAGGGAGGAGGTCATGGAGTCTGTCCTTCGGGTCAAGAGCGAGGGGCGACCGTGCAGCAGTTCCGGGGGAGCGCACCTGCCGGCAACGCGGCAAGACATGGGCAGATCATTGACGCAAGTAAATTGACGAAGCCGCAAAGATTTGCTTGCATCATCGCAAGCGACCGATCGGCGGAGCGGAGCGCGCCATGAGCCAGCCCCTCGTCTCCTGGGACGATTACCGAACCGTGCTTGCCGTCTCCAAGGCCCGCTCCCTGGCCGGGGCGGCCGACCTGCTGGGTGTGAACCAGTCAACGGTTTTCCGGCGTCTCGGCGCCATGGAGGACCGGCTCGGCGCGCGCCTGTTCGAGCGCAGCCGCACCGGCTATGCGCTGACCGCGGCGGGCGAGGAGATGGTGCGGCTGGCCGAGCGGATGGATGAGGACATCATCGACTTCGAGCGGCGGCTGACCGGTCAGGATCTCAGACCCCAGGGCGAGCTGCGCGTGACCACCAACGACACGCTGGTCGTGCACCTCCTGACCCCGATCTTCGCCTCGTTCCGCCGGCGCTATCCGGAAATCTCGCTCGACGTCGTCATCGGCAACCAGTCGCTCAACCTGTCCAAGCGCGATGCGGATGTCGCCATCAGGGCAACCGCCAACCCGCCCGAGACGCTGGTGGGGCGGCGCCTTGCGACCATTCCCTGGGCCATCTATGCCGCCGAGAGCATGGGACTGAAAAGCCTCGACCCGGTCGACTATCGCAGCCATTCCTGGATCGGGCTGGGCGACAACCTGGCCGGACTGAAGCCCGGACGCTGGCTCACGCAGAACGTGGGCGAGGATCGCATCGGCTGGAAGATCAACACGGTGCTCGGCCTTGCAGAGGCCGTTGCGGAAGGGGCCGGAATCGGCCTGCTGCCCTGCTTCATCGCCCAGACCTTCCCCAACCTCGTGCGGCTCGCCGATCCCGCGGAGGAATTCGAGGGCGCGCTGTGGCTGCTGACCCATCCCGACCTGCGGGGAACGGCCCGGGTGCGGGCCTTCATGGACCATGTCGGCGCGGAGGTCGTGAAGCGGCGCAGCTTCATCGAGGGCCGCGCCACCCCTAGCCAGGACGAGCCCGGCTAGAGCCGGCGTCCCGACTGGTCCTGTTCGGTCTCGCGGATGAGGCCGAGCAGCCTGCGCCAGACGCGCTCGGCAATGGACAGCGCACGGTCCACATCCGCGTCGGAGGGCAATTGCTGGCGCTGTTCCGGAGCGGGCCGGACCAGGGCCGTCGCGCCGCCCTGGCGCAACGCCTCGTTCTCGGCCTTCAGACGCTCGATCTCCTCGTTGAGGGCCGCACGGTCATCGGGGACCAGGCGGCAGGCGAAATTGCCCCCCTGCCGGGAGCAGATGGACATCTGGCCGGTGCGCGTATCCATGCGCAGCAAGCCTTCCGGACTGTCCCGCAGGATGAAGCGGCCCGTCTCGCCATCGCGCGGGGCAGGAACGGCCGAGGTCTGGGCCTGAACCGGCACGGTGAAGGTCGCGGCCACGAGGGCAGGCAGGGCAAGACGGGCGACAGCGCGCATTGGCAGTCTCCAGCGGGACCGCCGTCATCATAGCGGCCATCATGTCGCGACAATGGCCGCCAGATGAACGGCCGCTGTCAGTGCCGGTGCTGATGCCCGTGTTCGTGGGAACAGCTGCCATGTTCATGGTCATGGCCATGGCTCATCAGCGCGCCGAGATCCTGTCCGGAGCGCCATTCCCGCAGGGCCTGCGTCAGGATCAGCGTCGCCGAATGCAGGAACAGCCCCGCCATGGCGAAGGCCACGATCAGGTCCGGCCATGCGCTGTCCAGCGCCCAGACCGCGCCCGCCGCCGCCATGACGGCGACATTGCCGATCGCATCATTGCGCGAGCACAGCCAGACCGAGCGGACATTGGCATCGCCGTCCTTGTAGCGGGCGAGCAGCAGCACGCTGGCGACATTGGCGGCGAGAGCGAGAAGGCCGATCGCCCCCATGAACTCCGCACGCGGCACCCCGAGGACGAGCAGTTGCCAGAGCGTCGAGCCGAGCACCCACAATCCCATGGCGACGAGGCTCAGGCCCTTGGCGAGCGCCGCTGCCGAGCGCACCTTCAGGCTCATGCCGATGACCGCGAGGCTGAGGCCATAGGTCAGTGTGTCGCCGAGGAAATCGAGCGCATCCGCCTGCAGGGCCTGCGATCCGGCAAGCCGGCCGGCCACCATCTCGGTGATGAACATGGCGCCGTTGATCGCGATCACCAGCCAGAGAATGCGCCGGTAGCGCGGGTCCATGCCGTCGAAGCCGGCGGGCCGTGCGGGCGCCGGGCTATGGGAAACGGAGAGAGGGGCTGTCATGTCGGGTCCTTCCTGAAGCGCCTTGGCGGCCAGTCGGAAAGCGCCTACATCCTCCAGTCACTGGAGGATCAAGAGGTCTGCCATGCCTGCCCGCACGCCAGCCATGCACCCCGCTCGCGCGCTGCCGATCGGGGCCCTGTCGAAGGCGACCGGCGTCAAGGTGCCGACCATCCGCTACTATGAGCAGATCGGCCTGATGGGCGCGGCGCCGCGCACGGCCTCGAACCGGCGCAGCTACGGTTCCGACGACATCCGCCGCCTCGCCTTCATCCGCCATGCCCGCGACCTCGGCTTCGAGATCGACGAAATCCGGCAACTGGTGGAGCTGGCCGCGGCTCCCGGCGCGCCCTGCGCCGATGCCGACGCCATTGCGGCGCGGCATCTGGCCGCCATCGAGGAGCGGATCTCCCGCCTCACCGCCCTGCGCGACGAGATCGCCCGGATGGTCACACAGGGGCGGCATGGCTCGATCGGCGAGTGCCGGGTGATCGCGGTGCTGGCCGATCACGGCCAATGCGCCGACGACCACCACTGAGCGCCCGGTGGCGCAGGAGCGTGACAGCGCGGCCGTGCGGGTTCCGTCCCGCATGGCCGAGGGCCGTCGGCTCTCCCGCACGGACGATTTGACGCGCGGGCCGGCGGCCGCTCCCCTGACGGCCTGCCCTGCCCCAAGCCCAGCGAGGATCCATCCATGGCCAGCCTGTTCGATCTGTCCGGCCGCGTGGCCATCGTCACCGGCGGCAATGGCGGCATCGGCCTCGGCATGGCCGAAGCCCTGGCCGCGGCCGGCTGTGGCGTGTCCGTCTGGGGGCGCAATGCCGCCAAGAACGAGGAGGCGCTGGGCCGGCTCGCCGGCCTTGGCGGCCGCGTGGAGGCCCGCATCTGCGATGTCACCGATCGCAGCTCCATCGAGGCCGCCTTTGCCGCCACGCTCACGGCCTTCGGCCGTATCGACGGCATGATCGCCAATGCCGGCGTCACGGGGGCCAGCAAGGGTCCGTTCGTCGACCGCACACTCGCGGACTATCACCGGGTGATGGCCGCCAATGTCGAGGGCGTCATGCACTGCTTCCAGGTGGCGGCCAGGCACATGATGGAGCGCGCAAAGGCCGGCGATGCCTATGGCCGGCTGATCGCCACCTCCTCGGTGGCCTCCGTGGAAGGGGCCGCCTTCAATGAGCACTATGGAGCGTCCAAGGGCGCGGTCAACGCCATGGTGCGGGCACTGGCCGTGGAGCTGGCCCGCTATGGCGTCACGGCCAACACGATCCTGCCCGGCTGGATCGAGACCGACATGACCGCGAGCACCTTCGCCAGCGAGAAATTCGTCAATGCGGTGATGCCGCGCATCCCTGTCCGTCGCTTCGGCACGCCTGCCGACTTCGGCGGCATCGCGGTCTATCTCATGAGCCGCGCCTCGGCCTATCACACCGGCCAGACACTGGTGGTGGACGGCGGCTACACCGTGTTCTGACAGGGCGGGTCCGCGGTCAGCCGAGCCGGATCAGGGGCACCGCGGCGGCGGCGAGAAGAATGGCGACCGCCTTCAGCGGGCTCAGCCGTTCGTTCAGCACCACCACCGCGATGACAACCGCGAAGATGGCGCTGGTATCGCGCAGCGCCGCCGCCGGCGCGATCGCGCTGAAGCTCCAGACCCACAGGATGAGCTGGAACGAGACGACCGAGGCGACGGCGATCGGCACGGCTCGAGCTCCATGGCGCCTCAGCACGTCCAGGGGTCGCATCGACGCCTGACCGGGGGCGGCGCCGAACCGTGCGGTCGCCCAGCCCATGGCGAGAGCATTGGTGATGCTGACGGCATAGCCATAGGACCAGGGCGAGCCGGCCGCGCGCACGCCTTGCGCATCGCATAGCACATAGGCGGCGATGCCAAGCCCAGCCAGCCCGACCCATCCGAAACCCCTACCCGCGCCCGCAGCCCCGCGCACATGGTCGAGGGCAAGGGTTGCGAGCGCGAGGGCGATCAGGCCGATGCCGGCGAGCGCCCAGGCGCCCGGAACCTCTCCGGCAAGAAGGGCCGCCAGAGGCACCACAAGCATGACCGACAGCGCACGGGCCACCGGATAGGCCATGGCGAAGCCGACCGCCTCATAGGCGCGCAGCAGGCTCAGCACGGTGGCAAGGTTGACGGTGGTCGAGGCGAGGATCCAGGGCCAGGCCGCGGCGGCAGGCGGGCCGGTCCAGGCCAGGCCCGGCAGGACGATGGCTGCGCTCACCATCATCTGCGCGGTCATGACGGCGCGGGGGTCGGGGCTTGCCTTGACCGCCGCGTTCCAGCCCGCATGCAGGACGGCACTCAGCAGGGCGGCCGCGACAGTCCAGGCATCCATGGGGCACCGGGGTGGGCGGCAAGGCCATGCCATTGCCGATGAGAGACAGATCCTCTCATATAATGGATCCCGGCGCCGCGCCAGACCGGCGTCAGGTGCTCAGCCCCTCCCGCAGCACCCGCTTCAGAACCTTGCCATTGGCATTGCGCGGCAATGGCGCGGTGCCGAGAGTCAGCGTCTCGGGCACCTTGTAGTCGGACAGCCGCTCCGCACACCAGGCACGGATGGCGGCGCCGTCAGGCACCCCCTCCTCCTGCGTGACGACAAAGGCATGCACCCGCTCCCCCAGAACCGGACAGGGAACAGCTACCACGGCGCATTCAACCACACCGGGAAGGCCAGCCAGCACGGTTTCGACCTCGGCCGCGAAAACCTTGTAGCCGCCGCGGTTGATCATGTCCTTCTTGCGGTCCAGCACCTGCACAAAGCCATCGGCATCCATCGAGCCGATGTCGCCGGAATGCCAGAAGCCGGCTGTGAACGCCTCGTCCGTGGCCGCGGCATTGTTCCAGTAGCCCTTCACGACATGGGGGCCGCGGATCCAGATCTCGCCGGTCTCGCCCGGAGCGACCGCGCGGCCGGCTTCGTCCATCACGAGGATCTCCACGCCCGGAGCCGCGAGGCCGACGCTATGCCCATGGCTCGCGGTGAACCGCGGCGGCAGGAGGGTCGAAGGCGAGGTGGTCTCGGTCGCGCCATAGGCATTGACCAGGTGGAGGCCCGGACAGCGCTCGGCAAGGCGCTCGATGGTCGGCACCGGCATGGGCGCGCCACCATAGCCCCCGATGCGCCAGGCCGACAGGTCGTGCACGGCAAAGTCCGGCTGCATCAGGCAGAGATTGTACATGGCCGGCACCAGGACCGAGAAGGTCATGCGCTCGCGGGCGGCAAGCGGCAGGAAGTCCGACGCCTTGAACGCAGGCATGATGATCAGGCAGCCGGCCACCCGCACCATGGCCGTGATATTGGCGATCAGGCCGGTGACATGGCTGAGCGGGACAGCCGCAATCGAGCGATCCGCCTCCGTCAGCCCGAGGCAATGCTCATAGACCATCGAGGAGTGAACGATGCCGAGATGGGTGAGCATCGCCCCCTTGGGCCGGCCCGTCGTGCCAGAGGTGTAGAGGATGGCGGCAACATCCTCCTCGGCGACGGGCGCAACCGGCGGAACCGCCCTGTCGGTCGCCGATGCGGCGAAGCTGCCGAAATCCAGGCTGCCAGCGGCCGGCCCGCCAATGGCGATGCGGACGCGCAGGCCAGGGACCTCGCCGGGTGCCGGCAGGCGATCGGCGAGCTCGGCCTCGTGGATCAGCAGACAGGCGCCGCAATCGGTCAGGATGTGCCGGATCTCCGGCGCCTGCAGACGCAGGCCCATGGGCACGGCAATGGCGCCGATCCGGGCGGCGGCGAACAGGAGCGTCACGAAGGCATTGCGGTTGCCGACCAGCAGCCCGATGCGGTCCCCGGCACGGATCCCCTGCGCGACCAGCGCCGCTGCCAGATAGCCGGCAGCCCGGCCAAGCTCTGCATAGGTCATGCGCTCATCGCCGCAAACCAGGGCCTCGCCCTCCGGCCGGCGCGCAACGGCCTCCTCTAGCAGCGCGTGCAGGCTGGCTGGCCGGTCCGCAAAGCAGTCAACCACCCGATCGCCGAAATGCGCCTCGCGGCGCAGGACGGGTGGCGCTTCACCCATCCAGCTGGTTCCTTCGCCGTGCAAGGGCTTCCTCCCTGTCCTCGACGGCCCGTGTCCGGCTGACAGGACCATCGTCAGGGTCAGGATGCTCCCGTGCGTCCCAGTCGAAAAGTCACCGAAGCGGCAGATCACCCCCCAGTGCTCAGGCCGGCTGGCCGGCGGTGGGAGACGGCGGCTCCCGGCCGCCGCGCAGCACCACATAGATGGCCGGAATGACCAGCACAGTCAGCAGCGTCGAGGAGGCCAACCCGAACAGCAGCGAGATGGCCAGTCCCTGGAAGATCGGGTCCGAGAGGATGGTGACGGCGCCGATCATGGCCGCGAGAGCGGTGAGCAGGATCGGCTTGAAGCGGATCGCGCCGGCCTCCAGCAGGACCTCGGTCAGCGGCCGCCCGGGCGCGCGCGCATGGCGGATGAAGTCCACCAGCAGGATGGAGTTGCGCACGATGATGCCGGCAAGCGCAATGAAGCCGATCATCGAGGTGGCGGAGAACGGCGCGCCGAACAGCCAGTGCCCGACCAGGATGCCGATGAAGGTCAGCGGAATCGGCGTGAGGATGACCAGCGGCAGCTTGAACGAGCCGAACTGCATGACGACCAGGATGTAGATGCCGAGCATGGCGACGATGAAGGCGGCCCCCATGTCTCGGAAGGTCACCCAGGTCACCTCCCATTCACCGTCCCACAAGAGCACCGGGCGTGAGGTGTCGAGCGGTTGGCCGTGGAGAGCGATCTGCGGCTTGGGCAGGGATCCCCAGTCGGCGGCGTCGATGGCGCGCTGCACGGCGATCATGCCGTAGAGCGGGGCCTCGAAGGCTCCCGCCAGTTCGGCCGTCACCATCTCGGCCGGCTGGCCGTTGCGGCGGAACACCGGCAGCGAGGCCGTCTCGCGGGTGAGGCGCACCACATCGCCCAGTTCCACCACCGAGCGGTCGCCCGGCAGGATGTTGGCGGGGATCGGGATGGACAGTGTCCTTTCGTCCACCACCAGCCCGGCCTTGCCGAGGCTCAGCCGGATCGGAATGGGGTGGCGCCCGCCGCCGCGGTGCGAATAGCCGACCGTGGTGCCGCCATAGAGCATGCGGATGGTGCTGAAGACGTCCGACTGCTCGACATTGTGGAAGTTGAGCGCGTCATCCGCGACTGTCAGCCGCAGCCGCTCGGCGGCGGTTCCGAAACTGTCATCGACATCGACGATGAACGGCACCGAGGCGAAAGCCTCGCGCACCTTGGTCGCCACCTGCCGGCGCGTCTCCGCATCCGGGCCGTAGATCTCGGCGAGCAGCGTTGCCATGACCGGCGGTCCCGGCGGCGGCTCGACCACCTTGACGGCGGTGCGCGGCGGCACAGGGACCGCCTTCAGCCGCTCGCGAACCTCCAGGGCGATCTGATGGCTCGAGCGACGACGTTCGTCCTTCGGCGCCAGATTGAGCTGGAGGTCACCCATCTGCGGCTCGTTGCGCAGATAGGAATGGCGCACCAGGCCGTTGAAGTTGAACGGAGCGGCCGTGCCGGCATGGCTCTGGATCGAGCGGATGTCGGCCACGCCGGCAAGACGCGCCGCCATCTCCTGCAGCACGCGGTCGGTATCCTCCACCGAGGCGCCACGCGGCAGATCCAGGACGACGGCCAGCTCCGGCTTGTTGTCGAACGGCAGCAGCTTGACCGTGACGTGCTGGGTGTAGAACAGCGCCATCGAGCCGATCGTGGCGATGCCGACGAGGATGAGGAACATCCAGGCGCGGGCCTTCGACGCGAGGATCGGCGCGGCTGTCGCCCGGTAGATGCGGCCCAGAATGCCGCCATCGCCCTCGCCATGGCCATGGCCACCCTCGCCCGCCCCGGCCGGCCCGCCATGAGCCTTGCCGAACTTCAGCATCAGCCAGGGCGTGACCATGACAGCGACGAAGAAGGAAAAGACCATCGCCGCCGAGGCATTGGCCGGAATGGGGCTCATGTAGGGGCCCATCATGCCGGACACGAACAGCATGGGCAGGAGCGCGGCCACCACGGTCAGGGTTGCCACGATGGTGGGATTGCCGACCTCGCCGACCGCGTCGATGGCGGCCTGGACGCGCGAACGGCCGTCGCGCATCGACCAGTGCCGCGCGATGTTCTCGATGACCACGATGGCGTCATCGACCAGGATACCGATCGAGAAGATCAGCGCGAACAGGCTGACGCGGTTCAGCGTGTAGCCCATCAGGCGGGCGGCAAAGAGCGTCAGCAGGATGGTGACCGGGATCACGATGGCAACCACCACGGCCTCGCGCCAGCCGATCGAGATCCAGACCAGGATGACGATGGACACGGTCGCCAGCGCGAGGTGGAACAGCAGCTCGTTGGCCTTCTCGTTGGCCGTCTCACCATAGTCGCGGGTCACATGGACGGCGACATCGGCCGGGATCACGCTGCCTTCCAGACGCTTCACGGCGTCGAGGATCTCATGGCCCACCGTGACGGCATTGGCCCCCGCGCGCTTGGCGATCGCGAGCGAGACGGCCGGTGCGCGGGCAAAGCTGCCATCGGCGGCGCGCGACAGGTGCGCGACACGCGTCTCGGCGGTCTCGGTGGCCAGTTCGACCTTCGCCACATCGCGCACATAGACCGGCCGGCCGTCGCGGGTGGTGACGAGCAGGTTGGCAATGTCCGAAAGACCCGTCAGCGTGCGGCCGGCCACCAGACCAGCCTGACCGCCGCGATCGCGGACCGTGGCCGCCGGAAAGGCCCGGTTGGCCGCCTCCACCTTGGCGGCAAGCGCCTGAAGCGTCAGGCCGAAGCGGGCGAGCCGCTCCGGATCGGGCTCGACCCGGATCTCCTCCGGCTGCTGGCCGACGAGATAGGTCAGGCCGACATTGTCGAGGCGCGCCACGGCAACCTGCACCTCGCGCGCCACGCGGGTGAGATCATTGGCCGTCCAGCGCGCGGCCGCCTCGGGGCGCGGCGCCAGAGTCAGCACCACGATGGCGACATCGTCGATGCCGCGGCCGACGATCAGGGGCTCGGGAATGCCGGTCGGAATGCGGTCGAGATTGGCGCGCACCTTCTCGTGGACGCGCAGGATGGCGGCATCGGCAGAGGTGCCGACCAGGAAGCGCGCGGTGACGAGTGCACCGTCGTCCCGGGTCTGCGAATAGACATGCTCGACGCCGTTGATGGACTTGACGATGGTTTCCAGCGGCTCGGTCACCAGCTTGACCGCATCTTCCGCCTTCAGTCCGTCGGCGCGCACATGGATATCGACCATCGGCACGGAGATCTGGGGCTCCTCCTCCCGCGGCAGCGTGATGAGGGCCACCACGCCCAGAACGAGCGAGGCGAGCAGGAACAGCGGTGTCAGCGGCGAGGTGATGAAGGCGCGCGTCAGCCCGCCAGCAATGCCCAGGGGGATCTTGTCGGTCACGGCAGCAACACCCGGTCGCCAGCCTTCAGGCCGGTCAGGATTTCACGCTCCGCACCGCGCGGCGTCTCGACCATCTCGCCGATGACCACCGCCACCTCTCGGCTGCCCTCAGACGTGGCGATGCGCACGAAATCGATGCCGGACCGGTTGGTGACGGCGGCCGGCGGCACGGTGATGGCCTGGCGGGTCGCGACCGGCACGCGGACCAGAACCCGCTCGCCGACGAAGCTGTCCGACAGGCCCTCGACGGCGACATCGGCAATCACCCGGCCATTCTCGATCTGCGGATAGACCTTCTCGATGCGGCCGAGCGTGCGGCCGGACACCTGCTCGGCTCCGCGCTCGCCGATCTCCACGGCCGCCCCCACGCCGAGCAGCGGTGCATGGCGCTCCGGAATGGCGAGGCGCAGGAACAGGCCTCCGCCGGCAATGGTCGCCACCGACTCGCCGGGCAGCATCACCGCCCCGCGGCGGAGCGGGACGGTCAGGATGCGCCCGGCGGCCGGCGCGACGACGGAGCCTTCCGCCGCCTGCTGGAGGATGACGGCCCGTTCGGCCTCGGCCTGGCTGGCCTGGTTGGTCAGCACCTCGACCTGGGTCCGCAGCTGGTCGAGCCGCTGCTGGGTGCTGGCCCCGCGGGCCAGCAGCGTCTGGGTGCGATCGAGCTCGATGCGGGCATTGGCCAGTTCCGAGGTCACGGCGCGGATGCGCGCATCGGCGGCATTGAGCTGGAGAGCCAGCTTCTCGTCCACCACGCGGGCAATGACCGCGCCGGCTTCCACCTGCGAGCCCTCGGTCACATCAAGCGTCACCAGCGTGCCGCCGATGCGCGTGCGTGCCGGCACGACGAAACGGCTTTCGATCCGGCCGTACACCGCCTTCATGTCGGCGATCGTGACCGGCTCGACCAGCCGCTCCGCGGCTCCGGCAGCAGGAATGACGGAACCCAGGATCACCGCGACCAGCGCGATGCGGGCGCCTGTGGAAGCCCCACCCATGGCTGAAACCTCACTTGAAAGCGCAGCCGGCCTTCAGTCCGAGCGCCTTGAAGATCATGGCGGCCGGGCAGAAGCCGGTAAAGCCGGCCTGCAGCATGTTCAGCCCGATGAAGGCCGTGAACAGCAGGAACCAGGGGGACACAAGCCAGGCGAGTGCGACCGACAGCAGGGTCATGGCTCCGGCGAAGCTGAGAACGGCATTGTCGATGGTCATGGTCTAGGCTCCTGATGGATGGCGGGATTGAAGCCCTTCCGCAGCGCTTTGGCTCTGACGCAGCGCAAATGCCCTGCATCGGATGACGGGCCGATCATCGCGTCCACATATTATATTCGAATATTTGAATATCAAGGTCGCCATGAGGCGGACGCGGCAGAGCTGACATCACGCCGGCGCATGCCGACCGACACTGCGGTCGGACCGAGACAGGTTGTCGGATGAGGTGGTGGGGGAAGTAGGACTCGAACCTACGAAGGCTTAGCCAGCGGATTTACAGTCCGCCCCCTTTGCCGCTCGGGACATTCCCCCGTCCCGCGCCCGGCAGCGAAGCGGCGGGCGTGGCGCGCTTGATAGGGACGGGCCCCCTGCCTGTCAACCGGCAAAGGACAAAGCGGCATGGGTCCGGCGCCCGATCGCGCAGGGGCTTGCTGTGAACTGCTGGCAGCCCTGCCCCCCCGGCAGGGATGGCGCGCCGGTCCACCCCTGGCTTCGGCGCGCGAATTGCGCCCCGGTCTCCGGCGTGACATGAGGAGCCATGACCAGGTCCGCGCCATGACCCCTCCCTCCTCCGGCAAGCCTTCCGCAGGCGCCCGCAAACCCTTCCGCCCCTTCGCGAAGCCCGGAAAGCCGTTCCGGGGCCGCGGCGGCCGGGTTCTGCGCGAGGCGGCACCCGACTACGAGACCGGCACGGTGCTGCTCTACGGCTGGCACACGGTCGCCGAGGCCCTGCGCAACCCGAAGCGCCGGATCCGCAGTCTGCTGGCGACGGAGAATGCGGCCAAGCGGCTCGACGAGGAGGGCATCGCCCATGCCGCCAGCATCGTGCCGGTGCGCGACATCGACCGGCGGCTCGCTGCCACGCCGGATGCGGTGCATCAGGGCCTGTTCGCCGAAGCCGATCCGCTGGACGCGCCGGCGCTGGCCCGTCTGCCGGCCAAGGGCGTCGTGCTGCTGCTGGACCAGATCACCGATCCGCACAATGTCGGCGCCATCGTCCGTTCGGCCGCGGCCTTCGACGTCGGGGCGATCGTCACGACCAACCGGCACTCGCCGGAGGCGACCGGCGTGCTGGCCAAGAGCGCGTCGGGTGGGCTTGAGCATGTGCCGCTGGTCACCGTCCAGAATCTCGCCCGCGCCATGGCGGAGCTCCGGCAGGCCGGCTTCCAGCTGGTCGGCCTCGACAGCGAGGGCGAGGCCGATCTCGACCAGGTGGCGATGCGCGATCCGGTCGCCCTGGTGCTCGGCGCGGAGGGCAAGGGGCTGCGCCAGCTGACGCGCGAGAGCTGCGACGTGCTCGCGCGAATCGACCTGCCCGGGGCCATCAGAAGCCTGAACGTCTCCAATGCGGCGGCGCTGGCCCTCTATGCCGTGACCACCCGGCTGGGGATCCGGCGCTGATCAGTCGCGCCGCGCCCCGCCCGGCGGAATCGTGATGATCCGGGGCATGGCCCCAGTCGCGCCATAGCCCTCGCGGCGCTGGGCCTCCCGGGTCATGGGCGCGCCGGTCACCGCATAGGATCCGGACCGCGGCCGCACAGGCACCGCCGGCACGACGTGGCCGGGATGGGTGAACAGCGGCGGCTGGTACACCGGAATCGCCTGCCCGTAGTCGACCGCCGGTCTTGGCTGGTCTCTGTGCCAATGGCCCGCGCGCTCCTGCCGGCGCGGACCGCAACTGTCGCAGCGATAGATGTGGCGGACGACGATGCGACCATCGGCGGCCTTATCGCCGATCATGACCACCCGCTGCTGGGCCGCGGCCGGTGTCATGCCGGCCATGGCCAGAATGGCGGCCGCGCACAGGACCAAAGCTCCGACACGCATGGTCGGCTCCCTCCATTGTCGCCGCATCATCCGAAGGATAGCCCCAGCTGAACACGACCGGAAGCGACCGCGCTGCACGGACGCATCTTTCCGATCACATGCTGAACGCCCGGACCTGTCCGGCACGGCAAATCGCAAGGCGAGCCGGCTCACGGTTTCGCGATTCATGTTCACATTTGCGATAATGCATAAATGAAATATTCAGAGTGCATTCGTTAATGCGTTTTCGCGATCTCGTGATTGGCGTTTGAACGGCACCGACGCCATTTCAGGCCTGTCGACGGCGGACACCTCCCGCCGACGCCGAACTCAACCTCCGGGTCATGCGTGTGTCCCTCCCCGGCCCGGAACCCAATGGAGACTGACCATGAAGAAGTTCGTTCTCGCCGCCGCCCTCCTCGCGCCGCTCGCCGCCGGTCCGGCCTTTGCCCAGGAGGTGCTGAACCCCTATGTGCAGGTCCAGGCCCCGGCCCCCAGCGAGGCCCCGCGGGAGTTCACGCAGCGCAATGTGCTGCTCGGCGCCGCCGCGACGCGCGCGGACCGTTCGGAGCGCGTGCAGATCGACCGTCACGCCGTTCCCTCGTCGGTCGGCTCGCTGCCCTACTGACACCGTTCGGTTCCTTCATGCGATCAAGCCGGGGCCCTGCCCCGGCTTTTTCGTGCGCAGAAGCCCGTGTGCCACAGGCAGAGCCCTCTCGCGAAGGGCCAGAAGCCTCATGGAGGACTGACCTTGCCCTTGGAGACCTCTGCGGCAATGCTGGCGCGCATCGCTGATGGAGAGAACCTGTCATGATCCGCTTGCTTGCCCCTGCTGCCATCCTGCTCGGGGCCGCCGCGTCCGCTACCGCTCAGCCGTCCTCGGCCATCGATCTGATCAGGCCTGTCTATCAGGCGCTGGCCCGCGATCAGGATCCGCGACCCGCGCCGATGAGTCGGGAAGTGGCGGTGCGCCAGCGATTCTACACCCCGCGCCTCCTTGCGCTCTGGCAAGCGGCCGAACGTTGCGAGGCCCGTTCGGGCGACCCGGCCATCGATGCCGATCCCTGGATCCAGGGTCAGGACCACGAGATCAGGAACGTGCAATTCCAGGAGGGACCGGTGCGCGACGGCCGACAGGAGATCACGGTGCGCTTCCGCAACTTCGGGCAGCCCGCCACCGCCCGCTTCCGCATGGAACTGACCCCGGCCGGCTGGCGGATCGATGACGTGGCCGGCGCCGGCCCCTCGCTGGCCACCATGCTGCGCAATGCCTGCGCGCGCCGGTGAGACGGGTGGTGCCGGCAGCAGGACTTGAACCCGCGACCTACCGCTTACAAGGCGGTTGCTCTACCAGCTGAGCTAT
>JBKBOA010000050.1:0-27990 GCA_046295035.1 Phreatobacter sp.
TCCGGTCAAGCCCTGGGACAAGCCGAAGTTCAAGCTGCCCTCCGGGCCGGTCTATTCGGCCGGCGGCATGATGGTCTGGCCGCCGGCCAATGCCCTCTACCGCAAGGAGACCTTCGACAATTATCCCGGCGCGCGGGCCATCATGAGCTGCGTCTATGAGGGCTTGCTGGTGCCGATGGACACGGCCCTGCGCATCGAATCGCGCTATTTCGCCCATGTCCTGCGCCAGCCCCAGGCCCAGGCGATGATCCGCTCGCTCTTCGTGTCCATGGGCGCGCTGGGCAAGGGTCTGCGCCGGCCGGCCTCCGTGCCCCCGAGCAGCCTGAAGAAGGTCGGCGTGCTCGGTGCCGGCTTCATGGGCGCCGGCATCGCCTATGTCACCGCCCAGGCCGGCATGGATGTGGTCCTGCTCGATCGCGACGTGGAGAGCGCCGAGAAGGGCAAGGCCTATTCCCACAAGCTGATGACCGACCAGGTCAACAAGGGCCGCGCGACCTCCGCCCAGCGCGATGCCCTGCTGGCCAAGATCAAGACGACCGCCGACTTTGCCGATCTGAAGGACGTCGATCTCGTCATCGAGGCGGTGTTCGAGGATCCGGCAGTGAAGGCGGACGTGATCCGCAAGGCGGAAGCGGTCATCCGCCCGGACGTGATCTTTGCCTCCAACACCTCGACCCTGCCGATCACCGGCCTTGCCGAGAGCTCGGTTCGCCCGGACCAGTTCATCGGCATCCACTTCTTCTCGCCGGTCGACAAGATGATGCTGGTCGAGATCATCATGGCCAAGAAGACCGGCGAGAAGGCGCTGGCCGTGGCGCTGGACTATGTGAAGGCCATCCGCAAGACGCCGATCGTGGTCAACGACACGCGCGGCTTCTACGTGAACCGCTGCGTCGGCAATTACGTCAAGGAAGCCCACCTGATGGTCATGGAAGGGGTGCCCCCCGTCATGATCGACAATCTTGCCAAGCAGGCGGGCATGCCGGTCGGTCCGCTGACGCTGAACGACGAGGTTGCGATCGATCTCGGCCTGAAGATCCTCAAGGCGACGAAGGCGCAGGTCGGCGCCCAGGCCGTCGATCCCCAGCAGGAGAAGCTGCTGACCTTCCTGGTCGAGCAGGAGGGCCGGCTCGGCAAGAAGGTGCAGAAGGGCTTCTATGACTATCCGGCCTCGGGCAAGAAGACGATCTGGCCGGGCCTGAAGGCTTTCGTGGGCGTCCAGCAGGATCCCGACACCATCGACCGGCAGGAGATCATCGACCGCCTGCTGGTGACCACCGCGCTGGAGGCGGCGCGCTGCGTCGAGGAGGGCGTGGTCACCGATCCGCGCGAGGCCGATGTCGGCTCCATCCTCGGCTTCGGCTTCGCGCCCTGGTCGGGCGGCACGCTCAGCTACATCGATTCGATGGGCACCAAGGCCTTCGTGGCGAAGTGCGACGCGCTGGCGGCAAAGTTCGGCGACCGGTTCGCCGCCAACAAGCTGCTGCGCGACATGGCGGCGAGCGGCGAGACCTTTTACGGCCGCATGGCCCCGCAGAAGGCCGCCGCCTGACGCGCCGCCGGCGTGTCACGGACTGGCGCGGGCGGCTTCGGCCGCCCGTCGTCGTTTCGGCCCCATGCCGCGGCCTCGATGTCGGTGTGGGCGAAGTCCTCGCCCTTGAACAGCGCAGGCTCGCCGGTCTCGCGAGCGAGCGCATAGGCGATGCAGTCGCCATCGTTGGGACCGGCCTTGCCTCCTGGACCCTTGCCGAACAGGCGGAAGGCCCACCTGGCGAGATCGGCATGACCGGTCGCTGTCAGGGTGTCATCCGGTCGTAGCCCGGAATGGCCTCGTCCTCGCGCTGGTCCAGCGTCGGCAGGGCCGCGACCGTCTGCGTGAGGGTGTCGCCGGTCAGCCGGGCCACTGGCCTCGCGAGTCTTTCGGCCTCCGGGGCCTTGATGGTCAGCGGCCTGTCTCTGCCTTTCTGCCAAGACGTCCCGAGAGCAAGATGGCGCGACAGGGCGACTTGCGAGGGCCCTGCCGCGATCATGCCTTCCTGCCGCTCCGCCCCATGGCCGCGATGGCCGCGTCATTGCGCCGCTGACCGCCCGATTGCGCCCGTCGGTGCACAGGAACCCGGCTTTCGTGGCGTTGCACCATTGAAATGCCTGTGCTAACGGACACCCGGCTTTCGGGGGCAGGCTTTTCCACGCAGGGTCCCGGAACAGGAATTTCCCAGTCGAGCCAAGGGTTTGTCATGAAGCTGCAGGAGGCTCTGCGGCGCTCGCGCAACCCGCGGCCCGGCGCCTGAAACGCGAGAGACGCGGTGGCTGGCGAAGACAAGACCGTTTCCGGGATGGCGGGGCGCTATGCCTCGGCCCTTTTTGAGCTGGCGACCGAGGCGGGACAGGTGGATCAGGTCCAGGCCGATCTCGCCCGCTTCCAGGCCCTTCTTGACGGCTCCGATGACCTGAAGCGGCTGGTCCGCAGTCCGGTCTTCTCCGCGGAGGACCAGCTCAAGGCGATCAGCGCCATCGTCGACAAGGCCGGCATTGCGGGCCTGGCCGGCAACCTGCTCAAGGTCGTGTCGGCCAACCGGCGGCTGTTCGCGGTGGAAGGCATCATCCGCGGCTACAACGCGCTCGTCGCCCAGTCGCGCGGCGAGATCACCGCCCAGGTCACGGTCGCCGAGGAGCTCTCGGCCGCCAATGCGAAAACGCTCTCCGCCGCGCTCAAGGACGTGCTCGGCAAGGAACCCAGGATCGACGTGAAGGTGGACCCGGCCATTCTCGGCGGGCTGATCGTCAAGGTCGGCTCGCGCATGATCGACACCTCCCTTCGCACCAAGCTCAACGCGATTAGAACCGCCATGAAAGAGGTCGGCTGATGGACATCCGCGCCGCTGAAATTTCTGCGATCCTGAAGGACCAGATCAAGAACTTCGGCCAGGAGGCCGAGGTCTCCGAGGTCGGTCAGGTTCTCTCCGTCGGCGACGGCATCGCCCGCGTCTATGGCCTCGACAATGTCCAGGCTGGCGAGATGGTCGAGTTTGCCAATGGCATCCGCGGCATGGCGCTCAATCTCGAGACCGACAATGTCGGCATCGTCATCTTCGGTGCCGACCGCGACATCAAGGAAGGCGACACGGTCAAGCGCACCGGCGCCATCGTCGATGTTCCCGTCGGCAAGGGCCTGCTCGGCCGCGTGGTCGATGCGCTCGGCAACCCGATCGACGGCAAGGGGCCGATCCAGGCCACCGAGCGCCGCCGCGTCGACGTGAAGGCGCCCGGCATCATTCCGCGCAAGTCGGTGCACGAGCCGATGGCGACCGGCCTGAAGGCGATCGACGCGCTGATCCCGATCGGCCGCGGCCAGCGCGAGCTGATCATCGGCGACCGCCAGACCGGCAAGACCGCCATCGCGCTCGACACGATCCTGAACCAGAAGCCGCTCAACGTGGAAGGCGCCGACGAGCACCAGAAGCTCTACTGCGTCTATGTCGCGGTCGGCCAGAAGCGCTCGACGGTTGCCCAGTTCGTCAAGGCGCTGGAGGAGAACGGCGCCCTCGACTATTCGATCGTCATCGCCGCCACCGCCTCGGATCCGGCGCCGATGCAGTTCCTGGCGCCCTTCTCCGGCTGCGCCATGGGCGAGTTCTTCCGCGACAATGGCATGCACGCGGTCATCATCTACGACGACCTGTCGAAGCAGGCCGTTGCCTACCGCCAGATGTCGCTGCTGCTGCGCCGCCCGCCGGGCCGCGAGGCCTATCCGGGCGACGTGTTCTATCTGCACTCCCGCCTGCTCGAGCGCGCGGCCAAGATGGGTGACGATGCCGGCAAGGGCTCGCTGACCGCTCTGCCCGTCATCGAGACCCAGGCCAACGACGTGTCGGCCTACATCCCGACCAACGTCATCTCCATCACCGATGGCCAGATCTTCCTGGAGACCGACCTGTTCTTCCAGGGCATCCGTCCGGCCGTGAATGTCGGCCTGTCGGTCTCGCGCGTCGGCTCCTCGGCCCAGACCAAGGCGATGAAGAAGGTCGCCGGCAAGATCAAGGGCGAGCTCGCCCAGTATCGCGAGATGGCCGCCTTCGCCCAGTTCGGCTCCGACCTCGACGCCACCACCCAGCGCCTGCTGAACCGTGGCGCCCGGCTGACCGAGCTGCTCAAGCAGAACCAGTACTCGCCCCTCAAGATGGAGGAGCAGGTGGTGGTCATCTGGGCCGGCACCAACGGCTATCTCGATCCGCTGCCGCTCAACCGGGTGAAGGCCTTCGAGGAGGGCCTGCTGGCCAAGCTGCGCGCCGAGGGCTCGATCCTGGAGGCGATTCGCTCGTCGAAGGATCTGTCGGACGAGGTCGCGGCGAGACTCAAGGCCGCGGTGCAGGACTTCGCCGCCTCGTTCTCCTGAGCGGGGCGGCATGAGCTACGTCTCCGACAGCCTGGGGCCGGGCGAGACCATCGTCCACGAGGCGACCATTCACTGGGTCGTCTATGTCTGGCCCCTGGTGGCGGTGATCCTGGCTCTGCCGGTCGCCTGGCTGCTCTGGCCCTGGGGCGGCATCGCCCTGGTGGCCGCGCTCCTCTGGCTTGCCGTGGCCTGGTTCCTGAGCCGGACCACCGAGCTGGCGGTCACCTCGCGCAAGGTGGTGGCGAAATGGGGCTTCATCGCCCGCTCCACCATCGAGCAGAGGCTCGAGAAGGTCGATTCGGTTGCGGTCGACCAGACATTTCTTGGTCGCGTTCTCGATTTCGGGGACGTGACCATCCATGGGACGGGCATCAACGCCACGCCCATCAAGATGATCGCGGATCCTTTGGCCTTCCGCCGCAAGGTTGAGCAGGCCATCGAAGCCAGAAGGGACGTCGGCTGATGCCGAGCTTGAAGGACCTCCGGAACCGAATCGCCTCGGTCAAGGCGACGCAGAAGATCACCAAGGCCATGCAGATGGTGGCCGCGGCGAAACTGAAGCGCGCGCAGACCGCCGCCGAGGCCGCCCGCCCCTATGCCGAGAAGATGGAAGCCGTGCTCTCCAACCTCGCCGGCGCCGTGGCCGGATCGGATGCGCCGCGCCTGCTCGCCGGCACGGGCCGCGACGACGTCCATCTGCTCGTGGTTGCCACCGCCGAGCGCGGCCTGTGCGGTGCCTTCAACACCTCGATCGTGCGCCTGGCGCGCGAGCGGGCGCTGGCCCTGCAGGCCGAGGGCAAGACCGTCAAGTTCCTGTGCGTCGGACGCAAGGGCTACGATCTCATCCGCCGGCAGTTCGACAAGCAGATCATCGGCTTCATCGAGTTCCGGTCGGTCAAGCAGATTTCCTACGCCGAGGCCGAGCAGGTCGGCGCCCGGGTCATGGAGCTGTTCGAGGCGGGCGAGTTCGACGTCGCCACCCTGTTCTTCTCCAAGTTCAAGTCAGTGATCGCACAGGTGCCGACTGCCCAGCAGCTCATCCCGGCCCAGGTCACGGGCGGCGAGGGCGGCTCCACCACGCCCTACGAGTTCGAGCCCGGCGAGGGCGAGATTCTCGCCGACCTCCTGCCGCGCAACCTGACGGTGCAGATCTTCAAGGGCCTCCTGGAGAACGCCGCCTCCGAGCAGGGCGCGCGCATGACCTCCATGGACAATGCCACGCGCAATGCCGGCGAGATGATCAAGAAGCAGACGCTGCGCTACAACCGCGCGCGCCAGGCGATGATCACCAAGGAACTCATCGAAATCATCTCGGGCGCCGAGGCGCTCTGAGCATCCAACGATCAAGTCGAGGACCCTCACAATGGCGAAGAAAGCGACGAGCGCGAAGGCGGCCCCGGCAGGCGGCAAGGTCGGCCGGATCACCCAGGTCATCGGCGCCGTGGTCGACGTGCAGTTCGACGACCATCTGCCGGAGATTCTGAACGCGCTGGAGACCAGCAACCAGGGCAATCGCCTGGTTCTCGAGGTCGCCCAGCATCTGGGCGAGAACACCGTCCGCTGCATCGCCATGGACACCTCCGAGGGCCTCGTCCGCGGCCAGCCGGTGACCGATACCGGCCAGCCGATCGCGGTCCCCGTCGGCGACGAGACGCTCGGCCGCATCCTCAATGTCGTCGGTGAGCCGATTGACGAGGCCGGCCCCGTCAAGACCGCCACCACGCGCGCCATCCACCAGCCGGCCCCGTCCTTCGCCGAGCAGTCGACGGAAGCGGAGATCCTCGTCACCGGCATCAAGGTGGTGGACCTGCTCGCCCCCTATGCCAAGGGCGGCAAGATCGGCCTGTTCGGCGGCGCCGGCGTCGGCAAGACCGTGCTCATCCAGGAGCTGATCAACAATGTCGCCAAGGCCCATGGCGGCTATTCGGTGTTCGCCGGCGTCGGCGAGCGCACCCGCGAGGGCAATGACCTCTATCACGAGTTCATCGAGTCCGGCGTCAACAAGAAGGGCGGCGGCGAGGGCTCCAAGTGTGCCCTGGTGTTCGGCCAGATGAACGAGCCGCCCGGCGCGCGCGCGCGCGTCGCGCTGTCCGGTCTGACGATTGCCGAGCATTTCCGCGACCAGGGTCAGGACGTGCTGTTCTTCGTCGACAACATCTTCCGCTTCACCCAGGCCGGTTCGGAAGTGTCGGCTCTGCTCGGCCGCATCCCCTCGGCGGTCGGCTATCAGCCGACGCTCGCCACCGACATGGGCGCGCTCCAGGAGCGCATCACCACCACCCAGAAGGGCTCGATCACCTCGGTGCAGGCCATCTACGTGCCCGCCGACGACCTGACCGACCCGGCCCCGGCCACCTCCTTCGCCCACCTCGACGCGACGACCGTGCTCAACCGTGCCATCGCCGAGAAGGGCATCTACCCGGCCGTGGACCCGCTCGACTCGACCTCGCGCATGCTCGATCCGCGCGTGATCGGCGAGGAGCACTACACGGTGGCCCGCAAGGTCCAGCAGACCCTGCAGCGCTACAAGTCGCTGCAGGACATCATCGCCATCCTCGGCATGGACGAGCTGTCGGAAGAGGACAAGCTGACGGTCGCCCGTGCCCGCAAGGTGGAGCGCTTCCTGTCGCAGCCGTTCCACGTGGCCGAGGTCTTCACCGGCGCCCCCGGCAAGTTCGTCGACCTGAAGGACACGGTGAAGGGCTTCGGTGATCTCGTCGACGGCAAGTACGATCACCTCCCCGAGGCCGCCTTCTACATGGTCGGCACCATCGAGGAGGCCGTGGAGAAGGGCCGCAAGCTCGCCGCCGAGGCGGCCTGACCGGCTCCAGCTGAAAGGGATCGCAGCACATGGCGACCTTCCATTTCGAACTGGTCTCGCCCGAGCGGCAGCTGTTCTCGGGCGCCGTCGAGCAGGTCGTCGTGCCGGGCGCCGAGGGTGATTTCGGCGTTCTGGCCGGCCATGCACCCTTCGTGTCCTCGCTGCGGCCGGGCATTCTGACCATCCACGGTGACGGCCAGCCGCGCCGCCTCTACGTCCGCGGCGGCTTTGCAGAGGTCTCCGAGGCCGGCCTGACGGTGCTCGCCGAGCGCGCCACGGCGGTCGAGGATCTGCGCGCCGACCAGATCGACGCCGAGATCCGGGATGCCGAGGAAGACCTCGCCGACGCGAAGGACGATGCGGCCAAGGCAAGGGCCGCGGAGAAGCTCGACCAGCTTCGCAGCGTCAAGGCGGTCCTCGCGACCGCCGGCGCGACCCATTGACCACGGGCGGGCCTTGCCCGCCCCGGATCAGGATCAGGCAGGGCCGCCTTCGGGCGGCCCTTTTTCCGCGGCCGCACCGCTGATCGGGTCCGGGCTCCGGCAGGCCCGACCATCCGGCGGCCCTGCGCACATGACGCGCGCCGCGCCAGTCGCTAATCAGGCGCCATGACCGACCTTCCCGATCCCCGATCCTTCCTTCTTTCGCTTGGCCAGGCCGCGATCCGCGCCGCGCTGCCCGAGCGCATCGCCGACCATCTGCCGAACGTGCCGGAGGGGCGAACCGTCGTGGTTGGCGCCGGCAAGGCGGCCGCCAGCATGGCAGCCGCCTTCGAGAAGCTCTGGCCGGCGCCGCTGGAGGGCACGGTGGTCACGCGCTACGGCCATGCCGTGCCGACCCGCCGGATCGAGGTGCTGGAGGCCTCCCACCCGGTGCCGGACGCCGCGGGCCTCGCCGCCTCCCGGCGCATCCTGGCGCGGCTCGAGGGCCTGTCGGCCGACGATCTGGTGGTGGCCCTCATCTCCGGCGGCGGCTCGGCCCTGCTCGCCCTGCCGGCGGGCGACCTGACGCTTGACGACCTGAAGGCGGTGAACGCGGCGCTGCTCGCCTCCGGCGCCGACATCACGGCCATGAACTGTGTGAGGAAGCACGTCTCGGCGATCGCCGGCGGCAGGCTGGCGGCAGCCGCCCATCCGGCGCGGGTGGTCACCCTCGCCATTTCCGACGTGCCGGGCGATGATCCGGCGGTGATCGCCTCCGGTCCGACGCTCCCCGATCCGACGACCCGCGAGGAGGCGCTCGCCATCATCGCGCGCTACCGCATGGACCTGCCCCCGGCGGTCATGCGCCACCTGGCGGATCCGGCCTGCGAGAGCCCGAAGCCCGGGCATCCGGCCTTCGCCGCCGGCTGCGATGTCCGCATGATCGCAAGGCCCGTGGAGAGCCTGAAGGCGGCGGCGCGCATTGCCGAGGAGGCCGGCCTGCGCACGCTGGTCCTCGGCGACACGATCGAGGGCGAGGCCCGGGACGTGGCGCAGGTCCATGCCGCGCTCGCGCGCTCGGTGCTGGAGCACGGCCTGCCCGGTTCCCCGCCGCTGCTGATCCTGTCGGGCGGCGAGACCACCGTCACCCTCCCGCGCGATCGGCCGACCGGCCGCGGCGGACGCAATTCGGAGTTCGCCCTGGCCTTCGCTGCGGCCATCCAGCCGCTGGCCGCCAGGCTCCGGGACCGCATCCATGCCATCGCGCTGGACACGGACGGCATCGACGGCGTGGAAGCCAATGCGGGGGCCCTCGTGACCCCCGCCATCCTGGCCGCCGCGGAGGCCGGCGGGCTCTCCCCACGCAGCTTCCTCGACCGCCATGACGGTTTCGGCTTCTTCGCGGCCGTGGACGGCCTTGTTGTCACGGGTCCGACACACACGAATGTCAACGACTTCCGGGCCGTGCTGATCGCCTGACGCCCGCCGTTCGTACGACGGCACGTGTCGTGCATGCACGGATCGGCTAGAGTGGCGGTCCGCGCGGGCGGACGGGCGGAGGTCCAAGGGCGATGTGGATCCGTCGGATGACGGTGGCGATCCTGGCGACGGCGCTCCTGGCCGGGGGCCTTGGCGGGGCCTTGGCGCAGGGCCGGACCCGCGTCACGCTCTACACCTCCATCGAGACCGACCAGCTGCTGGCCTTCAAGCAGGCGATCGAGAAGGATCTGCCCGAGATCGACATCAACTGGGTGCGCGATTCGACCGGCGTCATCACCGCCCGCGTCGTGGCCGAGCGCGAGAATCCGCGGGCCGACATGATCTTCGGCCTGGCAGCGACCAGCCTGATCCTGTTCGCCCGAGAGAACCTGCTGGAATCCTACAAGCCGAAGGGGGCCGACGAGCTCAAGCCGGCCTTTCGCGACACCAGCGAGCCCTATCTGTGGACCGGCATGGATGCCTATGTCGGCGCGCTCTGCTTCAACACCGAGGAGGCGCGCAAGGTGGGCGCGCCGGTCCCCAGCACCTGGCGCGACCTCCTGCGCCCGGAGTTCCGCAACCGCATCGTCATGCCGCACCCGGCCTCGTCAGGCACCGGCTTCCTGCTGGTGGCCGGCTGGCTGCAGAGCATGGGCGAGGAGGCGGGCTGGCGGTTCATGGAGGACCTGCACCAGAGCGTTGCCGTCTATACCCATTCGGGCAGCGCGCCCTGCGTGCAGGCCGCCCGCGGGGAGCGGGTGGTCGGACTGTCCTTCGACATGCGCGGCGCCCGCGAGAAGACCCTCGGCGCGCCGCTCGAGGTGATCGTGCCGCAGGACGGAGCCGGCTGGGAGATGGAGGCCTTCGCCATCGTGCGCGACCGGCCGAGCGCCCAGGCCGCCGCGGTCCGGCGCATCGCCGACTGGGCTGCCAGCCGGCGGGCCAACGAGCTCTATGCCCAGTTCTATGCCGTCGTCGCGCGCGAGGGCGTCGGCAGCCGGCCGGAGAACTATCCGCAGGGGGTCGAGGCGCGGATGGTGCGCAGTGATTTCGGCTGGATGGCGCAGAACCGCGATCGCATCCTGCTGGAATGGTCGAACCGGTTCGATGGCCGCATGCCCGGCCGCAACTGAGCCGGGCCGCCCCGCCAGCCCTGCCCGACGGGCCCGCCTGTCAGGCAGGCCTGGCGCCATAGCCAGCGGCGGTGACCGCCTCGGCGAGGGTTTGGGCGGCGGCCGCGCTCTCAATCTCCACCCGCCCGCTGGCCAGGTCCACCTTGACGCCGGCGGCAGGATCGACGCGCTTGATGACCCGCTCCACGGCTGCCGAGCAGCCCGAGCAGGTCATGCCTTCGACGGTCAGCACGATCATGGTGCAGTCCCCTGTCACGAGAAGTCCGTGGCCGGCGCGCCGCCGGCCACGCCTTCCATGTAGGGGCTCAGTTGCCCGCCGTCACGCCCGCTTCGCGGATGACCGGGGTCCACTTGGCAATCTCGGCCTCCAGGAAGCCCCTCAGGCCGTCCGGGGTGACGAGGTTCTCGGCCGGCAGGTCGGCGCCGAGGTCGGTGAGGCGCGCGCGCACATTGGCATCGGCGAGCGCTGCCTTCAGGGCCTCGTTCAGCCGGGCCACGACCGGAGCCGGCGTGCCCTTGGGGGCGAGCATGGCGTTCCAGACCACGACCTGGTAGTTCGGCAGGCCGGCCTCGGTGGTGGTCGGAACATCCGGCAGGGCGGCATTGCGCGTCGTCTGGGCGACCGCCAGCGCCTTGATGGTGCCGGCGCGCACCTGCGGGGCGACATTGACCACCTGATCGCACATGTAGTCGACCTGGCCGCCGACGAGATCGTTCATCGCCGGGCCGGTGCCGCGATAGGGCACGGACTGCGGCTTGACGCCCAGGATCGAGTGCAGCAGCAGGCAGGTCGTGTGGCTGACCGAGCCGATGCCGGCATGGGCATTGTTGGCCGAACGCTCGTTGGCCTTCAGCCAGGTGGCAAACTCGGCGAGGTTGTTGGCCGGCAGATCCTTCTTGGTCACCAGCAGGATCGCGTTGGTGTTGACCAGGCCGATCGGCGCGAAATCGGTCACGGGGTTGTAGCGCAGGTTCGGATAGAGCGCGACCGAGGCGGCATGGGTGCCGGTATGGCCGATCATGATGGTGTGCCCATCCGGCTGGGCCGTGGTCAGGCGCGTGGATCCGGTCGTGCCGCCGGCGCCGGCCACATTCTCGATGACCACGGTCTGGCCGAGATTCTTCGACATCGCCTCGGCAATGATGCGGCCGACCACGTCGGTCGGGCCACCGGCCGCGAACGGAATGATCATGACGATCGGCCGGGACGGGAAGGTTTGCGCGGCGGCCGGAGCCAGACCGGCCGCAAGAGCGGTCGCGGCCATGGCGCAGACAAGGTGGCGTCGGTTCATTGGCGTCCTCTATGGTGTTGGTGTCCGGGGACTCCCCCGCCCGATCCGGTTACCGGTCGTGGACGTTAACTAGCAGCCATCGCGCGCGAGACAAGATGCAGCCTCCACCAGATGACCGATATGGCCGGCCCGTCGAGCGGCCGGTGACCGACAACCTGTTCCCCGGCTTCCGCATGCTGGACGTGGCGGTGTCCGGCGCCACCATCCGGCTGAGGACCGGCGGCTCCGGGCCGCCGCTCCTGCTGCTCCACGGCTATCCGCAGACCCATGTGCTCTGGCACAAGGTCGCTCCGCGCCTAGCGCGCCGCTTCACCGTCGTGGCGGCCGACCTGCGCGGTTATGGCGACAGCTCCAAGCCGCCCGGCGGGCCGGACCATCTGGCCTATTCCAAGCGGGCCATGGCGCAGGACATGGTCGAGGTCATGGCCACGCTCGGGCACCCGCGCTTCGTCCTCGCAGCCCACGACCGCGGCGCGCGTGTCGCCCACCGCCTCGCGCTCGACCATCCCGATCGGGTCGGGCGTCTCGCCGTGCTCGACATCGCACCCACCCGCGAGATGTACCGCGACACCACCGACGACTTCGCACGCGCCTACTGGCACTGGTTCTTCCTGATCCAGCCCGCTCCCTTCCCCGAGCGGATGATCGGCGCGGACCCGGACGGCTACTGGCTGAAGAAATGCGGCTCGGGGGCGGCCGGCCTTGCGCCCTTCGCGCCGGCGGCGCTCGTGGAATATCTGCGCTGCTTCCGCGATCCGGCCGCCATCCATGCCAGCTGTGAGGACTATCGCGCCGCCGCCACCATCGACATCGCCCATGACGATGCCGATGGCGGGCGCAAGCTGGACTGCCCGCTTCTGGTCCTGTGGGGGCGCGACGGCGTGATCGGCCGCTGCTTCGATCCGCTGGCGCTGTGGCGGGAACGGGCGCGTGACGTGCGCGGCCATGCCCTTCCCGGCGGCCATTATCTCGCCGAGGAGCTGCCCGATGCCGTGGCCGCCGAGCTGGAGGCCTTCTTCGGCTGATCCTGCCGGGCTGCCCCGCGCCGGCGTCATTGCCGGCCTGGCGCGGCCCGGCTAAGGCCTCTGCCGGCACAAGAACCGGAGGAACCCATGGCCCGCTCCAACACCTACAGGCTCGCCGTCATTCCCGGCGACGGCATCGGCAAGGAGGTGATGCCGGAGGGGCTGCGCGTCCTGGAGGCGGCCGCGCGCAAGTACCGGTTCTCCGTCGACCTCGACCATCACGACTTCTCGTCCTGGGACTATTACGAGAAGCACGGCCGGATGATGCCGGAGGACTGGAAGCAGCGGATCGGCTCGTCCGATGCCATCTTCTTCGGCGCGGTGGGCATGCCCGACAAGATTCCCGATCACATCTCGCTGTGGGGCTCGCTCCTGCTCATGCGCCGCGAGTTCGACCAGTATGTGAACCTGCGTCCGGTCAAGCTGATGCCGGGCGTGCCGGCGCCGCTGGCGGGCCGCAAGCCCGGCGAGATCGACTTCTTCGTGGTGCGCGAGAACACCGAGGGCGAATATTCCTCCATCGGCGGGCGCATGTTCCATGGCACCGAGCGCGAGTTCGTCGTGCAGGAGACCGTGATGACGCGGGTCGGCGTCGACCGCATCCTGAAATATGCCTTCGACCTGGCGATGAAGCGTCCACGCCGCAAGCTGACCAGCGCCACCAAGTCCAACGGCATTTCCATCACCATGCCCTACTGGGACGAGCGCGTGGCCGAGATGAGGAAGGCCTATCCGGACGTGACGGTGGATCAGTACCATATCGACATCCTGACCGCCCATTTCGTCCTGAACCCCGACCGGTTCGACGTGGTGGTGGCCTCCAACCTGTTCGGCGACATCCTCTCCGATCTCGGGCCGGCCTGTACCGGCACCATCGGCATCGCGCCCTCCGGCAACATCAATCCCGACCGCAAGTTCCCCTCGCTCTTCGAGCCGGTTCACGGCTCGGCGCCCGACATCGCCGGCAAGGGCATCGCCAACCCGGTCGGCCAGATCTGGTCGGCGGCCATGATGCTCGACCATCTCGGTGAGCCGGAGGCCGCCGCCGCCATCGTGCGGGCCATCGAGGAGGTTCTGGCAAAGCCCGAATATCGCACCCGCGACCTCGGCGGCGCGGCCGACACGATCGCCTGCGGCAAGGCCATCGCCGATGCGGTGGCCTGATCCGGGCCAACACCAGCTCTGCGCGATCCGCCACAGATTGCCAAAAAACCAGTCAAAACTAGTCAGAAATGCGTATGTTCAGGCATGACATCGGGCCTCTAGTTTGCGCCCGCAAACGGGGGAACGCATGGATCTCGCAGCGCTGAGCCTGGTCGGACTGATCCAGGTCATCTGGATCAACATCATCCTGTCCGGCGACAATGCCGTGGTGATCGCGCTGGCCTGCCGGGCCTTGCCGCAGCGCCAGCGGCTGGTCGGCATGGTTCTCGGCGCGGGCGTCGCCATCCTGCTGCGCGTGGTGTTCACGCTGTTCGTCGCCACCCTGCTCGACCTGCCCTTCCTGCGCATCGTCGGCGCGCTGCTGCTGTTCTGGATCGCCGTCAAGCTGGTCACCGACGAGGGAAGCGACGAGGATCAGATCCAGGCGTCCGACCGGCTCTGGTATGCGGTCCGGACCGTAGCCATCGCCGATGCGGTGATGAGCCTCGACAATGTGCTCGCCATCGCGGCGGTGGCGCGTGACAGCAAGCTGATGCTGGTGGTCGGGCTGCTCGTCTCGATCCCGCTGATCGTCGCCGGCGCCTCGCTGATCATGAAGATGCTGGAGCGGTTCCCGATCCTCATCTGGGCCGGTGCCGGGCTGCTCGGCTGGCTCGCCGGCGACATGCTGGTCAACGATCCCGTCATCGCCAATGTCATCGGAGCGGAGACGGCCCATGGCCTCGAACTGCCGGCCGAGTTCATCGGTGCGCTGTTCGTGGTGGGCGCGGCCTATCTGATCCGCAGGGGCCGCGAGGCAGCGGCTGTCTGACGCGCCTCTGTGCCAAAACGTCGCACCCGCCCCTGCTGACAGCAGCAGGGCGAGGATTTATGTGGCGAGCCGCTGCCACCGTCCCCCGGTGGCCATCCCAATGAAAGCGGTGGCATGGATAGTCAGTTCTGGGTCGGTCTCGTCCAGATCATCTGGATCGACATCCTGCTGTCGGGTGACAATGCGGTGGTCATCGCCCTGGCCTGCCGCGGCCTGCCTGCAAGGCAGCGCAAGGTCGGCATCCTCCTGGGCGCCGGGGCCGCTGTCGGCCTGCGCATCCTGTTCGCCCTGGTCATCACCTACCTGCTGGCCGTGCCGTTCCTGAAGGTCGTCGGCGGCATCCTGCTGTTCTGGATCGCCGTGAAGCTGGTGGTCGGCGAGGACGAGGGGGAAGGCGGGCACGCCAACATTGCCGAGACCGACAGCCTGTGGCGCGCGGTGCGCACCATTGCCATTGCCGATGCCGTCATGAGCCTCGACAACGTCATCGCCATCGCGGCGGCGGCCCATGGCAATGTCTGGCTGTTCGTGTTCGGCCTGGCCCTGACCATTCCGCTGATCGTGTTCGGCTCGACGCTCATCCTGTCCATGATCGAGCGCTTTCCGGTCATCGTCTGGGCGGGCGCGGCCCTGCTGGGCTGGATCGCCGGCGAGATGATCCTGTCCGATCCGGTGGTGCTGCGCCAGCTGGTGGCCTGGGGCACGGGCCTGGTGGCCCAGGTGGACGTGACGCAGACCTATCCGGTCGGGCTGAAGCCGGTCGGCATCGCCCATTACGGGGCGGCTGTCGTCGGCGCCGCCATCGTGCTGGCGATCGGCTGGTACCTGAAGCGCCAGCGGGCGGAGCGGACGGCCTGAACCGGGCTCAGTCGCCGCCCGGCGCGATGCGGCCCGGCGCGACCGCGAACAGGTCGGCCCGGCCCCGCAGGCCGGCAAAGGCGGCCGGATCGGCTCCGGTCATCCAGACCTGGGCCCCCAGCGTCTCCAGCGCCGCATAGAGGGCGGCGCGCCGCTCGGGATCGAGATGAGCCGCCACCTCGTCGAGCAGGACAATCGGCGTGAATCCGGCCATGTCGGCGACGAGGCGCGCATGGGCCAGCACCAGCCCGACCAGCAGCGCCTTCTGCTGGCCGGTCGAGCAGCGTTCGGCCGGCGCGCCGGACGGCCCGTGATGGGCCACCAGATCGGTCAGATGCGGGCCCTCGGTGGTCCGGCCGGCTGCACGGTCGCGGGAGCGATGCTCGCGCAGGACGGCGCGGTACTCGTTCTCCACGTCCAGCGCCGGCCGGCTCAGCACGGCCGCCTCGAGCGCCCCGTCGAGCGCCAGTGCCGCCCAGGGAAAGGGGGAGGCCGGATCCTTGGTCTGCTCGATCAGCGAGGCCAGGCGGCGCACCGTTTCGGCGCGCGCGGCCGCGACCGCCACGGCCAGTTCGGCCGTCTCGTGCTCGACCGCCTCCAGCCAGGCGCGGTCGGGCGAGGCCTCCTCCAGCAGGCGGTTGCGCGCGCGCAGGGAGCGCTCCAGCGCATTCACCCGCGCGCCATGCTCGGCATCGACAGACAGCACCAGCCGGTCCAGAAAGCGCCGCCGCTCGCCCGCGGAGCCGAGGAACAGGCCGTCCATGGCCGGCGTCAGCCAGACCACCCGCACATGCTCGGCAAAGGCCGTGGCCGAGGCGACCGGCACGCGGTCGATCCGGCACAGGCGCGCGCGCGTCTCCGCCTCGCCTGCCTCGATGCCCGTGCCCAGCACCGTTTCGCCATGCAGCCCCTCGACGGTGGCGCTGACCGCCCAGCCGCCATCGCCCCGGTCGAAGGCCGCCTCCTGGAGGGTGGCGCGTCTGAGGCCCCGGCCGGGGGCGAGGAACGACAGCGCCTCCAGCACATTGGTCTTGCCGGCCCCGTTCGGGCCGACCAGGACGACGAGCGGCGCCTGCGGGGCGAGCGTGGCGCCGGCATAGGTGCGGAAGCGCGACAGGCCGAGGCGTGTCACCCGGCAGCGGGCGAGGCTGGGCTCCGGAACGGGGCACGGAATCGCAACGGTCATGCCCCTTATTGCCCCATGGCCAAGCCACCGCGCGACAACTAAATCTGCCGGGCCCGATGCGGGCCGACCCCCAGGGGATTCCCATGCCGCCAGCCGTTCACGCCTTCTCCGTCCCGGTCTTCGTGCAGATGCTCACCAACCTGTCGGGCTGGCTCGACAAGGCCAGCGCCTGCTGCGCGGCGAGGAAGATCGACCCGAAGGTGCTCTTGGACTCCCGGCTGGCCCCCGACATGTTCCCGCTGGTGCGCCAGGTCCAGCTGGCCACCGACTTCGCCAAGGGGGCCGCGGGCCGGCTCGCCGGGGTGGAGCTGCCGAAATACCCCGATGTCGAGACCACGATCGAGGAGCTGAAGCAGCGCATCCAGACCACGATCGGCTTCGTCACCAGCCAGGATGCCGCGGCCATCGACGCGGCGGCGGAGCGCGACATCACCCTGACCATCGCCGGCAGCCCGCTGACGCTGAAGGGGGCGGTCTATCTCGCCCATCTCGCGCTGCCGAACTTCTATTTCCACGTGACGACCGCCTACGCGATCCTGCGCCACAACGGCGTGGAGCTCGGCAAGCGCGATTTCGTCGGCAATCCCGGCCGCTAGGGCCGGTGCCGATGCCGGATGATGAGCCGGCGGCGATCAGGTCGCCGGCTTGTCGCCGGCCTCGTAGCGGAAGCGGAAGTCGCAATGGCTGGCGCCCTGCATGATGGTCTGCGTTCGCTCCAGCTTCAGCCGGGGATCATAGCCCTCGCAGAAGGTGCCGTCGCGCTGGCACGACAGCAGATGGCCGATCTCGCCGAGACCCATGGCCTTGTACATTTCCGAATAGCGGCAGCGCACCACGTTGAAGTCGTAGGTGGTCGCCGAACGCCCGATCTCCTGGACCTCCAGCGCGCCCTCGGCCGTCCACAGGGGCTGCATGGCGATGAAGCCCTCCAGCGAGGGGCCGTCGGGCGACTGGGCGGCAAAGCGCTGGGCCTGCTCCACCGCCGAGCGCCGCACCGCCTCGCCGATGGCCTTCTGCGCCGCCTCCACGCCGATGGCGGGCTTCAGCGTTTCATAGACATGCTTCAGGATCTCGGCCTCGATGCGGCGCTTTTCCAGCATGGACAGGCCGGCCGGGTGCGCCGGCGGCTGGGCGGCGGTGGCGGTGGTCGTGGTGGTCGCGCTCATGCGGGCCTCCCTGGAACGGTTTCAGGGTGGCAGGCAAGCGCCAATCGCGCGCGCGCGCAAGGCCTGCCCGTGCATGGCCCCCGGGCGCGCGGCGAGTCAGGGGCTATTGGCGGCCTGCTGGATCACGCGCGCGCGCATGCGCGGCTCAAGCAGCAGCTTGCGCGGCTCCGGCCCGTAATAGCCCTCCATCTGCACCATGGGCCGGGGCCGGGCGATGATCGAGACGATGCGGTCGAGCAGCACCTTGCCCGACACCGGCTTGGCCAGGAACTCGTTGACGCCGAGCTTGGTCGCCTCCACCACGCGCCAGCGCTCCAGATGCGAGGTCAGCATGATGATCGGCACGTCCGGCACCGGGAAGCTCGCCGGATTGCGGACGATGCGCAGCATCTCCGCCCCGTTCAGCATCGGCATCTCCCAGTCGAGGATGACGATGTCGGGGGCGTGCTGGCGGATGTGCTCGAGGCCGGTCAGGCCGTCCGCGGCCTCGCGGACCCCCTTGATGCCGATATTGGTCAGGATGTTGCGGACCACCTTCCGCATGAACTGGTTGTCATCGACGATCAGCACGTCGACGCTCGACAGAAGCTGCTCGACCTTCTTGGAGATCAGTCCATGCATGGCAACCGCCCTTCCACCGCCCCTTCGGCTTCGAGCGCAGCCTAGGCGCGACGGCTTGCCTCGCCGCTAAGCGATTTGATTCAATTTGAAGCAACCTGGTGCTTTTCCCGGATCGCCGTCGAGGAGAGCGGCGATTTCAGGCCGTGCAGGAACAGCCAGGCCGGCGGGCGGCGGGCGGCGAGGCGCAGGGCCTTGCGCTCCGGCAGCCGCCAGCGCGCCAGCGCCGTGGCCGCCACACCGGCCGAGGCTCGCAGCCCCTTGCCGGGCCGGTCCACCACGGCGATCGGCAGGCTCGCGGCAATGCCGCGCCAGTCCTGCCACAGATGGAACTGCGCGAGGTTGTCCGCGCCCATGATCCAGACGAACCGCACGCCGGGGCAACGGGCCTTCAGCGCCGCGATCGTGTCGGCGGTGAAGCGGGTTCCAAGCGCCGCCTCGATGCCGGTGACATGAATGCGCGGATGGCGCGCCAGCGTGCAGGCCGCTGCGATCCGCTCGGGCAGGGGGCGCAGGCTGCCGCCCGCCTTGAGCGGATTGCCGGGGGTCACCAGCCACCAGACCGCATCGAGGCCGAGCCGCTTCAGGGCCGCGAGCGCGACGAGGCGGTGGGCATCGTGCGGCGGATTGAACGATCCGCCGAACAGGCCGATGGTCATGCCGGGCGCGTGCGGCGGCAGGACGAGCCGTTCCTCGCCGGACCGGCGCCGCGGCTTGATGCGCGAGCCGAGCGGCCTCACGGGCGCGTCTGGCCCGAGCCGCGGACGCGGTACTTGAACGAGGTGAGCTGCTCCACGCCCACCGGCCCGCGCGCATGCATCCGGCCGGTGGCAATCCCGATCTCCGCGCCGAAGCCGAACTCGCCGCCATCGGCGAACTGGGTGGAGGCATTGTGCAGCACGATGGCGCTGTCGACCTCGGCCATGAAGCGGTCGGCGGCGGCCGGGTCATTGGTCACGATGGCGTCGGTATGATGGGAACCGTATGTCTCGATATGGGCGATGGCGTCGCTGAGGCCGCTGACCACCTTCACCGCGATGATGGCGTCGAGATATTCCCTCGCCCAGTCGTCCTCGCTCGCCGGGGTGACGCGCGGATCGACGATGCGCGTCAGGCTGTCGCCGCGCACGGCGCAGCCGGCATCCAGGAGCGCCGTGACGAGGGGCTTCAGATGCGTCCCGGCGCAGGCCTCGTCGACCAGCAGCGTCTCGGCCGCCCCGCAAATGCCGGTCCGCCGCATCTTGGCATTGACCACGATGGCCTTCGCCATGGCGAGGTCGGCCGCGCCATGGACATAGACATGGCAGTTGCCGTCGAGATGGGCGAAGACCGGCACGCGCGCCTCCTCCTGCACGCGGGCCACCAGGCTCTTGCCGCCGCGCGGCACGATGACATCCACCGTGCCGCCGAGGCCCTGGAGCATCAGCCCCACGGCCGCCCGGTCGCGGGTCGGCACCAGCGAGACGGCTGCCGGCGGCAGGCCGGCCGTCTCCAGCCCGGTCAGGATGGCCTGGTGGATGGCGCGGGTCGAGCGGAAGCTGTCCGAGCCGCCCCGCAGGATGACCGCATTGCCGGCCTTCAGGCACAGGGCCGCGGCGTCGGCGGTCACGTTCGGCCGGCTTTCGTAGATGACGCCGATGACTCCCAGCGGCACCCGCACGCGCTCGATGTGCAGGCCGTTCGGCCGGTCCCATTCGGTGATGATCGTGCCGACCGGATCGGCAAGGTCGCGCACCACCTCGACGCCGGCCGCCATGGCCTCGATCCGCTCGGCAGTCAGCGTCAGGCGGTCGATGAAGGCGGCGGCCATGCCATCGGCCCGGGCGGCAGCCACATCCTCGGCATTGGCGGCAAGGATGGCCCCGCTGCGGGCGCGGATGGCGGCGGCCATCGCCGCCAGGGCCGCATCCTTGCGCGCCGTCGGCGCCAGAGCCAGGCGGCGGGCGGCGGCGCGCGCCTGCCGGCCGAGCTCGCGCATCTGCCGTTCGATGCTGTCGGCGCCGTCCGGCTCGGACGGCAGGGAAGGGGCAGGCACGGACATACCGGGTCTCCAGAGGGCCGGATGCCTAGCACATTGGCCAGTTTGCGTAAAATCGGCCGATCCGGCGGGGCCGGGCGGGCATTGGAGCGGTTTGGTTAACCGGGACTTAAGGGTTCCAGCCTGATCTAGAGGGGCGGCGACCAGGCGCGCAGTCCAGGCCCCATGACCGATGATCTCGACGCCCCCCTCGGGGTGGAGCCCAAACCGGAACCGAAGAAGCGGTGGCTGCCACCGCTGCTGCCGGTTGCCGCCGGGCTGGTCGGCGCGCTGGTGCTGGCCTTCGTCGGCGCCGTGGCCGTTGTGAACAATCCCCTTGGCGGCGAGCCGCTCGCCATTGCCGCCATTGCCACCGCCGAGGCGCGCACGGCCGAACCCACCGCCCCGCAGGCCGTGCCGGTCGCTCCCGCTCGCGGCGAGATGGCCACGGAGGGCGGCCAGACGATCAACATCATCGACGGCATGTCCGGCAATGCCCGCTCCGTGCGCATCGCGGTGCCTCAGGGTGAGGAGCGGGCCTCCGGCCTCGATCCGCGCATGATCGAGCGCGGGCCCCATGGTCCGCTGCCGCGCATTGCTCCCGACGGCCGCAAGCCGCACGAGGCCTATGCCCGCGCCTTCCGCCTTGCCGGGGCCGATCAGGCCGGCATGCCGCGCGTGGCGGTGCTGATCGGCGGTCTCGGCATCAGCCAGCGCACCACGGCCGAGGCGCTGGCCAAGCTGCCCGGCGCGGTCTCCTTCGCCTTCGCGCCCTATGGCGCCGACCTCGAGCGCCTGGCAGCGCGCGCCCGCTCGGACGGCCACGAGGTGTTCCTGCAGGTGCCGATGGAGCCGCTCGACTATCCCGAGAACGACCCGGGCCCGCAGACTCTGCTGACCAGCCTGACCTCCGACCGCAACATCGAGCGGCTGCACTGGTCGATGGGCCGCTTCCAGGGCTATGCCGGCATCGTCAACTACATGGGCGGCAAGTTCACGGCCACCGAGAACGCCCTTCTGCCGGTGCTGCGCGAGACGCATCGGCGTGGTCTGATGGTGGTGGATGACGGCTCCAGCGCTCGCAGCCTGGTCGTGCAGCTGGCCGGCACGCTGCAGCAGCCGGTGGTGCGCGGCGACATCCTGCTCGACCGGGTGCCGACGCCCGCGGAGGTGGATGCCCAGCTCACGCGGCTCGAGGAACGGGCCCGCGAGACCGGCTTTGCCCTCGGCATCGGCTCGGCCCTGCCGGTGACCATCGATCGCCTGGCCCGCTGGGCGCGCACCCTGGAGGCCCGCGGCATCATCCTGGTGCCGGTCACGGCGGGCATAGCGCGCCGACCGCAATCGGGCTAGGAACGGACAGGCTTTCGGAACGCCCTGCCATGCCCCGCCTTGACGATCTGCCCTACCGGCCCTGCGTCGGAATCGTGCTGTTCAACCGCCAGGGCCTCGTCTTCGTCGGCCGGCGCAAGGGGCCGGCCCCCGAGCATGTCGATGCCGACCATGCCTGGCAGATGCCGCAGGGGGGCATCGATGCCGGCGAGCAGCCGCTGGCGGCCGCGACGCGCGAGCTCTACGAGGAGACCAATGTGCGCTCGGCCGTGCTGATTGCCGAGGCGCCGGAATGGTTCGCCTATGACCTGCCGCCGGACATTGCTGGCCAGGCCTGGAAGGGAAAATACCGCGGCCAGACCCAGAAATGGTTTGCCTTCCGCTTCACTGGCCCGGACAGCGAGATCGACATCGCCCGTCCGGCCGGCGGGCACCACAAGGCCGAGTTCGAGGCCTGGCGCTGGGAGCATCTGGCGGCGACGCCGGCGCTGATCATCCCGTTCAAGCGGCCGGTCTATGAGCGCGTCGTCCAGACCTTCGCGCCCTTCGCCCATCCGGTCTGAGGGGCGTCCCGGCTGTCGGACAGGGGTCGGCGCCGGCCTCAGGGTTTTTCCGCATCGCACGATCGTGGCGGCAGCGTAGCCTTGCCTGCCGGGACCAACCGCAGGAGGCTGCCATGGCCGAACATGTGATGAACCGGCGTTTCGCAATCGACAGACGGATGGCCATTGCCGGCGCGACGGTCATGACCGTCGCCGGTGCCATTCCCGTCAGGGCCCAGGAGAGACCCGTGATCGACCCGTCCACCGTGCTCATCGTCGTCGATGTGCAGAACGACTTCTGCCCCGGCGGCCGCCTGGCCGTGCCGAAGGGCGACGAGGTCGTGGCTGTGTGCAATGCCATCGGCCGCCGGTTCCAGAACGTGGTCCTGACGCAGGACTGGCATCCGGAGGGGCACTCCTCCTTCGCTTCCAGCCATCCGGGCAAGAAGCCCTTCGACGTGGTGCAGATGCCCTACGGGCCGCAGGTGCTCTGGCCGGACCACTGCACCTGGGATTCCGCCGGCGCCGAGTTCCACGAGGGGCTGGACATCCCGCACGCCCAGACCATCGTCAGGAAGGGCTATCGCAAGGAGGTCGACAGCTATTCTGGCTTCCTGGAGGCCGACCGCAAGACGGCCACGGGGCTCGGCGGCTACCTCAAGGAGCGCGGCATCACCCGCGCCGTGGTGGTGGGCCTCGCCACCGATTTCTGCGTCAACTGGACGGCCCAGGACGCGGCCAAGGCCGGCCTTCAGACCTTCGTCGTGGAGGAGGCCTGCCGTGCCATCGACCTGGGCGGCTCGCTCGACAAGGCCTGGGCCGACATGGCGGCGCTTGGCGTGAAACGGGTGAAGGTGGCGGATCTCGGTTGAGCCGATGATAAGACCGTAGCCATCATTCTAGGACTTTGGTCCTTGACAGGGGCGGCCCGGCCGTGTAGGGTGCTGTCCCTGTCGAGGAGCCGAGCCTGATGATCCTGTCCACCGTCTGCGAGATTTGGGTGCGATCCCCGCGCAGGCCGCGCCAGCCGGACGGCCTGCGGGCCTGGTTGGACGCGCGGCTGCGCCTCGGGATGCCGGTGGGGCCGCAGCTTGGGCTGCTTCTGGGGTCTCTGGCAGGGCTGGCCGCCTGGTTCGGGGCTTGCCCGCGGCAGGGGCGGGTCGACCGGCCCTCAGCTTCAGGCGGCGAGCCGGGCCGGCTCGAACCGCTCGAAGGCCGGGCGCGCAAAGACATAGCCCTGGATGAGATCGACACCGAGATCGCGCAGCACCGCCAGTTCGTCCTGCGTCTCGACGCCTTCGCAGATGGCCGTGATGCCGAAATCGGCGAGCATGGCGAGCGTGTGGCGCACGACGATGCGCCGTGCGCGGTCGGTGTCGATGCCGCGGATCAGGTCCATGTCCAGCTTGACGATGTCCGGCCGGAACCGGGCCAGCAGGTTGAGGCCGGCATGGCCCGCACCGAAGTCGTCGATGGCTGTTGCAAAGCCGATGCTCCGGTAGGTCTGGAGGATGTCGAGCAGATGGCGGGTATCGACCGCCTCGTTCTCGGTGAACTCGAAGATGATGCGGTTGACGGGAAACCCGACCCGTTCGGCGGTCTCCAGCGTCAGCCGGATGCAGGCCCGCGGCTCATAGACCGCGTTGGGCATGAAATTGATCGAGAGCCTGGCATCGGCCGGGGCCTGCCGGGCTGCCAGCTCGATGGCCCTGACCCGGCATTGCTGGTCGAAGGCACAGCGATTGGCCTCTGTGACCTCCTTCAGCACGCTGGCGGCGCCCTCACCGGCCGGTCCCCTGACCAGCGCCTCATAGGCGAAGACCTCGTCGCTGCTCGGCCGGACGATCGGCTGGAAGGCCATCGAGAAGGCAAACGGCAGGGACTGGGCCGTGCGGCAGGCTGAACAGGTCATCGGGATCTGGGCTGGAAGCTTGTGGATGCTGCATAGCCGATGCGGCCTTAACAGGTTGTGTTGGCCCTGAGGTTCGCGCCAGGCCTGGCCGGATTGCCGCCTGTGCCGGCCTCGCCTAAGACCTGCGGACCCACCCGGAGCCCGCCATGCTGTTCGAACTGACCGAGGAAGAGCTGCTGATCCGTGACACCGCGCGCAGGATGGCCGCCGAGATCGTCGCCCCGCTCGCGCCGGTGCTCGACCGCGGCGAGGGCCGGGCGCAGTTCCTCGCCAATCTGAAGGCCCTGGCCGAAGCCGGCTTCATGGCGGTCAATGTGCGCGCCGCGTTCGGCGGCACGGAGGCCGGCTCGGTCGCCTTCGCGCTCGCCATCGAGGAGCTCGGCTATGCCTGCGCCGCCCACGGCGTGACCGCCTCCGTCACCAACATGGTCGCCGAGGTCATTCAGGCCGTCGGCTCCGATGACCAGCGCCGCACCCATCTGCCCAGGATCGCCGACGGCACCTATCCGGCCGCCGCCTTCTGCCTGACCGAGTCGGGCGCCGGATCCGACCCCTCGGCCATGACGACGCGCGCCCGCCGGGACGGCGACAGTTTCGTGCTGGATGGCGAGAAGGTCTATATCACCTCGGCCGAATATGCCGGGCTGTTCGTGGTCTGGGCCGTGACCAATCCGGACGCGCCGCGGGGCAAGGGCATTTCCTGCTTCCTCGTCGAGGCCGGAACGCCGGGTCTCGTCATCGGCAAGGCCGAGCGCAAGCTCGGCCAGCACGGCTCGGCCACCAACACCGTGCATTTCGACGCCTGCCGCGTGCCGGCCTCCGCGCTGATGGGCCGGCTCGACGACGGCTTCCGCATCGCGGTCGGGGAGCTGGCCGGCGGGCGCATCGGCATCGCCGCGCTCTCGCTCGGCATTGCCCGCGCCGCCATGGACGCCGCCAAGGCCTACGTGAAGGAGCGCCGCCAGTTCGGCCAGGCCATCGCCGACTTCCAGGGCATCCAGTGGATGGTCGCCGACCGGGAGACGGAACTCGAGGCCGCGCGCCTGCTGATCCTCAATGCGGCGGCGAGGAAGGATCGCGGTGAGCCCTTCGGCCGCGAGGCCTCCATGGCCAAGCTGTTCGCTTCGGAAGCAGCCGGCCGGGCCACCGATACGGCTCTCCAGCTTCATGGCGGCGCCGGCTATTGTGCCGATTTCCCCGTGGAGCGGCATGTCCGCGATGCCCGCATCACCCGCATCTACGAGGGCACCAGCGAGGTGCAGCGGCTGATCATCGCGCGCGAGGCGTTCCGGCAATAGGCGGGACTGCCGGCATGAGAGCAATGCGCCGACCGGGCCCGTCGGCCCGCGACGCCGGCGCCCGGCCGACGTAGAGTGCGCGGCCGAATCGCAGTCTTCCGAGGGGCCCTGCCATGTCCATCACCATCTACGGCATCGCCAAATCGCGGGCGATCCGCAATCTCTGGGCCGCCGAGGAGCTCGGCCTCGCCTATACCCACGTGCCTGTGGTCTATGGCGCGGACGGCTCGCGCAAGCCGGACTTCCTCGCCATCAACCCCAATGGCCGGGTGCCGGCAGCGGAGATCGACGGCGTGGTGATGTGGGAATCGCTGGCCATCAACCTGCACCTCGCCAAGAAGGCCGGCGGCCCGCTCGCCCCCGAATCGGTCGACGAGGACGGGCTGATGACCATGTGGTCGTTCTGGGCGGTGACCGAACTGGAAGGCCCCGCGCTGGCGCTGCTCCAGCAGCAGATGAAGCCTGAGGCCGAGCGCGACGCCGCCGTGGTGGCCGCGAGCGTGGAGAAGCTTCAGGGCCCGCTCGCCGTGCTCGAAGGGCATCTGGCCAGCCACGGCGGCTATCTGGTCGGCAACCGCTTCACCATTGCCGACCTCAACGTTGCCTCCTGCGCCTTCTACCTGCGCCTGTCGAACCTCATGGACGACCGGCCGGCCATCCGCAGCTGGTATCAGGCCGCCATGGCCCGTCCGGGCGCTCGCAAGGCCTTTGCCCTGCGTGGCGACTGATCGCGGCCCGGCTGCGGCGCGGCTCAGCCCTGCAGCTTTGCCCACATCTCGCGGTCGCGCACATCCGTCCAGATCACCGGCCAGTCGATGCCGCTTGCCTCGTCATAGGCGCGCGCGACATTGAATGGCAGGCAGTGCTCGTAGATCGCGAAGGACGCGAATTTCGGGTCCATCGCCTCCCGGCAGGCATCGAAGGCCTCCTTCAGGCTGCGCCCCTTGGCCACGCTGTCGGCCACCGAGCCGTAGAGCGTCGCGAGAAAGTCGCGGGTCAGGCGGATGCCCTCGGCCACCATGGCGGGGGTCGCGAGGGCATCGCCCCGGCCCGGCACCACGGCCTGCGGCCCGAGCGCGGCGATGGCGTCCAGCGTTGCCGGCCAGTCGCGGAAATGCGCGTCGCCGCAATAGCAGGCCGAATGATATTCCACGAGATCGCCGGTGAAGGCGGTCCGGGCATCCGGCACCCAGGCGATGGTGTCGCCGGCCGTGTGGCCCCGGCCGGGATGGATGATCCTCACCTCGCGCCGGCCGAGCCAGACGGTGATCTCGCGGGCGAAGGTGACATGCGGCCAGGTCAGGCCCGGCGGGATCGATTCGGCACCGGGGAAAAGGCGCGGGAAGCGGCCGATCTCGCTCGCCTTGTCCTGTTCCCCGCGTTCGACGATCAGGCCGCGCGTGGCATCGGAGGCGAGGATGGTGGCGCCCTCATAGGCGGAGGCGCCGAGCACCCGCACCGCGTGATAGTGCGTCAGCAGCACATAGCGGATCGGCTTGTCCGTCACCTGGCGCACGCGCGCGATCACGTCGCCGGCCATGGCCGGCGTCGCCTGGGCGTCCACCACCATGCAGGACTCGTCGCCGACGATGATCCCGGAATTGGGGTCGCCCTCGGCGGTATAGGCATAGAGGCCGGGGCCGATCTCGCTGAAGGACACCGTCTTGGGACCGAGATCGCCGGTGGAGGCGAAGGCTTTGGACATGGTCAGTCACTCCCGGAAGGCTGTCGCCACGCTCAGCCGTGATGCTTGCGGACGATCTGGTCGATGGCGCCGAAGATCGAATGACCCCGGGCATCCTTCATCTCCAGCCGCACCGTGTCGCCGAAGCGCATGAACGGTGTCTTCGGGCTGCCCTCGCGCAGCGTCTCCACGGTCCGCTGCTCGGCGATGCACGCATAGCCGAGGCCGCCCTCGGCCACCGGCCGGCCGGGGCCGCCATCGGCATCGCGGTTGGAGACCGTCCCGGAGCCGATGATGGTGCCCGCCACGAGCGGACGGGTGCGTGCGGCATGGGCGATCAACGTGCCGAAGTCGAAGGTCATGTCGACGCCGGCATTCGGCCGGCCGAAGGGCTCGCCGTTGAGCCAGGCGATGAGCGGCAGGCTGAGCCGGCCCTCGCTCCAGGCCGGGCCGAGCTCGTCGGGCGTGACCGCCACCGGCGAGAAGGAGGAGGCCGGCTTCGACTGGAAGAAGCCGAACCCCTTGGCCAGCTCGGCGGGAATGAGGTTGCGCAGGCTGACATCGTTGCACAGCATGACGAGGCGGATCAGGCCGCGCGCGGCCTGCGGCGTCACGCCCATGGGCACGTCGTCGGTGATCACCGCGACCTCGCCCTCGAAGTCGATGCCATGGGCCTCGTCCGGCAGCACGATGGGGTCGCGGGGGCCGAGGAAGGAATCCGAGCCGCCCTGATACATCAGCGGATCGGTCCAGAACGAGGGCGGCATCTCCACCCCGCGCGCCTGCCGCACGAGGGCGACATGGTTCACATAGGCCGAGCCGTCGGCCCACTGG
>JBKBOA010000051.1:0-26931 GCA_046295035.1 Phreatobacter sp.
CGACCACCACCAGCCGCCGGCCGGCGGCGGCCTCGGCGGCGAGCGCCTCGCGGATCGCCCCGGCCCCCTCGCGCACCACCGGGAAGGGCACGAGCCCGACCGCACCGCGGGTCTGGTAGGCCAGCCAGCGGCGGATGTCCGGATCGGTCATCGGGGTCAGCGGATGGTTGCGCATGCCGCTCTCGGACAGCAGCACGCCGTTCACGAACAGATGGCCGAGATAGAGCGTGCGGCCGGTGGCCGGAAAGACCGGGCAGACGACGGCGACATCGGCGCCGAGGCGGTCGATCAGGGCCTCCGCCACGGGGCCGATATTGCCCTCCTTCGTCGAATCGAAGGTCGAGCAGTACTTGAACAGGATCTGCCGGGCGCCCTGGGCGATGAGCCAGTCGCAGGCGGCCAGCGACTGCGCCACCGCATCGGCGACGGCAATGGTGCGGCTCTTCAGCGCCACCACGCCGGCCTCGCAGCTGTCGGGAGCCGGGCCTTGCGGCACGCCGACGAACTGCGTGGTGGCCATGCCCCCCTTGGCCAGGGTGTTGGCGAGATCGCTCGCCCCGGTGAAGTCGTCGGCAATGCAGCCGAGCAGCATGACGGCGGTTCCCTGTTCTGCACTGGCTGCCGGTCTTAACCGGTTGAGGAGCGCCGGGCAAATCTTGCCGGTGCTGCGGCGCGGCGGCAGCATTTGCCAGGGTTCCGTCCGGCTTGCATCGGCCCTTCCCTCTGATCTTGCAGGCTTTTTCGACCCCCCGTCCCGATGGCCCGCAGCTTGCTGGTGGCGAGCTGGAATGGCAGTCCGGGAAGGGCATGGCGTGAGCGCGGCTTCAGCGATCCGATCGGTATCGGTCCCGCAACCTCAGGCGGGGAGCTCTGGCCCCGATCCCCGCGGATCGGCAGGCGCCGGCGCCAGTGCGTTCGCCGAGGCGCTCGACACCCTGCGGCCGGAACGCCCGCGCCCCGGCCCTCACCGGCCGCCGGCGACGCGCCCGGCGGCCAGCACGCAGGACGCTCCGGCGCCGGCCCCGCAGGCGCCGCCACCGCGCACGGCCGGCGAGCCCACCGACCCGCAGGCCGCGACCAGCCCGCAGACCGACGATCCGGCACGCGAAAGGCCCACCGAAGGGGAGCGCGCGGCCGAACCGGCGACGGCCGAGGCTCAGGTCGGCGCCGCACCGGCCACCCCGGTGGCACCGCCACCGGCGACCGACCAGGACGAGGCCCGGCTGCGCACCGGCGAGGCCGCCGCGGCCGGGGGCGATCCAGCCGGAACCCGGCAGGCCGGCGCAGGCAACGCCGCCCCTCTCCCCGCTCGGCCGGACCCGCAGGCCGGCCCGGCACCAGACCCGGCCGCCGAAACCGCAGGCGCGGCACGGGCCGGCGAGGGCGATGAGGCCGCCAGCGTGCCTGACGAGGGTGGGACTGCGCCGTCGCAACGCCCAGCCGAGGCCCGATCGCCGCTGCCGACACCCGACCCGGCCGGCAGAGCACCGAAGGCCGCGACCGCCGCGACCGGACCCGGGGAACCGCCAGCCGCCGACGACACGGAAACCGACGGCGAGGAGGGAACCGTGCCGGCGGCCCCGGCCGGCCGGATCGCGAGCCGCGAGGCCGCGCCGCCGGGCCCGCCCGGAGCGCCGTCCGGCGGGGACGCGGCCGAGGAGAAGTCCAGGCCGCTGGCCCCCGCCGCGGCAGCGCAGGCCGCACGCACGGGCGAACCGGCAAGGCCTGCCGAGGATCCGGCCACCGGAGAGCGCAAGCTCCGGGGCGCGGACGGGGAGGCGATGACCGCCGCGCGCCATGGCCGGTCCGGCGAGGCCAGGGGCCAGGACCGTGAGCCGGTCCGCCACGATGGCGCGGCGGAGAGGGCGGGCGCACAGACCCAGACCCAGCCGCATCCGTCCGGCGCAGCCCAGATGGCCGCACCGGCATCGGCAGCAGCGCCGGGCGAGAGCGGCCTGCCGAACCAGCTGGTCCCTGTCGTCTCGACCTCCGGCCCGCAGATGATGGCCGCCGAGGTGATCCAGAAGGTCGCCGCCCAGGCCCATGCCCCCGGTGCGAGCGTTCCGATCCACGGACTTGCCATCGCCGTCGCGGCCCGCGCCGCGGCCGGATCCACGCGCTTCGACATCCGCCTCGATCCCCCCGAGCTCGGCCGCATCGAGGTGCAGCTGATCCTCGACCGCGAGGGCAGCATCCGCTCGCGCATGGTGGTGGAGAAGCAGGAGACCCTCGACCTGCTGCAGCGCGACCAGCGCAATCTGGAGCGCGCCCTCGCCCAGGCCGGCCTCGACACCAAGGAGGGCGGGATCGAGTTCACGCTCAGGGACCAGGGCGGCCATGATCGCGAGCGGCCCCGCCCCGAACAGCAACTCTGGCTGTCGCTGAGCGGCGGCCCGCAGTCCCAGACCACCGCCCTGCCCGCAGCGGAGATCCAGTCCCGGCTGGCTGCGCTGCGCGGCGGCATCGACATCCGCATCTAGGGCATGGCCGGTCGATTCCGGCTCCAGACAAGGACACCAAGCCATGACCACCGTCAGTTCGGCCACGACCAGCACGACGACAACCACCACCAGTTCGGCCCAGGCGCGGCTGTCTCAGAACTTCGACACCTTCCTGCAGCTCCTGACCACCCAGCTCAGGAACCAGGATCCCACCCAGCCGATGGATGCCAACCAGTTCACCCAGCAGCTGGTGCAATATTCCCAGGTGGAGCAGCAGCTGGCGACCAATTCCAAGCTCGACCAGCTGATCTCCTCGTTCCAGACCAACCAGACCACCACGGCGCTGGGCTATCTGGGCACGACCGTGCGCTATGATTCCAGCGTGGTCGTGCCGACCTCGACGGGGGCCAGCTGGAACCTGACCGTCCCGGAAACCGGCCAGTACACGGTGCGGATCCGCGACAGCAACGGCAAGGTGGTCAAGGAAACCACCGCCAGTTTCGCCTCCGGCTCCTCGCAGCAGTTCGACTGGGACGGCAAGCGCAGCGACGGCCTGCCGCTCGGCACCGGCGCCTATACGATGGAGCTGTTCAAGGGCAGCGGAAGCGCCATGACCCAGATCGCCGTGACCAATACCGGCCAGGTCTCGTCCGTGGACACCTCGACCGGTTCCCCCCGCGTCACGGTCGGCGGACAGGTCATCCCCGTCTCGCGCATCCTCAGCGTGTCGATCTGAGCGGCCCGATCCATGGGACTTACCGCGTCCCTCTGGCCAGCCGGCCCGGCATGGCCCAATTCGGCGCCCGAAAACGTCCGATCGGGCGATACTTTGCCTTGTCTCGTTTCACTTAGGCCAAATTTAACCCCCCCTGGCTACTCTGGCGGCGTGACGTGGTCCGTCGCGTGCGTTGTGTGAGAGTATTCATGGCTGAACCCATGCGCCCCAGGGTCAAATATGTGATCGGTCCGGACGGCAGTCCGTTGACCATCGCCGACCTTCCCCCACCCGACACCCATCGCTGGGTCATCCGCCGCAAGGCCGAAGTCGTCGCCGCCGTGCGGGGCGGCCTGCTCAGTCTGGAAGAGGCCTGCAAGCGCTACACGCTGACCGTGGAGGAGTTTCTGAACTGGCAGGCCTCGATCGACCGCCATGGCCTCGCCGGGCTCCGCACCACGCGAATCCAGCAGTATCGCCAGTAACTCCCACCACCTCTGCGCATGAACGGGCGCCGACCCCGCAGGGTCCGGCGCCCGTCGGCTTGGCGCGCGTCTCGGCCCGGGTGGGTCAGCGGCGTGCCGGGACGGGCCTGAGGGTCAGGTTGCCGACGCCCACGGCCAGGTTGAGGCCGGTCTGGGCCTGGACCGACAGCGGCTGGAGCGCAATGCTCCGGCGCGATCCGCCGACCAGCACATTGGCGCCGAGCCCGACCCCGAGGGTCGCCTGCGCGCCGGCCCCGGCATAGTCGCCGGCGAGCTGCCAGCGGGCGATGCGCGGCGTGGCGGCAAACACCGTCCATGCCAGCACGCCGCGACCGGTCACGCCGAGATCCAGCCCGACGCGGGTGATGCGCCCGGCATAGGCCTCGCGCGGCGCGCGGCGGCCCTCGGGCCGGAACTGACAGCGGATGTCGCGCTGGGAAGCGATGATGAGGCCGACGCCGGGGGCGACCTCGCAGGTCAGCACGCCCACGCGGACGCGGCTCTGCGCTTCGGCCGCGCCGGACAGGGCGAACAGGCTGGCGGCGGCGGCCAGGGCGAGCGGGACTGGGAAGGGTTTCATGGGGAGCTCCGATGCATGGCGGGGGCCCTGGAACAATGCGCCAGCCGGCCGGCGGGTTCCCATGCGGATCGCCCATGCCGATGGACGACAGCGCCGTGATGTTATAACCTGCGCAATTCTCTCGGGAATGGTCAGCCACCTTGCAGGCACACGGGCATCATCACGGGCATCGCCATGAGCCCCATGAAGGGCATGACCACGGGCGTGGCCACGGCCATGACCATGGACACGGCCATGCGCATGGCCACGGCCATGGGACCGGCGGCGCGCGTCCCGATCATGACGGCGACCGGGCGCTGACCGCGGCCGGAGCGCAGACCGTGCCGGAGCTTGCCATGGCCTCCGCCCTGCTGATGTCGGCCCCGGCGCGCCTTGCCGTGGCCGCGGGGCTTGCGGCCTCCCTCTGGCTGCTCATCCTGTGGGCCATGAGCTGACCCGATGTCCGCGATCCGTCTGCGCAACCTGACCCTCGGCTATGACCGGCACCCGGCTGTCCATCACCTGGACGGCACCATTGCCGAGGGGGCCATGCTCGCCGTGGTCGGGCCCAACGGGGCCGGCAAGTCGACCCTGCTGAAGGGCCTCGCCGGGCTGCTGCGCCCGCTCGGCGGCTCTGTCGAGATGGCCCGCTCCGACCGCCATGCCATCGCCTATCTGCCCCAGGCCGCCGAGCTCGATCTGTCGATTCCGGTCACGGTGACCGAAATGGTGGCGATGGGGCTGTGGCGCCGCACGGGCCTGTTCGGCGGGCTGTCGAAGGCCGACCGGCTGAGCGTCGACGAGGCGCTGGCGGCCGTCGGCCTGACCGGTTTCGGCCATCGGCCGATCGGAACGCTGTCGGGCGGCCAGGTGCAGCGCATGCTGTTCGCCCGGCTTCTGGTGCAGGATGCCGGCGTCATCCTGCTGGACGAGCCCTTCACCGCGATCGATGCGCGCACCAGCGCCGATCTCCTGGACCTGGTGCGGCACTGGAACGCCGAGAAGCGCACGATCATCGCCGTGCTGCATGATCTCGACACGGTCCGCAGCGCCTTTCCGGAGGCCCTGCTGCTGGCCCGCCGCCCGATCGCCTGGGGCCGCACGGCCGAGGTGCTGACCGCCGACAATCTCAAGGTCGCCCGCCGGATGACCGAAGCCTTCGACGACCACGCGGCCGTCTGCCGCGAGGCGGCCTGACCGATCCCCCGCCGGCGCCTTCCCGGCCGACCCGCTGCACGCCATGTACGACATTCTGATCGGCCCCTTCGTCGAGTTCGAGTTCATGCGGCGCGCCCTGGTCGGCACCGTGGCGCTGGCGCTCGGCGGAGCGCCCATCGGCGTGTTCCTGATGATGCGCCGCATGTCGCTGATGGGCGATGCCATGGCCCATGCCATCCTGCCCGGCGCGGCGGTCGGCTATCTGCTGTTCGGTCTGGCACTGGTTCCCATGACGGTCGGCGGCATCATCGCCGGCTTCGCGGTGGCGCTCGCGGCGGGGCTGGCGGCCCGCTTCACCGCCCTGAAGGAGGATGCCTCGCTCGCCGCCTTCTACCTGATGTCGCTGGCGCTCGGCGTCATGATCGTCTCGGCGCGCGGCTCCAATGTTGACCTGTTCCGCGTGCTGTTCGGCTCGGTCCTGGCGCTCGACGATCCGACCCTCCTGATGATCGCCGGCATCGCCACCGTGACCCTGGCGGCGCTGGCCCTCCTCTGGCGCCCCCTGGTGCTCGACTGCGTGGACCCCGGCTTCCTGCGCTCGGTGTCCGGCTCCGGCACGCCGGTCCACCTCGTCTTCCTCGCCCTGGTGGTGCTCAACCTGGTGGCCGGGTTCCACGCGCTCGGCACGCTGCTGGCGGTCGGCCTGATCATGCTGCCGGCCATCGCCGCCCGCTTCTGGGGCGGCAACATCACCCAGATCGCGGCGATTGCCATCATCTTCGGCGTCGTCTCGGGCTATGCAGGGCTCGTGTTATCTTATAACATGGCATCTCCGTCGGGCCCGTCGATCATCCTCATGGCGGGGGTGATCTATCTGGTGTCGCTGGCCTTCGGTCCGCGGGGCGGGCTCGTGCCGACCTACTGGCCGGGCCGCCACCGCGAGGCCTGAGCGCGACGCCGCGCCGGCGCGGCCCTTCACGTCGAGGTTCTGCCGATGCTGTCCCGCCGCTCGCTGCTTGCCACCGCCACCGCCCTGCCCGTGGTCGCCGTCCTGCCCCTGAGAGCCCAGGCCGGGCCCGTGCCGGTGGTCGCGACCTTCTCCATCCTCGCCGATATCGTCCGGCGCATCGGCGGCGAGCGGGTTGCGGTGACGGCGCTGGTCGGCCCCGACGGCGATGCCCATTCCTATGCCCCGACGCCGGCCGATGCCGGCCGGCTGGCCACGGCGCGGCTGATCGTCACCAACGGCCTCGGCTTCGAGGGCTGGATGAGCCGGCTGATCCGCTCGTCCGGCACACGCGCCGGCGTGGTCACGGCAACGCGCGGAATCCAGCCGCTGGCGGCGGAGGGCGGCCATGCCCACGGTCATGCCCACGGCCACGGCCATGCCCATGGCGCGCACGATCCGCATGCCTGGCAGGACGCCTCGCTGGTGCGGACCTATGTGGCCAACATCGCCTCGGCCCTCGCGGAGGCGGACCCCGCGGGCAAGGCGGACTTCGCGAGCCGGGCGGCGGCCTACACGGCCGAACTCGACGCGCTGCATGCCGAGATCCGCCAGGCCATGGCCGCCATCCCGCGCGAGCGCCGGCGCATCCTGACCACCCATGACGCCTTCCGCTATTTCGCCCGGGCCTATGAGGTCGATTTCATCGCCGTGCGCGGGGTCTCCAGCGATTCCGAGCCTTCGGCGCGCGAGATCGCAGCCCTGATCCGGCAGATCCGGCAGGGCCGCATCACCGCCCTGTTCATGGAGAACATGTCCGATCCGCGGTCCATCCAGCGCATCGCCGCCGAGACCGGCGCCCGCATCGGCGGCCGGCTCTATTCGGACGCGCTCTCGCCGCCGGACGGGCCGGCCGCCACCTATCTCGATCTCATGCGCCACAACAGCCGGCAGATTGCCGGGGCGCTGGCGCAGGCCTGATCCACGCCGGCTATTCCGCCGCCCGTGCGAATGACTACAGGCCTGATCCACGCCGGCTATTCCGCCGCCCGTGCGAATGACTATATGAACCGGACCCGTTCAGGCCGATGGATGATGCCATGACCCAAGCTGCGACCGAAGCCGCCCCCACCGTCGCCTCCGCATCCAAGATCCCGGTGACGGTGCTGACCGGCTATCTGGGTGCCGGCAAGACGACGCTGCTCAACCGCATCCTGACCGAGAACCACGGCAAGCGCTTCGCCGTCATCGTCAACGAGTTCGGCGAGATCGGCATCGACAACGACCTCGTGGTGGGCGCCGACGAGGAAGTGTTCGAGATGAACAACGGCTGCATCTGCTGCACCGTGCGTGGCGACCTCATCCGCATCATCGAGGGCCTGATGCGCCGCAAGGGCCGCTTCGACGCCATCATCGTGGAGACCACCGGCCTCGCCGATCCCGCCCCCGTGGCCCAGACCTTCTTCGTCGACGAGGAGGTGGGCTCGCGCACCATGCTGGACGCGGTCGTGACCGTGGCCGACGCCAAATGGCTGCTCGATCGCCTGAAGGATGCGCCGGAGGCCAAGAATCAGATCGCCTTCGCCGATGTCATCCTGCTCAACAAGACCGACCTGGTGACGCCCGCCCAGCTGCGCGAGGTGGAGGCGCGCATCCGCGCCATCAATCCCTATGCGACCCTGCACCGGACGCAGAAATGCGCGGTCCCGCTCGACGCCGTGCTCGGCCGCGGCGCCTTCGACCTGGAGCGCATCCTGGAGATCGAGCCGGCCTTCCTGCAGAAGGACGACGGCCACCATCACCATCATGGTCATGACCACGACCATCACCACGGCCACGACCATGACGACGGCCACGATCATGGCCATGACCACCATCACCATGACCACGACCATGCCTGCGGGCCGGACTGCGATCATCCGAGCCATGGCGGCCTGAAGCACTATCACGACGAGCACATGCAGTCGGTGTCGCTGCGCACGGACAAGCCGCTCGATCCGGACACGTTCTTCCCGTGGATCCAGGATCTCACCCAGGTCGAGGGACCGAAGATCCTGCGCTGCAAGGGCATCGTCGCCTTCAAGGACGATCCCGACCGCTTCGTGTTCCAGGGCGTCCACATGATCCTGGACGGCGACCACCAGCGGCCCTGGAAGGAGGGCGAGAAGCGCGAGAGCCGCCTCGTCTTCATCGGACGCGACCTGCCGGTGGAGAAGATCCGCCAGGGCTTCGAGCGGATCGCCGCCTGATCAGCCGGCCGGACTAGTCAAACAGCTCGGCATAGGTCACCTCGACGCCGGCCACCGCGCGCAGGATCTCGTTGAGGTGGTGGCTCATCGCCGCCACCGCCCGCGGGCCGTCCCGGGCCTCGACCGCGTCGGCGATTGCCACATGCTGGTCGACCACGATGGCGCTGCGTCCCGGACTGTGCAGCGTCAGCGCGCAGACGCGGTCCATGTGGGCCTTCTGCTGTTCGACCGCCGCCCAGGCGGCGGCGCAGCCTGCCCCTTCGGCCAGCGCGATGTGAAACAGGTTGTCGAGGTGCAGGAAGGCGAGATTGTCCTGCCTTGCCACCGCCAGGTGCTGCTGGTCGATCAGTTCGCGCAGTCGCGTGAGATGGCCCGGGTCGAAATGCTCGCAGGCACGCCTGACGATGGCGACCTCAATGGCCTCGCGGATGAAGCGCGCATCGAGCATTCGCCTCACTGACAGCTTCACCACGACGGTGCCGCGCTGCGGCTGGACATCGACAAGACCTTGCCGCATCAACGCGATGAAGGCCTCACGCACCGGCTGACGCGACACGCGGAAGCGCTCGGCGATCTCGGCCTCCGAAAGGCGCTCACCTGGCTTCAGGGTCAGGTCGATGATGCGAGCACGCAATTCGCGCTCGACCCGCGCCGCTGCAGTCTCCATCAGCCTCATCGGTCCGACAGCTGGACTCGCAACGATCATCCGATCCTCCCCTTGAACTGCCATACAAGTGTATACTAGCCTCATTGCCGACGGAAAGCCCGCACCTGTCCTGCGGGCCCTGCCGCCACGTTCCCCATACGACAGAAGGGAACGGTCGTTCACGTCCGGGAGGAACTGACCATGCTGACACGCCGCGCCTTCGCGTCGTCCGCCGCCCTCACCCTCGCCAGCCCTGCCCTCATCGGCACGGCGCAGGCCCAGGCCACCATCACGCTGCGATCCGCCGACATCCACCCCGATGGCTATCCGACGATCGAGGCCGTCAAGTTCATGGGCCAGCTGCTCGAGCAGCGCACCGGCGGCCGCATCAAGATCCAGGTCTTTCACTCCGCCCAGCTGGGCCAGGAGAAGGACACGATCGACCAGACCAGGTTCGGCGTGATCGACATGAACCGCATCAACATGGCGCCGTTCAACAACCTGATCGCCTCGACCAACATCCCCTCGCTGCCCTTCATCTTCCGCTCGGTTGCGCATATGCGCAGCGTCATGGATGGGGCGATCGGCGCCTCGATCCTCAACGATTTCGGCGCGCACGGGCTGGTTGGCCTTGCCTTCTACGATTCCGGATCGCGCTCGTTCTACAATTCCAGGCGGGCCATCAACACCCCGGCCGACATGCGCGGCATGAAGATCCGAGTCCAGCAGTCCGACATGTTCGTTTCGCTGGTGCAGGCGCTCGGCGCCAATGCCACGCCAATGCCGTTCGGCGAGGTCTATTCGGCGCTGCAGACGGGCGTCATCGACGGCGCCGAGAACAACTGGCCAAGCTATGAATCGACCCGTCACTTCGAGGTTGCGAAGTACTATTCGCTGACCGAGCATTCGCTCAGCCCCGAGGTGCTGGTCATGTCCAAACGCTCGTTCGATCGCTTCAGTGCGGCCGACCAGGAACTGATCCGGTCCGCGGCGAGGGAATCGGTCAGCAAGATGCGCGAGCTGTGGGATGCCCGCGAGAAGGCCTCCGAGGCCAGGGTCAGGGCCGGCGGCGCACAGATCAACGCGGTGGAGAAGAAGCCCTTCATCGATGCGATGAAGCCGGTCTATGACCGCTTCGTTACCGATCCGAAGATGAAGGATCTCGTCGCCCGCATCCAGGCGTCGAGCTGACAGGACCGGGGCCCGCCATCCGTCTGGCGGGCCCTCACTCCCCGGATCGGACATCCCCCCATGCCCTCCCTGCTCGTTCGGCTCGACCGGCTCCTGACGGTGCTCAGCACCATTGCCCTCGTGCTCGCTGGTGCCGGCCTCATCGCCATGACAATTCTGGTGTTCTGGAGCGTGTTCGGCCGCTACGTGCTGAACGACACGCCGACCTGGACCGAGCCGGCCGTGCTGCTGCTGATGAGCTGGTTCATCCTGCTCGGCGCAGCGGTCGGCGTGCGCGAGCGCCTGCATATCGGCTTCGAGATCGGGCTTGCCGCGTCACCGCCGCCGCTGCGCTTCGTGCTCAGGATCGTCACCGAGGTTCTCCTCACCGCCTTCGGTCTGGCCATGGCGTTCTATGGCACGGACCTGGCGCGCGGCACCTGGAGCGCGACCACGCCGATGCTCGGCATCAGTCAGGGCTGGGACTATGTCCCGGTGGTCATCGGCGGCGCGTTGATCGCGCTGTTCTCGGCCGAGCGGCTGATCCTGATCCTGATGCAGGGACCGGAGACCGACCTCGGCGCCCCCAAGGCCGGCACGGGAGCCTGAACGATGGAACTCGCCATCCTGTTCGGAACCTTCGCCTGCCTGCTGCTGATCGGCATGCCGATCGCCTTCGGCCTTGGCATCGCCTCGCTGGCGACGGTCATCTACCTTGGCCTGCCGCCGCTGGTGGTATTCCAGCAGATGAACTCCGGCATGAACGCCTTCGCCATGATGGCGATCCCGTTCTTCATCTATTCCGGCGACCTGATGATTCGCGGCGGCATCGCCGAGCGGCTGATCGCCTTCGCCGCCTCGCTGGTCGGCCATATCCGGGGTGGGCTGGGACAGGTCAACGTGCTGACGGCGACGCTGTTCGGCGGCATTTCCGGCTCAGCGGTGGCGGATGCCTCGGCGGTGGGCGGGCTGATGATCCCGCAGATGGTCAAGCGCGGCTATGCTCCCGAATATGCCGTCAATGTCACGGCCAATGCGGCCATCATCGCGCTGCTGATCCCGCCCTCGCACAACATGATCATCTATTCGCTGGCGGCGGGCGGCAATCTCTCCATCGCCGACCTGTTCACGGCGGGCATTGTCCCGGGGTTGCTGCTGGCTGCCTCCCTGATGGTGGCGGCCTATCTGGTGGCGCGGCGCAGAGGCTATCCGGCCGAGGCCTTTCCCGGACTGTGGGCTGTGGTGCGCGCGCTGGTGGTTGCCCTGCCCGGCCTGCTTCTGATCGCCATCATCTTCGGCGGCGTGCGCTCGGGCGTGTTCACTGCCACCGAGAGCTCCTGCATCGCTGTGGTCTATGCACTGCTGGTCACCGTGCTGGTCTATCGCCAGCTCTCCTGGCCTGCCTTCCTGGAGGCCACGGCAGGCGCGGTCAGGACCACCGCCATGGTGCTGCTGGTGATCGGCATGGCGGCCTCGTTCGGCTGGTTGATGGCCTTCCTGCAGGTGCCGACCCAGGTCGTCACCTTCATGCGCTCGCTGACCGAAAACCCCATCGTCATGCTGCTGCTGATCAACCTGATCCTGCTCATGCTCGGCACCTTCATGGACATGGCGCCGATGATCATCATCTGCACGCCGATCCTTCTGCCGGTGGTGAAGGCCTTCGGCGTCGACCCCATCCATTTCGGGGTCATCCTCATCCTCAACGCCGGCATCGGCCTGAACACGCCGCCGGTCGGTTCGGTCCAATTCGTCGCCTGCGCCATCGGCAAGGTTCCGATCGGCAAGGCCATGCGTTCGGTCTGGCCGTTCTACGGCGCCTCGGTGTTCGTGTTGCTTGTCGTCACCTTCGTGCCGCAGCTCTCGCTGTGGCTGCCAGGCCTGTTCCGCGGGAACTGACAGGAATTTCCATGCCCATCGCCATCCGCCACGCCACCCATCCCGAGGCCGCGCGGCAGTTCGACACGCGCCGCCTGCGTGAGGCCTTCCTGGTGGAGCGCGTCTTCGTGCCCGATGCCATCGAGCTGACCTACAGCCATGTCGACCGGCTGGTGATCGGCGGCGCGATGCCCGTCACGGGACCGCTCGGCCTGCAGACCGACAAGGCCATCGGCCAGGCCACCTTCCTCGCCCGCCGGGAGCTCGGCATCTGCAATGTCGGCGGGCCCGGCCGCGTGGTCTGCGACAACCGCGCGTTCCCGCTCGACCGCCGCGCCATGCTCTATGTCGGCATGGGCACCGTCGAGGTCAGCTTCCATTCCGACGACCCGGCCGACCCGGCGAAGTTCTACCTGGTCTCGACGCCGGCCCATCAGCGCCACGACACGGTGCTGGTGCGCGAGGCGGATGCCAATGTTCTCGAGCTCGGCACGCCGGAGCAGGCCAATATGCGCACGCTGCGCCAGTACATCATTCCGGGCCGGGTCGAGACCTGCCAGCTGGTGATGGGCCTGACCACGCTGAAGCCGGGCAGCGTCTGGAACACCATGCCGGCCCATGTCCATGACCGGCGCTGCGAGGCCTATCTCTATTTCGACCTCGCCGAGGGCGCGCGCGTCTTCCACCTGATGGGCGAGCCGGACGAGACGCGGCATCTGGTGGTGGCCGCCGAGCAGGCGATCATCTCGCCGCCCTGGTCGATCCATTCCGGCTGCGGAACCTCGGCCTATTCGTTCATCTGGGCCATGGGCGGCGAGAATCAGGACTTCGCCGACATGGACATGGTGCCGATGGAGGCGCTGCGATGACCGCCCCGGCAACAGGCACGCTGGCTGCGTCCAGCCCGGTCTTCCTTCACGGGGCCGATATTCCCTGGGTCCGGGCCGGGGACGGCGTGAAGCGCCAGGTCCTGTGCTGGAACGGCCAGGTCATGCTCGTCCGGGTGGTGTTCGCGGCCGGCGCCGAGGGGCCTGCGCATCACCATCCCCATGTCCAGTGCACGCTGGTCGCCTCCGGCCGGTTCGAACTGACCATCGGTGGCGAGACCCGCGAACTGGTGGCCGGCGACAGCTTCATCGTGCCGTCCGGCGTGGTCCATTCGGCGCGAGCGCTGGAGGCCGGCGAGCTGGTCGACTGTTTCACGCCCATGCGTGAGGACTTCCTCTGACGGCCAGCGGCCCTGTCATGCCGCCTGTCCCCTTCCGCCGGGCGGGCGAACGATCCTAGTGTTCCGGCCCGACCGTTCCTGCCGGAGCCGCCATGCCCCGCCCGCGCCCCTCGACCGCGCTCGACCACATCCGCGTGCTCGACCTGACGCGCGTGCGCGCGGGGCCGACCTGCTGCCGGGTGCTCGCCGATTTCGGCGCCGATGTCATCAAGATCGAGGCGCCGCCCGGCGTCGATCCGAACGAGGGCATGTCCGGCCATCGCCACGGCTTCGACATGCAGAACCTGCACCGCAACAAGCGCTCGCTCACCCTCAACCTGAAGACCGACGAGGGCCGGCGGGTGTTCCTGAAGCTGGTCGAGACCGCCGATGTCGTGGTCGAGAACTACCGCCCGGACGTGAAGGATCGGCTCGGCATCGGCTACGAGACCCTGAAGGCGATCAATCCGCGCATCATCCTCGCCTCGGTCTCCGGCTTCGGCCAGACCGGCCCCTACCGCACCCGCGCCGGCTTCGACCAGATCGCCCAGGGCATGGGCGGGCTCATGGCGATCACCGGCCATCCCGGCGAGGGGCCGATGCGCGCCGGCATCGCCGTGGCGGATTCGGCGGCCGGCATCTATGCCGCCACCGGCATCCTGGTGGCGCTCGCCGAACGCGAGAAGTCCGGCGAGGGCCAGTGGGTGCAGACCTCGCTCCTGCAGGCGCAGATCGCCATGTGCGACTTCCAGGCGGCCGTTTACACGGTGGACGGCAAGGTGCCGCCGCAGAACGGCAACGATCATCCCCATTCCACGCCGATGGGCGCCCTGCCCGTCGCCGACGGACACATCAATGTCGGCGTCGGCGGCGAGGGCCAGTGGAAGGCCTTCTGCCGGGCCATCGGCCGGGAGGATCTCGCCACCCATCCCGACTATGCCGATGCCGGGCAGCGCTTCCGCAACCGCAAGGCCCTGATGGGCCTGCTCGGGGAGCTGTTCCGCACCCGGCCCGCGGACTACTGGCTCGACAGGCTGGAGGCCGAGGGCGTGCCGGCCGGCCCGATCTACACCATGGACCAGGTCTTCGCCGATCCGCAGGTCATCCATCTCGGCATGGCGACGCCGGTGCATCATCATGCCCGCGGAGAGGTGCGGCTGATCGCCCAGCCGCTGGTTCTCTCCCGCACGCCACCCGCCGTGGCCACGGCGATCCCCGAACCGGGCGAGCATACCGACGAAGTGCTCGCCGAGGCCGGCTTTGCGGCGGACGAGATCGCCCGCCTGCGCCAGAACCACATCGTCTGAAAGGACAGGATCCGTGACAGAACCCGCCGTCCGCTACGAGGCCGCACGCGGCATCGCCCGGCTGACCATCGACCAGCCCGCCAAGATGAACGCCATGACCTACGACATGTGGGCGAGCGTGCCGGGCCTCATCCGCCGGGCCGAGGCCGATCGCGAGGTGCGCGTCATCGTGCTGGAGGGAGCCGGCGACAAGGCCTTCTGCGCCGGCGCCGACATTTCCCAGTTCGGCGAGAAGCGCACGGGGGAGGAAGCGGTGAAAGCCTATGACCGGGCGGTTGGCGCCGGCATGGACGCCGTGCTGACGGCCGCCAAGCCCACCATCGCGCTGATCCGCGGCATCTGCTTCGGCGGCGGCTGCGCGCTGGCGCTGACCTGCGACATCCGCTTCTGCACCGACGATTCGCGCTTCCGCGTTCCGGCCGCCCGCCTCGGCCTCGGCTATGGCTTCGACAATATCCGCATGATGATCGGCAAGATCGGCACGGCGGCGGTGGCCGACATCCTGCTCTCGGCGCGCATCCTGCCGGCCGCCGATGCCGAGAAGGCGGGCGTCGTCCACCGCGCCCATCCGCGCGCCAGCTTCGAGGCCGAGACGGGCGCCTATCTCGACATGGTCGCCGCCAATGCGCCGCTGACGCTCGCCGCCATCAAGCGCGCGCTGGTGGAGCTGGCCAGGCCGGAGGCCGCCCAGGATCGCGGCGCCGTCGATGCCCTGGTGGCCCGCTGCTTCGATTCCGAGGACTACAGGGAAGGCCAGAAGGCCTTCCTGGAAAAGCGGCTGCCGGTCTTCCGAGGCGCGTGAGGCGGGTGGCGCGTCAGGGCTTCCAGTTGCGCAGCGTCAGCGAGTTGGTGACGACCGACACCGACGACAGCGCCATGGCGGCGCCCGCCAGCGCGGGCGTGAGGAAGCCCATGGCCGCCAGCGGAATGCCGATGACATTGTAGAGGAAGGCCCAGAACAGGTTCTGGCGGATCTTGGCGATGGTCCGTTCCGCCACCACCAGCGCGCCCGGCACCAGCTTCGGATCGGAGCGCATCAGCGCCACCTGGGCCGTCTCGATGGCCGCATCGGTGCCCTCGCCCATGGCCATGCCGATGTTGGCGGCCGCCAGCGCCGGCGCGTCATTGACGCCGTCGCCCACCATGGCCGGCTTCGCGCCGGCCGCGACCAGCTCTCGGATCACCTCCACCTTGCCGGCCGGACGCACGCCCGTGCGCACGTCGGCCATGGCAATGCCGACCGCTGTCGCGACCCGCTCGGCCGGTCCTTCGGCATCGCCCGTCACCATCATGACGCGGCGGCCCTGTGCCTTCAGGGCGGCGACCGCCTCGCGGGCATGCGGATGCAGCGCATCGGCCAGCGCGATCAGACCGACCGGCCGGCCGCCGCGCGCCAGCGCGGCGACCGTCGAGCCCTCTTCCTCAAGCCGCCGGGCTTCGGCCGCCAGCGGGGCGAGATCGACGCCCTGACCGGCCACCCAGGCCAGGCGTCCGGCCAGCGCCGGCTCGCCGCCGAGCTCGCCGGCGACGCCCTCGCCGATCACGGCCCGGAAGCCCTCCACCGATGCCGGGGCAAGCCCCTCGGCCAGCGCCGCGCGCACCATGGCCCTGCCGAGCGGGTGCTCGCTCGGGCCCTGCAACGCGCCGGCCAGGGCCAGCACGTCGGCCCGCGTCTGCCCGTCCGCCGGCACCACGGCCACCACTTCCGGCCGGCCCAGGGTGAGCGTGCCGGTCTTGTCGAGCACCACCGTGTCCACGCCCGCGGCACGCTCCAGCGCCTCGATATCCTTGACCAGGATGCCGGCGCGGGCTGCCGCGCCGGTTCCCGCCACCAGGGCGGCGGGTGTGGCAAGGCCGAGCGCGCAGGGACAGGCGATGACCAGCACGGAGACGGCGGCAACCAGCGCCTTCTCGCCATCAGCCCCGAGCATCAGCCAGACGGCGAAGGTGACGACGGCAACCACGATGACGATGGGCACGAACACGGCGGAGATGCGGTCAACGAGGCGCTGCACCGGCGCCTTGCCGGTCTGGGCCGCTTCCACCATGCGGGTGATGCGGGCGAGCGTCGTGTCCTCGCCGACGGCGGTGGCCACCATGACGATGCGCCCGCCGCCGTTCAGCGCGCCGGCGATGATCCGGTCGCCCGGCTGCTTGGCAACCGGCAGGCTCTCGCCGGTGACGAGGCTCTCGTCGGCCTCGGTGCGGCCCTCGAGCACGTCACCATCGACCGGGAAGCGCTCCCCGGGATGGACGATGATCCGCTCGCCCTGCATCACCTCGTCGACCCCGATCTCGGCCACGGCCCCACCGCGTTCGACCCGGGCCATCTGCGGACGCAGGGCAATCAGCGCCCGGACGGCCTCCGTCGTGCCCCGGCGGGCGCGCGTCTCCAGCACCTTGCCGAACAGCACGAGGGCGATGATGACCGCCGCGCCTTCGAAATAGAGATGGCCGTGCGCGTGATCGCCGTGGCGCAGCACCATGAAGGCCGAGAAGCCGTAGGCAGCCGAGGTGCCGAGCGCCACCAGCACGTCCATGGTGGCCGCGCCCGAGCGCAGGGCCTTGACGGCGCCACGGTAGAAGCGCCAGCCGGCGATGAACTGCACGGGCGTTGCGAGCAGGAACTCGGTCCAGGGCGAGGGATGCCAGGGCAGGCCGAGCGGCCCGAGCAGCATGGGCAGGACCAGCGGCAGGCAGAGCAGTGCCGACAGGACGAACAGCACCAGCGTCTGGCGCTCCTCGGCGCGGCGGGCGGCCTCGCGCTCCTCTTCGGCAAGGCGCCGCTCGCGCGCCGTTCCGGCCCTGATGGTGGCGCCATAGCCGGCCTTCTCCACCGCCTCGACGATGGCGCTTTCCGCCCCTTCGGCGGCGAGCAGCACGTCGGCGCGCTCCAGCGGCAGGTTGACGGAGACGGAGGCGACACCCGGAAGGCGACCGACCACGGTCTCCACGCGCGCGGCACAGGCGGCGCAGGTCATGCCGGAAATGTCGAGCGTGACGGCGCGGGCAGACCCCGGCCCGGTGCCGGATCGGGCGGCGGCGAATGGCGCGTTCATGACGGTCTCCTTGTCCGCCAGATGTGCTCGCGAGACGCCGATCGCAAGACGGACGCACCGATGGCCGTGTGGCTAGTCCTCGCTGGCCAGCACCGCCGCACCGACACTGATGGCGATGATGACGACAAGATAGCCGGCGCCCTTGGCCAGGGCGGCCCCGGCCGCCGGCGGCCACAGGCCCGCCCAGCGTGCGATCATCGCCACCGCGACGGCGGCAAGGGTGCCGCCGGCGATCACCACCATGACGACGCCCATGGCCGGCTGCGGCCGGGCGCCCAGGCGCGCCAGACCATCGACGAGCCGGGTGCGCTCGCCGCCGATCGCCGCCGCCGCCGCGACGGCGGCCGCCAGCAGCAGGGCGATCAGCGCCAGCGCCGTCAGGGTGGCGATGGCGCGCATCAGGGCCGATGGCCATTGCGCGCCGGGCCCCGGCACGAGAGCCATCAGGCCGAGATCGAGCAGGCCCACACCGGCCAGCGCCGCGACCGTCACCACCGCCAGCATGACCACGGTCTCGGCGGTCAGCAGGCCGGCGATCCGCAACTGGTGCCGCGCCGGGGCGACCGGCGCGCCGGCCAGCCGCAGCATGGCGACATGGGCGCCGAGCAGGACGGCCACCAGCAGGCTGCCGAAGGCCGCCACCAGCAGCGGCAGCTTCCACAGGAAGCCGGCGCGCAGCAGGATGGCCGCCTCCGTGACGATCGCCGCCGTCACCGCGTAGGGCAGGACGTGGAGCGCGACGCGCCAGCCGGCATCGCCCGAGAGCACGGCGAAGCGGCGGGCGAAGGACGGCCGGTGCGTGGACATGTCGCTCACGGGGCCATCATGACCGAAGGCGGGCGCCGAGGCGAGGCCGTCAGATGACGACCTCGATGAGGAATGGCCCCTTGCGGCGGTTGGCGGCCGCGAAGGCATCGGCGAAGCCCTCGGCGTCCTCCACGCGCGTGGCCTCCACCCCCATGCCGGCGGCGAGCTTGACCCAGTCGAGATGGGGGTCGCCGAGCGAGAGCATGTCATGGGCCTTGCGGCCGGGGTTCTGCGCGCCGACATTGGCGAGCTCGCCCTTCAGGATGGCATAGGAGCGGTTGGCCCAGATGCACACGGTGACGTCGAGCCGCTCGCGCGCCATGGTCCACAGGGCCTGCAGCGAATACATGCCCGAGCCGTCGGCCTGCAGCGCGATCACCTTGCGGTCCGGGCAGGCCACCGCCGCACCGACGGCGAGCGGCAGGCCCTCGCCGATGGCGCCGCCGGTCAGCGACAGCCAGTCATGCGGCGGCGCGCCGTGGGTATCCTTGAAGAAGTTGCGCCCGGTCGTCACCGATTCATCGGTGACGATGGCGTTCTCGGGCAGGTGATGGCCGATCACGGCCGCGATCGCCTCGTGGGTCAGGCGGCCGCGATGCAGCTCCGGCCGGCGCGGCGCGTTGAGCACGGGCTGTTCGCGCGACGCCCCCAGGCGATCGGCGAGGCGCGCCAGCGCATCCTCGGCATCCTCGCCGGGCGCGGCCAGCGTCACCACCTCGGCGTCCGGCGGGTAGAGCAGCGAGGGCTTGCCCGGATAGGCGAAAAAGGCGACCGGCGCCTTCGCGCCCACCAGGATCAGGTGGGTCGTGCCCCTGGTGGCGGCCAGCGCGACATCGACCGGATAGGGCACGCGCTCGATGGCCACGCGTCCGGCGCCCCGCTCGACGCGGCCATTGGAGCCCTCGGCACGGATCTTCGCGCCGGTTTTCACCGCGATGCGGGAGGCATGTTCCAGCGGTTTCGCCCGCACCGCCCGGGTGCCGAGCACGATCAGCGCCGAGGTGCCGCCGGCCTCGATGGCTTTCGCGGCGGCCTCGACCGCATCCTCCGCAACCTTCGGCGGAGCGGAGGGAGCCGCGACCGCGACCGGTCCGGTTCCCTCGTTCCAGGCGGTATCGGCCGGCAGGATCAGGGTGGCGATCCGGCCCGGCGCCTGGCGGGCGACCGCGATGGCCTCGGCGCCGTCGGCGGCGACATCCTTCGCCGACATCGAGGTTCGCACCCAGTGCGACATGGTGCCGGCAATGCCCTCGATGTCCGAGGTGAGCGGCGCATCATGCTGGCGGTGATAGGTCGCGTGCTCGCCGACGATGTTGACGACACCCGAACGGGCGCGCTTGAGGTTGTGCAGGTTGGCGAGCGCGTTGCCGAGCCCCGGCCCGAGATGGAGAAGGGTGGAGGCCGGCCTGTTGGTCATCCGCCAGTAGCCGTCGGCGGCTCCCGTCGTCACGGTCTCGTGCAGGCAGAGCACGCAGCGCATGCCGTCCACCCGGTCGAGGGCGGCGACGAAATGCATCTCGGACGTGCCGGGATTGGTGAAGCTCACCGTCACGTCGCCGGCAACAAGGGTCCGCACGAGGCTCTCGGCCCCGTTCATCGCTTCGGTCATGGAGGCATCACTTCATCGGAGAGAAGGCGGTGGGAACCAGGATCCGGTTCTCCATCCGGATGAGGAACGGGGTCGCCGCGTCGAGATAGTCCGCCCAGTTCGGCGCCTGGGCGAGGCGGGCCCGGCGCTGCTCGCGGTCGGCCATGCTCTCGTAGCGCCACAGATGCACCACCTGGTTGAGCGTGCCGACCTCGGTGACGAAGAAGCCGATGGGATCGCCGAGAATGGGCCACTGGATGGGCTTTCCCAGCCGCTCATAGACCTCCAGGAAGGCCTTCACCTTGCCGGGATGGCAGGTATAGGTGCGCTCGTCGATGATCATGGCGACAGCTCCGGGCTGGGGGCTTGGGGGTCAGGAACCGCGCAGGCCGATGCGCTGGCCGCCGTCCACCGTGATGGTGGTGCCGGTCATGAAGGCCCCGGCATCGGACAGCAGCAGCAGCAGCGCGCCGTCGAGATCCTCCTCCCGGCCGAACCGGCCGACCGGGATCTCGCGGGTCATCTGTGCGCCCTTGCCGGAGGTCAGGTACTCGCGGTTGATGTCGGTGACGACATAGCCGGGCGCGATGGCGTTCACGCGGATGCCCTTGAACGCCCATTCGAGGGCCAGGGCCTGGGTGAGCTGGATGACCGCCGCCTTGGAGGTGGCATAGGGCGCGTTGCCCTTGCCGACGCCGTAGCCGAGGATCGAGGCGATGTTGACGATGGCGCCGGGCCGGCCGGCCTTCAGGAGCCGCTGGGCCGCCTCGCGGTTGGTGTAGAAGACGCCGTCGAGATTGGTGGCCATGGTCCTGCGCCAGTCCGCGTCGGTGATCTCGGCAGCCCGGCCGGCAATGGCGATGCCGGCATTGGCAACCACCGCATCGACCGTGCCGAAGGCCGTCTCGGCGGCATCGAAGGCCGCGGCGATGGAGGCCGTGTCGGTGACATCGCCGGACACCGCCATCGCCCGCCCGCCCGCGCGGCGGATCGCGTCGGCGACGCCTTCCACCTTGTCGGCCCGGCGGGCGACCGCCACCACGGCAGCACCATGGTCGGCCAGCGCCGCGCAGAACCGGGCGCCGAGCCCCGTGCCGGCGCCGGTCACCAGCGCCACGCGGCCGGTCATGTCGAGCAGATTCCTCGCCGGCATTGTCGAGCCTCCCCTGTCAGGGCGCGCACACTGGCAAGCCGGGGGCAGCCGGGCAAGGCGGCCGTGCGACGGTCTGCGATGCACGCCGGCCCACCCCTTGACGCCGGCAACCGGAACGCCGCATGTCGCTGTCGCGGCGCGTCACCGGCGCCGCGCCCGATCCGTGCCGAGGTGTCATGTATCTGCCCTCCCTCGACCGCCGCGATGCCATCCGCCTGATCGCCGCCGCCGGCCTTGCCTGGCCGGCCAGCGCCCTCGCCCAGGCCCCGCAGAACGGGCAGCAGGGACAGACCGGGGCGCCGACCGCACAGCCGCAGGCGCGCTTCGGTTACGAGGACGTCGTGCGGCGGGCGCGCGACCTGGCCGCGCTGCCCTACGAGGCGCCGCGCTCGGAGCTGCCGGCCCCGCTCGCCCAGATGAACTTCGACCAGTATCGCGACATGCGCTTCCGCGCCGACCGCTCCCTGCTGCAACAGGGCGGCGGCCCGTTCCGCATGCAGATGTTCCATCTCGGCTTCATCTATCGCACCCCGGTGGTGGTCAATGTCGTCCGCGACGGCATCCCCACCCCCGTGCCCTATGCCGCGGCCATGTTCGACTATGGCCGCAACCGCTTCGAGCGTCCCCTGCCGGTCGATCTCGGCTTTGCCGGCTTCCGCATCCATTATCCCCTGAACGACCCCAGGGTGCAGGACGAGCTCATCTCCTTCCTCGGCGCCAGCTATTTCCGCTTCCTCGGCCGCGGCCAGAAATACGGGCTCTCGGCACGCGGCATCGCGGTCAACACCGCCGGACCGGGGCAGGAGGAGTTTCCGGTGTTCCGCGAGTTCTGGGTGGAGACGCCGGCCCAGGACGCCCAGCACTGCACCATCCTGGCCCTGCTCGACGGCGAGAGCCTGACCGGGGCCTTCCGCTTCACGGTGTTCCCCGCCCAGGAAACCGTGCTCGACGTGCATTGCAACCTGTTCCCGCGCCGGGCGATCCCCAAGCTCGGCGTGGCGCCGCTGACCTCGATGTTCTTCTACGCCGAGAACGACCGGCGCTTCTTCGACGACTATCGGCCGGAACTGCACGATTCCGACGGCCTTCTGATCCATTCCTCCACCGGCGAGTGGCTCTGGCGGCCGCTGCGCAATCCGCGGCAGGTCGAGGTTTCGCAGTTCACCGACCGGCAGGTGCGCGGCTTCGGCCTGATGCAGCGCGACCGCGTCTTCGAGCACTATCAGGATCTCGATCTCGCCTACGAACAGCGCCCGAGCTACTGGGTGGAGCCGCGCGAGGGCTTCGGCGAGGGCCGGGTGGAGCTGGTCGAGATCCCCACCGGCGACGAGACCAACGACAACATCGTGGCCTACTGGGTGCCGAGCCGCGCGGTCGAGCAGGGCCAGACCCTCACCTTTGCCTATCGCGTGGTCTCGACCATGAACGAGGCCCGGCTGCATCCCGGCGGCTATGCGCTCAACACGTTCCGCACCAGGCCCGTGGCGCTCGGCTCCGGCGAGCAGCCGCCGCCCAACGCCACGCGCTTCATCATCGACTTCGTGGGCGGTGACCTCGAATATTACCTGGCGCAGCCGGACCTGGTGCAGGTCGTGCCCAGCGCCACCCAGGCCCAGATCACCCGCACATTCCTGGTGCCCAATGGCCAGACCCGCGGCTTCCGGGCCGGCATCGACGTGGTGGGCGAGGCCGGCCAGACGGCCAATCTGCGCGCCTTCCTGCGCACCGGCAGCCGCGCGCTGACCGAGACCTGGACCTTCCCCTGGAAGGTGGACTAGCGGGCCGGCCTGCCATCCACATGCCGGGCCGCCCGCCCGGCACGCGGGTCTCGCCCTGCCCGCCATGATGTGCTGATATGTCGCAATCCTCCGGCCTGGGCCGGTGCGGCCGGTCTGTCGCCGCAAAGGGAAATGGAGCAAGTGTCATGATCCTCGACCGTCGCCAGTTCACCATCCTGGGCGGCCTTGCCGCAGCCGGCGCCTTCGTGCTGCCGGGCAGCCTTGCCGCCCAGACCAAGCGGTTCTTCCGGATCGGCACCGGCGGAACGGCCGGAACCTACTATCCGGTGGGCGGCCTCATCGCCAACGCCATCTCCTCGGACACCATCGATGCCTCGGCGGTCGCCACCAACGGATCGGTGGCCAATGTCAACGGCATTGTCGGCGGCTCGATGGAATCGGGCTTCAGCCAGTCCGATGTGGCCACCTGGGCCTATACCGGCACCGGCGTCTATGAGGGCCGGCCGAAAGTGGAATCCCTGCGGGCCATCGCCAATCTCTATCCGGAGACCGTGCATGTGGTGGTCAAGAAGGGCCTCAACATCCGCTCGATCGCCGATCTGAAGGGCAAGCGCGTCTCCATCGACGAGCCGGGCTCGGGCTCGATCATCAATGCCAAGACCATCCTCGCCGGCTACGGACTGCGCGACGGCGACTATCGCGCGGAGAACCTGAAGCCTGGCCCCTCTGCCGAGAAGCTGAAGGATGGCGGCCTCGACGCCTTCTTCATCACCACCGGCTATCCGACGGCGGCGGTCACCGAGCTGGCCGCCACCACCGGCATCGAACTGCTGCCGATCGACGGCGAGCCGGCGAAGAAGATCATGGAGGCTTCGCGCTTCTTCTTCGTCGATACGATCCCGGACGGCGCCTACAAGGACGTCAAGGGCGTGACCTCGCTGGCCGTCGGCGCCCAGTGGGTGACGTCCACCCGCATGCCGGCCGATCTCATCTACGAGGTGACCAAGGCGCTGTGGAGCGACAAGACCCGCGCGCTGCTCGATGCCGGCCATGCCAAGGGCAAGGCGATCCGCAAGGAGACCGCGCTCGCCGGCCTCGGCATCCCGCTGCATGACGGCGCCCAGCGCTTCTACAAGGAAGCCGGCCTGATGGGCTGAGCCGCCCGGCGACCCTGAGACCGGGGCCGCGCGCCAGCCGCGCGGCCCTTTGTGCTTGCGATGCCGGCAGCAGCCGGACCACGACGGACGTTACCCGATGAAGGCAGAAGCCGCCGACGCCGCGCAGATCCAGAAGCTGGAGGAGGAGTTCGATCCCGAGGTCCGCTTCCGCCCGCTGCTGCCCTTTGCGGCCTGGCTGGTGGCGGGACAGCTCTTCGCGCTCTCGGCCTTCCACTACTACACGGCCGGCTTCGGCCTGCTGCGCGAGACGACCCATCGCGGCATTCACATGGCCTTCGTGCTGGGACTGATCTTCCTCGTCTTCCCGCTGCTGAAGCGCGGCCTGCATGCCGAGCCGCGCGCCTCCTGGCTGGCCCCGGCCGGCATTGGCTGGCACGACTGGCTGCTGGCCGCCGGGGCGGTGGTGGCCAGCCTCTACGTGCCGTGGATCTACGACGATCTGGCGTTCCGGGTGGGCAATCCCCTGGTCATCGACGTGGTCATGGCCACCATCGCCATCGTCGTGCTCCTGGAGGCGACCCGCCGCAGCGTCGGCTGGCCGCTGCCGATCATCGCCATCTGCCTGATGCTCTATGCCATGTATGGCCAGTCCCTGCCGGGCATCCTCGCCCATCCCGGCAATTCCTGGTCGGCCGTGGTCAACCACCTCTATCTGACCAGCAACGGCATCTATGGCGTCGCCCTCGGCGTGGTGGCCACCTACGTGTTCCACTATGTGCTGTTCGGCGTGCTGGCGACGCGCATCGGGCTTGGCCGCCTGTTCATCGACCTTGCCTCGTCCTTTGCCGGCCGCTACGCCGGCGGGCCGGCCAAGGTGGCGATCTTCGGCTCGGCCAGCTTCGGCATGATCTCCGGCTCCTCGATCGCCAACACGGTGACGGTCGGCTCGCTGACCATTCCCGCCATGATGCGCCTCGGCTATCCGCGCCACTTCGCCGCCGCCGTGGAATCGACCGCCTCGACCGGCGGCCAGATCACCCCGCCGATCATGGGGGCCGCCGCCTTCCTGATGGTCGAGTTCCTCAACATGCCCTACCAGTCGATCGTGCTGGCAGCGGCGGTGCCGGCGGCCATGCACTTCTTCGGCGTGTTCTGGCAGGTCCATTTCGAGGCCAAGAAGAACGGCATGAAGGGCATCCCGGTCGAGGAGCTGCCCAAGGCGCGCGAGGTGCTGGCGCGCGACTGGCCGACCGCCATTCCGCTGATCGTGCTGCTGATCGTGCTGTTCTCCGGCTTCACGCCCTATCTCGCCGCGTTCTGGGGCATCACGGCCTGCGTGCTGGTCGGACTGACCAACCGCAATCCGCTGGTGGCGGTCGGCCTCCTGGCGACGATCGTCGCAGCGGTGGCCGGCGGGCTGCTCTCCACGGGCTGGGCGACGATCGCCATTCTCGCCGGCTGCGCGGCCGTCTCGGCCGCCTTCCTGATGCGCGATGCCGAGGGCCGTCTGCGCCTTGCCGACATGGCCGATTCCTTCGTGGTCGGCGCCAAATACGCCATCGCCGTCGGTGCGGCGGCGGCGACTGTCGGCATCATTGTCGGCGTGGTCACGCTGACCGGCGTCGGCTTCAAGATCTCCAACATCGTGACCAGCTTTGCCGGCGACCTTGCCGGCCTTGTCGGCGGCCTCCTGCCGGCCTGGGCCTACGAGCCCAAGGGCCTGACCCTGTTCTTCACCCTGGTGATGACCGCCATCGTCTGCATCCTGCTCGGCTGCGGGGTGCCGACCACGGCCAATTACATCATCATGGTGACCGTGGCGGCCCCCGCCCTGGCGCTCCTGGGGGTCGAGCCGATCGTCGCCCATTTCTTCGTCTTCTATTTCGGCGTGCTCGCCGACATCACCCCACCGGTGGCGCTCGCCGCCTATGCTGCCGCCAGCATGGCCGGCGCAGATCCGTTCAGGACCGGCAACACCGCCTTCCGCCTCGGCCTGGCCAAGGCGCTGGTGCCCTTCGTCTTCGTCGCGGCCCCTGCCATGCTCCTCGTCACCAAGGCCTTCACCTGGTCGAGCTTCCTGTTCGCCTTCCTCGGCTGCGCGCTCGGCGTCTTCGTCCTGGCCGCCGCACTCTCGGGCTTTGCGCTGGTCCGGATGCCGCGGTGGCAGCGCCTGACGCTCGGCCTGTCCGGCCTGCTGCTGATGGCGCCCTTCCCCTGGCCGACGGTCATCGGCATCGCGCTGGCCGTTCCGGCGGGCCTCGCCCAGCTCGCCGCCTGGCGGGCGGAGCGGCGAGCGACGCCCCTGGCGGCCTGACAGGGATCCTAGTCGCCGGCCTCCAGCGCGCGCTTCAGCCGGCGCAGGATGACCCGGCGCGCCCGGTCGTCGGCCGCCTTGCCCAGCGCGTCGTAGAGGTCGAGCAGGAAGGCGGTGGCATCGTTGTTCCAGTCGAGGCCGCCGACCCGGTCGGCCGGCAGGCGCGCGGGCCGCGCCGCCTCGACGATGCGGACGGCATCGGCGCGGACCTCGATGACATCGTCGAGATGGGGCGCCAGCACGCGTGCGGGTGCCACCTCGGCCCCGACAAGCGGGGCAAAGGCCTCGATCGCCTTCTCCTCGGCATGGACCAGGGCCACGGCGCCGCGCACCGGCCGGCGCTCCTTCAGCCAGGCCAGAAGCTCGCCCCGGTCGGCATGGCCGGAATAGGC
>JBKBOA010000052.1:0-25790 GCA_046295035.1 Phreatobacter sp.
CGCTGATCAGCACGTCCAGCCGCTTGCCGGTGACACGCTCCAGCAGGAGCCCGAGCACGTCGGTGGAGATCGAATATTCGAAGGTCGTGCCGGGCTGGTGGGCGAGCGGGATCTGGCCGAGACGGCGCAGCATCTCCTCGCTGGTGATGTTGCCGCGCATGCCCTCGATGTTCTGCTGCTCGTAGAGCTCCTTGAGCCGGGGCGAGCGCACCGACGACGCATAGAAGAAGCCGGAGGTGTGGCGCAGCAGGTCCTGCACGGTGATCGGCCGCGCGAGCACGACATCCTCGGTCGTCGTGGTGCCATCCGGCTGGGTCCGGCGGACCTCGACCTTCAGTTCGCGCAGTTCGGGAAGCCAGGTCACGATCGGGTCGGACAGCTTCATGCGGCCCTGCTCGATCAGCATGACCGCAGCCGTGGAGACGATCGGCTTGGTCATCGAGGCAAGCAGGAACAGCGTGTCGCGCGTCATCGGCTGCGTCTTGGCCGCGTCGCGGAAGCCGTGCGCCTCGAAATGCACGATGCGGCCGCGCCGGGCGATCAGCGTCACCGCGCCGGGAAACTGGCCGCGCTCGACCTGTTCCAGCATGACCGGCCCGATGCGGGCGAGCCGCTCGCGGGAGAGGCCCATCACCGTGTCCTCGCGGCCGCGACGGCCCTCGAACCGCCCGGGACCGCGCCGGCCATCGATGTCCCGCTCGAAGCGGGGCCCGCGTTCACTGTCACGCTCGAAGCGGCCGCCCGGCCCCGGCTGGGCTGCGGTGACGGAGGGGATGGCCAGGGTGCAGGCGGCGGCAAGCGCAACCGCGGCCGCGGCGCAGCGAACGGATGACATGAGTTCCTCCCGGATTGTTGGCATGACCGGTCTGGCAGCCGGTTGTGTCGAAGCTGACCACTGCCACCGGTCAGGGGTCAAGCAGACAGGGCAGCGGAGGGACGCGCCCTCAGTCCACCATGGTCATGGCGCGGAAGGCATCCTGCTCCGCCTTGGACATGAGCGCGGCACGTTCCTTCGCGCGCAGGCGCTCGGTCTCGCTTTTCAACTGGCCGCAGGCGGCCAGGATGTCACGGCCGCGCGGGGTGCGGACGGGCGAGGAATAGCCGGCCTCGAAGACCACTTCGGAGAAGCGCTCGATCTGCTCCCAGTCGGAACATGCGTAGCGCGAGCCGGGCCACGGATTGAACGGGATCAGGTTGATCTTGGCGGGGATGCCCTTGAGCAGCCGCACCAGCCGCCTGGCGTCGTCGATGGAATCGTTGACGCCCTTGAGCATGACATATTCGAAGGTGATGCGACGCGCATTGGACACGCCCGGATAGGTCCGGCACGCCTCCAGGAGCTCGGCAATCGGATATTTGCGGTTGAGCGGCACCAGCTCGTCGCGCAGCTCGTCGGTCACGGCATGCAGCGAGATGGCGAGCGAGACGCCGGTCTCGGCGCCGACGCGCCCGATCTCCGGCACGACGCCCGAGGTCGACAGCGTGATGCGTCGCTTGGAGAACTGCAGGCCGTCCGGATCGAGCATGACCTTCAGCGCCGCGATGACGTTGTCGGTGTTGTAGAGCGGCTCGCCCATGCCCATCAGCACGACATTCGACACGAACCGGCCGCCGTCGTCCGGCACGAAGGCCCCCTCGGGCGGCTCCTCGCCCGGCCAGTCGCCAAGCCGGTCGCGGGCAACCACCACCTGCGCGACGATCTCGGCGGCGGTGAGGTTGCGCACCAGCTTCTGCGTGCCGGTGTGGCAGAACGAGCAGGACAGCGTGCAGCCGACCTGGCTCGAGATGCAGAGCGTTCCGCGGTCGCGGGTGGGGATATAGACGGTCTCGATCTCGTGCCACCGCTCGCCAGGCACCGAAGGTGGAATGCGCATCAGCCACTTGCGCGTGCCGTCGGCCGAGACCTTCTCGACAACCACCTCCGGCCGATCGAGCGTATGGGCCTGCGCAAGCCGGGCCCGCAGATCCTTGGAGACATTGGTCATGTCCTCGAAGGAGCGCGCGCCGCGCTGGTAGATCCAGCCCCAGATCTGGGCCACCCGCATGCGTGCCTGCTGGTCCGGCACGCCGAGGGCGATGAGGGCCGCCTTCAGCCCTGCCCGGTCGAGCCCGACCAGCGAAGGCTTGTCCGGCGCCGGGGCGGAGCCGGGCACGGCGGCAGGCCGGGCTTGGGCGAGATCGGGGGTAGGCATCGGTGCGGCGGGTCCTCGTGGAAGCCCGCGCCTATAGCATGGTCGGGCCAGCTTCGCAGCCCCGCAGCTTTCAGCTGCCCTCGGCTGCGCAGGCCCGGCGGGCCGCATCCAGCGCCGGGCCGAAGCCGTCCAGGGAATAGGTATCGACGGTCTCCTCGCCGAGGGCCGAGACCGAGCGGATGGTCAGCTTGCCGGCCTTGCGCATGGCGGCAACCATGCGCGCCTCTTCGAAGGCCTGCCGGATCCACGCCGTCTGCCCCTCGATGGCGAAGGCGAACAGGCGATCGCCGATCGCGACCAGCGGCTGGCCGGCCAGATCGAAGCCGAAATCGACCGAGATCTCGTCGCGGACCCGGTCGCCGGGCCGGGTCGTGACGAACAGGAAGCCCCGGCCGCGCACGACCCCCTCCGGTTCGCGGTGTTGCGGCGAGCCGGCGGCGTAGCAGACCCGGCCGCGATGGGTTTCTGCCACCACCGCGCGCCAGGGGCCGTGGCTGGCGATGATGTCGTTCCGGCCGGTCAGGGGCTGGCTGCAAACCGGGGCTGTCAGCGCCCCGAAGGTCATCAAGGCGGCGGCGAGTCCCGCCGGCCTCAGCGGCATTCCTGCGCCACGCGGTCGAGGGCCTGGCTCAGGCCGGACAGGGAATAGGTGTCGGTGGTGACATTGCCGCGCTGCGAGGTGGAGCGCACGGTCAGCTGCGAGCCGGCACGCATGGCCTGGACCATGCGCCCCTCCTCGGAGGCGTTCTTGATCCAGGCGCCGGTGGCCTGGGTGTACATGACGAAATTGGCGCTGCCGATGGTGACGGTGGCATCGCCGCGCAGGGGGAAGCCGAGGGTCAGCGAAACCTCGTTGCGGACATTCTCACCGGGACGCGAGGTGAGGAAGAAATAGGCGGGATCGCGTTGCAGGTTGGCCGGCATGCGCGATTTCGGCTGGGACGCGGCATAGCAGACCTTGCCGCGCGGCGTGGTGGAGGTGAACACGCCCCAGTCGCCGAACTGGGCCACCGCCGCGCCCTGCTGCTGGCCGCCGGCCGCGGCCGGTCGCCTCTGTTGGGCCTCGGCGGCCATGGGCAGGGCGAGGCCCGCAAGGGCCAGAACCGACAGGACTTTGCGGAAGCGCATCGCGAAACTCGACATCATCAAGGACCAATCCCGGGGAGCGGCGCGCCGGCCTTGCCGGCCAGCTTTCGAAGATCATGGTTAACATCGGGTTAAGGAGCCCCGACGAAGCCCGGACCAGCAACCGACCTCTTGGATCTGCCAATCGCACGACGCCCCCGCCTCGCGGAGGTAATCTAGGGCCAAAACAGGCAAGACAATGGCGAAGGCGAAGTCCCGCCTTGGCCAGGGCCTGACGAAGGGGCCGGCGGACGGGCCGCCGCCGGCCATGCGCAGACGAAAGTTCGCGGCGCATTGAACCGGATCGCGGCCGCCCGCGACTGAAAGCCTCGAGACCCGTGTCCGCGCCGCCGCCACGACGGAGCCTGGGCCGACCCCACCCCGACTCCAACCCTCCCGACCGGGATCCAGGACCCCTCCATGACCATCGACGCCATGCGCCGGGCGAGCCTCTTCGCCCTTCCCGCCCTTGCCCTGCTCGCTGCCGCCGGCAAGGCCGAGGCTCTCACCGTCCGCGCCCCGGGCGGACAGCCGGGCGGCTTCCGCCCGATCGACCCGGGCATCGGCAACGGCCAGCGCCCGCACCGCCCCATCGACCCCGGAATTGGCAACGGCCAGGGTGCCTGGCGGCTGCACCACGGCCATGTCTCGCGCCGCGCCATGGTGTCCGGGGGCGGCAACGGCCCGGATCCGATGCCCCGTCGCGGACGCTGGCGCAACCCTCAGGGCGGCCTGCTCGCCGGCCTGAACCCGCAGGCGCCCACCGCTGGTGGCTATCCGGGCTATGTCTGCCACCCGCGCCCGCGGGCCGCCGGCCTCTGCTGATCGCCGGTCCGGCCCCTGCCCGCACACGGGCGGGGGCCGTTGGCGTCACGATGCGGCCTGCCGCGGGCGCCGGGGATCGAACCGGAGGACGCCCCGGAACGTCTCATCCTCATGGAACGTTGTATCGGCGACGACGGTCCCGGCCGGAACGCCCGCCGGAGCATCAGATGGAACACAGTCGAACCCCGAGGAGGCGGCCATGTCCGCATCGAGCCTCGCCGCGCCGTCCATCGCCCAGGCCCTGGTCAGCGAGCCTCTCCTGATCGGCCTCGTGCTGGTGACCGGACTGGCGCTCGCCTTCACGCTGACGCTGTTCGTCGTCGACATGCTCGGCCAGATCCGGCGCATGGAAGCGCTGCACCACCCACCTCGCAGGCGTGGCCCGGTCGGTCGGCTTCCTCTGATCGGCACGGGCACACTGCGGCCCGCGCGGAACAGATCCTGACGATCGGTCAGACCCGGATCCGCGTCAGCCCCAGGTCCGGATGTCGACGAAATGACCCTCGATGGCCGCCGCGGCCGCCATTACCGGCGAGACGAGGTGGGTGCGGCCCTTGTAGCCCTGCCGGCCCTCGAAATTGCGGTTCGAGGTGGAGGCGCAGCGCTCGCCCGGCTGAAGGCGGTCCGGGTTCATGGCAAGGCACATCGAGCAGCCCGCCTCGCGCCACTCGAAGCCCGCCGCCTTGAAGATCACGTCCAGGCCTTCCTGCTCGGCCTGCTCCTTCACCAGGCCCGAGCCCGGCACGATCATGGCGGAGACGGTGGAAGCCACCTTCTTGTCCTTCACCACGCGGGCGACCGCGCGCAGATCCTCGATGCGCGAATTGGTGCACGAGCCGATGAACACCTTGTCCAGCCGGATGTCGGTGATCTTCGTGCCCGGCGTCAGGCCCATATAGTCGAGCGCACGCCACTTGGAGAGGCGCTTGTTCTCGTCCTCGATCTCGTCCGGATTCGGCACGACGCCCTGCACGGAGACGACATCCTCCGGGCTCGTGCCCCAGGTGACGATGGGCGGCAGGTTGGACGCGTCCAGAACCACGGTGCGGTCGAAATGCGCGCCCTCGTCGGTGTGGAGCGTTTCCCAGTACTTCATGGCCATGTCCCAGGCCATGCCCTTGGGCGCCTTGGGCTTGCCCTTCAGATAGGCATAGGTCTTCTCGTCCGGGGCGATGAGCCCGGCGCGGGCACCGCCCTCGATGGACATGTTGCAGACGGTCATGCGGCCTTCCATCGACAGCGAGCGGATGGCCTCGCCGGCATATTCGATGACCGAGCCGGTGCCGCCGGCCGTGCCGATCTCGCCGATGATGGCGAGGATGATGTCCTTGGCGGTGACGCCCTCCTTCAGCTGTCCGTCAACGCGGACCAGCATGTTCTTCGCCTTCTTCTGGATCAGCGTCTGGGTGGCGAGCACATGCTCCACCTCCGAGGTGCCGATGCCATGGGCAAGCGCGCCGAAGGCGCCATGGGTGGAGGTGTGGCTGTCGCCGCAGACGATGGTGGTGCCCGGCAGGGTGAAGCCCTGCTCAGGCCCGATCACATGGACAATGCCCTGACGGATGTCGGCGGCGTCGTAATATTCGATGCCGAAATCCTTCGCATTCTGCGCAAGCGCCTCGACCTGCGTGCGGCTTTCCTCGTCCTTGATGCCGAACTTGCGGTCGGAGGTGGTCGCAATGTTGTGATCGACCACCGCGAGGGTCTTCTGCGGCGCGCGCACCTTGCGCCCCGCCGTGCGCAGCCCCTCGAAGGCCTGCGGGCTGGTCACCTCATGGACGAGGTGGCGGTCGATATAGAGGAGGCACGTGCCGTCATCCTGCTGCTCGACCACATGGTCGTCCCAGATCTTGTCGTAGAGCGTGCGCGGCGCGGCCATGGCGGACCCCCGGAACCGTGAGGAAAGTCGCGGGTCTCTTACCCTCGAATGGTTCGCGAGAGAAGAGCCAGGACGACACATGCATGACAGGGCGGCAACAGGCCGCCGGCGGCCCGCCGGGGAACCATGACAGGGGGCGGCGCATTGTTCGTCCATCGCAACCCCGGGGGGATGCAGGATCGCATCGCAAGCCATGACCGCCACCACCCGCCATGCCCTCGCCCGGCCTGACCGGATCGCCGTCGCCGACCATGCCGCACCGGCACCGCCGGCGCTGGTGCTGACGCTGATGGAGCCGAGGTTCCTGGCCGAGATGGCAGCCCTGTCGCTGGCCCGCCGGACCCTTCGCGACGCGCCTGGCGGCGACGGGCATCCGGTTCTCGTCATGCCCGGACTGCTGACATCCGACTGGAGCTCGCGCGCCATGCGGCGCTTCCTGAGCGGCCGCGGCTATGCGGCCCATGGCTGGGGCCTCGGCGTCAATCGTGGACCGCGCGGAACGCTGGAGGCGGACCTCGCCACCCTGCTCAACCGCCTGGCGGACCGGCATGGCCGCAAGGTCAGCCTGATCGGCACGAGCCTCGGCGGCATCTATGCCCGCCAGCTCGCCAAGGCCTTCCCGCACCTGACCCGCTCGGTGATCACGCTGGGCAGCCCCTTCGCCGGCAACCCGCGCGCCACGCGCGCCTGGCGCCTCTATGAATGGGCATCCGGCCAGCGCATCGACAGCTGCGACCGGCATATGGGAGGCCGGCTTGCCACGCCTCCGCCCCTGCCGACCACCGCGGTCTTCAGCCGCACGGACGGAATCTGCGCCTGGCAATGCTGTGTTGAAAGGACGGGACCGCTGTCGGAAAGCGTGGAGGTCGCCGGCAGCCACCTGGGCCTGACGCACAATCTGCAGGTCTACCACATCCTCGCCGACCGGCTGGCCCAGCCGGAGGGGCAGTTCCGGCCCTACCGGGCACCGGAGGCGTTCAGCCCCCTGCGCGCGGCGCTGGCATGCGCCAGCCATGCCGCAGGCCGGGCCCTGGCCACGGCCAGGGCGGCGGCAGAACGGATCGGGCCGGCCCTGGCCCCCCGCCGGCGCGGCTGACGGGCGTCAGACCCCGAAGCACCAGGCCAGAATGCCCTTCTGGGCGTGCAGCCGGTTCTCCGCCTCGTCGAACACGACCGATTGCGGCCCGTCCATCACCTCGTCGGTGACCTCTTCGCCGCGATGGGCCGGCAGGCAGTGCATGAAGATGGCGTCGGAGTTCGCCGCGCTCATCAGCTGCTTGTTGACCTGATAGGCCTTGAGCAGGTTGTGCCGTCGCCCCGCATCCTCGTCGCCCATCGACACCCAGCAGTCGGTGACGACGCAATCGGCGCGCTCCACAGCCTGGTAGGGGTCGGAGGTCCAGGACACGTCGCCGCCCTCGCGCTGGGCGGCCGCGATCACCTCGCGGCGCGGCGCAAGATCCTCCGGCGTGGCGATGTTCAGCTTGAAGCCGAAGCGGGGAGCAGCCTGGATCCACGATCCCAGCACGTTGTTCGCATCGCCGGTCCAGGCGATCGTGCGGCCGCGGATCGGTCCCTTCTTCTCCTCGAAGGTCATGATGTCGGCCATGATCTGGCAGGGATGCGACAGCTTGGTCAGGCCATTGATCACCGGCACGGTGGCGGCACTGGCCAGCTCGCGCACCGCATTGTGGTCGAGCATGCGGATCATGATGGCGTCGACATAGCGGGAAAGAACCTTCGCGGTGTCGGAGATGGTCTCGCCCCGGCCGAGCTGCATCTCGGCGCCGGTCAGCATGATGGTCTCGCCGCCGAGCTCGCGCATGCCGACGTCGAAGGAGACACGCGTGCGGGTCGAGGGGCGCTCGAAGATCATGGCCAGCACCTTGCCGGCGAGAGGCCTCGTCGCCTCCGGCGTGCGGCGGACGCGCTTGAGCGCGCCCGCCTTGTCCAGAATGGCCTTCAGCTCGGCCCCGTCGAAATCGGCGAGGTCGACAAAGTGCTTCGGTGAGGTGGTCACTCCGCCGCCCCCTTCACCATCTGCGCCTCGAGGTTCCTTGCCGCGCGGTCGAGCATGCCGACGGCAAGGTCCATCTCCTCGTCGGAGACGATGAGCGGCGGGATCAGGCGGATGACATTGTCGCCCGCCGGCACCACCAGGAGACCCTCGCGGCGCGCCGCCGTCGTCACGTCCGTGTTCGGCACCACGCATTTGAGGCCGGTGAGCAGGCCGGCCCCGCGCACCGCCTCGAACACCTTGGGATGCTGGTCGACGAGGCCGGCGAGCTTCTGCTTGAACACAAGGGCCTTGCGCTGGACCTCCTCCAGAAAGCCCGGCGCCAGCACCACGTCGAGCACGGCATTGCCGACGGCCGCCGCCAGCGGATTGCCGCCGAAGGTGGTGCCATGGGTGCCGGGCGTGAAGACGGCGGCGCATCTCTCCACCGCGAGGATGGCGCCCATCGGAAAGCCGCCGCCGATGCCCTTGGCAATCGACATGATGTCCGGCTTGATGCCCGCCCACTCGTAGGCGAACAGCTTGCCGGTGCGGCCGACGCCGGTCTGCACCTCATCGAGGATGAGCAGGAGGCCATGCCGGTCGCACAGCTCGCGCAGGTAGCGCAGCTCCTCGGTCGGCACCTCGCGCAAGCCGCCTTCGCCCTGGATCGGCTCGATCATCAGGGCGGCGGTGTCCGGCCCGATCATCGCCTCCAGCGCCGCCCGGTCGCCGAACGGAACCTGGTCGAAGCCTTCCACCTTCGGGCCGAAGCCCTCCAGATATTTCTTCTGGCCACCGGCAGCGATGGTCGCCAGCGTGCGGCCGTGGAACGCGCCCTCGAAGGTGATGATGCGGAAGCAGTTCTCCTCGCCGCGCACGGCGAAATACTTGCGCGCCAGCTTGATGGCGCCCTCGTTGGCCTCCGCGCCGGAATTGCAGAACAGCACCGAGTCCGCAAAGGTCGCCTCGACGAGGCGCCTCGCCAGCCGCTCTGCCTCCGGCACGTTATGCAGGTTGGAGACGTGCCAGACCTTCCTGGCCTGTTCGGTCAGCGCCTCGACGAGATGGGGATGGGAATGGCCCAGCGAGTTGACCGCGATGCCGGCCCCGAAGTCGAGCACTCGTCGCCCGTCCGCCGTCACCAGCCAGCAGCCCTCACCCCGCTCGAAGGCGAGTTCGGTCCGTGCATAGTTCGGCATCAGCGGCGTGATCACTTCGACCTCCCGTCGAAAACTCCCGGAAATCCAGAAAAAAACGGCCGCCCCGAAGGGCGGCGCGCGCGAAAATCTATGCGGGGGACCCTGCGGAAAGTCAAGGTCGGCGGGCCGCCGCTCAGCCGACCGCCGGCGGCCAGGTGATGACCTCGCCATCCTCCTTGACAAAGCGCGCCGGCGGCGTCTCCAGGAGCTCGAGCACGACTTCGGACGGTCGACACAGCCGCGTGCCCCGGGGCGTCTCGACGATGGGGCGGTTGATCAGGATCGGATGCGCCATCATGGCATCGATCAGCGCCGGGTCGGCAAGCGCCCGATCACCCAGTCCGAGCTCCGCATAGGGCGTGCCCTTCTGGCGCAGCAGCGCGCGCGGGCTGATCCCCATGGCCGCAATCAGCGCCTCCAGCTTGTCGCGGCTCGGCGGCGTCTTCAGATATTCGATGACGACGGGCTCAATGCCGCTGGCGCGGATCATCGCCAGCGTGTTGCGCGAGGTGCCGCAGGCGGGGTTGTGGTAGATCGTGACGGTCATTCGGCAGGCTCCCCGGCCGTGCGGGCGTGACCCGGTCCTGCCAGCAGCCAGCCCATCAGGGCAAGCGCGCAGACGGCACCGGCCAGTTCGGCGATGATGAACCCCGGCAGGTCCAGCGGACGGATGCCGGAGAACGTGTCGGTGAGCGATCGGGCAATGGCCACCGCCGGATTGGCGAAGGACGTGGAGGCCGTGAACCAGTAGGCGGCCGTGATGTAGAGCCCGACCAGCCAGGGCACGGCGGCCGCCGCAAAGCGCAGGCCGGCGAGGATGGTCGCCACCAGGCCGAAGGCGGCCACCCATTCGGCGAACCATTGCGCGGCGCCGGTGCGCACCTTCATCGACAGGGCGAGCGGTTCGAGGCCGAACATCAGATGCGCCGCCACGGTGCCGGCCATGCCGCCGGCAATCTGGGCCGCCGCATAGGCACCGGCCTCGGCGCGGGGCAGATCGCCACGCAGCGCGAAGACCAGCGATACCGCGGGGTTGAAATGGGCACCCGAGATCGGCCCGAGAATGGTGATGAGCACGACGAGGATCGCCCCCGTCGGCAGGGTGTTGCCGAGCAGTGCCAGGGCCGGATCGCGCGTCAGGCTCTCGGCCATGATGCCGGAGCCGACCACGGTGGCCACCAGCAGCGCGGTGCCGAGCGCCTCGGCTGCCAGGCGGCGGTTGAGATCGAAGCGGGCCATCAGCCGGCCTTCGGGAGGGACTGGCTGGCCCCCTCGAGCCCGCCGATCGCCTTCAGCTTGGCGCTCAGCGTCAGCCGGTCGAGGCTGGCGATGGGCAGGGCGCTGAACACCGAGATGCGGTTCTTCAGATAGCGGAACGCCGCCACGAAGGCCGCCTCCTTGACGAGATCGGTGCCCTCCACCGCTGCCGGATCCTCGATGCCCCAGTGCGCCGTCATCGGCTGACCGGGCCAGACCGGACAGGCCTCTCCCGCCGCGCTGTCGCAGACGGTGAAGACGAAATCCATCACCGGCGCGTCCGGGGCGGCGAATTCCTGCCAGCTCTTGGAGCGCAGCCCCTCGGTCGGGTAGCCGGCCGAAGCCAGCACCTTCAGGGCAAAGGGGTTGACCACGCCCTTGGGCTGGCTGCCGGCCGAGAACGACCGGAACTTGCCGGCACCGTCGCGGGCCAGGATGGCCTCGGCCAGGATCGAGCGGGCCGTGTTGCCGGTGCACAGGAACAGGACGTTGTAGATGCGGGACGGTGTGGTGTCGGTCATGACGCTTCGGCCTTCTCGGGACAGCAGGGTGCAAGCTTCTCGACGAGGGGAATGCAGATTTCCGGATGGCCACCGCAGCAGTCGTTGACCAGATGCAGCATCACCGCCCGGAACCAACCGAGATCGGCATGGTAGAGAATTGACCGGCCCTCGCGTTCGCCGGTGACGAGCCCGGCTCGCGCGAGGACCGCCAGATGGGCGGACATGGTGTTCTGGGGCACCTCCGCACGACGGGCGAGTTCCCCGGCGGCGATGCCCTCCGGGGCACTCGTCACCAAGAGCCGGAAGGCGGCAAGCCGCGTCGGCTGGGCAAGAGCCGCGAGGGCGGCGATGGCCTCGATATCATCCATATATCTGGAAGTATCGATGCTTGATGACGGCAGGATGACATGACGGAGCCATGACGGAACCAGGGATGCGGCAGGGCCGCGGCCGATCAGGTCCACCCGATCTGCGCGAGCCAGCCGGCAAGAGCCGCCGCATAGCCTTCGTGCAGGGGCCCGGTCACTCCGGGCTCGTCGCCCGCCACCGGCTTCAGATTGTGGCTGGCACCCGGCAGGACCACCAGGCGGTGTGAGGCATCAGGGTCGGTCCGGCGGCCGAGGCCCTTGGCCAGCGCCGCAAGGTCGCGCTCCGGCTACACCTGGACGTCCCGCTCGCCGCCGATCACCAGTACCGGCCCGGGACAGCGCAGGGCCAGCGCCACAGGGTCCAGCGCCGCCATCGACCGCCAGAACAGCCGGAGATAGGCCGGGTAGAGCGCCGCAAGGCCCGGGTGGATCTGCGCCGGATACTGCCCGGTCTCGATCAGATGGGCGATGATCCGGTCATTGTCATCGAGAATGGCCGCAATCACGGACGGAGGCGCACCTTGCCCGCGGGCCATGCGGCCGAGCTGGTCGCGCAGCAGGGCGGCGAGCGGGCGGCCGGGCGTCGCCGCCAGCACGAGCGCCTTCGGCCTCGCCCGTCCAGCGGCGGCCAGATCGAGGGCGATCAGCCCCCCCCTTCGCTGTGCCCGAGAAGGCCGACGCGCCCGGCATCCACACCGTGATGAGCGCGCAGCACGCCGAAGGCGGCCTCGGCATCGCCGATGAAATGCTCCCAGCGGACGAACTCCTGAAGCATCTGCGGATCGGCCGGGAGCGTGCCGGCCACGGCGCCCAGGCCGCGCTTGTCATAGCGCAGGGAGGCGATTCCGAGGCCGGCGAGAAGGTCTGCCGTGTCCTTGAGAAGATCGGAAACCAGGTGCGGGCGCTGGTTGCCGTCCCGATCGGTCGGGCCGCTGCCCTGGATCAGCAGCAGGGCGGGTGCGCGCCCGGTTCCGGCCGGACGGGTGAAGGTGCCGGCCAGCGGCGCACCCCCGGCACCGGTGCAGGTGAGGGTCTCCGATTGCGACGGGACGGACATGGCGAGCCTCCAACCGGCTTGAACGAGACCACATGCCTAGGGCCGGGGCGCGACAGCAGGCATCACATCGGACGAGGCTTGAAGGGACGTGAAAACAAGACGAGAGCGTGACTCAAAAAGCACACCGCCGTTAAGGTCTTGGCAAGACTCATTCATCGGCTGCACCAGATCAGCGGGGGCCTGTGGATGGATTCGCCGGCCCCGGGAACCTGCTGGGGAAAACGGTTTCGGGATTCCGCCGACTCTTGCGCCCGATTCAATCGATAGCGTAGTGTCCGGCCGTCGGCATACGACATCTCGTGCGGCGGACCTCACTCTCAGGCGTATCGGCGTCCACGCGGCGGCCCGGACGGGGCTGCCGCGGGACTTCGGATTCCTGCGACCGGGTCGCAGCGCGACACCCCGGAGGAGACAGCATGCAGCAGCTGCAGTGGACTGACGAGCGGGTCGAGATCCTGAAGAAGCTCTGGAACGATGGCCTCAGTGCCAGCCAGATCGCCAGCGAACTGGGATCGGTGACGCGCAATGCCGTCATCGGCAAGGTTCACCGCCTGGGCCTGTCCGGCCGGGCCAAACCGACCTCCACCGCCACGCCGCGCACCCGCAAGGCGCCGCGCACCGCGCCCTCGGCGCCGCCCCGGCCCTCCATGCCCGCCTCGCGCTCGAACCTGGCCTTCAAGCCGCGGCCCGCGCCGGTCGCGCTGCCGCAGGTCGAGGCCGCCCCGCTGCCCGAGACGGACAATGTCGTTCCGATGGGCGAGCGCTGCACGATCATGGAGCTGAAGGACTATTCCTGCCGCTGGCCGATCGGCGATCCCGGCAAGGAGGATTTCCGCTATTGCGGCGCCCGGTCGGCGACCGGCGTGCCCTACTGCACCTATCATTCCCGCATTGCCTACCAGCCCGTCGTCGACCGGCGCCGGGACAAGAGATCGGCCGGCGGCCGATAGGCGCGTTCCTCCCGCGCGCATCGCATGGCAGTCCACCTCAGGGCCCTCCTCCGGGAGGGCCCTTTTTCGTGGCGCCTTGGCCGGGCGGCAGAAGGGCCGGCGGACCGGCGCCCGGTCAGAACGGCATCATGCGTTCGACGGCCAGATAGCCGGTCAGCAGGGCCACGCCGAAGAGGAGAACCGCGGCGGCCGCAGCCACCTCCACCGCACTCAGCGCCAGCGTCGCAAGGCCCGGCCTCGGGCTGGCGAAGCGCAGCGCCAGCGCCTTGGCTCCCGAGGCGAAGGCGGCGATGGCCGCCACCGTCACCGCCGTGCCGGCAGCCATGGCGAAGGTCGCGAGAACCCCCGCATGGACGATGCCCTGCGACAGCGCGAAGACCAGCACGAGCACGGCACCGGTGCAGGGCCTCAGGCCGACCGACACAATGATGGCCAGAGCCTCGCGCCACGAATGCACGCGGGCCACCTGCTCGGCGACCGGCAGATGGGCACAGGTGTCGTCGCAGCCCATCCCCGCCACCGCCCGGCCATCGCGCCAGGCACTCAGCCGGGCGAGGAAAGCCCGGCCCTTCTGCCACAGGAGGCGGATGCCGATCGCGACGATCAGGCCATAGGCGAGGATCTCCACCCAGTTGACCATCCGGCTCATGGTGCGCGCCGTCGTGCCGATCAGGGCAGCGAGGAAGCCGACCAGCGCGATGGCGGTCAGCGCCTGGACCAGCGAGGACAATGCCGCCAGCACGACGCCGCGCCTCACGGTATCGCCGGTCGCAACGATGTAGGAGGAGATCACCGCCTTGCCGTGGCCGGGACCGGCGGCATGGAAGACGCCATAGAGAAACGACACGCCGATGAGGCTTGCCATGGCGCCGGCCTCGCCCGCGCGGATGGACCGCACAGCCTGGGACAATTGCCGGTAGAACCGGGCCTGTTCGGCGATGATCCAGCCCACCAGCCCGTCGGGCGCGGGGGGCCGGGCGGCCCCGCCGAAGGCCGAAGGCGGCGCCTGGGCGAGGGCAGCGCCCAGTCCTGCAAACAGCAGCGCCAGTGCGAGGCCCAGGAGCCCCGCCGGCATGCGCGCGGATGGCAGCCTCACGGGCAGGTCACCGTGAACAGGCCGGCAAACTGCTGGCCGAAATTGGCGCCGGGGCCGAGCGCCTGGAAAAAGCTCTCCGACAGCGTGCTGGCCGGACGGTCGCCGCCGCGGGGCGGCGCATAGTCGAGCCGGCATCCCTGGGGAGCGGCCACCAGGCGCAGCGGTTCGCCATCGGCCGGAACGAAGGCAACGAAATAGTCCGGATCATAGACCTGCAGAGTGAGCGGCCGCCCGCCCGCCCGGAACGGTGTCGCCAGCGGCACCGTGAAGTGCAGCACCAGCCTTCCATTGACCACCTCCGACCAGGCATCCCGCACTTCGGCGAAGGACACATGCCGGCGGTCGTGGCGCATCACGGTGAAGAAGCGCTGCTGGCCGAGATGTTCCACATTCACGCGCGTCAGCTCGGCCAGCTCCTCCCGGCTGAAGACGCCATCGCGATTGGCATCGAGCCCCTGGGTGGCGAAGCTGGAATAGAGTTCGTCGAAGGTCCAGGCATGACGCAGCGCCACGACCTGGCCCCTCTCGTCGTGAACGAGCTCGACCGCGGTCTGCACCTCGACATGCGGGTGCGCCTGCGCGGGCCCTGCGAGCGCCAGCAGGGCAATCAGGATCAGGGCAAGCCGGGATCGCGGCACATCGGTCCCTTGGTCTGGAGGACGGCCTTCTCAAAAGAGCCCGAACACGGCCAAGATAAGGCGGCTCCCATGGTTAACGCGCGGTTGACACGCCCGCGGGCCCGCCGGACTGCCCACCGGGATCGTCACGGGCGCCATGAGGCGGGTGCTCTTGTCTTGCCGGCCCGCGGGTGAAAATGTCCGCCTTCCCCCTGACGGACAGACCGGCCGCCGACAGGCGCAGCCCATCGAGGACCACCATGCTCCCCAACCTGACCATCGACAGCCGCCGCCTGTGGGACATGCTGATGGAGACCGCGACCATCGGCGGAACGCCCAAGGGCGGCATCCGCCGCCTGACCCTCTCCGACGAGGACCGCCGGGTGCGCGACTGGTTCCGCGCCGAATGCGAGGCGCTCGGCTGCACGGTGCATATCGATACCGCCGGCAACATGATCGCGGTCAGGCCCGGCCGGGACAATGCCCGCAAGCCGATCGCCATGGGCAGCCATCTCGACACCCAGCCCACCGGCGGCAAGTTCGACGGCGTTCTCGGCGTGCTGGGTGGGCTGGAGGTGCTGAAGACGCTGCACCAGGCCGGCTACGAGACGAACGCGCCGATCGCCCTCGTCAACTGGACCAACGAGGAGGGCGCCCGCTTCTCCCCGTCCATGGTCGGCTCGGCGGTCTATGCCGGTGTCTACAGCCAGGCCCAGATGGACGCCGTGCGCGACCGCGACGGCATCACCCAGGGCGAGGCCCTGGAAGCCATCGGCTACCGCGGCACCGAGGCCCCGGGGGCAATCGGCTTCCAGGCCTATTTCGAGCTGCACATCGAGCAGGGCCCGGTGCTGGAGGAGGAGGCCAAGACCATCGGCATCGTCACCGGCATCCAGGGCATCAAGTGGTTCACCTGCCAGATCACCGGCCGCGAAAGCCATGCCGGCACCACACCCATGACCTACCGGCGCGACGCGCTGTCCGCCTTTGCCGAGGCGGCGGTCACCATCCGCCAGATCGCCCTCGACCATGCGCCGGGCATGGCCACCATCGGCATCGTCTCCGCCGAGCCGGGCTCACCGAACATCGTGCCCGGCACGGTCAAGTTCACGCTCGACACCCGCCATCCGAGCAACGAGGTGCTCGGTCAGATGGTGGAGCGGATCAAGGCCGTCATCATGGAGGCAGCGGCCCGCCACAAGGCGGTCGCCGACATCCAGCCGCTCCAGGACTCGCCGGCCCAGCCCTTCGATGCCACCTGCATCGACCTCGTCCGCAAGGCGGCCGAGAAGCTGGGCGTGCCGGCCCGCGAGATCACTTCCGGAGCCGGTCACGACGCCATGTACACGGCGCGCGTCTGTCCCACCGCGATGATCTTCGTGCCCTGCGCCGAGGGCCTCAGCCATAACGAGGCGGAGAGCGCCACCCAGGACCACTGCGCGGCCGGCGCGCAGGTCCTTCTGGACGCGGTCCTCGCCTACGATGCCCGCGGCTGACGGCCGCCACCGGCTTTCCAAGCCCGGCCGGCCCTGCTAGGAGGCGCAACCTGTGCGACGGGGAGAGGCAAGGCCCATGTCCGAGATGCGCGTTCTCATTGCCGGGGCGGCCGGCCACATGGGGCGCACGCTCGTCCGTCTGGTCCAGGAGACCGCCGCCCTCAAGCTGACCGGTGCAACCGAACCGGAAGGTCACGTGGCCCTCGGCGAGGATGCGGGCCTGCTGGCCGGCGCCGGCCGGGCCCTGGTGCCGATCACCAGCGATACGGATGCGGCGCTGGCCCAGGCCGATGTCGTCGTCGACTTCACCATTCCGCGGGTCTCGGTGGAGATTGCCGGGCTGGCTGCCAAGCACCGCAAGATCCATGTGTGCGGCACGACGGGGTTCACGGCGGCGGAGAACGAGGCCATCGCCTCCTCCGCGCGCATCGCGCCCATCGTCAAGTCGGGCAATTTCTCGCTCGGCGTGAACCTGCTCGCCGCGCTCGTCAAGCAGGCTGCGGCCGCGCTCGACGAGGATTTCGACATCGAGATCGTCGAGATGCACCACAACCGCAAGATCGATGCCCCCTCGGGCACGGCCCTGATGCTGGGCGAGGCGGCCGCTGCCGGCCGCGGCATCGACCTCGGCGCACGCTCCGCGCGTGGCCGCGATGGCCAGACCGGCCCCCGCCGGCGGGGCGATATCGGCTTCGCCGCCCTGCGCGGCGGCACTGTGGTGGGCGACCATTCGGTGATCTTCGCAGGCCCCGCCGAGCGCATCGCGCTCGCCCATCACGCCGAGGACCGTGCGCTCTTCGCCCGCGGCGCGCTCAAGGCCGCCCTGTGGGCGCGCGGCAAGCCGCCCGGCCTCTATTCCATGGCCGATGTCCTCGGCCTCTGATCCAATCATCCGGGAACCAGCCGACATGACCGAACGCCTTCTCGTGCTCACCCGCCATGGCGAGAGCGAGTGGAACCTGAAGAACCTGTTCACCGGTTGGAAGGATCCCGACCTGACCGACAAGGGGGTGGAGGAAGCGCGCCGGGCCGGCCGGCAGCTCAAGGCGCTCGGCCTCAGCTTCGACATGGCCTTCACGTCGGCGCTGACGCGGGCCCGGCGCACGCTCGACCTGATCCTGGAGGAGATCGGCCAGCCCGGCCTTCCCACCGTGAGCGACTGGCACCTCAACGAGCGCGACTACGGCGAGCTCTCCGGCCTCAACAAGGCCGAGACGGCCGCCAAGTATGGCGACGAGCAGGTGCATCTCTGGCGCCGCTCCTATGACGTGCCGCCGCCCGGCGGGGAGAGTCTGAAGGACACGGTGGCCCGCGTGCTGCCCTTCTATGTCGCGGACATCCTGCCGCGCGTGATGCGCGGCGAGCGGGTGCTGGTCACCGCCCACGGCAATTCGCTGCGGGCGCTTGCCATGGTGCTCGACCGGCTCGACGAGAAGACCATCCCGACGCTGGAGCTCAAGACGGGCGTTCCGATGGTCTATCGGCTCCATGCCGACACCACCGTTGCCTCCAAGCAGGTTCTTGAGGATTGACCGGCTTCAGGCCTCGCGCTGGCGCGGAACCGAGTCGAGCGGATCGACGGCCGGCCGCGCGCGGCCGGTCGCGATCGCCATGGAAGCTGTGTCGTAGAAGCACTTCATCGTGTGGATCAGGCCGTCACGAAACGAGACGAGGTCACAGCGTTCGCTGTCGATGACACGCCGCGTGAGCCTGATTTCAAGCGACGAATGCCAGTGAACAACGGCATCTTCGCCGTCCACGATGATCCTCTCGATCAGGAACTCGCGGATGTGGAAGAGGCGGTGCGAATAACGCATCACCTCCAGCACGCCGGCACGACCAATCCGCAGGCCGGCCTGGGAATTGAGCACCGGGTTGCCCATGAGCTGGAACTCGCAATCCTCGGTGAACATCGAGGCGACACCGGCCTCGTCTGCGCGCATCCAGGCGGAATAGACCAGCTTCAGCCTCTGCTCGTGGCTGATATCGTCCGTGATCAGGCGCAACGACATCCATCCCCCAAGGTGAGCCCCTGCCGTTAGGGAAATTGCGGTACGCGATTCCTGCCCGATACCATATGCATATATTCGACTGTCCGGATATCATTCTTGCGTGCAAGGCTTGTAGTTCCTGCAGACGCCGCCTTTTCCGCAAGGCGCATCGGCCGGGATGCCGATGGTCATTCGTCAAGACACGGCCACGGCGCCGATCTGGATCTCTCGGGATCGGCCGTCGGCCGCTTTGCCGCTCCCGTCACATGTAGGCCGCAAGATTGCGCCGCACGCGGTCGATGACCCGGCCTTCCTCCGGCCGGATCTCGAAGGTCCGGCCGGTAATGGTCTCGTAGGCCTCGATATAGACCGCTGCCGTCGCCACGATCACGTCGGCCGGGATGTCCGGAATCGGATCGGTATAGGGATCGCAGCGCGCCACCACCCAGTTGCGCACGAAGTCCTTGTCGAAGCTCTCCGGCTTCTCGCCGGCAGCGAAGCGGGCCGGATAGCTGTCGGCACGCCAGTAGCGGCTGGAATCGGGCGTGTGGATCTCGTCGGCCAGCACGATGCGACCGGTCTCGTCGGTGCCGAACTCGTATTTCGTGTCGGCGAGGATCAGCCCCCGCTCGGCGGCCCGCTGCTGGCCGCGGGCGAACAGCGCGAGGGCGTAGCGGGTCAGTATCTGCCACTGCTCGGGCGTCACCAGCCCCTGGTCGAGGATCTGCGCGGGTGTCAGCGGCTCGTCATGGCCGCCGTCGAAGGCCTTGGAGGTCGGCGTGATGATCGGCTCGGGCAGCCGCTCGTTGTCGCGCAGGCCGTCCGGGAAGGTCACGCCGTACATCTGGCGCTGGCCCTTGCGGTAGAGCGTGAGAATGGAGGTGCCGGTCGTGCCGGCAAGATAGCCCCGCACGACGATCTCCACCGGCAGGATGGTCAGGCGCTTGCCAACCACCACATTGGGGTCCGGATAGGCGATCACGTGGTTGGGGCAAATGTCCGCGGTCTCGGCGAACCAGTAGCGGGCGGTCTGGGTCAACACCTCGCCCTTGAAGGGGATCGCGGCCAGGATCCGGTCGAAGGCGCTGATCCGGTCAGTGGCGATGATGATGCGGCGGCCGTCGGCCAGGTCGTAATTGTCGCGCACCTTGCCGCGATAGTGGTTCGGCAGTTCCGGGATGGTGGCGTCGTCCAGCACGCGATGTGCGTTCGCCTGCAACAGGGCCATGTCCATGGGTCGCGTCTCTCCGCCGGTCGGGACCGCTTATGGCGCCTTCCCGGGCCCGCGTCGACAGGGCCACCGGCCTTTGTCCACCGCAGCGGCCGGCCGGTTGGCCGCAAGATCCCTGCGTCGCGCCGGCATCGCCGCCGGCAGACGCTTGACCGCGCTCCGGCGATCGTCTTGGTTCGCTTGCCGCTCCGTCAACCGAGGATCCCGTGGAAGGCTACGTCACAACCGTCATCGAGTTCGTCAAGGCCAACCAGGGCTGGGCGCCTCTCGTCATCTTTCTCCTGACCTTCGCCGAATCACTCGCCGTGCTGTCGCTGGTCGTGCCGGCCTGGGCGATGATCGTCGCCTTCGGCCCTCTGGTCGGGGCCGGCGGCCTGCCGTTCTGGCCGATCCTCATTGCTGCCGCGATGGGCGCCGTTGTCGGCGATGCCGTCTCCTACTGGGTCGGATACTATTTCAAGGACGGCATCGGCCGGATCTGGCCGCTCTCGCGCCATCCCGACCTGCTTCCGAAGGGCCATGCGTTCTTCGAGAAATGGGGTGTCTGGGCCATCTTCATCGGCCGGTTCTCCGGGCCGCTGCGCGCCTCGGTGCCGCTGGTCGCCGGCATGGTCGGCATGTCGCAATGGAAGTTTCAGGTCGCCAACGTGGTCTCGGCCTTCATCTGGGCCGGCGCGCTGCTCATTCCCGGCAACGTCCTCGGCCGCTACCTGACCTGGCTGCACTGACCTGACCGGCGGCGTCAGGCCAGGCTTCCCGATCCGAGCCGGTCGAGCGGCAGGCGGTGCACGTCCTGGAGGAGCGCGACGAAGGCGCGTGCGGTGAAGGCGGTCTGCTCGCGGCCGGCTGCCGGCGTGGCGGCCGCGGCATTGCCCATGGCGCCCGACACCGACAGGTCCTCGCTGGCCCAGCCGAAGCCGACCGGCCCGGTGGCGCGCAGATGCCGGTAGGCGCCTTCCATGCCGATGGCGGCGGAGCCGAAGTCGCGCGCCTTCGCCATATGCACCAGGTCGCGCCTCAGGTGCAGCATCTGGGCCGTCTCGATGGCGCCGCCATGGATGCCATGCTGCCGCTCGGCTTCGGGAAACAGCCCCTCCGGCGAGCCGAGCCGGTGCCAGGAGCAGGTGACCACCAGCATGCCATGGCGCGCGCGCAGGTCGCGCGCCACCATGTCCATGGCCGCGACATTGCCGCCGTGGGAATTGGCCAGGACCAGCTTGCGGACACCAGCGCGCGCGACGCTGTCGCCGATATCGGTCAACAGGCGGATTTGCGTCTCGGCGCTCAGGGTGATGGTGCCCGGAAAGGCGACATGTTCGGTGGACAGGCCCATCCAGAGCGTCGGCAGGAAGGTGACCGGCAGATCCTTCGGCAGGATCTCCCGCACCGCCTGCACATTGCCTTCGGCGATCACCGTATCGACCGCGAGCGCCAGGTGAGGCCCGTGCTGCTCGATGGCCGCCAGCGGCAAGACCGCGATCCACGACGCGGGATCGCCCGAGCGGAACTCCTCGGTGGTCATCTCGGCCCAGAGCTGACGCGGCAGCATGGTCTTCTCCTCAACCGACCCTGGCCGCGACGACCTCCACCTCGACCTTGAACTCGGGCCGGGTGAAGCCGGAGACGATCATCAGCGTGGAGGCGGGCGGCGGGCTGGCCACATGGCGGTCGCGCGAGGCCATGTAGCCGGCCATGTGCGACCGATCGGTGACGAAGGCGTTGATGCGCACGATGTCCGACATGTCCATGCCGGCCTCGGCCAGCATGTGGCCGATGGCGGCAAAGCACAGGTCCGCCTGGGCCTCGGCGCTGTCGGGCACCCTGCCGTCGGCCCCCAGTCCGAGCTGGCCCGAACAGAACAGCAGTCGCGCGCCGGCGGGAATCTCCACCGCGTGGGAATAGCGGGCGAAGGGCGCCGGCATGGCGGCGGGTGTCAGCTTCCTCAGCATGGCGTCAGCCCGGCTTGCCCGCCTGGATGGGCAGGGCGGTGGTCTGCTTGATCCGCTCCATGGCGAAACGGGACGTCACGTTCTTCAGCGGAGCCTGGGCGATGAGGCGCTTGTAGAACGCATCATAGGCGTCCATGTCGGCGACCACCACGCGCAGCATGTAGTCGACATCGCCGGCCATCCGGTAGAACTCCATCACCTCCGGCATGGCCGAAACCAGCTCGGCAAAGCGTGCAAGCCATCCCTCCGAATGATCGGACGTCTCGATCGACACGAAGACGGTGAGGCCAAGCCCGAGCTTGCGCGGGTCGAGCAGCGCCACCCGCCCCTTGATGATGCCCTCGGCCTCCAGCTTCTGGATGCGCTTCCAGGCAGGCGTCGTCGACAGCCCGGCGCGAGAGGCGATCTCGGCGATCGACAGGGAGGCATCCTGCTGCAGCACGGCGAGGATGCGGCGGTCCGTATCGTCCATTCGCGTCGGCCCCTTCATGCTTCCTCCTGCTGTCTCGTCCGATTTTCCCTGTCCAGCCGGCCTCGTCTAGACCCTCATCGGGCGAAAGGCGAGAACCGGCGCGCGGCGCCGGAGGCCATCAACCGGGAATGACCGCAGGCCTTGGCGTTGTGCATCGCAACAGCGGGCGTATGATAGTGGTTGATTCCCCCAGCAGGAGGTGGTGCCCATGCCCTCCCGCCGCATGGTTCTCGCCGGTCTCGCAGGAGCGGCGCTGCCCGCCCCCCTTGTCCGCGCCCAGGCGCTCGAGGCAGTGACCTTCGGCACCAACTGGGTTGCCCAGGCCGAGCATGGCGGCTTCTACCAGGCGCTGGCCGACGGCACCTATCGGCGGCTCGGCCTCGACGTGACGATCGTGCCGGGCGGGCCGCAGACCAACAATCGCATGCTGATGACCGTCGGCCGGCTCGACTTCTTCATGGGCGGCAACCTGATCCAGGCCTTCGCGGCGGTGGAACAGGGCGTGCCCACGCTGGCGGTCGCAGCCCTGTTCCAGAAGGATCCGCAGGTGATGATCGCCCATCCGGATCAGGGCATCGAAACCTTCCGTGACCTTGCCACCCTGCCGACCCTGTTCATCTCGCAGACCGGGGTCGCCACCTTCTTCCGGTGGATGAAAGCCGAATACGGTTTCCGCGACGAGCAGGTGAGGCCCTATACCTTCAACCCCCAGCCCTTCCTCGCCGACCGGCGCTCGGCCATGCAGGGCTACCTGACCTCCGAACCCTTCGCGATCGAGCAGGCCGCCGGCTTCCGTCCGAAGGTCTTCCTGCTCGCGGATGCCGGCTTCGACCCCTATTCCACCACCATCGAGACGCGGAGGGCGCTCCTGCACGACAGGCCCACGGTCGTGCAGCGTTTCGTGGAGGGCTCGATCATCGGCTGGTACAACTACCTCTACGGCGACAATGCAGCGGCCAATGCGCTGATCCGCCAGGCCAATCCCGACATGGGTGCCGACAAGCTGGCCTATGCGATCGGGCGGATGAAGGCGGAGGGCATCGTCGATTCGGGCGATGCCGAGGAGCTCGGCATCGGTGCCATGACCGAGGCGCGCGTGAAGGGCTTCTTCGACACGCTGGTGCGGATCGGCCTGTGCCGTCCGGACATGGACTGGCGACGCGCCTTCGACCCGCGCTTTGTCAACAAGGGCCTCGGGCGGGAACTGCGTCGCGCCTGAACCGGCCGCTCAGTTGCCTGCGTAGAACGAGGGTGGCCACGGCCACTGGACCGTGTATCCCGGCGAGCCCCAGAAACGGTCCGGTCCGGCCCGCCCGCGCATCGAGGTGGACATGGCGAGCGGCTCGCCGGTGATGGCGAAGGGCGAATGCACAATGTCCGGCCGCATCGACAGGCGGTCGCCGTTGAACGCCACTTTCGGGGTGGTCAGCCAGCTCGGCCGGGTGACGCGCACCTCCGGCACGGCGCCGCGGCGACGCTGCTGGGCCTCGGCCTGATGGATCGCCGCTTCGACGGCGAACAGGGCGGTCGCGGCGACAAGGCCAGTGGCCAGCTTGCGGATCATGACATGCTCCCGATGCGTCGGCGAACTCTAGACCTGCGCCGCGCTCCGGTCGATAGCCTGCCGGTCACACCTTGAGGAAGTGTGACCGGCAGGACGCACTGCATCGACGGCGCGGTTCAGGCTGCGAGCCGCCAGGCTGCCGACAGGTCCAGACCCTGCCAGCGGGGCGCAAGCGCCCCTGTCGGGCTGACCAGACCCGCGGCGCCGTCCAGTGCGCCGGGGACGAGTTCGTGCCCGAGGAAGCGTGCGCGATCGACCGGCCCCGGGAGCCAGAGACGGTCCATGTTGCGGGTGGAGAAGCCGAAGCGGCGGTAATAGGGCTCGTCCCCCACGAGGATCACCGCACGATGGCCGTCCTCGTGCGCGCGCGCGAGCGCCTCGCGCATCAGCATGGCGCCGATCCCCATCGAGCGGATCGAGGCGTCGACGGCCAGGGGGCCGAGCATGAGCGCGGGCCGGTCGGGACCGAGGGTGACGTTCCACAGGCGCACGGTGCCGACAAGGCGCCCGTCCAGCGTCGCCGCCAGCGCCAGGCCCTCGGCCGGCAAACGGCCCTCGCGCAGCCGCTCCGAGGTCTTCTCGAAGCGGGCCTTGCCGAAGGCAGCGTCGAGCAGGCGCTCGCGCGCCTCGGCCTGGCTGGCCTGCTCGGCGGCGATGACGACGGGGAACGCGGAAAAGTCCTTCGGGCAGACATGCACGGTCATGGCCGCGGTCCTTCTCTGGCGGGAGAGAGACGACAGCCCTCGTACCGGGACGCACCCGGCCGGTCGGGACGCTTCGGAGGGTGGGGAGGGCTCCCGCCCGGCCTGCCGGGCGGGAGCCAAGCGTCAGATGCAGACGCTGGCCAGCGGCGCGAAGCCGTTGAAGCCGACCGTCGAGTAGGTCGTGGTGTAGGCGCCGGTCGCCTCGATCAGCACCTTGTCGCCGATGGCCAGCGACACGGGCAGGTCGTAGGGCACCTTCTCGTACATCACATCGACCGAATCGCAGGTCGGTCCGGCCAGCACGCAGGGCGCCTTGGCATCGCCGTCCCGCTCCGTGCGGATCGGGTAGCGGATCGCCTCGTCCATGGTCTCGGCCAGCCCGTGGAACTTGCCGATGTCCAGATAGACCCAGCGCACCTCGTCCTCGTCCGACTTCTTCGAGATGAGCACGACCTCGGTCTCGATGATGCCGGCATTGCCGACCATGCCGCGGCCCGGCTCGATGATGGTCTCCGGGATGCGGTTGCCGAAATGGCGGGTCAGCGCCTCGAAGATGGAGGCACCATAGGCCTCGGCCGCCGGAACGTCCTTCAGGTAGCGCGCCGGGAAGCCGCCGCCCATGTTGACCATCTTCAGCTCGATGCCCCGCTCGGCGAGCCTGCGGAAGATCGAGGAAGCGGTGGTCAGCGCCTGGTCCCAGGCCCCCATGTTGGTCTGCTGCGAGCCAACATGGAAGGACAGGCCATAGGCCACGAGGCCGAGCCGGTGGGCATGCTCGAGGACGCGCGGGGCCATCTCCGCCGCGCAGCCGAACTTGCGGGAGAGCGGCCACTCGGCGCCCTCGCAGTCCTGCAGGAAGCGGCAGAAGACCTTGACGTCCCGGGCGCCGATGGCGGCGGCCTGGCGGGCGATCTTCTCGACCTCGGCCTCGCAATCGACCGCGAACAGGCGCACGCCATACTGGAGGGCGCGCGCGATGTCCTTCTCCTTCTTGATCGTGTTGCCGAAGGAAATCCGGTCGGGCGTGGCACCCGTCGCCAGGACCTGCTCGATCTCGACAACAGACGCGCAGTCGAAGCTCGAGCCCATCTCGGCGAGCAGGTTGAGGATCTCGGGCGCAGGATTGGCCTTCACGGCGTAGAACACGCGCGTGTCGGGAAGCGCCCGGGCGAACTTGGTGAAGTTCTCGGCGACAACCTCCAGGTCGACGACGAGGATGGGGCCGTCATCACGGCGGTTGCGAAGGAACTCGCGGATGCGATCGGTCATTGAAGCCTCCCCTCGGGCCGCCTGAAGGCCCGCGAAAGGAATGGAAC
>JBKBOA010000053.1:0-23698 GCA_046295035.1 Phreatobacter sp.
GCCCAGGCGCGCCAGCGCGCCATCGACCTCCTGACCGAGGTCGGCATCCCGGCGCCCGACAAGCGCATCGACGCCTACCCGCACCAGTTCTCCGGCGGCATGCGCCAGCGCGTGGTGCTGGCGCTGGCGCTGTGCGCCGAACCGGAGCTGGTCATTGCAGACGAGCCGACCACCGCGCTCGATGTGTCGGTGCAGGCGCAGATCATCTCGCTCCTGAAAAAGCTCTGCAAGGATCATGGCACCGCCGTCATGCTGATCACCCACGACATGGGCGTGATCGCCGAGACCGCCGACCGCGTGGCGGTCATGTATGCCGGCCGCATCGCCGAGATCGGGCCGGTGCAGGATGTCATCAAGCGCGCCCGCCACCCCTATACGGAGGGGCTGATGGGCTCGATCCCCTCGCTCACCGGCGAGGCCGACCGGCTGGTGCAGATCCCCGGCTCCATGCCGCGGCTGACCGCCATCCCCCGCGGCTGCGCCTTCAATCCGCGTTGCCCGAAGGTGTTCGACCGCTGCCGGATCGAGCGGCCCGACCCCATGGCGGTGGGCGCCAGCGAAGTTGCCTGCTGGCTCTATGACGAGACGAAGGAGAAGGTGGCATGACCGAGCCGCTCGTGACCGTCCGCAACCTGTCGCGCACCTTCGATGTGTCGAAGCCCTGGCTGAACCGCATGATCGAGCGCGAGGAGAAGCGCTTCCTGCGTGCCGTTCAGGACGTGTCCTTCACCATCGGCCGGCGCGAGACCTTCGCGCTCGTCGGCGAGTCCGGATCGGGCAAGTCGACGGTCGCCAACATGGTGGTGGGACTGCTCGAGCCTTCCAACGGCTCGGTGGTGATCGACGGCGTCGACATGTGGAACCGGGCCGATGCCGCGCGGGTGCCGGAGCTGCGGCGCAAGATCCAGATGATCTTCCAGTCGCCCTATGCCTCGCTCAATCCGCGCTGGCGCGTCGACCGCATCATCGCCGAGCCGATCCGCGCCTTCGGCCTGATGAGCGACAACCGTCAGATCGAGGCCGAGGTGGGCCGGCTCCTCAGGACCGTCGGCCTCGATCCGGCCGACGGGCGCAAATATCCGCACGAGTTCTCCGGCGGCCAGCGCCAGCGCATCGCCATCGCCCGCGCGCTGTCCTCAAAGCCGGAATTCATCGTCTGCGACGAGCCGACCTCGGCGCTGGACGTGTCCGTGCAGGCGCAGATCCTCAACCTGATGCGCGACCTGCAGGACGAGTTCGGTCTGACCTATCTGTTCATCTCGCACAATCTGGCGGTCGTGCGGCACATGGCGACGCGCATCGGCGTCATGTATCTCGGCCGCCTGGTGGAGGTCGCGCCGTCGCGCCAGATGTTCGCGGCGCCACGCCATCCCTATACGCGCATGCTGCTGGACGCGATCCCGGACCTGGAAATGTCGGGCCGTGCCCGCAAGCCGGTCGACGGGGAGATCCCGAACCCGATCAATCCGCCGCCCGGCTGCCCGTTCAATCCGCGTTGCCCGCTGGCCAATGGCCGCTGCCGCACGGAGGTGCCGGCCACCGTGACCGACAGCCTGGGCTCGGTCGCCTGCCATGCGGTGAGCGAGGGTCGCATGGCCGCGTGAGGGCAGGGCGGCCGGCGGTGTCGGGCCCGCTCTCACGCACAGGAGGCCATGGCCGGGACGCGACCGGCCATCGCCGCGGCGAAGAGCGGTCGGCGGCGCGTCAGGCGGCCTTCTCGCCGATGACGCCGCGCCGGATCTGATCCTCCTCGATCGACTCGAACAGGGCGCGGAAATTGCCCTCGCCGAAGCCCTCATCACCCTTGCGCTGGATGAACTCGAAGAAGATCGGGCCGAGCACCGTGCCGGAGAAGATCTGCAGCAGGACGCGCGACATGCGCCCCTCCTTGGCGCCGAGCGCCACGGCGCCCTCGCCGTCGATCAGGATGCCGTTGGCCTTCATGCGCTCCACCGGCTCGCCATGGCCGGGCACGCGCGCATCGACCTTCTCGTAATAGGTGTCGGGCGGCGAGGGCATGAAGGGCAGGCCCTTGGGGCGCAGGGCCTCGACGGTGGCGTAGATGTCGCGCGAGCCGCAGGCGATGTGCTGGATGCCCTCGCCCCGGTATTCGCGCAGATATTCCTCGATCTGGCTCTTGTCGTCGAGGCTCTCGTTGATCGGGATGCGGATCTTGCCGCAGGGAGAGGTGAGGGCGCGGGAGATGAGGCCCGTCAGCTTGCCCTCGATGTTGAAGAAGCGGATCTCGCGGAAGTTGAACAGCTTCTCGTACCAGCCGGCCCAGTGGTCCATGCGCCCGCGATAGACGTTGTGGGTGAGGTGATCGAGGTAGTAGAGGCCGGCTGGCTCCGGATGCGGGTCGCGCTCGCCGATCCAGTGGAAATCGATGTCGTAGATGGAGCCCTTGTCGCCGTAGCGGTCAACGAAATAGAGCAGCGAGCCACCGATGCCCTTCACGGCGGGGATGGACAGCTCCATCGGGCCGACCTTGCCCACATAGGGCTCGGCGCCCAGCGCGAGGGCGCGCTCATAGGCGTGCCGGGCATCCTTCACCCGGAAGGCCATGGCGCAGGCGCAGGGGCCATGCTCGGCGGCGAACTGGGCGGCAAAGCTGCCGGGCTCGGCATTGACGATGTAGTTGACATCGCCCTGGCGGTAGAGCGTCACGTCCTTGGAGCGGTGGCGGGCAACCGCCGTGAAGCCCATGAGCTCCAGCACCGCCCTGAGGGCGGCCGGGTCGGGATGGGCGAACTCGACGAACTCGAAGCCATCCGTGCCCATCGGATTGTGGGCGCTGATCTCGGCGGGCGGGGCATCGTGGGGGAACGGACCCATGGCAGGCTCCTCTGGCAGGCGAGCAATGGCTGAACAGTGTCGTGCAGGCGACGTGCAAGAGGCGTGAGATCGGCAGCGCCAACCGGGCGTTGACCGCACGGATCATGCGTGATCATGTTCATTCATGAATGAAGCGGTTATCGTCGATGCCTTCGACCTGCGCCTCCTCGACGCCCTGCAGGTCGATGGTGCGCGGACCAATCAGCAGCTGGCTGATCTCGTGCGCCTGTCTCCCAGCCAGGTGTCCCGCCGGCGCCAGCGGCTGGAGGAGGAGGGCCTGATCCGCCGCTACCGCGCCGATCTCGACGCCGTCCGTCTCGGCTATGGCGTGACCGTCTACATCTTCGTCTCGCTCGCCACCCATTCGGGGCTCAATGCCCGACGCTTTCGCGACCTCGTCCGGGCCATGCCGGAGGTGCAGGAGGCGCATGCCATGACCGGCGATGCCGATTATCTGCTGAAGCTGGTGGTGCGCGACCTGAAGGGCCTCGCCGCGCTGGTCAACGAGGTTCTGCTGCCGCACGAGAGCGTGGCGCGGGTGCGCTCCTCCATCGTGCTGGAGACCCTCAAGGACGAGCCGCGGCTGCCGCTGGCGGTGCGCTGAGAGCCCGTGAACAGTTCCCTCATGCCGGCGCGATGCGACTGAAACAGGGCTGGCTCACGGTGCCGCCAGATTGCGACCGGATCCCCGCGCCATGACCCATCCCGTCCTCGCCATGCCCCGCCTCCGGTTCGGCCTCCTGTCCCGCCGTCTCGTCCTCGCCGGCCTTGCGGGGCTTGCCGCTGCGCCCGCCGGTGCCGGCGAGGCCGAACTCCTGCGCGGCGTGGAGGGCGACCATCCCGCCGGCTACTACCGGCGCGCCGCCGACCTGCTGCGCGAGGGGCGCCGGGACGAGGCGGTGTTCGTGTTCTATGTTGGCCAGCTGCGTTACCGCACGCATCTGGCCGCGCGCCCGGACCTGCCGCGCGATCGCGACGCCGCCCTGTTCGCCTCCCTGTCCGAGGTGGTCGGCCGGCCGGTCAACGAATATGCCTTCGGCGACATTCCCGCGCTCGACCGGACCCTGAAGGCGGTGATGGCCTATGACGCGGCTCATCCCGATACCTTCACGCCGCCCGCGCGCTATCCGCAGGCGACGCGCTCCATCCGCGAGGGGCTTGAGCTGTTCCGCCAGAAGCTGGTCACCGAGGCCGATCAGATCCGGGCGATGCGCACGCGCAACGGCCTGCCCAACCGCAACTGATCGCGACCGGCAAGACCGCCGCGGCCCGACCTGACGCCCTGCCCGACTTGCCGGCGCGCGCCCAGATGCTAGGTCTTGGCACCCCTCCCGTGAGTGCCGCCATGCCCGTCGATGCCCGCCCGCTTCTCGCCCTCGCCCCGGTCATTCCGGTGCTGACCATCAGACAGGCGGGCCAGGCCGTGCCGCTCGCCCGCGCGCTGGTGGCTGGCGGCCTGCCGGTCGTCGAAGTGACGCTGCGGACACCGGCGGCCCTCGAGGCGATCCGGCTGATCGCCCGCGAGGTGCCGCAGGCGATCGTCGGGGCCGGCACCATCGTCCATGACCGCGACATCCAGCCCGCGACCGCGGCGGGCGCCCGGTTCCTGGTCTCGCCCGGCACGCCGGCCGCCCTTGCCGCCGCGCTGGCCGAGGTGCCGGTGCCGGTCCTGCCGGGTTGCGCGACCGTCACCGAGGCCATGGCGCTCTCGGGCCATGGCTTCACCGCACTCAAGTTCTTCCCGGCCGAACCCTCGGGTGGAGCGGCCTTTCTCAAGAGTCTTGCCGGCCCCCTGCCGGGCCTTGTCTTCTGTCCGACCGGCGGCATCGATGCCGCGAAGGCTCCTGCCTATCTCGCGCTTGCCAATGTCGGCGCGGTCGGCGGTTCGTGGATCGTGCCTGACGAGGCGCTGGCCGCGGGCGATTACGCGCGCATCACGGCACTGGCCCGGGCGGCGCGGTCGCTGAGGCCGTGAGCCCGGCAGCCCGCCACGAAAAGACCCTGATCGGTGGCCTTGCCGTTGCGGAATACCTGCATACCTGAAGGTCGGGCGGGCTGTTCAGGGAGAGCCACGATGACCGACATTTCCAGGATCCTGACGGCCGTCCTGTCCGGCGGCACGCAGCCCGGTGGCCAGGGCGGCGTTCTTGGCCAGCTCGGCCAGACACCGGCCGGCGGCGCTGCCCCCGGAGGGCTGGATTCATTGCTGCGCGGCCTGTCGGGCGGCGGCCAGCAGGCGCCGACCGGCGGCGGGACAGGCGGCGGCACGCTGTTCGACCAGCTCGCAACCGCCCTGCGCAGCGCCCAGGGCACGCCGGATGCGCAGCGCGCCCAAGCCGCTCCCGGCGGTCCTTCCGGACCGCCCGGCGGCAGCCTGCTCGACCAGCTGATGGCGGTCATCCAGGGCGCCCAGCAGAAGGCCGGGGCCGCCATGGGCGGCGTTGCGGGCACGCCGATGGGCGACATGCTGAACCAGGCGGGCGAACTCCTGAAGAAGCATGGCGGCGGCTTTGCCGGCGGGGCGGCGGCGGGAACCCTCGCGGGCCTGCTGCTCGGCACCGGCGCCGGCCGGAAGATCGCGGGCGCTGCGGCCAGGCTCGGCGGTCTCGCGGCCATCGGTGGCCTTGCCTATGTGGCGCTGCGCAATTTCCAGCAGGGCAAGCCGGTCGTGGAGGGCACGATCAACGACGTCTCCTCCATCCTCGGCCTCGGCAAGCCGCCCGAGGGCTTTGCAGAAGCGGCCGGCAGCGTCGATGACACGGCGGAGATCCTGCTGCGCGCCATGGTGGCCGGCGCCTATTCCGACGGGGTGATGACGCCCGAGGAGCGGCAGGCCATTGTCGGGCAGCTCGATTCCATGGGCCTTGGCACGGCCGAAAAGAGCTATCTCGAGGGCATGCTGGCGGCCCCCGTCTCCATGAAGCTGATCGCGGCGGCCTGCGTCACCGACGAGATGAAGGCGCAGGCCTATATCGCCGCGCAGATGGGCATTGATGTCGACACGGAGGCGGAACGGCAGTTCCTGAAGGACTTCGCCGCTGCGCTCGGCCTTGCGCCGGGTCTCGTCGCCCATCTCGACCAGGCGGCCGCCGAGGCACGCGCGGCCCGAGACGCCTGACCCCGCGAGCGCTGACGTTCCGGCGCAGCAGATGCGCCGTCGCGGCGGTTCTCCCGTCGCGGTGGCGCCTCTATCGTGCCTCAGGCTCACGCTGAGCCCGCAGCTCTCCGCAGTCCGGCCCCCTTGTCCTCCTCCGCCCCGCCCGCATCGCCAGCACCGCCAGCCGCGCCGAAGGGCGGCAAGGCCCGCAGTCTCGTCGATGGCTCGACCCTGTTCGTGCTGGCGCTGGTGCTGGTCGGTGCCTTCTTCGTCTGGCGGCGCGACGGCTGGGGCGGCGTCTGGCACATCCTCGCCGAGGATTCCTGGCTGTTCGTCGACATCCTGCCCAAGGTGCTGGCCGGTTGCCTGATCGGTGCCTTCGTGGCTGCACTGTTGCCGCGCGAGATCGTCACCCGCTGGGTCGGCGGCGAATCCGGCTTCACCGGTCTCGCCATCGCCACGGCCATCGGCGTGGTTCTGCCGGGCGGCCCCTTCACCATCTATCCGCTGGCCGGGGCCTTCCTGACCATCGGTGCCGGCATCGGACCGGTGGTCGCCTTCGTGACCAGCTGGACGCTGATCGGGCTCAACCGGGCGATCATCTGGGAAGTGCCGTTCCTGGGCTTCGACTTCGTCACCACCCGCATGATCGTCTCGCTGCCCATGCCGATCCTGGCCGGGCTTGGCGCGAAGGCGCTGGCGCGGCTGATCGCGGGGGGCCTGAAGCCGTGATCGCGCTGGCAGTGGCCGCCTTCCTGTGGATCATCGTGGCGGTGCTGGCGCTGATCGCCTGGCGTCGTGGCGGCACGGTCCTGAGGGATTCCTCCCGCTCCGGCGTGCTCGATTTCCTCTATCTCATCCCGCGCCTTGCCATTGGCGTGATCGGCGCCGGCTTCCTCGCCGCGCTGCTGCCGCAGGATCTGGTGCGCTCCTGGCTCGGGCCGGAATCCGGCCTGTCGGGGCTGGCGCTGGCGAGCCTTGCCGGGGCGATCACGCCGGGCGGGCCGGTGATCGGCTTTGCCATTGCCGCCTCGGCGCTGAAGAGCGGCGCCGGCGTCGTGCCCGTCTCGGCCTATGTCACGGCCTGGGCGCTCTATGCGGTGCAGCGGCTGTTCGTCTGGGAGATCCCGGTCATGCCGGCGCGCGTCGTCTGGCTGCGCGTCGCGGCCTCGCTGCCCCTTCCGGCGCTGACCGCCATCGGCTTCCTGATCGCCGGCGCGCGCTGACGGTTTGAACGGCGGTCGCGAGGCCGGCTGGCCTGTGCCGAAAGTCACATAAACAAAAGTATCTCCACAAAACTACTCATAAACCATTGGCCAAGCGACAAGCGGCCCGGCCTGGATTAGCCCTTTGCCCCGGGGCTCGGCAGATCGCTCACCCGTCGCCACAAGAATCATATCCATCGTTGGCTGAGCGTTTTGCGCAACATGCAAGGAAACGCACCATGACAATGGCCACAACGATTGACAAGATCCCCGAACATCAGCCCATGACAAGCGAGGAGAAGAAGGTCATCCTCGCATCATCGGCCGGAACGATCTTCGAGTGGTACGATTTCTATCTCGCGGGGTCGCTTGCCGCCAACATCAATGCCAATTTCTTTTCAGGCGTGAACCCGACCGCAGGCTTCATCTTCACCCTTCTGGCCTTTGCCGCCGGCTTCGCGGTGCGCCCCTTCGGTGCGCTGTTCTTCGGCCGTCTGGGCGACATGATCGGTCGCAAGTACACCTTCCTGGTCACCATGACGATCATGGGTGTTGCCACCTTCGTCGTTGGCCTGCTGCCCGACTACGCGACGATCGGCATCGTTGCGCCGATCGCCTTCATCGCCTGTCGCCTGCTGCAGGGTCTGGCGCTCGGCGGCGAATATGGCGGCGCGGCAACCTATGTGGCCGAGCATGCGCCGCATGGCCGTCGCGGCTTCTACACCTCGTGGATCCAGACCACCGCGACGCTCGGCCTGTTCCTGTCGCTGTTGGTGATCCTCGGGCTGCGCCTGTCGATGTCCCCCGAGGCCTTCGCGGCCTGGGGATGGCGCGTTCCCTTCCTTGTCTCCATCGTGCTGCTGGGCGTCTCCATCTGGATCCGGCTCCAGCTGAACGAGTCGCCGGCCTTCCAGCGCATGAAGGAGGAGGGCACGCATTCCAAGGCGCCGCTCGCCGAGGCCTTCGGCCGCTGGAAGAATGCCCGGATCGCCATCCTGGCCCTGCTGGGCGGCACCGCGGGGCAGGCCGTGGTCTGGTACACTGGCCAGTTCTATGCCCTGTTCTTCCTGACCCAGACGCTGAAGATCGACGGGACCACCGCCAACGTGCTGATCGCCATGTCGCTGCTCGTCGGCACGCCGTTCTTCATCTTCTTCGGCTGGCTGTCCGACCGCGTCGGCCGCAAGCCCATCATCCTCGCCGGCTGCCTGATCGCGGCCCTGACCTATTTCCCGATCTTCGGCCAGATCGCCAGGATCGGCAATCCGACGCTCGCGGCCGCCGTCGAGAAGGTCCATGCCACGGTGACGGCCGACCCCTCGACCTGCAACTCGCTGTTCGATCCGGTCAATGTGCGCACCTTCACCGCACCCTGCGACGTGGCACGCCAGGCTCTCGCCCGGGCGACGATCAAGTATGATCTGGTCGCAGCCCCCGCCGGCTCGCCGGTCAGGGTGATGATCGGCGCCACCGAAGTGCCGGTGGATGCCAATTTCGCCCGCGCCATCGTGGCGGCGGCCGAGGCGGCCGGATATCCCAAGGCCAATGATCCGGGCATCGCGAACATCGCCAGGACCGGGCTCAACGGCCAGATCCTAGCCCTTGCCGGCCTGCTGCTGGTGCTGGTGATCTATGTCACCATGGTCTATGGCCCGATCGCCGCCATGCTGGTCGAGCTGTTCCCGACCCGCATCCGCTACACCGGCATGTCGCTGCCCTATCACATCGGCAACGGCTGGTTCGGCGGCTTCCTGCCGCCCACCGCCTTCGCCATCGTGGCCGCGACCGGCGACATCTATTCGGGCCTCTGGTACCCGATCATCATCGCGACGATGACCTTCGTGATCGGCCTGTTCCTGATCCCCGAGACCAAGGACCGCGACATCTTCACCTATGACGAGCGGTGATCACGAGCGGGCGATGTCCGCCATGCAACGCCGGGGTTCTGCCCCGGCGTTTGCCGTTGGGGCCCGATCCGGCGCGCCAGTCGGACCGGCAGCTTGTCCGGCGCGCTGCGCTAGTGGATGTGGCTGCCGCCATTGATGTCGATCTCCGAGCCGGTCACGTAGGTGGAGAGGTCGGAGGCGAGGAACAGGCAGACCCCGGCGATCTCGTCGGCACGGCCGAGCCGGCCGAGCGGCACGGAGTCGATGATCGCCTGCATCTGCGCCCTGGTCAGCGTGCCGCCGGTGATGTCGGTGTCGATCATCGAGGGGCAGAGCGCGTTGCAGCGGATGTTGTCCGGCCCGCATTCGCGCGCGGTGGCCTTGGTGTAGCCGAGGATCGCCGCCTTGGCCGCGGCATAGGCCGAGCCGCCGAAAATGCCGCCGCCCTTCTGCGCCGAGGCCGAGCTCATGTTGATGATCGAGCCTGACTTCTGCGCGCGCATGGCCGGCACCACCGCCTGGGTCATGTGGAAGGTGCCGCGCATGTTGATGTCGAGCACCCGGTCGTAGGTGGCATCGTCCGTGTCCATCAGGCGCTTGGGCGAGGTGATGCCGGCATTGTTGAACAGCACGTCGATGCGGCCGTGGCGGGCGAGGACTCGGGCCACCGCCTTCTCGCAATCCGCCCTGCGGGCGACATCGCATTTCAGCGCCATGTGGCCGCGGCCCTTCAGTGTGCTCACCGCCGCGCGCGCGCCGGCAAGGTCGATATCGGCGATCGCCACCCTGGCGCCGTGTTCGGCGAACAGCCGGGCCGTGGCAAGGCCCAGCCCGCGCGGGGAGGCGCCTCCGGTGATGAGGGCGATCTTGCCCTTGAGCAGCATGGCATGTCTCCCTGGTGTCCGGTCAGAAGCCGGTTCGGTTGGCTGGAGCGGGGCGGGGTCAGCGACACCTGGCCATCGGCCTGTCACGGCGTGTTGCGCCGCTCCAGAAAGGCCTTCATCCGCTCCAGCGCCCTCAGGATGTTCTCCGACGAATTGGCATAGCTGAGGCGGATATAGCCCTCGCCATGGACGCCGAAATCCGGCCCGCCGATGGTGGCAACGCCCGCATCCTCCAGCAGCGCGGAGGCCAGCGGCTTCGCCTTCCAGCCGGTCTGACTGATGTTGGGGAAGGCGTAGAAGGCGCCCTTCGGCGCGATGCAGGAGACGCCGGGCAGCCTGTTCAGGCCCTCGACCACGAGCTTCCTGCGGGCGTCGAACTCGGCGACCATCCTGGCCACCTGGTCCTGCGGACCGGTGAGTGCCTCCAGCGCGGCGAACTGCGCCGGCGCGTTGACGCAGGAGAAAGAGTTCACCGCCAGCTTGCGGGCATAGTCGTAGAGCTTGCCCGGCCAGACCGAATAGCCCAGCCGCCAGCCGGTCATGGCATAGGTCTTGGACCAGCCGTTGAGCAGGATCGTGCGGTCGCGGATGGAGGGGTAGGAGAGGAGGCAGACATGCTCCTCGCCGTCATAGACCATCTGGTCGTAGATCTCGTCGGACAGGATGGCGACGTCCGGGAACCGCTCCATGCCGGTGACCAGCGTCTCGATCTCGGCCTTCGGCGTGACACCGCCGGTCGGGTTGGCCGGCGAGTTGACGATGACGAGGCGGGTTCTCGGCGTGATCAGCGACAGCAGCTCGTCGGCGGAAAAGGCGAAGCCGTTCGCCTCGCGAATCGGCACCGGAACCGGCGTGGCCCCCGTGTACTCGATCATCGAGCGGTAGATCGGGAAGCCGGGATCGGGATAGAGGATCTCGCCGCCGGGCTCGCCGAACATCAGGATCGCCATGAACATGGTGACCTTGCCGCCGGGAACGATCATCACCTCCTCGGGGCTGACCTTGACCTGGAACCGGCGGTCGAGATCGGCCGCCACCGCCTCGCGCAGCGGCAGGATGCCATTGGCCGGGGTGTAGCCGTGATGACCGTCGCGGATCGCCCGGATCGCCGCCTCGGTGATGTTCTCCGGCGTCAGGAAGTCGGGCTGGCCGATGCCGAGATTGATGATGTCCTTTCCCGCGCGCGCCAGGGCAGTGGCGCGGGCGAGGACGGCGAAGGCGTTCTCCTCGCCGATGCGGTCGAAATTGGCGACGGTCTTGAGGGTCATGAAGGCGTTTCCCGCGTGGCGCAGCCGCCTCGCAGGGCGGCCTTGATGTCCCTATGCCGGAAGTCTCTGCCCTTGAACAGCAAGGGCGGAGCGAGACGGCCATGCCGGCGCACGCGCCTCTGCCTCCCGGAAGCGATCATCGCCCGCACACCGCCAGACCGGCGAAACCAGCCCTGCAGCGGGCGCAGCACCTTTTCCATTGCTTTCCGCCGCAGGACCGGATCAAATCGATCAAAATCAGACGACCCGGGCCGGTTCAATCGATTTGATCCCCCGTGGTGCTCATGGGAGGACATGCCATGGCTCGCCGCAAGCGGATGAAGCCCGAGAATCTTCGCTCTCGCCAGTGGTTCGACAATCCGGCCAATCCGGGCATGACGGCGCTCTATATCGAGCGGACCGTGAACTGGGGTCTGACGGTCGAGGAACTGCGATCCGGCCGGCCGATCATCGGCATCGCCCAGACCGGCTCCGACATCTCGCCCTGCAACCGTCACCACCTGGAACTGGCCAAGCGCGTGCGCGACGGCATCCGCGATGCCGGCGGCATTCCGCTCGAGTTCCCCGTCCATCAGATCCAGGAAACCCTGAAGCGGCCGACCGCCGCCCTCGATCGCAACCTGCAATATCTGTCGCTGGTCGAGATCCTCTACGGCTATCCGATCGATGGCGTGGTGCTGACCACCGGCTGCGACAAGACCGCTCCGGCCATGCTGATGGGCGCGGCGACGGTCAACATCCCCGCTCTGGTGCTGTCGGGCGGGCCGATGCTGAACGGCTGGTGGAACAACAAGCGGGCGGGATCGGGAACGCTGGTCTGGGAAGCACGCAAGCTGCACGCGGACGGAACCCTGACCGATCAGGACTTCATGGACGTGGTGACCAATTCCGCGCCCTCGATCGGCCATTGCAATTCCATGGGCACCGCCTCGACCATGAATGCCCTGGCCGAGGCGCTCGGCATGTCGCTGCCCGGCTGCGCGGCCATTCCGGCGCCCTATCGCGAGCGCGGCCAGATGGCCTATGCCACCGGCAAGCGGATCGTCGAGATGGTCTGGGAGGATCTCAAGCCCTCCGACATCATGACGCGCAAGGCCTTCGAGAACTGCATCGTGGTCAATTCCGCGATCGGCGGCTCGACCAACGCCCCCATCCACGTCAATGCCATTGCCCGGCACATGGGCATCAAGCTTGAGATCGGCGACTGGGAGACCTTCGGCCACAAGGTTCCGCTGCTGGTCAACATGATGCCGGCGGGCGCCTATCTGGGCGAGGAATATTACCGCGCCGGAGGCCTGCCCGCCGTCATGAACGAGCTCCTGAAGGCCGGCCGGATCCATGGCGACGCGCTGACCGCATCCGGCCGGACCGTCGCGGAGAATGTTTCCGGGGCCCGCATCACCGACGAGGACGTGATCCGTCCCTATGGCAAGCCGCTGGTCAAGGATGCCGGCTTCATCGTGCTTGGCGGCAACCTGTTCGATGCCGCCATCATGAAGACCTGCGTGATCTCGCCGGAGTTCCGCAAGCGCTATCTGTCCAACCCGAAGGATCCCGATGCCTTCGAAGGCCGGGCGATCGTGTTCGATGGCCCGGAGGACTATCATCATCGCATCGACGATCCCTCGCTCGAGATCGACGATACCTGCATCCTGTTCATGCGCGGCACAGGTCCGCTCGGCTATCCCGGCTCCGCCGAGGTGGTCAACATGCAGCCGCCGGCGGCCCTCCTGAAGAAGGGCATCCGCGACCTGCCCTGCATCGGCGATGGTCGCCAGTCGGGAACGTCAGGCTCGCCCTCGATCCTGAATGCCTCGCCGGAGGCAGCGGCCAATGGCGGCCTGGCGGTGCTGCGGACCGGCGACCGTGTGCGCATCGACCTGAAGAAGCGTTCGGCCGACATCCTCATCTCCGAAGAGGAGTTCGCCCGGCGCATGGCCGAGCTGAAGGCGAATGGCGGCTTCAAGATGCCGAGGAGCCAGACGCCCTGGCAGGAGATCCAGCGGTCCATGGTCAGCCAGCTCTCCGATGGCATGGTGCTGAAGCCGGCCGTGAAGTTTCAGAAGATTGCCCAGAAGCGCGGCATCCCGCGCGACAATCACTAGGCTCACGGGCGGCCTGCCGGACGACGGTCCCGGCCATCTGCAGGGTGGGCCGTCAGGGGTGACGGCCGGCCGTGCGCGCCTTATGAGGGCGCCATGACCGCACCTGCCCCTCCCGCCCTCGGTGTCTTCGGCGAGCCGCCCGTCGAGCTCGCCGACCGGCCGGCCAACGCCATCCAGTTCTCGCCGCTCGTTCCGGGTTCGGCCGACCTGGAAGGCCAGCCCGAGGGCTCGCTCGCAGGCTTCGTCATGCTCGCTCCGGCCGGCACACTCGAGCGCCGCCACGCGCTGGCTCTCGCGCTGAGATCCCTGGCGCCCGGTGCCTCGCTGACCGCCCTGGCCCCGAAGGACCGGGGCGGGGCGCGGCTGCGCCGGGAGCTGGAGGCATTTGGCTGCGTGGTGATCGAGGAGGCCCGCCGCCATCACCGCATCTGCACGACGGTGCGGCCGGACATCCTTGCCGGCCTTGACGAGGCCATCGGCGCGGGCGAGCCCCGGTTGGTGGCCCCCCTCGGCCTGTGGTCGCAGCCCGGCATCTTCGCCTGGGACCGGCTTGACGCCGGCAGCGATCTCCTCATCCGCCACCTGCCGCCGCTGGCTGGTCGCGGCGCCGATCTCGGCTGCGGGCTCGGTGTCCTGTCGCGGGCGGTGCTGGCCTCGCCCGACGTGACGGCGCTGACCCTCGTCGACATCGACCGGCGCGCGCTGGCCGCCGCGCGGCGCAACATCCCGGATCCGCGTGCCTCGTTTGAATGGATGGACCTCAGGCGCGCCGCGCCGGATGCTGCGGACCTTGATTTCGTGGTCATGAACCCGCCCTTCCATGACGGGGGCGCCGAGGACCGGGCCCTCGGCCAGGCCTTCGTGCGGCGGGCGGCCGCACTGCTGCGCCGGGGCGGCCGGCTGTTCGTCGTGGCCAATCGCCACCTGCCCTACGAGGCGGTGCTGCAGGCTTCCTTCCGACGGGTGACGCCGATCGTGGAGCAGGACGGATTCAAGGTCCATGAGGCGGAAGCATGAGCGCAGCCCATCCCACCGTGCGCCTCGATCGGCTGCTGGCCAATCTCGGCTATGGGTCGCGCCGCGAGGTCCAGGCCCTGGTTGCCGCCGGGCTGGTGCTGCTCGATGGCGCCCCCGTTCGCGCGGCCGAGGGCCGCATTGCCCTGACTGCCGACCTGCCGGACCGCATGACCGTCCGCGGGCGGCCGCTGGATCCGCTTCCCGGTCTTGTCCTGATGCTCAACAAGCCGACCGGCATGACCTGTTCGCACAAGGAGGCCGGGCCGCTGGTCTATTCCCTGCTGCCGGAGCGCTGGCGCCGGCGCGAGCCGGCGCTCTCGACGGTCGGCCGGCTGGACAAGGAGACCTCGGGCCTGCTGCTGATGACCGATGACGGCAACCTGCTCCACCGCATCATCGCGCCGAGGAGTCACGTTCCGAAGCGCTACCTTGCGACCCTTGACCGGCCGCTGCGTGGCGACGAGGGCGCCCTGTTTGCTTCAGGCACGCTGATGCTGGAGGGCGAGGACAAGCCGCTCCTGCCGGCCGGGCTGGAGGTGCTGGAGCCGAGGCTTGCCCGTGTCACCGTCCATGAGGGGCGCTACCATCAGGTCCGCCGCATGTTCGCCGCGGTGGGCAACCATGTGGTCGCCCTGCATCGCGACCGCATCGGCGGGCTCGACCTGCCGGCCGATCTGGAGCCCGGCCAGTACCGACGGCTCGGGCCGCAGGAGGTTGCGGCAATCCTGGCCGGCGGGACGGCGGTCCGGTGACCTCGCCATTCGTTCCGTCAATGCCCGCCATCACCAGCTTTGGCTTGGCGCTGAAGGGCCGAGGCGCGACACTCCCGCTGCCACCATCCGGGAGGGCTGCCATGATGCCACCTGAGGCCGGGCAGAGCGCTGCCGCGCGGGCCGCCTTCGCGAGGCTGCACCAGTCGGGCTGCTTCGTCATCCCCAATCCCTGGGACATCGGCACGGCCATCATGCTGAAGCATCTCGGCTTCAAGGCCCTCGCCACCACCTCCTCGGGATTGTCCTTTTCCCGGGGCCTGCCCGACGCCGACTGGGCCGTGCCGCGCGACATGGTGCTGGACCATGTTGCCGAGATCGTCGGGGCAACCGACCTGCCGGTGAATGCCGATTTCGAATCCGGCTATGCGCATGACCCCGAAGGGGTGGCCGAGAACTGCCGGCTGTGCGCCGCGACCGGCGTGGCGGGCCTGTCCATCGAGGACAATGCGGGCGACCCGGCCGCGCCCATCTATCCGTTCGATCTCGCCGTGGAGCGCATCCGCGCGGCCGTCGCGGCGCTTCAGGGGACGGGCGTGCTGCTGACCGCGCGGGCCGAGGCCCATCTGCTCGGCGTGCCGGATGCCCAGAAGGAGGTCGTCAAGCGCCTCGCCGCCTTTGCCGAGGCGGGTGCCGACGTGCTCTATGCGCCGGGCCTGCGCACCGCCGAACAGATCCGCGAGGTCGTGCAGGCGGTCGCGCCGAAACCGGTGAACCTCCTGATCTCGGCGCCCGTCGGGATCACGGTGGCCGATGCCGCGGCACTCGGCGTCCGGCGCATCTCGGTCGGATCGGCGCTGGCGCGCGCCGCCTGGGGCGGGTTCCTGAAGGCGGCCCGCGCGATCGCCGGCGAGGGCCGTTTCGACGAGCTTGCCGATGCCGAGCCCTTCGGCGCCCTCAACAGCTTCTTCCGAACCCATGGAGTGCAGCGGTGAGCGCAATGGCAGCCGGGGGGCCCAGCCCCATCCCGCTTGGTCCGCCGGTCGATCCGCGTCCGGCGCAGCGGCCAGCCCATGTCACGCTGGAAGGCCGGTTCTGCCGCTTGCGGCCCCTGGATCCGGCGCGCGACGGCGATGATCTCTACCGGCTCTCGCACGGGGCCGAGGCGGAGGCGCTCTGGGCCTATCTGTTCACCGGCCCCTATGCCGAGCGGGCAGCCTTCGACACCTATCTGGATACCATTGCCCGCGGCACCACGGATCCGATCTTCTGGGCGATCTGCACGCCGGATGACCGGGCCATCGGATGGCTGTCGCTGATGCGCATCGACACGGCGCACCGCGTCATCGAGGTCGGTTCGATCCTGTACACGCCCGCGCTGCAGCGCACCCCGGCCGCGACGGAGGCCGAATACCTGCTCGCCTCCTATGTCTTCGACCGGCTCGGCTACCGGCGCTACGAGTGGAAGTGCAACGACCTGAACGCACCCTCCAAACGGGCCGCCGAGCGCTTCGGCTTTACCCATGAGGGGCTGTTCCGCCAGCACATGATCGTCAAGGGCCGCAATCGCGATACCGCCTGGTATTCCATGCTCGACAGCGAATGGCCGCAGCGCAAGCTCGCCTTCGAACTGTGGCTGAGGCCGGAGAACTTCAATGCCGAGGGGCATCAGAAGGTCAGTCTCGGCACCTTCAACCGCCTTCTGGCCCATCAGGGTGACTGGGTCCTGCGGCGGGCCACGCTGGCCGATGTTCCCGCCATCCGCGCGCTGAAGGACATGGCCTATGCCGCGAACGAGACGATCACGGGCGTCGTCTCGCTGCCACGCCTCGTCGACTACGCCGCCATGCTGTCCGACCACGAGATCTGGGTGGTGGATGGCGAGGGGCATCTTGCCGCCTGCACGGTTCTCGCCGTGGCGCCCGAAGCGGTGATCTATTCGCTGGCGGTGCACCCCGCCGAGCAGGGACGGCGGCTCGGCGATGCGATCCTGGCCTTTTCGGAAAAGCGTCTCGGCGAGCTCGGGGCCGACCGGATCAAGCTGTTCACCCATGCGGCGCTGGACCAGCGCATCGCCTGGTACGAGCGGCGTGGCTATCGGCGCACCCATGTCGAGGAGATGGACGACCGCCGCGTCCAGCATATGGAGAAGGCGATCTGACGGCGCGCCGGCGCGGGCCGGATGCCGGTCAGCGGAAGGGTTCGACGCGCCTGGCGGAGCGGAAGAAGAAGAAGGTGGCGACGAGCCCGATGCCGATGCCGACGGCGGTTGCGCCCATGACGAAGCGTTCGCCGAGGCCGAGCAGGCTGGAAAAGGCCCAGCCGGTGGCCGCCCCCGCGCCAATCGCCTCGGCACCCACCATCACGGTCGCGCCGACGACATTCGCCACATTGGTCCAGTTGGTCGCGCCCTCAGCCATCGGGATCCCTGCCTTGCCATGCCGGCGCTGTCATGGCCGCAAATGGCGGCGGGATCAAGATGGAGGCGACGCGCGACTCAGGCGAGCGCCGCCGTCACCTTGCCGAAGAAGCGATCGAACGCGGTCTGGTCCATCCAGCGCGCCACCGCGACGAGATCGAGCTCGGGGGCGATCCAGATGAGGTTCGCGCCGGCACCGAGCGCGAAGACGCTCTGCTCGGTCGCGTGGGGATAGCGCTTGCGGCCGCGGTTCAGCCACCACAGGAAGCCATAGTCGGGATTGGTGGCGGAAGGAGCCAGCATCTGGGCGAGATAGGCCTGCGACAGGAGCTGCCGGTCCCCCCAGCGCCCACCGCGGGCGATCAGCAGGCCGAGCCGGGCATGATCGAGCGCGGAGATGACGATGCCGCCGCCCCAATGGGCGCCGCCCGGCACGGACTGGATGCGCTGGCCGTCCACCTCCACCCAGGAGGTCGAATAGCCGTTCCAGCGCCAGGTGTCGGAGGCGCCGATCGGATCCATGATCCGTTCCTTCAGCACCTCGGGCAGGGCCCGGCGGAAGCGCAGCAGCAGCGCATAGGCCAGGACGTTCACCCGCACGTCATTGTACTCGTAGTGGGTTCCCGGCTCCTTGAGTTCCCGCGCATCGCCCTTGCGGCTGTTGTCGGCGCCAGGGCCGATCTGGCGGTTGTGGTCGACCTGATCGGACTTGCCGAACAGCTCGCCCTGCCACTCGCTCGCCTGGGTCAGCAGGTGGCGCCAGGTGATGCGGCCATTGCGCGGGCCGGCGAAGTGCGGATCGTCCACCGTGCGGCCAACCGGCTCGTCCAGCGCGATCAGCCCGTCGTCGAAGGCAATCCCGGCGAGCACCGCCAGATAGCTCTTGGCCACCGAGAAGGTCATGTCGACGCGGGCCGTCTCGCCCCAGTCCGCCACGATCCGGCCACCACGCAGGATGACGCCGGCCGGCTTGCCGCGCGGCATGACCGGGCCGACGATGTCGCTCCACGGGCCCTTCTCGTTCCACTCGACGATGCCGACATAGCGGCCGTCCGGGTAATAGAGGCTCATCGGCCAGGGGCTTTCGGCGGCTTGCGCGAAGGCGGTGGCCTCGGCCAGCCGGGCGGGATCGAAACCGGCCTCGGCAGGCGCGGTCCGCTCCCATCCGGCAGCGACGGGCGAAGGCAGGAAGTCGGTCATGGGCGGTTCCGGCAGTCGGCGGCTTCGGGCACGACGGCCAGGGACCGCCGCAGCAGGGGGCGGCCGCGCCTGGCGCAACCGCCGTCGGGATCACTCCGGGATCCGGTCTCAGGCCAGGGTGTAGGCCGTCTTCACCGTGGTATAGAACTCGCGGGCATAGGCGCCCTGTTCGCGCGGGCCATAGCTCGAGCCCTTCCGGCCGCCGAACGGCACATGATAGTCGACGCCGGCTGTCGGCAGGTTGACCATCACCATGCCCGCCTCCGAATTGCGCTTGAAGTGCGAGGCATATTTCAGCGAGGTGGTGCAGATGCCGGACGACAGGCCGAACTCGGTGTCATTGGCGATCGCCAGCGCCTCATCATAGTTCCTGGCGCGCACCACGGCGGCGACGGGCCCGAAAATCTCCTCGCGAGCGATCCGCATGGAGTTCTTGACCTCGGTGAACAGCGCCGGCTGCAGGTAGAAGCCGGGATTCTCGCGGTTGAGGCGCTCGCCACCCCAGTGGAGCTTCGCCCCTTCCTCGCGGCCGATGGCGATATATTTCTCGTCCTGGCCGAGCTGGCTCTCGTCGACCACCGGGCCGATATGGGTGCCCGCCTTCAGCGCATCGTCAACCACCAGCCCCTTCATCCGCTCGGTCAGGGCGTCAACGAAGCGGTCGTGGATGCCCTCGGTGACGATCAGCCGCGAGGAGGCGGTGCAGCGCTGGCCGGTGGAGAAGAAGGCGCCGTTGACGGCGCATTCGACCGCCACCGACAGGTCGGCATCATCGAGCACGACGAGCGGGTTCTTGCCGCCCATCTCGAGCTGCACCTTCTTCATCGGGGTCGCAGCCACGCAGGCTGCGGCGACGCGCCGGCCGGTCGAGACCGAGCCGGTGAAGGAAATGGCCGCGACATCGGGATGTTCGAGCATGGCCTGGCCGACCACGGAACCACGGCCCATGACGAGGTTGAGCACGCCCTTCGGCAGGCCGGCGCGGTTGAGGATGTCGACCAGCGCCCAGGCCGAGCCCGGCACGAGGTCGGCGGGCTTGATGACCACGGTGTTGCCATAGGCGAGCGCGGGGGCGATCTTCCAGGCGGGAATGGCGATGGGGAAGTTCCAGGGCGTGATCAGCCCGACCACGCCGACCGCCTCGCGGGTGATCTCGATGCCGACGCCGGGGCGCACGGAGGTCACCAGCTCGCCGTTCAGGCGCAGCGCCTCGGCGGCGAAGAAGGACAGGATCTGGCCGGCCCGGGTGACCTCGCCAATGCCCTCGGGCAGGGTCTTGCCCTCCTCGCGCGAGAGCAGCGCGCCGAGTTCCTCCTTGCGCGCCATGACCTCGTTGGAGGCCTTCATCAGCACGTCGTAGCGCGTCTGCGGATTGGAGCGGCTCCAGGCCGGGAAGGCTTCCCTGGCCGCGGCCACCGCCGCCTTCAGATCCTCCACCGTCCCCTGCGCATATTCGCCCACCACCTCGTTGGTGTTCGACGGGTTGAGGTTCGGCGCGGCCCTGGCCGGACTGACGAACTCCCCGGCGATGAAGTTGCGGAACACCTGGGTCATGGGACTTGCCTCCTCCTCCGGCTCGACGCGCCCTCACCGCCGGCGGGGCCGGCGGCGGGCCGGCACAGAACCACAGGCGGAACCCGCAGGCCAGTCCCCCGCCATGGAGGCGCCATGCGCAGGCGTCGCGGCTCCCCGGTCAGCGCGCGCGAGCTCCCGCCTCACGCATGCGGGCGAGGAGACGGCCGGCCTGCTCCCTGGACAGGCCGCCGACGCCGCCAACCAGCGTGTCGCGGATCGGGCCGAGGCCGACAAAGCCGAGAATGTTGCGCTTGAGCGACCGCAGCCCGTGCGCCAGGAAGAACCAGCGATAGGCGAAGGCCGGCATGCCCATGGTGACGATGATGTGGGCGCTGCGTCCGGCCATCAGCCTCTCCGGCAGTCCCTTCGCGCGATAGCGGAACGCAAAGCCCGGGCGCAGGGCCTGTTCGAGGAAGGCCTTGAGCAGAGCCGGCATCTCGCCAAGCCAGAGCGGATGGACGATCAGCCAGTGGTCGGCCCAGGCCAGCACCTCCTGCGCGCCGGCAATGGCGGGCGGCACCGGACCGGCCTCGAAATCGGCCTGGCTGCGCAGCAGCGGAAAATCGAGGCTCGCCACCGCAATGGTCCTGACCGTGTGGCCGGCCCCGAGCGCGCCCTCCGCATAGGCCTCGGCGATGGCATGGCCGAGGTGGCCGCCCGCCGGATCGGGATGACCCTGGATGATGGCGATGCGGCGGGCCATGGCAACCTCACGCCTTGCGGCGATCCCTTGTCCGGTCCGCCTCGCGTGCGGCCTCGGCCATGACCTGGTGGAGGTGGATGGCCTCATGGGCGAAGGCGCTGAAGGTCTCGGCCGCGAAGGCCCATTCGCGGCGGATGATGTCCGACAGCGTGCGGGCCGTCGCCCAGGCCCGAACCCTGTCGGCCTGCGCCATCAGCTGTTCGGCGGCGAAGTCGGCCAGTTCCCGCGCCGCGGCGGCTCCGGCAGCGGACATGGCTGCCGCGAACAGGGCTGGCTGGGCCACGGGGTCGATGAGCACGACGTCGATCGCGACCGGATCGGACGGAACCGGGTCGGTGGCTTCGCCCTGCAGCGGCTCCGACGCGGGCCGCACGGATGGGCGCGCCAGCGCGGGCACGGCATCAGGCACGGTCGAGGGGCTGAGCATGGTGCTGCCTCCGGCGTTTCACATGGTTTCATCATGGATCGGCGGCCCCGCGCGGTCGCTGCGCTGGATCAACCGACCGGCCGGTGTCGACCGGCCGGCCGGCGACGCCTAGTCTGTCGCGCCCGATTCCCTCGGCCGCGAGGATAGCCAGCCCATGACCGTCATCGACCCGCACCCGCGCCGGAGCAATGCCGAGCACCTGGCCTCGCCGTCCTACCGGCTGCCGGCACTCGACCAGGACTTCCTGCTGGCCGAGGAGCAGCGCGGTGTCCGCTTCCTGCTCGAATACGAGAAGGCCGAGCAGGTGCTGCGGCGCTGGGGCGTGCACTCGACCATCGTCGTGTTCGGCAGCGCGCGCGTGCGCGAGAACGGCAATCCCCGCCATGCCGCCTGGTATGCTGCGGCCCGCCGGTTCGCCTGGCTGGCCTCGACCCATGGCGGCGCGCTGAACACGGGAGCCGCCCGACGCGAGAATGTCATCGCCACCGGCGGCGGGCCGGGCCTCATGGAGGCGGCCAACCGCGGCGCAGCGGAAGCCGGCGCCCCGTCCATCGGGTTCAACATCCGTCTGCCGCACGAGCAGGAGCCGAACCCCTATTCCACGCCGGAGCTCACCTTCCTGTTCCACTATTTCGCCATGCGGAAGATGCATCTGGCCATGCGCGCCAATGCGCTGGTGGTCTTTCCCGGCGGCTTCGGCACGCTGGACGAACTGTTCGAGGTCCTGGCGCTCATCCAGACCGGCAAGATGCGGCGCGTGCCGGTGGTGCTGTTCGACGAGGCCTACTGGCGCGCGCTGATCCATTTCGAGGGCTTTGCCGATGCCGGCATGATCTCGCCCGCCGATCTCGACCTGTTCGCCTTCGCCGACACCCCGGAACGCATCTGGGAGCTCATCGCCGATGCCGAGGGCATTGCGCCGGTGCCCCCGACCGCGGAAAGCTGACCATCATGCGTATCCATGTCCTGGGCGCGGCGCGCGTCGTCACCGGATCCTGCTACCTGATCGAGACGGCCCGGCAGAAGGTGCTGGTCGACTGCGGTCTGTTCCAGGGCTCCAAGACCCTCAAGGCCCTCAACTATCGGGCCTTCCCCTTCGATCCGTCCGCCATCGACGCGGTGCTGCTGACCCATGCCCATATCGACCATGCCGGGCTGCTGCCGCGCCTGTTCCGGGCCGGCTTTGCCGGGCCGATCCATGCCACGCCGGCGACCGTCGATCTGTGCTCGATCATGTTGCCGGACAGCGGCCATATCCAGGAGATGGAGGTCGAGCAGCTCAACCGCCGCAGGTCGCGCCGCGGCGAGGAACCGGTCACGCCGATCTACACGGCCGCCGATGCGGTCGCCTGCATGAGCCTGTTCTCCCCGGTCGACTATTGCGCCTGGCTGGAGATCGGGCCGGGGATCCGGGCGCGCTGGTGGAATGCCGGCCATATCCTTGGCTCCGCCTCGATCGAGATCGAGGTGCGCGAGGGCGGCGACCGGCCGCTGCGCGTGCTGATGTCCGGCGATCTCGGTCCCGATGCCAAGCTGTTCCACCCTGATCCGGACGGCCCGACAGGCCTCGACCTCGTCGTGTGCGAGGCCACCTATGGCGACCGCGACCGGCCGGCGGTCACCACGGCCGGTCGCCGGGCGCTGCTGCTGGAGGAGGTGGCGGCGGCCGCGGCGCGCGGCGGGCCCCTGCTCATTCCCTGCTTCGCCGTCGAGCGGGCGCAGGAGATCCTGGCCGATCTCATGATCGGCATGGACGAGGGCACCATTCCGCAGGCGCCGGTCTTCCTCGATTCGCCGCTGGCGATCCGGGCAAGCGAGATCTTCCGCCGCCATGCCCATGACCTGGAGGAGGGCGCGACGCTGCTGCGCCATCTGGACGGGGACAGCGTGCGGTTCACCGAGAGCCCGGCCGAGAGCCGGTCGCTGGAGCGCCTGCGCGGCTTCCACATCATCATCGCGGCCAGCGGCATGGCGGAGGCCGGACGCATCCGGCACCATCTGCGCAACCATCTCTGGCGGCCGTCCACCACGGTCTTGTTCGTCGGCTACCAGGCCGAGGCAACGCTCGGCCGGCTGCTGCTCGACGGTGCCCGGTCCGTGACCATCCAGGGCGATGTCGTCCGCGTCCAGGCGCAGGTGCGGTCCATCGAGGCCTATTCCGGCCATGCCGACCGGGGCGAGCTTCTGGCCTGGCTGAAGGAGCGCCGGCCGGTGCGCGGCGCCGTGGCCCTGGTCCATGCCGAGGAGAAGGCGATCGAGGCCTTTGCCCCGGTGGTCGGGGCCGAGGTGGCGGCGCCCGCACGCGTGCTGGCGCCCCATCTCGACGATGTCATCGAGGTCCGCGCCGATGCCGTCCGCATCGTCGAG
>JBKBOA010000054.1:0-23431 GCA_046295035.1 Phreatobacter sp.
CATCGGCCAGCGGGAAGATGTCCGACGGCTGGCCGTCGAGCGCGATCAGCCAGGGTTCGTGGCCGCCAAAAGCGATCTGGACAAGCCGGTTGGATGTGCCATTGGCGATCCTGAGGCGGAGCCGCTCGTTGCCTTGCCCCTCGATGGCGAGGTCCGGGCGGCCGTTGACGGTGAGATGCGGGGCAAGGCTGGCGGGCGGGGCCTCGTCGCCGGCGAACAGGCGCCCGTCATCGGCGATGCGCCAGTCCTGGATCAGCATCACCTCGTCGCGGTCGGCGACCGGCGGCCCGGCTGCCTCCACCGCGAGCAGTCCCGCCATGCCCTGCAACAGCTGACGCCGGCCATGACGGGTATGCCAGGGCCTGTAGAGGAAGAGACCGGCATCCGGGGGAACGAAGGACAGGTCGGCCGAGATTCCCGGCGCGATGCCGGGGCCGACCATATCGCCGAAGCCGGCCAGCCGGTTGTCGATTCGCAGCCCATGCCAGTTGAGCGAGGTCGGATCGGCCAGGCCATTGCGAAACTGGATGGCGAAGGCCTCGCCCTGCCGGGCGGTCAGGACCGGTCCCGGAACCGTGCCGCCATAGGTCAGAACCGAGGAACCTGCGGCCTCTGCCCCGCGCAGGCGCGCCACCGCGGGGCGGGCCACCAGAAGCTCGCCCGTCTGGGACAGGGCTGTCCCCGGCCGGGACAGGGCGGCGGCGACAGCGCCGACGCCAGCGAGGACGGAACGGCGGGTCAGCGGAGACTTGGACATGGCTGCGGCACGGAAAGCGGTTGAACTGTGTGTTGTAGGGCGGTTCCGGGAGGGGACCACCCCTCAGGGCGCACCGAAGGCCGTCCCATAGCGGGATTGGCACGGCGCTTGTGACGGGCGGGTGTCAGACTGTCGCCAACCCTGGAGAAGATCGATGATCCGGCTGGCTATCATTGCAGCATGCGGCCTTGTGCTCGCCTCGCATTTCGGTTTCGTGCCGCACAACCCCGCCACGCTGGTGCTCGGCGCCGCGCTCGTCACGCTGGCCATGATCTGGGCCGGCCTGTTTGCGCGAAGCTGAACGGCAGATCGGGCCCGAACCAAGGCGCCCGCGCGTTTTTTTGCTGCAGTCGACGTCCTGCGGTGCTAAGAGGCCGCGCCCGATCGCGCTTGCGTCGATCGGAACGAGAAGCTATTTCGAGCGGCCCTCGGCGGGCGTGGTGGAATTGGTAGACACGCGGGATTTAGGTTCCCGTGGCGAAAGCCGTGGGGGTTCAAGTCCCTCCGCCCGCACCACCCGACCGAGCGGAACAGTCCCGCCGACCAACGCGAAAGACAACAAGCCATGCAGGTGACCGCCACCGTATCCGAAGGCCTGAAGCGCGAGTTCCGCGTGGTGGTTCCGGTGTCCGACCTCGCAGCCCGGGCCGACGCCCGCCTCAATGACCTCAGGGGCCGGGTGCAGATCAACGGCTTTCGTCCCGGCAAGGTGCCGACCGCCCATCTGAAGAAGCTCTATGGCCGCGCTGTCCTGGCCGAGACCATCGAGCAGGTGGTCGGCGAGGCAAACCAGAAGATCGTCGAGGACAACGGCTTCAAGCTGGCCCAGCAGCCGGAGGTCAAGCTGCCGCAGGAAGAGGCCGAGGCCAAGGCGGTGTTCGAAGGCACGGCCGATCTCGACTACACGGTGGCCTTCGAGGTGCTGCCGACCATCCAGCTGGCCGACTTCAAGGGCATCAAGGTCGAGCGTCTGGTTGCCGAGCCGACCGATGCCGACATCCAGTCCATGCTGGAGACCATGGCCAAGCAGAACCGGCCCTTCGAGCCGAAGGCCGGCGGCACCGCGGCCATGGGCGACCGCCTGACCATCTCCTTCGTCGGCACCATCAATGGCGAGAAGTTCGATGGCGGCTCCGCCGAGGGCATCCAGCTCGAGCTCGGCTCCAAATCGTTCATTCCGGGGTTCGAGGACCAGCTGGTGGGCGTCGCGGTCGGCGAGGACAGGGTCGTCAGGGTGCGGTTCCCGTCCAACTACATGTCGGAGACGCTGGCGGGCAAGGAGGCCGAGTTCGCCGTGTCGGTGACCGCCATCGAGCAGCCCGGCGAACGGCCCATCGACGAGGAGTTCGCCAAGATGGTGGGCTTCGAGGATCTCGCCAAGCTGAAGGCCGCGGTCGCCGACCGCCTGAAGAGCGAATATGCCGCGGCCTCGCGTCGCCGCGTCAAGCGTGCGCTGCTCGATGCGCTCGACGAGAAGCATGCCTTCGACCTGCCGCAGACGCTCGTCGACCAGGAGTTCGACAGCGTGTGGCGCCAGATCACCCAGGACATGGAGGCCCGCGGCAAGACCTTCGCCGACGAGGACACCACCGAGGAGAAGGCGCGCGAGGAATATCGCAAGATCGCCGAGCGTCGGGTCCGCCTTGGCCTGGTCCTTGCGGAGATCGGGGAGAAGGCCCAGATCAAGGTCTCGGACGACGAGGTGACCCGCGCGGTCGTCGAGCGCGCCCGCCAGTTCCCCGGACAGGAGCAGCAGGTCTGGGACTACTACCGCAAGACGCCCGAAGCCCTGGCGCAGCTGCGCGCCCCGATCTTCGAGGAGAAGGTCGTGGACTACATCCTGGAGCTGGCCGAGGTCACCGAGAAGAAGGTGTCCAAGGATGAGCTGTTCAGGGACAACGACGCCGAGGACGAAGGCTGACCTGCTCTGCGGACCTGGGGGCGTCATCGTGCGGGCCGCCGGCGGCGGCCCGTTCGCGTGGGGGGCAGTTCGCCGCGAGCCGGCTCTGCCGTTAGGATGGCGTCAATGAGATTCGGCCGACAAGGCCGGGTCGCACCCGAGGACCGAAGACGATGAGAGATCCCCACGACACGCTGATGAACTACCTGGTTCCCATGGTGGTCGAACAGACCAACCGGGGCGAACGGTCCTACGACATCTATTCGCGGCTCCTCAAGGAGCGCATCATCTTCCTGTCGGGCCCGGTCGAGGACGCGATGGCGACGCTGATCGTCGCCCAGCTCCTGTTCCTCGAGGCGGAGAACCCGAAGAAGGAGATCAACATGTACATCAACTCGCCGGGCGGGGTCGTCACGGCGGGCATGTCGATCTACGATACCATGCAGTTCATCAAGCCGCCGGTCACCACGTTGTGCATGGGCCAGGCCGCCTCCATGGGCTCGCTGCTCCTGACCGCCGGCGCCAAGGGCCAGCGCTTTGCCCTGCCGCATTCGCGCATCATGGTGCACCAGCCCTCCGGCGGCTATCGCGGCCAGGTGACGGACATCCTCATCCACGCCGAGGAGGTCAAGGAACTGAAGCGGCGCTTGAACGAGGTCTATGTCAAGCACACGGGCCGGACGCTGAAGGAGATCGAGGACGCCCTCGAGCGCGACAACTTCATGTCGGCGGAGAAGGCGCGCGACTTCGGCCTGATCGACCAGGTGATCGAGCATCGCTCGGACGAGCCGCCGCCGCCCAAGGCCTGATCGATTCGCCCCTGTTCCGGGACGGGACGCGACGGGCGGCCCGGATCTTGCTGCCGCCATGGTCACGGTTCCGTCACGATGGCGTGTGCTGGTGGACGAAAGGCCGTGCACGCAAGGGAAATAGCATTAATCCTTTCTTGATCCGGGCAGGGTCACCATGCTTGGCTGACAGGCCATCGGGTGACCGGCCCGTGACCAAGGCGACGGGAAACCCGGCTCGACCGGCCGGGTTTCGCAAGTGACGGGCAGGCCGCGGCAGGCCCGACGTGGAGAGAGACTGATGAGCAAGGCCGGCAGCGACGCGAAGAACACCCTCTACTGTTCCTTCTGCGGCAAGAGCCAGCATGAGGTCCGCAAGCTGATTGCGGGGCCGACGGTGTTCATCTGCGACGAATGTGTCGAGCTGTGCATGGACATCATCCGCGAGGAGTCCAAGTCCTCTCTGGTGAAGTCCAAGGACGGCATCCCGACCCCGAAGGAGATCTGCAAGGTTCTGGACGACTATGTGATCGGCCAGTCCCACGCCAAGCGCGTGCTCTCGGTGGCCGTTCACAACCATTACAAGCGCCTGAACCACGCCACCAAGCACAATGATGTCGAGCTGTCGAAGTCGAACATCCTGCTGATCGGACCGACCGGTTCGGGCAAGACCCTGCTCGCCCAGACTCTGGCGCGCATCCTCGATGTGCCCTTCACCATGGCCGATGCCACGACGCTGACCGAGGCCGGCTATGTCGGCGAGGATGTGGAGAACATCATCCTCAAGCTGCTGCAGGCCTCCGACTACAATGTCGAGCGGGCCCAGCGCGGCATCGTCTATATCGACGAGATCGACAAGATCTCGCGCAAGTCGGACAATCCCTCGATCACCCGCGACGTGTCCGGCGAGGGCGTCCAGCAGGCGCTGCTGAAGATCATGGAGGGAACGGTTGCCTCCGTGCCGCCCCAGGGCGGCCGCAAGCATCCGCAGCAGGAGTTCCTGCAGGTCGACACCTCCAACATCCTGTTCATCTGCGGCGGCGCCTTCGCGGGCCTGGAGAAGATCATCTCCCAGAAGGGGCAGGGCACCTCGATCGGCTTCGGCGCCACGGTGCGCGCGCCCGAGGAGCGCCGCACCGGCGAGATCTTCCGTGAGGTCGAGCCGGAGGATCTGCTCAAGTACGGCCTCATCCCCGAGTTCGTCGGCCGCCTGCCGGTGGTTGCCACGCTCGAGGATCTCGACGAGGCGGCGCTCACCAAGATCCTGACGGAACCGAAGAACGCGCTGGTCAAGCAGTATCAGCGGCTGTTCGAGATGGAGAACGTTGACCTGACCTTCCATGAGGACGCCCTGGGCGCCGTCTCCCGCAAGGCCATCGAGCGCAAGACCGGGGCGCGCGGCCTCAGGTCGATCATGGAGGGCATCCTGCTCGACACCATGTACGACTTGCCCGGTCTGGAGGGGGTCGAGGAAGTGGTGATCTCCGAAGAGGTGGTGCAGGGCAAGGCGCGCCCGCTCTATATCTATGCGGAGAAGGAGAAGGCGCAGAGCGCCTGACCCCAGCGGCAGGGCTCCCACGGCCGATCATCGAAGGCGGGCCCGTCGCGGCCCGCCTTCTGCGTCTGGCCGGCAGGCCGGCATGGGCTCAGTCGACGCTGTAGCGCGTGCCGCCGTTCCAGGTCAGCGTCACGACGCTGACACGGCAAAGGTCCACCTCGCGGATTTCGGCGGGCTCGCCATCCGAATAGACGATGCGGATGTCGTAGAGGCATTCCCTTTGGGTGCGGCCGAACGTGATGTTGCGCCGCGTTCCCGACGGCATGACCTCGTCGCCGAGGATGTCCCGCCCCCAGCGGGTGTGGGACGAGGGGCTCACATAGAGCTCGTTGATCTGGTAGCCGGTCCGGTTGACGAGCGAGAAGTCCTGTTGCGACTGCGCGAGGACCGGCGCGGTCGCAAGCCAGGTGCCTGCGACCAGGGTGGCAAGGAGGAGGCGGCGTTGCATGATCGTGTCTCCGGGCTGGTTCCGCAAAGGGGGCGCCCGTGCGGTCGTTCGGTGGGCTCAGGGTCCGAGGCTTGGCACGACCGTGTGACAACCGCCACGCAAGCGTGCGAAACCAGACAATATCCTGCAGGAGCGGTCCTGCAACGCTCCGCCCGGCCGGATTGCACAGGCCATTCAGCCCGTGCACGCGATGCCTTGACAGGGCAGGGGCGCACCGCCACCTAATGATCACCGACGAGCCCCCGGGCAGGGTTGTGTGCCCGAGGTCGGCCAAGCACCTTGAGCTCCCGAGAAGGCCGGAAAGAGCCTTCGATCGGTCTCGATTTCGCCGCCGTCCCCGCGCGACAAAGCGTATTCCAGCGTGTCCCTGTCAGGAGTCATCCGAGCGCCGCTGTCGGGCGGGCCCTTCGGGCCGTATCGCGGCGTGTCGAGCAAAGGACGAGTGAATCATGAGCGAGACCAAGAAGCGTCCGCCTCTGGCCCCCGGTGAAGCGAAGACCTTTCCGGTCCTGCCTCTCCGCGACATCGTCGTGTTCCCCCATATGATCGTCCCGCTCTTCGTCGGTCGCGAGAAGTCGATTCGGGCGCTCGAGGAGGTGATGCGGGCCGAGACCCATATCCTGCTGGCCACCCAGATGAAGGCCCAGGACGACGACCCGGCTCCCGAGGACATCTACCGGATCGGCACGCTGGCCAGCGTGCTGCAGCTGCTGAAGCTGCCCGACGGCACGGTGAAGGTGCTGGTGGAGGGCGTCTCGCGCGCGGCCATCCTCGACTACACCCAGCGCGACGACTTCTACGAGGCCGAGGCGAGCACGCTCGCTGACGAGATGGGCGACAAGGTCCAGGTCCAGGCGCTCGCCCGCTCGGTGGTCTCCGAGTTCGAGGGCTATGTGAAGCTCAACAAGAAGGTCTCTCCCGAGATCGTCTCGGTGGTCAGCCAGATCGAGGATCCCTCCAAGCTGGCCGACACCGTTGCCTCGCATCTGGCCGTCAAGATTGCCGACAAGCAGCAGGTGCTGGAGACGGTCGATGTCGCCAAGCGCCTGGAAAAGACGCTGGGCCTGATGGAGAGCGAGATCTCCGTGCTTCAGGTCGAGAAGAAGATCCGCACCCGCGTCAAGCGGCAGATGGAGAAGACCCAGCGCGAGTACTATCTCAACGAGCAGATGAAGGCGATCCAGAAGGAGCTTGGCGACGAGGATGGTCGCGACGAGCTCGTCGAGATCGAGGAGAAGATCAAGCGCACCCGCCTGTCCAAGGAGGCGCGGGAGAAGGCCAATCACGAGCTGAAGAAGCTGCGCCAGATGTCGCCCATGTCCGCTGAGGCGACGGTCGTGCGCAACTATCTCGACTGGCTGCTGTCGCTGCCCTGGGGCAAGAAGTCCAAGATCAAGAAGGATCTTCCGGGCGCCCAGGCGATCCTCGATGCCGACCATTACGGCCTTGACAAGGTCAAGGACCGCATCATCGAGTATCTGGCCGTCCAGCAGCGGGCCAACAAGCTGACCGGTCCGATCCTGTGCCTCGTCGGCCCGCCCGGCGTCGGCAAGACCTCGCTCGGCAAGTCCATCGCCAAGGCCACGGGGCGCGAGTTCGTCCGCATCTCCCTGGGCGGCGTGCGGGACGAGGCCGAGATCCGGGGACATCGGCGGACCTATATCGGTTCGATGCCGGGCAAGATCATCCAGTCGATGAAGAAGGCAAAGACGGCCAATCCGCTGTTCCTGCTCGACGAGATCGACAAGATGGGCCAGGACTTCCGCGGCGATCCCTCGGCGGCGCTGCTGGAGGTGCTCGACCCCGAGCAGAACGCGACCTTCAACGACCATTACCTGGAGGTGGATTTCGACCTCTCCAACGTCATGTTCGTGACCACCGCCAACACGCTGAACATTCCGCCGGCGCTGCTCGACCGCATGGAGACGATCCGGATCGCGGGCTACACGGAGGACGAGAAGCGCGAGATCGCCAAGAAGCACCTCATCCCCAATGCCATCGCCAAGCATGGGCTGACGGCGAAGGAATGGTCCATCACGGACGAGGCGCTGATGACCGTGATCCGGCGCTACACGCGTGAGGCCGGCGTGCGCAATCTGGAGCGTGAGGTGTCCAACCTCGTGCGAAAGGGCGTGAAGGATCTGACCCTGTCGAAGAAGAAGTCCATCAAGGTCACCCCCAAGGTGGTCGAGGACTATCTCGGCGTGCCGCGCTATCGCTACGGCATGGCCGAGACCGAGGACCAGGTCGGCGCCGTGACCGGACTTGCCTGGACGGAGGTCGGCGGCGAGCTGCTGACCATCGAGGCGGTCATGATGCCCGGCAAGGGCCGCATGACGGTCACCGGCAACCTGCGCGACGTGATGAAGGAGTCGATCTCGGCCGCGGCCTCCTATGTCCGCTCGCGTGCGCTCGCCTTCGGCATCAAGCCGCCGCTGTTCGACAAGCGCGACGTCCATGTGCACGTGCCGGAGGGGGCGACCCCCAAGGACGGTCCGTCCGCGGGCATCGCCATGGCCACGGCGATGGTCTCGGTCCTGACCGGCATTCCGATCCGCAAGGACATTGCCATGACCGGCGAGGTCACCCTGCGCGGTCGCGTCCTGCCGATCGGCGGTCTGAAGGAAAAGCTGCTCGCGGCCTTGCGCGGCGGGCTGAAGACCGTGCTCATCCCCGAGGAGAACGCCAAGGATCTGGCGGAGATCCCGGACAACGTGAAGAACGGTCTCGACATCATCCCCGTCGCGCGCATGGACGAGGTCATCCGCCATGCGCTGATCCGCCAGCCCGAGCCTGTCGAATGGGACGAGGAGGCCGAACCCGTCGCGCGCCGCCCGGGCGAGGACGACCAGGCGGGTGTCGTCGCCCATTGACCGTTCAGATTGGAGCGGTTCCAGGAACCCGGGCCAAGGGCCCGGGTTTTCTGTTGAAACGCCGGATTCAGCGCCCCGTTTCGCGAGAATCGGCCGCTCTTTTCTTGCTTTCGGGGGCGTGGCGCGGCAAACGGAGGCCTCCGTCGGCGACGGAATCGCGGATTCCAGGATCGGCGACAACGAAAAGGAGAACAGCCCGTGACCAAGAACGAACTGATCGCGGCAGTTGCCGAAGCGGCGAGCCTGACCAAGGCCCAGGCGGGTGCGGCCGTGGATGCGACCTTCGACATCATCACCGCGACGCTGAAGGCCGGCGACGAGGTCAAGCTGGTCGGCTTCGGTGCCTTCTCGGTGACCCAGCGGGCAGCCCGCGAAGGTCGCGATCCGCGCACCGGCAAGCCGGTGAAGATCGCCGCCTCCAAGGCCCCGAAGTTCTCGGCCGGCAAGGGCCTGAAGGACGCCGTCAACGGCTGACCGCCGTCAGGGTTCTGGTGCAGGGGGCGCGCGGCCGCTTGCCGCGTGCCCCCTTCATCATGACGCACCGTCCCGCGTCCGTGGTCCGGGAGCGCCCGTTGCCCGCGGCGCCGGGAGCGGCTAAATCCCCCGGGTCTCAAGGGGGCGGTTAGCTCAGTTGGTAGAGCGCCTGCTTTACACGCAGGATGTCGGCGGTTCGAGCCCGTCACCGCCCACCAGGCCTTCGTTGCCTCGGTTCGATGGCAGCCCTGTTGGCGGCGCGGAGGGATCCCGGCCGATTCGTGATAAGCGGCGCTCGGCACCCTCGGGCATCCCGGCCTTCCGCCTGTTGCGGCGCCGACAGGGAGCATGGGATCCGTGCAGAGCTGGCTTGCCGAGATACGCTCCGGCCTTCTGGCCCTTCGTCCGTCGCGCTTCCCCTATGCCCGCTTCGCGCTCGCCCTGGTGATCGGCATCACCGGCGGCGCCCTGTTCCTGCGCGCCCGCCTGCCATTGCCGTGGATGCTGGGGGCCATGACCCTGTGCACGCTCGCCGCCCTCCTGCGCCTGCCGGTCGCGGCGCCGCCGGTGATCCGCTCGCCCATGGCGGCGGTGATCGGGGTGATGCTCGGTTCGGGCTTCACGCCGGCCATCATCGGGCAGGCGCCGCTCTGGCTCGGTCCCCTGGCGGGGCTCGTGGTCTTCATGATCGCCTGCGGCATCACCGTGGTCTGGTATTTCCGCGCGCTGGGGGGCTACGACCGCACGACCGCCTTCTTCTCCGGCATGCCGGGCGGGCTGGTCGAGATGGTCATCTATGGCGAGGAGCGCGGCGGCGATGCGCGGGTCATCGCGCTGGTCCATTCGGCCCGCATCCTCATGGTGGTGATGACCCTGCCGTTCATCATCCAGTGGAGCCAGGGCATCAGCCTGGCGCGGCCGGTCGGCGGCGTCTCGATGTTCGATGTCCCCGTCCTGTCGCAGGGCTGGCTCATCGGCTGCGGTCTGGCCGGGGCGCTGGTCGGGCATCTCTTGCGCCTGCCGGCAAAGACTCTGCTGGGCGCGATGATCGTCAGTGCCGGCGTCCACATTTCCGGGCTGTCGGATTTCAAGCCGTCCTATGAGATCGTCAACGCAGCCCAGGTGGTGCTTGGCGTCGTCATCGGCTGCCGTTTTGCTGGAACCGCCACGCGGGTGGTGCTGAAGGTGCTGGCCCTCTCGGTCGGGTCCACCGCCATCCTGCTGTTCTGGATGACGCTGTTTGCGTTCCTCGTCGCACATCTGAGCGGATTTGCGCCGGTCACGCTGATTCTCGCCTATTCGCCGGGCGGCCTTGCGGAAATGAGCCTGATCGCGGTCGCCCTGAATGTCGAGGTGGCCTTCGTGGCGGCCTTCCACGTGATCCGCGTCTTTCTCGTGATGATCGCCGCGCCGGCTCTGTTCGGCTGGTTCGGCCTTGCCGGCCGGCCGCCCGATGCGGGATCGCCGCCGGGCTGATCCGCGCCGCCGGCCGCCGGCCCTGATGCCTGTGGACAGCCCTGCAGCGGCGGTGTGCAAATCGCCTTGACAGGGCCGGGAGGCTCCCTTAAGTCCGCGCTCCTCGACCGGCGCACGATGAGCGCGCCGAGCAGCGCGCGGGCGTAGCTCAGTTGGTTAGAGTGCCGGCCTGTCACGCCGGAGGTCGCGGGTTCGAGCCCCGTCGCCCGCGCCAATTCACCCGAAGATCTGATCAGACAGGTGCCAGGGCCGTCCTGCATGGCCGCGCGGTGCGGAATGGTTCCAGGCCCCTGACGTGCGCCTGAGGCGCCTCGCCGGCACCGGCGGCGCGCCGGTGGGGCAGCAATCTCCCGGCTCGTCCAGGGCGGCTGCGGTCAGGACCGGCGCAGGTCCTGGACCAGCGCCAGCAGCACGGTCAGCACCATGAACACGGCGGCGACGGCGAAGATGGCGCGCGGCTGGCCCTTGTCGATCAGGAAGGCGAACAGCAGCGGTCCGACCAGACCTCCGATGTTGAAGCCCGTGGAGACGATGCCGAAGACGATTCCCTCGGCCCCGCGCGGCGCGGCGGCGCGCACCATCATGTCGCGCGAGGGGGTGATGATGCCCGACAGGAAGCCGGCCAGTCCCATCAGGCCGATCACCACCAGGGCCGGCGGGGTCGTCAGCGCCAGCGCGCAGGTGATGGCCGCTGTCGCCAGATAGGCGGCCGCGGCGACCAGCCCGTGCCGGCGCGTGCGGTCCGCCAGCGCGCCGCCGGCAAGGACGCCAACGGCGCTGGCAAACAGGAACAGGGTCAGCGCCGCGCTGGCGGAGGCAAGGTCCAGCCCGTAGCTGCGGACGAAGGCGGTCACGGCATAGCTGACCAGCCCGCCCGTCGAAAGGGCAAGGAGGACGAACAGCACCATCAGTGAAACCACTGTCGGGGTGATGAGCCTGGCCCGCGGCACGGCCTCCTCCGCGCTGTCGCTCGCGCGCGGGCGTGGCGCTGGCGCGCTGGCGGGACTGACGGGGGCCAGAACGATGAGCAGGGCAACCACGAGCGCCAGCAGGCCGGCGAGCGCGAAGGCCTGGCCGACACCGGCAAGGGCCGCAGCGCCGAGCAGCAGCGGCGGGGCGATCGCATTGCCGAAATAGCCGGCGAACGTGTGGATCGAGAAAGCGCGTCCCATCCGGCTGCCATCGATGCCGCGGGCCAGCAGGGCATAATCGGCCGGATGATAGACGCCATTGGCCAGGCCGGCGGCAGCCATGGCGACCAGCAGCCAGCCGTAGCCGGGGCTGACCGCCAGCGACAGGAAGCTGGCCCCGCCGAGAACCAGACCAAGGAGCAGGATGCGTCGCGCGCCGAAACGGTCCGTGGCGAAGCCCATCGGGGTCTGGACCAGCAGCGACACGAGGTTGAACACGGTGAGCGCCAGGCCGATCTCGACGAAGCTCGCGCCGAAGAAGGCGGGCAGCAGCGGCATCAGCGCCGGAATGGTGGTGATGTGGACGTGGCTGACCAGATGCGCTGCCGAGACCTGGCCGAGGAGCATCCGCTCACGGCTGCGTTCGGGGCTGCCCATGGGTGCCGTGAGGCCTGTCGAACTGGTCATCGCTGCCCTTTCCCTGGGCCATGGCATAGCAGCTTCTCGGTGTCGCTGCCCTCCCGGCCCTGCAGCGGGGGGCGGCGCCGGCCTCATGGCGGCGCCCGGTCCGCTCTCCGGATCGACGCTTCCGGCGTCCGTGCGGGGGTTCTGCAATGATTCCCCGCGCGATGGCCGCGGGGACATCGGCCATCTGCGGGCAGGGCCGGGCAGGTTCGGCCCGGTCCGATCGCAGCGGATCCCCGCGCCGGCCGGCCGATTCCGGACTTCACAACGATTCCAGCCGCGCCCGGGACAGGTGTCCTGTCATGTGCTTGCACCGCAACAGATGAGAGAGTAAGGCACGGGGTCGAAGCCGGAGGGGGCGCCCACGCCCGCCGGCCCATGCAGGAGAACAGCGATGCAGGCTGCCACGGCCGCGCTTCTGACGGATTATCTGCCGCTGGTCATCTTCCTCGCGCTCGCCGCCTTCATCGGCGCCGTCCTTCTGGTGGCGCCCTTTGCCGTCGCCTTCTCGCGCCCCGATTCCGAGAAGCTCTCGGCCTATGAATGCGGCTTCAACGCCTTCGACGATGCCCGCATGAAGTTCGACGTGCGCTTCTACCTCGTCGCCATCCTGTTCATCATCTTCGACCTCGAGGTGGCCTTCCTGTTCCCCTGGGCTGTGGCCTTCAAGGAGGTCGGCGCCTTCGGCTTCTGGTCGATGATGGTCTTCCTCGGCGTGCTGACGATCGGTTTCGTCTACGAGTGGAAGAAGGGCGCGCTGGAGTGGGATTGAGGACCTGACCATGGCCACCACCGCTCTCGATCGCGGCAATCCGCTTGTCGCACCGGCTCCCAAGGGCCTGCTCGGCCCGGATGGCAAGCCGGTCGGCGCAACCGATCCATTCTTCACCGGCATCAGCAACGAGCTGGCCGACAAGGGCTTTCTCGTCACCGCCACCGACGAGCTCATCAACTGGGCGCGCACCGGCTCGCTGATGTGGATGACCTTCGGGCTGGCCTGCTGCGCGGTGGAGATGATGCAGCTCTCCATGCCGCGCTATGACGTCGAGCGCTTCGGCTTCGCGCCGCGCGCCTCGCCCCGCCAATCCGATGTCATGATCGTGGCCGGCACGCTGACCAACAAGATGGCCCCGGCCCTGCGCAAGGTCTATGACCAGATGCCGGAGCCGCGTTACGTGATCTCCATGGGCTCCTGCGCCAATGGCGGCGGCTACTACCACTATTCCTACGCGGTGGTCCGCGGCTGCGACCGCATCGTGCCGGTCGACATCTATGTGCCCGGCTGTCCCCCGACGGCCGAGGCGCTGCTCTATGGCGTGCTGCTGCTGCAGAAGAAGATTCGCCGCACCGGCACGATCGAGCGGTGAGGGGCCACATGTCGCTTGAAGACCTCGGCGAGACCATCTGCGCAGCCCTTCCGCAGGCCGTGACCGGCGCGCGGGTTGCCTATGGCGAACTGACCCTGGAGGCCGATGCCGCGCAGATCCTTGCGGTGCTCAAGCACCTGCGCGACGACCCGGCCTGCCTGTTCCGCAACATCATCGACATCTGCGGTGTCGACTATCCGGGCCGCGAGAAGCGTTTCGACGTGGTCTATCACCTGCTCTCGCCCAAGTGGAACCGGCGCATCCGCGTGAAGGTGCAGACCGACGAGACGACGCCGGTCCCCTCCGCCACCGAGGTGTTTCCCGGCGCGCTGTGGTTCGAGCGCGAGACCTATGACCTGTTCGGCGTGCTGTTCACCGGCCATCCCGATCTGAGGCGGCTGCTCACCGACTACGGGTTCGACGGTCATCCGCTGCGCAAGGATTTCCCGACCTCCGGCTTCGTCGAGGTGCGCTACGACGACGAGGTCAAGCGCGTGGTCTATGAGCCGGTGCGCCTCGCGCAGGAGTTCCGGCAGTTCGATTTCCTCTCGCCCTGGGAAGGCACGGATTACGTGCTGCCGGGCGATGAGAAAGCCAAGGCGAACTGAGCATGGCTGAAGCCGAGATCCGTAACTTCACCTTCAACTGGGGCCCGCAGCACCCGGCGGCCCACGGCGTGCTGCGCCTCGTCATGGAGCTCGACGGCGAGGTGGTCGAGCGCTGCGATCCGCATATCGGCCTCCTGCATCGCGGCACCGAGAAGCTGATCGAGACCAAGACCTACCTGCAGGCGATCCCCTATTTCGACCGGCTCGATTATGTCGCGCCGATGAACCAGGAGCATGCCTTCTGCCTCGCCGCCGAGCGGATGCTCGGCATCGAGGTGCCGAAGCGCGGCCAGCTGATCCGCGTTCTCTATTGCGAGATCGGCCGCATCCTCTCGCACCTGCTCAACATCACCACGCAGGCGATGGACGTCGGCGCGCTCACCCCGCCGCTCTGGGGCTTCGAGGAGCGCGAGAAGCTGATGATCTTCTACGAGCGCGCCTCCGGTTCGCGCATGCACGCGGCCTATTTCCGCGTCGGCGGCGTCCATCAGGATCTGCCGCCCGCGCTGATCGATGACATCGAGGCCTGGTGCGATCCCTTCCTGAAGGTGGTCGACGACCTCGACGCGCTGCTCACCCCGAACCGCATCTTCAAGCAGCGCAATGTCGATATCGGCGTCGTCTCGCTCGACGACTGCTGGGCCTGGGGCTTCTCGGGCGTGATGGTGCGCGGCTCCGGCGCCCCATGGGATCTCAGGAAGTCCCAGCCCTACGAATGCTATGCCGAACTGGATTTCGACATCCCGATCGGCAAGAACGGCGACTGCTACGACCGCTATCTCATCCGCATGGAGGAGATGCGCCAGTCGGTGCGGATCATGCGCCAGTGCTGCAAGCTCCTGCGCGAGACGCCCGGACCGGTCTCGGCGAAGGACAACAAGGTGGTGCCGCCGAAGCGGGGCGAGATGAAGCGCTCGATGGAGGCGCTCATCCATCACTTCAAGCTCTACACGGAAGGCTTCCACGTGCCGGCCGGCGAGGTCTATGCGGCGGTCGAGGCACCGAAGGGCGAGTTCGGCGTCTATCTGGTCGCCGACGGCACCAACAAGCCCTATCGCTGCAAGATCCGCGCGCCGGGCTTTGCCCATCTGCAGGCCATGGATTTCCTGTGCAAGGGCCACATGCTGGCGGACGTGTCCGCCATCCTCGGCTCCATCGACATCGTGTTCGGAGAGGTTGACCGGTGAGCGTCCGCCGTCTTGCACCCGACGAGGTCCAGCCGGCCTCCTTCGCCTTCACGCCCGAGAATCTCGCCTGGGCGCAGAAGACGATCGCCAAATATCCGGCGGACCGGAAGGCCTCGGCCGTCATCCCGCTCCTGTGGCGGGCGCAGGAGCAGCATGCCTATTGGCTGCCCAGGGCGGCGATCGAATACGTCGCCGACATGCTCGACATGCCCTATATCCGCGTCTTCGAGGTGGCGACCTTCTACACGATGTTCCAGCTGCAACCGGTTGGAAAGAAGGCGCATATCCAGGTCTGCGGCACCACGCCCTGCATGCTGCGCGGCGCCGAGCAGCTCATCAAGATCTGCAAGAAGCGCATTCATCCCGAGCCCTTCCACCTGTCCGCGGATGGCGACTTCTCGTGGGAGGAGGTCGAATGCGCTGGGGCCTGCGTCAACGCGCCGATGATCCAGGTCTTCTCCGACACCTACGAGGATCTGACGCCGGAGACCTTCGAGAAGGTGCTCGACGCCTTCGCGCGCGGCGAGACGCCGAAGCCGGGCCCGCAGAACGGCCGCCATGGCTCCGAGCCCGAAGGCGGCGCGCTGACCCTGCGCGACCTGCCGTTCAACGCGGCGACGCCCGCAACCGCCGCCGTCGCGGAGAAGCCCAGGGCCGCGATCGCGGCCCAGGCGCCGGCCGAGCCGGCTGCGGCGGCGGAATCGGCGGCGGACCTCGCCGCGCGCGAGGAGGCCGATATCAGGGCCAAGCTCGCCACCCTCGCGGCCGATGCGACGCCCGAGCAGAAGGCGGATGCGGTCGGCGTTCGGCCTGCGGGCCTTGCCGCGGCGCGGGCCGGCACGCCGGACAAGCTGCAGCGCGTGAAGGGCATCGGCCCGGTCAACGAGGGCAAGCTCCATGCCCTCGGCATCTTCCATTTCGATCAGATCGCTTCCTGGACCCGCGAGGAAATCCGCTGGGTGGGCACCTACCTGTCGTTCCCCGGCCGGATCGACCGCGAGGAATGGGTGGCCCAGGCGAAGGCGCTGGCGGCGGACCGGCCGTCGGCGAAGGAGTGAAGGCATGCTCGCCGACAAGGACCGCATCTTCACCAACCTCTACGGGTTCCACGACAAGAGCCTGAAGGGCGCGATGGCGCGTGGCCACTGGGACGGGACCAAGGGCTTCATCGACCGGGGACGCGACTGGATCATCCAGCAGGTCAAGGATTCCGGCCTGCGCGGGCGCGGCGGTGCCGGCTTTCCGACCGGCCTGAAATGGTCGTTCATGCCCAAGCAGTCGGACGGGCGGCCGCACTACCTGGTGGTCAATGCCGACGAATCCGAGCCGGGCACCTGCAAGGACCGCGAGATCCTGCGCAACGATCCGCACACGCTGATCGAGGGCTGCGTGATTGCCGGATGCGCCATGGGCGCCCATGTCGGCTACATCTATGTGCGCGGCGAGTTCATCCGGGAGCGCGAGGCGCTCCAGCGCGCCATCGACGAGTGCTATGATGCCGGCCTGCTCGGCAAGGGTAACAAGACCGGCTGGGACTTCGACCTCTACGTTCATCACGGCGCCGGCGCCTATATCTGCGGCGAGGAAACCGCGCTGCTGGAGAGCCTGGAAGGCAAGAAGGGCCAGCCGCGCCTGAAGCCGCCATTCCCGGCCAATATGGGCCTCTATGGCTGCCCGACCACGGTCAACAACGTGGAATCGATCGCGGTGGTGCCCACCATCCTGCGCCGCGGTGCTTCCTGGTTTGCCTCTTTCGGCAATCCCAACAATCTCGGCACCAAGCTGTTCTGCGTTTCGGGCCATGTGAACAAGCCGGCCACCTTCGAGGAGGCCATGTCCATTCCCTTCTCGGAACTGGTCGAGAAGCATTGCGGCGGCATCCGCGGCGGCAGGGACAACCTGCTGGCCGTCATTCCCGGCGGCTCCTCGGTGCCGCTGGTGCCGGCCGAGCAGATCTGGGATGCACCGATGGATTTCGACGGCCTGCGTGCGCTCAGGTCCGGGCTCGGCACGGCCGCGGTCATCGTCATGGACAAGTCCACCGACGTGGTCAGGGCGATCACCCGCATCTCCTATTTCTACAAGCACGAGAGCTGCGGGCAGTGCACGCCATGCCGCGAGGGAACGGGGTGGATGTGGCGCGTGCTGACCCGCATGAGCGAGGGCAGGGCGCACAAGAAGGAGATCGACATGCTCCTCGACGTGGCCGGTCAGGTCGAGGGCCACACGATCTGCGCGCTCGGCGACGCGGCGGCCTGGCCTGTCCAGGGGCTGATCCGCCATTTCCGCCACGAGATCGAGAAGAGGATCGACGCCTATTCCGCCAATCCGCACGACGATCCCGTGCCGGTGGCGGCCGAATAAGCCTGGATGGATCGGGGAACGCGCGGTGACGGCTGAAGTGCATTGGCTCAATCGGGACGGAGGGACAGCCATGTCGCTTGCCGAAAGGAATGAGAGTGCAGTGCGCGCCTGGCCGAGGGCCATGCCGATCGACACCATGGCCGGGCCGATGGCCGCAGCCGCCATCGTTCCGGCCGCCGTCATGATGGCCGGCTTGGTCACGGCCTGGGGCATCGGTCTCGGCCTTGCCAACACCCTGGTCGCGATCCGCCGCCAGGGGGCGCCAGCCGCGGCCAACGATCCCGCCCGGTCGCAGGGCGAGACGCTGCCGCGTCTCGCCGTGGTCGCCGGGCCTGCAAGGGCCGCGCCGACGACAACTGCGCCGAAACCGGCAAGGCCCGTCGGGGCTGCGCCGAAGTCGGCAGCCGCAGCGCCAGCCTCGGCCAGGCCGGCGCCCACGCGCCGGAAGGCGACGCCGGCGGTGACCGTGGCGCCGGCAGCGCCTGACACAATCACGACGGCCAGGGGCATCTCGCTCCCGCGGCTGTCGATCCAGGACGCCAAGCCGGACGATCCGGCAGAGGCATGAGTGTCCTGCGCGGGTCTGACCCGTGCAGGCGACCGAGATCTGACAGGGCGGCCGCCGCAGGGCGTCCGCCGGATGGTGGCGGCTCCGCTCCCGCAGGGCCGCCCGCAAGGACCGAATGGGACGACCGATGGCGAAGCTGATCGTCGACGGGCAGGAGATCGAGGTTCCCGCCGAGTACACGCTGATGCAGGCGTGCGAGGCGGCGGGGGCCGAGATTCCGCGCTTCTGCTACCATGAGCGGCTGTCGATCGCCGGCAATTGCCGGATGTGCCTGGTCGAAGTGAAGGGCTCGCCGAAGCCTGTCGCCTCCTGCGCGCAGAATGTGCGCGACCTGCGCGCCGGTCCGAACGGCGAGCCGCCGGTCATCAACACCCGCACGCCGCTGGTGAAGAAGGCGCGCGAGGGGGTGATGGAGTTCCTGCTCATCAACCACCCGCTGGACTGCCCGATCTGCGACCAGGGCGGCGAGTGCGACCTGCAGGATCAGGCCATGGCCTATGGCGTCGACACCTCGCGCTACCACGAGAACAAGCGCGCGGTGGAGGACAAGTATATCGGCCCGCTGGTCAAGACGGTGATGACGCGCTGCATTCACTGCACGCGCTGCGTCCGCTTCACCACCGAGGTCGCCGGCATTTCCGAGCTCGGGCTGATCGGTCGCGGTGAGGATGCCGAGATCACCACCTATCTCGAACAGGCGATGACCTCGGAACTGCAGGGCAATGTCGTGGACCTGTGCCCGGTCGGTGCGCTGACCTCCAAGCCCTATGCCTTCAACGCCCGGCCCTGGGAGCTGCTGAAGACCGAGTCCACCGACATGATGGATGCGGTCGGCTCGGCGATCCGTGTCGATACCCGTGGCCGCGAGGTGATGCGGGTGCTGCCGCGGCTCAACGAGGCGGTCAACGAGGAGTGGATCTCGGACAAGACCCGCCATGTCGCCGATGGCCTGCGCACCCAGCGGCTCGACCGGCCCTATCTGCGCGAGAACGGCCGGTTGCGACCGGCGACCTGGGCGGAGGCCTTTGCGGCCATCGCGGCGAGGGTGAAGGCGGCGAGGCCGCAGCAGATCGGCGCCATTGCCGGCGATCTCGCAACGCTCGAGGAAATGTATGCCCTGAAGGGCCTGATGAGCGCGCTGGGCTCGGCCAATATCGACGGCCGACAGGATGGCGTGCGGCTCGATCCGGCCCTCGGACGCGCGACCTATGTGTTCAATCCGGGTATTGCCGCCATCGAGGAGGCCGACGCGATCCTTCTCGTCGGCACCAATCCGCGCCGCGAGGCGCCCATTGTCAACGCCCGCATCCGCAAGCGCTGGCGCATGGGCAATGTCCGCATCGGCCTGATCGGCGAGCATGCCGACCTGACCTACACCTATGATTATCTCGGCGCCGGCCCGGAGACGCTTGCGGATGTGGTGGCCGGCAAGCACGCCTTTGCCGAAGCGCTGAAGAAGGCCGAGCGGCCGCTGGTCATCGTCGGGCAGGGCGCGCTGGCCCGGCCCGATGCGATCGAGATCCTGTCGCTCGCCGCCCATGCCGCCACGGCCTTCGGTGCCATTGCCGAGGGCTGGGCCGGCTTCGGTGTCCTGCACACCGCCGCCGCGCGGGTCGGCGCGCTCGATCTCGGCCTCGTGCCGGGCGAGGGCGGCCTCGATGCGGCGGCCATGGCAGCAGGCGGTGTCGACGTCCTGTTCAATCTCGGTGCCGACGAGATCGCGATCGCCGACGGCCCCTTCGTCATCTATATCGGAACCCACGGCGACCGGGGCGCTCATCGCGCCGATGTGATCCTGCCGGGCGCGGCCTATACCGAGAAGCCGGGCCTGACCGCCAATACCGAAGGCCGGATCCAGGTCATCAATCGTGCCGGCTTCCCGCCCGGCGAGGCCAGGGAGGACTGGGCCATCCTGCGCGCCCTCTCCGAGCAGGTCGGTGCCCGGCTGCCCTTCGATTCGCTCGGCCAGCTGCGGGCCGCGATGGGGCGCGACCACCCGCACACCCTCAGGATCGGCACCCTCGGCACCGTCGATCATGCCGCCATCGCGGCCCTGGCCAGACGCGGCGGCAAGGTGGATCCGGCGCCCTTCGCGAGTGCCGTCGACGACTTCTATCTGACCAATCCGATCGCGCGGGCCTCGGCCACCATGGCCGAATGCTCGGCGATCGCCAGGGGCGCCCACCGGCAGGCGGCGGAATAACGGATCGGACCGATGGACTTCTTCTGGACCCAACTCTGGCCCATCCTGCTGATCGCCATCCAGAGCCTGGCGCTGATGGTGGCGCTGCTGATCTTCGTGGCCTTCATCCTGCTCGCCGACCGCAAGATCTGGGCGGCCGTGCAGCTGCGCCGCGGCCCCAACGTGGTCGGCCCCTTCGGCCTCCTGCAGAGCTTCGCCGACCTCCTGAAGTTCATCCTGAAGGAGCCCGTGGTTCCCTCCGGCGCCAACAAGGGCGTCTTCCTGCTGGCGCCCTTCGTGTCGGTGCTGCTGGCGCTGGCGGCCTGGGCGGTGATCCCGCTGCAGGAGGGCTGGGCGATTGCCGACCTCAATGTCGGCATCCTGTTCATCTTCGCGGTGTCCTCGCTCGGCGTCTATGGCGTCATCATGGGTGGCTGGGCGTCGAACTCGAAATATCCGTTCCTCGGCGCGCTGCGCTCGGCCGCCCAGATGGTGTCCTACGAGGTCTCCATCGGCTTCGTGATCATCTGCGTGCTGCTGTGCGTCGGCTCGCTGAACCTGACCGAGATCGTCAAGGCACAGGACAAGGGCATCGGCCTGTTCGGCTGGTTCTGGCTGCCGCTGTTCCCGGTCTTCGTCATCTTCTTCATCTCGGCGCTGGCCGAGACCAACCGGCCGCCCTTCGACCTCCCGGAAGCGGAATCCGAGCTGGTCGCCGGCTTCATGGTCGAATATTCCTCGACCCCGTACATGATGTTCATGCTCGCCGAATACGTGGCGATCATGACCATGTGCGCGCTCACCACCATCCTGTTCCTGGGGGGCTGGCTGCCGCCCTTCCCGTTCCCGCCCTTCACCTGGGTGCCGGGGGTGGTCTGGTTCGTCCTGAAGGTCTCCATGGTGTTCTTCTTGTTCGCCATGGTGAAGGCCTTCGTGCCGCGCTACCGCTACGACCAGCTCATGCGCCTCGGCTGGAAGGTGTTCCTGCCGATCTCGCTGGCCATGGTGGTGGTGGTTGCCGCCGTGCTCCAGCTCACCGGCTGGGCGCCATGAGGAGAGGAATGTGGACGGCTTGCTGAACCCGGCCGCACTGATCGGTGCCCTGGTGGGGGCGCTGATCGGCTGGGTGGATTACCGGATCCTCTCCGGGATCCTGACCCGCAAGCTGCGCGAGACCGACCGCTCGACGACGGCCGCCGAGCGGGCGGACTACGAACGCAGGATCGTGCTGGCTCAGCGCCTCCTGCTGGTGATCACGGTGCCCGTCTTCGCGGGCCTAGGCTACTGGCTCGGCCGCACGCTTGGCGGCTGGGGCATTTGAGGAGAGACGGTCATGGCATCGGCAATCAGGCTCGATCGCGCGGCCAAGGCCCTGTTCCTGACCGAGTTCGTCTCGGCCTTCTTCCTGTCCTTGCGCTATTTCTTCAAGCCGAAGGCCACCATCAACTATCCGTTCGAGAAGGGGCAGATCTCGCCGCGTTTCCGGGGCGAGCATGCCCTGCGTCGCTATCCGAACGGCGAGGAGCGCTGCATCGCCTGCAAGCTCTGCGAGGCCATCTGCCCCGCCCAGGCCATCACCATCGAGGCCGGGCCGCGCCGCAATGACGGCACGCGCCGCACGACGCGCTACGACATCGACATGGTCAAGTGCATCTATTGCGGCTTCTGCCAGGAAGCCTGCCCGGTGGATGCCATTGTCGAGGGACCGAATTTCGAGTTCGCGGTCGAGACCCGCGAGGAGCTCTACTATGACAAGGCGCGCCTGCTCGCCAACGGCGATCGCTGGGAGCGGGAAATCGCCGACAGCCTGAAGCAGGACGCGCCATACCGCTGATGCCGGGACGGGTCCGGGCCCGGTCGTCTGGACGCGTGCCAACTTGGACACTATGAGAAGCGCGCGCGGGGCTCCCCCGAGTCTTCATCAGCGCGCCCTTTGAAACAGGAACGGGGCAAAGGGGCAGATGCTCGCCGGTCTCTTCTTCTACCTTTTCGCGGCGGTGCTGATCGCATCGGCGTTCATGGTGATTGCCGCGCGCAATCCCGTGCACTCGGTGCTGTTCCTGATCCTCGCCTTCGTCAACGCCTCGGGCCTGTTCGTGCTGATGGGGGCCGAGTTCCTGGCGATGATCCTGGTCGTCGTCTATGTCGGCGCGGTGGCCGTGCTGTTCCTGTTCGTCGTGATGATGCTCGACGTCGATTTCGCCGAGCTGCGACAGGGCTTCCTGCAATATCTGCCCGTGGGCGTGCTGATCGGCCTGGTCGTGCTGGCCGAGCTGTTCATGGTGATCGGTGCCTGGGTCATCAGCGGCGGCGCGCCGCGCGCCATTGCCGCGCCGATCCCGGCCGACATCACCAATGCCGAGGCGCTCGGCCGGGTGCTCTACACGAAATATGTCTTCTTCTTCCAGACGGCCGGGCTCGTGCTGCTGGTCGCCATGATCGGCGCCATCGTGCTGACGCTCCGCCACAAGCCGGGCGTCAAGCGTCAGGATCCGGGCGCCCAGGCCGCCCGCACGCCCGAGACGGCCATCGAGATCGTCAAGGTCAAGACGGGCGAGGGGGTCTGAACCATGCTCACCATCGGCCTGTCGCACTACCTGTCGGTTGCCGCCATCCTTTTCACACTCGGCATGCTCGGCATCTTCCTCAACCGGAAGAACGTCATCGTCATCCTGATGTCGATCGAGCTGATCCTGCTGGCGGTCAACATCAACCTTGTCGCTTTCTCCACCCATCTCGGCGACCTGGTCGGCCAGGTCTTCGCGCTGCTCGTCCTGACGGTTGCCGCCGCCGAGGCGGCCATCGGTCTGGCGATCCTCGTGGTCTTCTTCCGCAACCGAGGCTCGATCGCGGTCGAAGACATCAACATGATGAAGGGCTGACAGGTCCATGTATCAGGCCATCGTCTTCCTTCCCCTCGTCGGCTTCCTGATCGCCGGCCTGTTCGGCCGGGCCATCGGCGCGCGGGCCTCCGAGATCGTCACAACCAGCCTGCTCGGCATCTCGGCGCTGCTTTCCTGGGTCGCCTTCTACCAGGTCGGCTATGCCGGCCAGTCGACCACGGTGGAGCTGCTGCGCTGGATCCATGCCGGCACGCTGGACGTGTCCTGGTCGCTGCGGATCGACACGCTCACCGCCGTCATGCTGGTGGTGGTCAACTCGGTATCGTTCCTCGTCCACCTCTATTCCATCGGCTACATGCACGAGGATCCGCACCGGCCGCGGTTCTTCGCCTATCTGTCGCTGTTCACCTTCGCCATGCTCATGCTGGTGACGGCCGACGATC
>JBKBOA010000055.1:0-22405 GCA_046295035.1 Phreatobacter sp.
CCCCGCCCGCCCCGCCGCCCGCGGCCGTGCCCGCGCCGGCCCCGGCCGCCGCCGGCATCACCATGGCGACCGCACCCCTCCCCCTGCCGCGACCGCCCGAGGCGCCCGGCGGTGCGGTGCGCGAGCCGGCCCTCGCCCAGGCGGCCGTTCCCGAGCCGCCCCCTGCGGCAGAGCCCGCCCCGGCGCCGCTGCGCCCCTCGCTCGACGACTGGCCCCACGAGGAGAACCGCGACCGGGTGATCCTGCCCGGCGCGCCGTTGTTCCGCCCGCCGGCGACCGGCGCCGAGGCCATCGCGGCCGCCGCACCCGTACAGGCGCCGGCCCAGCCGGCCCTGCCCGCCCAGGCGGTCGCCTTCGCCGCTCCGGTGCCGCAGGCGCGACCTGACACGGGCGGCGTGACCATCGTGGCGGCGGCCCCGCCGGCCACGGCCGCCATGGCCGGCCCGCAGCTCGCCACCGCGGGCTCCGTGCCGGTGACGCTGACCCAGGGCACCGCCACCACCACCGTGGTGCCCGGCCTGCCGGCGGGCAGCCTGCCCGGCGTCCAGCAGGCGATGACGGTGACGCCTGCGCCCGCCGGCAACCTGCAGCTCGCCGCCCTGCCGCCCGCCGACCATACGCGCGACTGGCCGCGCTATGTGCCCGGCGCGCGCGGGACCGACCGCAATCTCGGCATCGCCGGCGAGCGGGTCATGCCCGACCCCGGCGTGCCGCTGGCCTGCCTGCCGGCGCCGGTGCGCCGCGCCCTCAATGACGTCGCCCTGCGCTTCGGCCCGGTCATCGTGCGCTCCACCCATCGCGGCAATGGCCGCTTCGTGCGGACCGACGCCTGGCGCGGCTCCTATCACCGCGATTGCCGGGCCGCCGATTTCCGCGTCGCGGGCAGTCCGGCCGCCGTGATCGCCTTCCTTCGTGCCCGCCACGATCTCGGCGGGGTCAAGCGCTACCGCAACGGCCTGTTCCACATCGACAACGGGCCGCGCCGCTCCTGGTAGCAGCGAACCGATCAGCGGACCTGATCGCAGACGTCACCAGGCTCAATTTGTCGAAGCGGCCGATCCCGCCCACCCTGCCGCACGTTTCGGGAGGAGGCTCTGATGTTGCTCGTCGGCATGCTCGACAGTCCCTATGTGCGCCGCGCGGCCCTGGCTGGCACGGTGCTGGGGCTCGATTTCGAGCACCAGTCGGTCTCGGTGTTCCGCCACATGGAGCGGTTCCGGGCCATCAATCCGCTGATCAAGGCCCCCTCGCTGGTGGCCGACGATGGCACCGTGCTGATGGAATCGCAGATCATCCTGGAGCACATGGAGGACGTGGCGGGCCGCAGCCTGCGACCGACCGACACGACCGCCCGCCTCGCGGACCTGCGCGCCACGGCGCTGGCCATCGTCACCTGCGAAAAGGCCATCGCCATCGAATATGAGCGCAAGCGGCCGGTGGCGATCCGCTACCAGCCCTGGCTCGACCGGGTTGCCGACCAGCTTCAGGAGGCGCTCGCCGCCCTCGACATGATTGCCGGCGAGCGCTGGCGTCAGCTGCCCGCACAGTGGACCCACGGGGCGATCGGCGCGGCGGTGGCCTGGGGCTTCATCCGCTTCACCATCCCCGATGCCGTGGCCGCGGACGCCTTCCCGGCGCTCGCCGCCCATGCGGCGCGCTGCGAGGCGACCGACCTGTTCCGCACCTGGCCGATCGACCGGGAGAGCCCGTGAGGACGGTTGCCACGGGCAAGATCAGGTCGCACCTTTGCCTTCCAGGGCCGGACCGGGAGGCGCTCAGGCCGTCTCCAGCGCCTCGGCGAGGCTCTCGAACAGGGCGCGGCCATCGGTCGGCCCCACCGCCGGATCCACATGGTTCTCCGGATGCGGCATCATGCCGAGCACGCGGCCATTGTCCGAGATGATGCCGGCAATGGCATTGAGCGCCCCGTTGATATTGGCCTGCGGCGAGACGAGGCCGGCCGCGTCGCAATAGCGGAACACCACCCGGCCCTCGCCCTCGAGGCGCTTCAGCGTCTCCTCATCGGCAACGTAGTTGCCCTCGCCATGGGCGACCGGCACCTCGATCACGGCCCCGGCCCTGTAGCGGCGGGTAAAGGGGGTCAACGCGGTCTCGACCCTGAGGTGCACCGTGCGGGCGATGAACCGCAGCTGGCAATTGCGCATCAGCACGCCCGGCAGCAGGCCGGCCTCGCAGAGGATCTGGAAGCCGTTGCACACCCCGAGCACGAGGCCGCCGCGGGCGGCATGGGCGCGCACGGCGTCCATCACGGGCGCGCGCGCGGCGATCGCCCCGCAGCGCAGATAGTCGCCATAGGAGAAGCCGCCGGGCAGCACGACGAGATCGGTGCCGGCCGGCAGCGCCGTCTCCGCGTGCCAGACCAGGGCCGGCCTCGCCCCCGTGGTCAGTTCCAGCGCATAGGCGATGTCGTGCTCGCGGTTGGAGCCGGGAAAGACGAGGACGGCGGCCTTCATGACAGGGGCCTCCCGCTCACAGGATCTCGATGCGGTAGTTCTCGACCACCGTATTGGCCAGCAGCTTCTCGCAGGCCGCACGGATCGCCGCCTCGGCGCCGGCCCGGTCCTCGCCGGCCACCTCCAGATCGAAGACCTTGCCCTGCCGCACGCTGTCGATGCCGCTGATGCCGAGGCTCTTCAGGGCCCCTTCGATGGCCTTGCCCTGCGGGTCGAGCACGCCGGTCTTGAGGGTGACGGTCACGCGGGCCTTCATGGCGCACTCCCGGCGGTTTCGAATGGCAACGGAACGATGGCGCCCGTCTAGACCGGACTGCGCCCGCGATCAACGTTCAGGGTGCAGACCCCGGATCCGCGTCAGGGCGCACGGGCAGGACGGGTCGCGGCAGGGCAACACGCCTTGGGGGAGCAGCGGCGATGACAGTCGCCCATCGCCGCGACACCTCACCGCAAGTCGGCGCGCTGTCACAGATTGGCGGCGGCGACCGCCCGCGCCGCGTCGGCAACCGGGCCGGCGGCCGCGCCGATCACCATCACCACCCGCAACACGGCCCCCCGCTGGCGCGCCAGCACGGCAGCATGGACCGGCCGCTCGCCCCGTTCGGCGCGCCGCATGGCCAGGGTGAACCCGGAAAAGGCGCCGTGGCGCAGGCGCCGCGCCTCGACGGCGACGCGCCGCGGCAGGCGCCGGGCGGCGATCGCAGCCGGCACGGAGCGGTTGGCGGCGGCCACCTGGGCAATCCGGCGGCGGTTGCCCTCGGCGAGGCGACGGGCCAGCGCCTGCGGTTCGTTCAGGGACCGGGCCAGCGTCAGCGCCTCGGCGCCCGCCACATCGACCACCGCCACCGCGACCCGCTGCGGGCAATGCGGCCGGTCGCACAGGCCCATGGCCACGGGAGTCACGGTCTGGCGGGTGATCCAGGCCCGCACCGGCACGAACAGCCAGGGATTGTCGTCGCCCTCGGCCGCCGGACCGGGGCGCAGGGCAACGCCCTCCACGGCGACGGGCACATAGGCGCAGGAGGCAAGCCCCATCACGGCCGCTGCGGCCAGGATGCCGCGCAGGACCAGGGCAAGGCCGCCGCTCCTCGCCATGCTGCCCTCCGGTCCCGCTCAGCCCGGCTGCGGCCGGCCGGTCCGGCTCACTGCACCAGGACCGGGCCGGTCGGCCGCTCGTTCTCGCCCATCACGCCGAGCCGGCGGGCGACCTCCGTATAGGCCTCGATCAGGCCGCCGGTATCCTTGGCGAAGCGGTCGCGATCCAGCTTGTCGCTCGACTTGATGTCCCACAGCCGGCACGAATCGGGAGAGATCTCGTCGGCCACCACGATGCGCATGACATCGTTCTCCCACAGCCGGCCGCATTCCATGCGGAAGTCGATCAGCCGGATGCCGGCGCCGAGGAACAGGCCGGAGAGGAAGTCGTTGACGCGGATGGCCAGCGCGATGATGTCGTCGATCTCCTGCGGCGTCGCCCAGCCGAAGGCGGTGATGTGCTCCTCGGACACCAGCGGATCGGAGAGCGCGTCGTTCTTGTAGTAGAACTCGATGATCGAGCGGGGCAGCTGGGTTCCCTCCTCGATACCGAGGCGCCTGGACAGCGAGCCGGCAGCAACGTTGCGCACCACCACCGACAGGGGAATGATCTCGACCTCGCGGATCAGCTGCTCGCGCATGTTCATCCGGCGGATGAAATGCGTCGGCACGCCGATATCGTTCAGCTTGGAGAAGATGTACTCGGAAATGCGGTTGTTGAGCACGCCCTTGCCATCGATGATCTCGTTCTTCTTGGCATTGAAGGCGGTGGCGTCGTCCTTGAAATGCTGGATGAGGGTGCCCGGTTCCGGGCCTTCGTAGAGGACCTTGGCCTTGCCTTCGTAGATGCGGCGGCGGCGGCTCATGGGGGTATACCGTATCTTGAGGAAGTCCATCTCTCACCAGGGTCCGGTCTGCCGGTCTCCCGCGGCGGGGCGGGCGGATCATGCGACGCGCCCGCGAATGTGAATCAGGCGCGCGGACGCCTTTGCCCGCCTCGACTTCCTATCCGATCGTTCGCGATTGCACAACGCGATCGCGGTCAGCTGCGCGGGGCGTTCTGCGGCGCCTTTGCTCTCGCCAAGATGGGCAGCGAACGCCTATATGCAAGCCTGTCGGGGCAGGCCGGATTCCGGTCCGGGCCGGCCCCCGCGCGATCACCGATCCGCCGACCAACGCCTGATGTGAGGAACCGAGCCGCCATGACCACCTTCGACAAGCGCGAGGAAGGCTTCGAGAAGAAGTTTGCCCATGACGAGGAACTGCGCTTCAAGGCGACCGCCCGGCGCAACAAGCTGCTCGGCCTGTGGGCGGCGGAGAAGCTCGGCAAGACCGGCGAGGCGGCGGAGGCCTATGCCAAGTCCGTGGTGCTCGCCGATTTCGAGGAGCCCGGCGATGACGATGTGGTCAAGAAGGTCATGGCCGACTTCGCGGCCGCCGGCGTGACCCAGTCCGAGCATCAGGTCCGCCGCACCATGGACGAACTGATGGCGGTGGCCATCGAGCAGGTGAAGGCGGGCTGAGCCGCGGCAATGGAAACGGGCGGCCCGGCCGCCCGCTTCCGCAATCCTGTCACGCCGCCTGCCGGGGCATTGGCCCGACATAGCGCGACTGCGGCCGGATCAGCCGCCCGGTCTGCTCCTGCTCCAGCACATGGGCCGCCCAGCCGGCCACCCGCCCGACCGCGAAGACCGGCGTGAACGCCTCGCGCGGCAGGCCGAGGGCCTCGAGCACCAGCGCGGTGTAGAACTCCACATTGGTCTCCAGGGGCCGCGACCGCTTGCGGCTCGCCAGCACGTCGAGCGCGGCGCGCTCCACCGCCTCGGCCAGACGAATGCGGTTCTCCCCGCCCCTGAGACCGGCGGCGACCGCCTTCAGCACGTCGGCGCGCGGATCGCGCACCCGATAGACCCGGTGGCCGAAACCCATCAGGCGCTCGCCGCGATCGAGCGCACCGGCGAGCCAGACGGCCGCCTTGTCGGCCGAGCCGATGGCGTCCAGCATGTCGAGCACCGGACCGGGCGCCCCGCCATGGAGCGGGCCCTTGAGCGCGCAGAGGCCGGCCACCACCGAGGAGACCATGCCGGCCTGGGTGGCGGCCACCACCCGCGCCGCGAAGGTCGAGGCGTTGAGGCCGTGGTCGATCACCGTCACCAGATAGGTGTCGAGCGCGCGCGCCTCGGCGACGCTGGCCGGAACGCCGCGAACCATGGCCAGGAAATCGGCGGCCTGGCCGAGGGCGGGATCGGGGGCGACGGGGGCAAGCCCCTGCGCATGGCGGATCGCCGCCGCGGCGAAGACCGGCATGGCGGCGGTGACCCGCAGATGGGCCGGCACCGGCGAGGCATCCGGCAGGGCCGCCAGCATGAGGCGCAGGGCCTCCACCGGCGTCAGGGCGCCGGCTGCGGGCAGCACGCGTTCGACGAGCGGGAAGACGGCCTGCCGCGCCCGACCGAGAGCAGCGGCGATGCCGCCCGCCTCGTCCGGCACGAAACCCGACCAGAGCAGCCCGGCCACCTGCTCGTAGGGGATGCGGCCGGCCAGCTCTTCGAGATCGTGACCACGGATGATGAGGCGGCCGGCCTCCCCGTCCACATGGCTGAGAACCGTCTCGGCGGCGACGACATCATCAAGACCCAGGCTCATGGCGCCTTCTCCTTTGCCGGGTTCGATCTTGATGGCATGATTAAAAGCGTCAATCTTGATTCATTTAATCAATCTATCAAGAGGAGGGGAGCAGCCATGTCCCGCGCGGGATCTCTGGACGCCCAATCCGCCGCCGACCGGCTCGGCGTGTCGCGGGCGACCCTCTATGCCTATGTCAGCCGCGGCCTGATCCGGGCCGAGCCCGATCCCGCCGGTCAGCACCGCAGCCTCTACAACAGCGCCGACATCGAGGCGCTCGCCGCCCGCAAGGCGCGCGGGCGCAAGCCCGAGGCCATTGCCGGCGGCGCGCTCGACTTCGGCGTGCCGGTGCTGGCCACCCGCATCACGGCCATCGAGGCCGGTCGCCTGACCTATCGCGGCAGCGATGCCACCCTGCTGGCGCGGTCCGCCTCGCTGGAGGCCACCGCCTGCCTGCTGTGGGGCTGCGGGCCGGCCGATCCGTTCGACCGCCCCGCCCCGGCCGTCGATCCGGCCTGGCCGGGCCTGATGGCGGCGCTCGCGCGGCTCTCGCTGTTCGAGCGGGCGGCCGCCCTCCTGCCGCTGGTGCAGGGGGCGAGCGCCCTCACCTGGCAGCGCGATGCGACCCGGCTCTGGCCGGCCGGCGCCGATCTCGTGCGCGCGATCACCGCCATTGCCTGCGGCGCGCTGCCGACAGACGAGCCGGTGCATCAGCGGCTCGGCCGGCACTGGGCGCTGGATGCGCCGGGGGCAGAGCTGGTGCGGACCGCCCTGGTGCTGCTCGCCGATCACGAGCTCAATGCCTCGACCTTTGCCGTGCGCGTGGTCGCCTCGACCGGCGCCTCGCTCGCCGCGGCACTGGCCGCCGGCCTCGGGGCGCTGAGCGGCCCGCTGCACGGCGGCCAGACCAGCCTGGTGGAAGCCCTGTTCGACGAGGCCGAGCGCAGCGGCGATGCCGAATCGGTGATCGACCAGCGCCTGTGGCGCGGCGATGCCCTGCCCGGCTTCGGCCATCCGCTCTATCCCGAAGGCGATCCGCGCGCCGCCGTGCTGCTCGACCTGCTGCCGCCGGATGCGGTGCGCAAGGGCCTCCTTGGCGCCATGGACCGGCTCGGCAAGCTGCCCAATGTCGATTTCGCCACCGTGTCGCTGCGCCGCTGCCTCGGCCTGCCGCGCGGGGCCGCCCTGAGCCTGTTTGCCATCGGCCGGGCGACGGGGTGGATCGCCCACGCGCTGGAGCAGCAGGGCGAGGGCCGGCTCATCCGCCCGCGCGCCCGCTATGTCGGCACCGCTCAGCCATAGGCGAACAGCGGATCGTCGAGGTCGATGGCCGGAAACTCGCGCCGGTCGAGCCAGTAGTCCTGGCTGTGCCGCCAGGTGGTCGTCGGGCCGGCCTTGGGCAGGCTGTGCAGATCGCGCAGGAGATAGTTCGGATTGAAGTTCTCCGGATCGGTCCAGGGCCCGAGCGGCAGGCTCTCCTCGCCCGGCCGCAGCCGCGGCTCGACGGTCGCGGCCCCCCGCGCCGCCATGTGCGGCAGGAGGCGGCAGACGAAATCGGCCACCAGATCCACCCGCAGGGTCCAGCTGGCGCGGAAATAGCCGAACACCCAGACGAGGTTGGGCACGCCGGTGAACATCATGCCGCGGAAGGTGACGGTCTCGGCGAAATCGATGGGCTCGCCGTTGCGGCTGAAGGGGATGTCGCCGAGCACCGACAGGCGGAAGCCGGTGGCGGCCACGACGATGTCGGCGGGCAGATCCTCGCCGCTGGCGAGCCGGATGCCGTTGGGGGTGAAGCGCTCGATCGTGTCGGTGACGACCGAGGCCTCGCCGCGCCGGATGGCATGGAACAGGTCGGCATCGGGCACGAAGGCAATGCGCTGGCGCCAGGGCCGGTAGGATGGGGTGAAATGCCGCTCCACGTCGAAGTCCGGCCCGAGGATGGCCCGGATCGCGCCGATCAGCTCCTGCTTCACCTTGTCCGGCCGCTCGAAGCACATCCGGGTGAAGGCATCCTGCTCGAACAGGATCTTGCGGCGGACGATCTCGTGGATCCAGGCCTCGTCGATGTCGAGTTCGCGCAGCGTCTCGGCCAGTTCGATGGCATTGCGGCCCGTGCGGAAATAGGTGGGCGAACGCTGGAGCATGGTCACATGCGCGCAGCGTCCGGCCAGGGCGGGCACCAGCGTGGCGGCGGTGGCCCCGGAGCCGATGACCACCACCTTGCGGTTCGTCACGTCGAGATCGTCCGGCCAGGTCTGGGCATGGACGATGCGCCCGGCAAAGTCCGCCATGCCCGGCCAGTCCGGCATGTAGCCGCGCTCATGCCGGTAATAGCCCTGGCACATCCACAGGAAGCCGGCCTTCACGGTGATCGCCTCGCCCGTGTCCAGCCGGCGGACGGCGACCGTCCAGCGGCGCTCCGCATCCGACCAGTCGGCCGATTCCACGCGATGACGGAAGCGGATGTGCCGGTCGATGCCGGTTTCGGCGATGATCTGCGTGAGATAGGCCTCGATCTCGGCGGCGGTGGCGATTGGCGGGCCGGTCCAGGGCTTGAAGCTGTAGCCGAAGGTGTGCAGGTCGCTGTCGGAGCGGATGCCCGGATAGCGATGGGTCCGCCAGGTGCCGCCGAAGCCCTCCTGGGCCTCGACGACGAGGAAGGACAGATCCGGCAGGCGGTGCATGAGGTGCCAGGCGCTGCCGATGCCCGACATGCCGGCCCCGACGATCAGCACGTCGACGGCGATCCCGGCGGTCGCGGCGCCTGCGGATGCGCCGCCGGTCTCTGTCTCGCTGCGGAAGGCGGCCGCGTTCATCGGCGTCATCTCCTGCGGATCGGCTTCCAGCATAGACCCATCCTGGCGCCGCCCAACCCGGCGGAACGGGAGAGGGCGGGACCAGCCGCGCCCGCGACCGGCTGCCCTGCGGCGCCACGGCTTGTCCGCCAGGGCGGCCGGCTGGCATATCCGCCAGCCCCGGCCACCCGCAGGCCGGTCAAAAAGGGTGCCGCCCGTGAGTCTCGACACCGCCCGCACCGCCACCGCCACGGCCGCCGCCGGCACGGCGCGTCCCTGGCTCGGCTTTGCCGCCGGCGCCGGGGCAGCGATCATCTGGGGCGTTCAGGCCGTGGTCTCGCGCCAGTCGGCGGCCGACGGCCTGACCTCGGTCGATGTCACGGTGCTGCGCTTCCTCACCGCTGCCGTGGTGCTCATGCCCTTCGCGCTGATGCGGTTGCGCCCCTTTCCGGTCGGGCGCATCGGCTGGCGCAAGGCGGCGATCCTGACCCTGTTCGGCGGCGCCCCCTTCGCCGCCATGCTGGTCGGCGGCTCGACCTTCGCCCCGGCCCTGCACACCGCCGTGGTCGCGCCCGGCCTCATCCCGGTGATCACCGCCGCGCTCGCCTTCCTCACGCTGGGCGAGAGGACGCCGGCCGGCCGCATGATCGGCCTCGGCCTCATCCTGTTCGGCATCGCCGTCTTTGCCGGACCCGGCCTCGTCGGCGGCGGCACCGCGGGCGCCTGGCGCGGCGACCTCATGTTCGTGACGGCCGCCGTGATGTGGTCGGTCTTCTCCATTCTCGCCAAGCGCTGGGAGGCCGACGCGCTCGACCTGACCATCACCCTGTCGATCCTGTCGCTGCTGCTCCTGCCACTCATGGTGCTGGTCGTGCCCCTGCGCATCGGCTCGGCGGCCCTCGGCGCCCTGGTCCTCCAGGCGCTCTACCAGGGCCTGCTGGTCGGCGTGGTCTCGGTGTTCCTCTATGCCAGCGCCAACCAGATCCTGGGCGCGGCCCGGGCGACGCTGTTCCTGCCGCTGGTGCCGGCCGTCGCCGCCATTGCCGGCGCCGTCCTGATCGGCGAATGGCCCTCCTCCGCCGAGATCGCCGGGATGCTGATGGTGATGACCGGCATGACGGTGGCGCTGAGGAGCTGAGCGGCCCTTACTGGGTCAGGCGCGAGGAGGCGACCGCCTTGGCGAACAGCGCATTCATCGCCTCGGCAATGCCCTGGGTCGGGCTCACCTCGAAATAGAGGCCGGGCGAGGCGCATTTCGCCATGTTGGAGCCGATCTGGGACTGGAATGGCGCGATCCAGGTGTTGTACCAGCTGTTGGTCGGCAGCGGCAGGTAGGTGGTGTAGAGCACGGCGATCTTGATGCCGCGGTTCTTCAGCGCCGTGCAATAGGCCGGGTTGAGCGGCTCCTGGCAGCGGCCGTTGGTCGTCCTCTGGGTGCAGCCGGTCGGGTTGTAGCTGTCGGTCACGCCGTCCGACACGAAGAACATCACCTTCTGCGGCGCGGCAGCGTTCGAGCCGTCGCCCGGTGTCGGGATGGTCAGGTTCATAGCCGTCAGGATGGCGTTGTTGTCGGTGCACTGGTCGTTGTTGTAGCCCTGCTTGGGGATCGTCATGAGATCGATCGCGTTGGCGGCCGACCGCACCTGGCCGTAATTCGAGGTCAGCGTCTGGATGGTCGTGAACGAGGTCTGGGTGCAGGACGCCCCGAACGTGTAGACCGCGAAGCGGAACTGGTTCTGCACCCGCTCGGTCGCATAGGCCTGGTCCATCAGGCCCTGCACGGCTTGGCGGACCACGTCGATGCGCATGGTCACCTTCAGCTTCTTGGCCAGCTGGTAGTAGTTGCCGCTCGGATTGGACAGGTCGTGGCAGGCAAATCCGCACCTGTCGGAGGTGTTGGCCACCATGGTGGCGACATCCGTCGGGGTCGCGCCAATGCCCATGGACGGCGTGTTGTCCAGCATCAGGTAGAAGTCGATATAGGCGGGCTTGGCCGAGGTCGCCGTTGCGCTGCCGGCGATGGCGATCGACCGCACGCCCATCAGCCCCATGAAGGCGGTGGGCACCGAGGCCGTATAGGTCACCGTGGCGGTGCGCACGAGGGCGACGTCGCGGACCTCGACATTGACGCTGCCCATGGTGACATCCGGCATGGTGCCGGCATTGGCCGTGAAGCTGCTGGTCGCCGCCTGGCGCGCCACGGCCTCGGTGGGCAGGACATTCGAGCTCTTGACGCCGGCCAGGGCGGCCAGATCGGCGGCGGCATCCAGGCGGGCCTTGGCCTTGGCGGCAACCGTGTAGTCGATCGCCGCCCCGACGCACACGGCCGCCGGAAGGAAGGCCATCGCGAAGAACACGGCGATGGAGCCGCGACGATCGCCACGGAAGCGCGAGGCGAGGCCGGCAAGGCGGCGGCCGAACGGAAACGGTTGGGCAGGCATGACCACGGCGGCGTTGCGAGGAAGGACAGATGAGCCTCGCGCCGCAACCTGAACGCGCAGTAAAGCCGGTCGCAGGCGGCCCGGCTTCGCTCCGGCGTGGTATATGCGCCCTTAAGCGCTGCGGGACGCCCCGGCCGCAAGGGCTTCGGCGATGGCAGCGAGCGCCGCCTCCGTGTCCTGCTCGGCCGCCCGCTCCTCGAGCCGCACGATCCGGTAGCCGCGCTCGGCGAGCCAGGCGATGCGCTCCTCGCGCAGGCGCGCGGACGCCTGATCCTCGGCCTCGGGCCGGAAATCCACCACCAGCCGTGCCGGGAACGACACCAGGTCGGCGACATGCGGACCGATCGGCACGGCGCGCTTGAAGCCGCGACCGGCAAAGCGGCCGTCGCGGACCATGCGCGCCCAGACCGCCTTCTCCGCGGCCGTGGGATTGCGCCGGAGCAAGCGGGCAAAGCCGCGCACCGGCGCCGTTCCCCCGTCGGCCGGGGTGGTTTCAGCCAGCAGCTGGCGCAGGGCCTTCGCCCCCTCCGGGCCCATGGCGGCGCTGCGCGAGGGACCGGCCGACCCTTCGGCAATGGCCAGGATCGCACCGTGCAGGGTGGCGAGATCCTGCCGCGAGGGATCCATGCGCTGGATGATGTTGCGCAGGTTGACGATCATGCTGTCGCGCTTTTCCGGCGGGCGGAAGAACTCGACCTTGTCCAGCTCGCGCTCCAGCATGGCGAAGAAGGCGGAAAGCTGGGCGCGGCTGGCCTTCTCCGAGCGCTCCAAGGCCTGGAACGGCAGCCTGGCGTCATGGACCTGCGAGAACCATTCGTAGCCCAGCACCAGCACCGCCTGGGCGAGGTTCAGGGAGGCGAAATCCGGGTTCACCGGATAGGTCAGGATGGCGCTGGCGAGCGAGACCTCCTCGGTCAGCAACCCGTTGCGCTCGCGCCCGAAGATCACCCCGACGCTCTCGCCGGCCCGGATGCGCCCGGCCATGGCGGTCACGGCCTCGCGCGGCCCCACCACCGGCTTGATCTGGTCGTGCGGGCGGGCGGTGGCGGCATAGGTGAGGGTCAGGTCGGCGATCGCCTCCTCGAGCGTGGCAAAGAGCTGCGCCTCCTCCAGGATGCGGTTGGCGCCGGAGGCGGAGGGAAAGGCGCGCGGATTCGGCCAGCCGTCGCGCGGGGCGACCAGCCTCAGGCCCGACAGGCCGAAATTGGCCATGGCGCGCGCCGTGGTGCCGATGTTCTCGGCCATCTGCGGTTCCACGAGGATCACGGCGGGGCTGCCGTGCTCCCGGGCGAGGCGGGTGATGTCGATGCCGGGCATGGGACTCGTTCAGGGCTGGCCCGCATATAGCGGGGAGCCGCAGCCTTGTCTTGCCCCCGGGAGAGATGGGGGCGCAGGGTGGCCCTGCGCCCCGCCATAGGGGCCGATCTCCAGCCAGACCGGCGCGGAAGCCGGTCTGCTGGGCCCGTCCGGCGCCATGATCCGGGCCAGACCGTCACCGAGCGAGGGCGCCGTCGCCACGGCCGCCGCAGCCAGAACGGCCCGGACCAGCGGGCGGATGGCGATGCCCATCGGGCGGCACGGGGTTGCGGCCCGGCAGGTGCTCAGCACCGCACCACGACGCCGCCGCGATAGGGACCACGGACGGCCACAGCGCCGCAGCGCGGCCCGGCGTAGCGCACCACCCCATAGGGCCGGTAGGCCGGATAGACGCGGTAGGGCCGATAGACGCGATAGACAGGAGCCGGTGCCACGATGACCGGCGGGCCGGAACGGATGACGACGGGCGGCCGGACGACATAGACCTCGGCCCTGGCCGGCGCACTTCCCGCGGCCAGCGCCAGGGGCAGGGCCAGGGCGGCGGCGCTGCGCACCAGCGCGGCAAGGCCGATGCGCCCGCAGGCGGCGGCGAAGGTGAGGATCGGGGAACGATGCGTGGTCATGGCGGGGCTCCTGCTGGCCTCGACGGCGGTTGCGATGCCCCGATCAGGCACCGGCCACATGTGGGGGCGATGGCGCCAGCATCTCGGAACACCGCGAAGTGTTTCAGTTTTTTTCACGTGCGATCAGTGGCTTGCATCGCAGCCCCTGGGCCGGCATGGTGCGCGCGAAAGGACACGCCATGGTCGTGCTTGGCCAGATCGACGCGCCGCGGCCGCGCGCCAGCAGCCACACCATCCTCGTGGTCGAGGATGATGCGGAGCTCAGGCGGCTGCTGGTCGAGCATCTGGCCGCCGAGGGTTTCGCCGTCTCGGCGGTCGCCGACGGCGCGGCGCTCGACCGCGAGCTCGGCCGGTCCCTGCCGGATCTGCTCATCCTCGACATCATGCTGCCGGGCGAGGATGGCCTGTCGATCTGCCGGCGCCTGCGCCAGCGTCATGCCCTGCCGATCCTGATGCTGACGGCGCGCGGCGAGGAGGTGGACCGGGTTCTGGGGCTCGAGTTCGGCGCCGACGACTATGTGACCAAGCCGTTTTCGGCGCGCGAGCTGGCGGCGCGCATCCGCGCGATCCTCAGGCGCGGCAGCCATCTGGCCGCCGGCGGGAACCGGATCGCCTTTTCCGGCTGGACGCTCGACCTCGGCGGCCGCAGCCTGTGCGGCCCGGACGGGACCGTGCTCGACCTGACCACCGGCGAGTTCGATGTGCTGGCCTGCCTGGCGACGCGGCCGTTCCGCGTGCTGTCGCGCGACCAGATCATGGACCTGACGCGGGCCGATCCGGCGGCCGCGTTCGACCGGGCGATCGACATTGTCGTCAGCCGCCTGCGCCGCAAGCTGACCGAGGCCGGCGCGCCGGCCCAGCTGATCAAGACGGTGCGCAGCAGCGGCTACATGTTTGCCGTCCCGGTGCGGGAGGCCTGACGTGGCCCGGTTCGGGCTGGTCTCGCGCGTCCTCTTCGTTCTGGCGGCAAGTCTGGTTGCCTTCCAGCTGATCGCGCTGGGGATCGCCAGCCTGAGCCTTGACCCGGCGGAGGACCGTCTGGCCCTGCCCGCCCAGGTGGCGGCCATCGTCGCGCTGGCCGAACGCTCGCCGGCCGACCGCGCGGTGCTGGTCCAGGCCGTGGAGGGGCCGGAGACCAGCATCGAGTTCCGGCCTTCGCTGCCGGAGGGCGAGCAGGTGCTGCCCCGCTTCGTCAGCGACCTGGTGCAACGCTACGAGCCCGCCCTCGCCGGCCGCGAGCTGCACATCATCCGCCACGATCCGGCCACCCCGCGCGCGGTCAGCCGCTGGCTGTTCAATGCCCGCCCCTATTCGATCGCCGTCAGGATGAGCGATGGCGACTTCCTGGTGGTGCGCGCGCGCGGGCGCATCCCGCGCCGCCTGGCCGGCCTGCCCGTCGGCATTGCCGCCGGCTGGCTGGGTTTCGTGATTGCCGCGGTCAGCCTGCTGCTCGTCTGGCGCGAGATTCGTCCGGTGGGCGACCTCGCCCGGGCCTCCGAGCGGTTCGCGCGCACGGTCGAGCCGCAGCCGCTGACACCGGGCGGCGCCCCCGACCTGAGGCGCCTGATCGTCGCCTTCAACACCATGCAGCGGGACATTGCCGCGCTCGTCGAAAGCCGGACCCATATCCTGCGCTCGCTGTCCCATGACCTGCGCACCTTCGCCGCGCGCCTGAGGCTGCGGCTGGAGGCCCTGCCCCAGGGCATCCCGCCGGCGGCCATCGAGGATATCCGGGCCATGGAAGCGCTTCTCGAGAACGCCCTCGAACTGGCAAGGCCATCGCCACCCGATACGGAGCGCCGGCCGGTCGATCTCGTTGCCCTGGCCGGGCTTGAATGCCAGAGCGCGATGATCCTGGACCGGACGATCCGCTTCCACGCGCCGGGCGAGGGGGAGGTGACCGTTCGCGGTGAACCGGTCGCCATCCGCCGGGCGATCACCAATCTGGTGTCCAATGCGTTGCGCCATGGCCGGGAGGTGGAGGTCACGGTCCTGTCGACCGATGGCTTTGGCATCGTGCGGGTGGACGATGACGGTCCGGGCATCGACGAGCGGGACCGCGAGCGCATCTTCGAGCCGTTCTGGCGGGTGGAGACATCACGCAACCGCGAGACGGGCGGCGCCGGCCTCGGCCTCGCCATCGTCCGGCGGGTCGCCGACGACCATGGCGGCACGGTCCGGGTCGGCCACGCGCCGATGGGCGGCGCCCGGTTCGAACTGCGCCTGCCGCTGATGGCGGCCTGATCCGGCGCCCTGCGCCGACGGTTTCGGCCGTGACGCGATCCGGCCACGGCCGGCCGGGGCCGGACGGCGACGCGGGATCGCGCCACGGCCGGGGCCGCAGGGATGCCGGCCCCACGGCGCTCTCCGCCTGCCCGTCCGGGGCGAACGGAGGGCCGGGTGTGCCAAGGGAGAGCGCCGATCGCGGTGGCGGGCCTCAGCGCATCCGCTCGAGGAAGCTGCGGCAGGTCGGCGACAGGTCCGCCGTGCGCGCCTTCAGACATTGCAGGATGCGCCCGCCCCCGGGGGCCGTGCCCGCACACAGCCGCTGCACGTCGCTGCCGCAGGCCTGACGGGCCTCCCGGGCCTGGGCCAGCGCCGGGGTGCCCGACACGAGCAGGGCGGCGGTCAAGAGCGCAGGGAGCCGTGCGCGAGGGAGCCTGATCGTCCGCTGCGCGTTCGGGCGAATGGGGGGAGCGGGCAGTCTCGAGAACATGGGCAGAGCCTCCTGATGACCCCGAAGGTCTCGCAACCCGACCTGTCACCGGCATGTGCGGCCCGTTTCAGTGTGTTTCGGGGCAGGACGGCGCGGGGGCGCCATGCCCTTCGAGGGAATTGGTTTCGCCCCGTCCCGCGCCCATGATGCCCTGCCGGCCCCGTCGGGAGGGTGCGGCGGAGGATCATGCATGCGCCTGCCGGTCTTCTACGGCTGGGTCATCGTCGCGGTGACCTTCGTGACCATGGGCATCGGGGTGAATGCGCGCACCTCCTTCTCGCTGCTCTATGCGCCGATCATCGCCGAGTTCGGCTGGGACCGCGGCGTGACCGCCGGCGCCTTCTCCTTCGGCTTCCTCGTCTCGGCGCTGTTCTCGCCGCTGATGGGCAGGCTGATGGACCGCTCCGGCCCGCGCGCGGTCATGGAGCTCGGCGTCGTCCTGATGGGCGCAGGCCTCCTGATCGCGCCCCTGACCAGTCAGCCCTGGCACCTCTACCTCACCTTCGGCGTGCTGGTCGGCTGCGGCTCCGTCTGCCTCGGCTATTCCGGCCAGTCGCTGTTCCTGCCCAACTGGTTCGTGCGCAACCGGGGCCTGGCCACGGGGCTTGCCTTTTCCGGCGTCGGCCTCGGCGCCATGACCCTGCTTCCCTGGGTCCAGCACCTGATCGACACGGTCGGCTGGCGACAGGCCAGCGTCTGGATGGGCCTCATCGTCCTCGCCGTGCTCGGTCCGCTGAACCTGCTGCTCAGGAAGCGCCCGGAAGACATGGGCCTGCTGCCCGACGGCGCGCCCGCGCCCGCCGCCGATGCCCCTCCGCCGCCGTCGAACGTGGTGGATGCGGCCTGGGCCGCCACCGACTGGACGCTGGCCCGCGCGCTGGCGACCGCGCGCTTCTGGTGGCTGGCGCTCGGCTATTTCTGCGGCCTCTATGTCTGGTACGCGGTGCAGGTGCACCAGACGAAATATCTGGTCGAGATCGGCATCACGCCGATCGCGGCGGCCTGGGCGCTCGGTTTCGTCAGCCTGCTCGGCGTGGCCGGCGGCATCGTCCTCGGCGCCCTGTCGGACCGGATCGGCCGCGAATGGGTCTGGGCCCTGTCGGTGTCGGGCTTTGCGCTGTGCTTCATCGCGCTGATCGCGCTGAAGGCTCACCCGAGCCTCTGGCTCGTCTATGTCATGGTCGCTGTGCAGGGCTTCCTCGGCTACGGCCTCACCGCGATCATGGGCGCGGTGGTCTCGGAGATCTTCCAGGGCCGGCATTTCGGCACGATCTTCGGCACGCTCATGGTCGTGGCGCTCGCCGGCGGCGCGGCCGGCCCCTATGTCACCGGCCTCATCCACGACCTGACGGGCAGCTACGACCTCGCCTTCCGGATCGGCATCGGGGCAAGCCTCGTCTCCGCCGCCGCCATCTGGATCGCCGCGCCCGGCAAGGTGCGGGCGGTGGCCGGGCGGATGAAGGCGGCCTAGATCGCCGCCCGCGCGCGCCGGGCGGGCTGCGGCGGCGTGAACAGATAGACCGCAAGGCTCAACCCCAGCGCGATAGCCAGGGCCGCGTGCATCCGCGCGAAGGATGCCACGGCATCCAGTCCTTCGGCCCGACCCCGGTCGATCAGCCAGCCGGAGCCGGCCTGGATCGCCGCCGCCCCGGCGATGAAGATGAAGTTCATCAGCGTGATGCCGCGCCCGACCAGCTCGTCGGGGAAGAAGGGGCGGATATGCGCCATCAGGATCGTGTAGCTGAAGCCACAGAAGCCGATGGCCGTGAAGGCGAGCGAGGCCCACAGCGCCGGCTGGGTGCCGGTGAGCGCCAGCAGGCCGAGAACGACGGCAACCGCCAGGTTGCCGAACACGGTGAGCGTCTTGGCCAGGCCCCAGCGGCTTTCCACCCAGCCGAACAGGAAGGCGCTGCCGGCCATGGCGAGCGCCATGGCCATGGCGACATGGCCCTGGGATGCCCGGTCAAGGCCGATGACCTGTTCCAGATAGGGCGCAACCCATAGGCCGCGCACCGTCACCGCCACCGCATAGCTGACGAAGACGATGGGCACGAACAGCCAGAACACGCGCATCCGCGCGATCCGGCCGAGGCCGGCGACCAGGCTGCTGCCGCCGCTCTGGGCAAGACGCGGGGGATCGCGCAGGAAGGCGGCGGCCAGCACCAGGGCGGCGAGATAGACACCGGCGACGGCCATCATGGTGGGCCGCCAGCCGAAGCGGTCGGCCGAGAGCGCCAGCGGCGTGGTGCCGGCCAGATTGCCGATCGAGCCGAAGCCGATGAACACCGAGGCGAGAAATCCGAAGCGGTGCGGCGGATGGCTGCGCGCGAACACGTAGAGCGCGCCCATGTACATGGGCGCGCAGCCGGTCCCGATGAGGCCCATGGCGATGGCGCCCGTCGTGGCGCTGGAGGCGAAGGGGAACAGGCAGGCGCCGATGGCGCCGACCGCCATCAGCGGGATCACGGTGCGCCGCGGGCCATAGAGGTCGAGGGCCCAGCCGACCGGAAACTGCATCAGCGCGAAGACGATGAACCAGGCCGCGCTCATCGCCGCCAGTTCCGTCGCGCCGAGCCCCAGGTCGGCCATCATCGGGCTTGCCAGCACGCTGAGGAACGAGCGGAAGAAGATGGAAATGATGTAGGCGAGGAGAAGCGCGAGGAAGGTCTGCATGATGAGGCCGGACGGCCGGCGGCGGGGGACGCGCCGGCGGGCGCCTGGCATAGCCGATCGCGGCTGCCCCGGCGAGCCGCGATGGGCACGGGTCAGCTACCCGCTGCGACGATCGGTCCTTCTTCGCCCTTCTTCGCCCTTAACCCCCGGCCCCGCCTCTGCTATGAGGCCCGCGACAGTTGCGGTAGCACCGGGCGTCCAGGGGCGCGCGGCCGGATGTTCCGCGGCCCGGTCCTTCACCGATCCAGCGCACCCAAGGCCGTTCCATGTCGAAGATCAAGGTCACGGGCACCGTCGTCGAGCTCGACGGCGATGAGATGACCCGCATCATCTGGGATCTGATCAAGAAGAAGCTGATCCATCCCTATCTGGACGTGAACCTCGAATATTACGACCTCGGCATCGAGCATCGCGACGCCACCAATGACCAGGTCACCATCGACGCCGCCAACGCCATCAAGAAGCACGGCGTCGGCGTCAAATGCGCCACCATCACGCCGGACGAGGCCCGCGTGGAGGAGTTCAAGCTGAAGGAGATGTGGAAGTCGCCGAACGGCACCATCCGCAACATCCTCGGCGGCGTCATCTTCCGCGAGCCGATCATCTGCAAGAACGTGCCGCGCCTGGTGCCCGGCTGGACCCAGCCGATCGTGGTCGGCCGCCATGCCTTCGGCGACCAGTACCGCGCCACCGACTTCAAGTTCCCCGGCAAGGGCACGCTGACCATCAAGTTCGTCGGCGAGGACGGCCAGGTGATCGAGCGCGAGGTGTTCAAGGCCCCCGGCTCCGGCGTGGCGCTGGCCATGTACAATCTCGACGAGTCGATCAAGGATTTCGCCCGGGCCTCGTTCAACTACGGCCTGGCGCGCAACTTCCCCGTCTATCTGTCGACCAAGAACACCATCCTCAAGCAGTATGACGGCCGCTTCAAGGACATCTTCCAGGCGATCTTCGATGCCGAGTTCAAGGCCGAGTTCGACAAGCGCGGCCTGACCTACGAGCACCGCCTGATCGACGACATGGTGGCGGCGGCGCTGAAGTGGTCGGGTGGCTATGTCTGGGCCTGCAAGAACTATGACGGCGACGTGCAGTCCGACATCGTGGCCCAGGGCTTCGGCTCGCTCGGCCTGATGACCTCGGTGCTGCTCACCCCCGATGGCAAGACGGTGGAGGCGGAGGCCGCCCACGGCACGGTGACCCGCCATTACCGCGAGCACCAGAAGGGCAAGGAGACCTCGACCAATTCCATCGCCTCGATCTTCGCCTGGACGCGCGGGCTCGCCCACCGGGCCAAGCTCGACGGCAATGCCCAGCTCAAGCGCTTTGCGGACGAGCTGGAGAAGGTCTGCATCGAGACGGTGGAAGCCGGTTACATGACCAAGGATCTCGCCCTGCTGGTCGGCGCCGACCAGAAGTGGCTGTCCACCACCGGCTTCCTCGACAAGGTGTCCGACAACCTGTCGGCGGCCATGGGCAAGTGGACCTGAGCCGGCAGGACGCCGGCTGCGGCCCGGCCCGGCCGGTCCGCTGCTGACGATTTCGGGAAGGCCGGCGGCAGCATGCCGGCCGGCCTTTTTCGCTGGACCTCGCCATGACCCTCCCCGAACGCCCGTCGCGCAGGACGCCCAGCCATGTCGCCCTGCTCTATTCGGTGGTGCTCGGCCCGGCGCGCCGCGTGGTCATGTCCGAGCTGAAGGCACTGGCGGCGGATCTCGGTCTTGGCGCGCCCCAGACCCTGGTGGCCAGCGGCAATCTCCTGTTCGTCGCACCCGAAGGCCTGAGCGACGGGGCGCTGGAGGCGCGCCTCGAGCCGGCCTTCCGCGCCCGGTTCGGCCGCCCCGTCGATATCATCGTCAAGGGTGCCGAGGCCTTTGCCGCCATGGTCCGGGCCAATCCGTTCCCGACCGAGGCGGAAGCCGCCCCCGCCAGCGTGCATGTGCGGGTCATGCGCGATCCGATAACGGACGCGGCGCTGGAGGCGCTCAGGCCCTGGCTCTCGCCCACCGAGCGCATCGCAGGCGCCGGCGGTCACCTGTGGATGCATCTGCCGGATGGTGCCGGCATCTCCAGGCTCCCCGGACGGCTGACACCCCAGCGGATGGGGGCCGGCACCGTGCGCAACTGGAACACCGTCCGCCGCCTGGCGGCGCTCCTGCAGGCCGGCGGCAACTAGGCGCCTGCCGGGATCAGGCGAGAAGATCGAACAGGGAACCGAGACCGCCCTTGTCCTCCGCAAGCGCCGCGGCGGTGCGTTCGTCGGCCTTGGTCGGCGTGTCCTTGGCCCAGGCCGCGCGGGCCATGGTCAGGGTGAGGGAGGATTCCAGACCCTCGTTGGTCGCCGCGAACAGGCCATCGGCCGAGGCGGTATCGACGCCGAAGATCGCCAGGGCCGCATTGGTGGAAGGATCAACGCCCCAGAGCTGGCTGCTCATGGCGGAGGCCTGGGCGAGCGCGCGCGCATTGGAATAGCCGCGCTGCATGCGCATCGACTGGGCCGCGTCATAGAGGCTCGACGATCCGATACTGGACACCATGCGGAAATCCTTTCCTGCCGGCAGTCTCGTCGCTCGGGCTTAACGGCAGGTTGCCGACGGCCCCATCAACCCCGTTGATGGCTCGGATGACCAATCGGCACTTTGCCGCGATGGATGCCGGCGCCAGACTGATCGCCAAGGAGCCGCCCCATGACCGCACCCGCTGCCGCGCCTGCCGCCACCACCCGCCTGCTCACCCCGGCCGACCGGGCCGGTTGGGAGCCGCTCTGGCGCGGCTACCAGATCTTCTACCGGACCGAGATCCCGGCAGCGACCACCGAGGTCACCTGGGCGCGCTTCCACGACCCGGCCGAGCCCATGTGGGCCTTCGGCGCCTTCCTGGGCGAGCGGATGATCGGCATCGTCCACATGATCCTGCACCGTTCCTGCTGGACGGTCGGCGACTACTGCTACCTGCAGGATCTCTATGTGGACGAGACGGTGCGCGGCACGGGCGCCGGGCGATTGCTGATCGAACGCGTCTATGACGAGGCGAAGGCCAGGGGCGCGAGCCGCGTCCACTGGCTCACCCACGAGACCAACAGCCAGGCCATGCTGCTCTACGACCGCATCGCCGACCGGTCCGGCTTCATCCAGTATCGCAAGCTGTTCTGACCGCGCCGGCCGCCAGGCCGGAGCGCGCTTCAGGCCTCCGGCCTGCCGTCCTCGAGGCCGGGCCGCGGCGCCGCGTCGAGATGCCACTGGCGGGTGGCCTCCTCGACGACCGCCGCGATGGCGGGATTGCGGGTCATGAGCAGATGCAGGTCCTCGGCATCGAGCATCAGCAGCTTCACGCGCTCGCGCGCGCGCACGGTGGCATTGCGCGGCTGCCGGTCCAACAGCGCCTGATCGCCATACCATCCGCCCGCCTTCAGCGTGAGCTCCCGGTCGGGAAACTGGACGGCGAGCTCGCCCTCGGCCACCACCACCATGGCATCGGCCGGCTCCCCGGCCCGGCAGATGATCGCGCCCGGCTCGTAGGTCTCGCTGCGCACCGCCTTCATCACCTCGGCCACGGCCGACGGCTCCAGGCGCGAGAACAGCGGCACGGCGGTCATCATGCTCCAGGTCACGATGAAGTCGCGCCGCTGGATCTGCTGGGCGAAGGCGGTGGCGATGATGCCGACCGGCAGCGCCAGCATGACGATGCCGAGGATGGCCGCAAGGCC
>JBKBOA010000056.1:0-22149 GCA_046295035.1 Phreatobacter sp.
GCGGTGGTGGTCATCGGCATCGAGGACCAGTGGACCAAGATCATCGTCGACGGCATCGCCAAGACCGGCAAGCCGGTGGTCGGCTTCGGCATCGAGGGCCACGGCGACATCGCCACCATCGCCAAGGCCAGCTACGTCGCCAAGGAGTTCCTCCAGTGGGCGAGCGAGCTGCCGCGCGAGAAGTGCCCGATCGAGGAGCTCTGGGTCTCCACCAAGTGCGGCGAGAGCGACACGACCACCGGACTGTCCTCGTGCCCGACGGTCGGCAACATGTACGACAAGCTGATCCCGCGCGGCATCTACGGCGTGTTCGGGGAAACCTCGGAGATCACCGGCGCCGAGCATCTGTGCAAGGAGCGCGCGGCGACCAAGGAGGTGGGCGAGCGCTGGTACAAGATGTGGAAGGCCTACCAGGAGGAGGTCATCGAAGCGCACAAGACCAACGACCTGTCGGATTCCCAGCCGACCAAGGGCAACATTGCCGGCGGCCTGACGACCATCGAGGAAAAGGCACTCGGCAACCTCGAGAAGATCGGTCGGGAGTGCAAGTACATCGATATCCTCGAGCCGGCCGAGACACCCTCCAAGGGCCCCGGCCTCTATTTCATGGACACCTCCTCGGCCGCTGCCGAATGCGTGACGCTGATGGCCGCCGGCGGTTATGTCGTGCACACCTTCCCGACCGGCCAGGGCAATGTGATCGGCAATCCGATCGTCCCGGTCATCAAGATCTCCGGCAATCCGAAGACCATCCGCACCATGCCCGAGCATATCGACCTCGACGTGTCGGGCGTGCTGAAGCGCACCATGACCATCCCGCAGGCCGGCGATGCCCTGATCGAGAGCATCGTGCGGACCGCCAACGGGCGCCTCACCGCCTCGGAAGCACTCGGCCACCGCGAGTTTTCGCTGACCAAGCTCTACCGCTCGGCGTGAGCCATCGGCTGCCCGCCGCTCCATCCCCTCGCCCCGCAAGGTGGCGGGGGGAGCCGGATGGCGGGTGCTCCGCCCGACAATGACCGAAGACAGCACCCTCACGACCGACAGGCTCTGCCTTCGCCCGATCGGCCCGGCGGATTTCTCCGATCTGCTGGCCCTTGCCTCGCATCCGGAGGTCGGCGGCCGGCTGAAGCACGGCGTGCTCGACGCCACGGCCACGCAGGCCATGCTCGAAGCCTATTGCCAGGCCTGGGCCCGGCGCGGGTTTGGCGTCTTTGTCGTGCATGAGCGCGCCGGCGGCGCCTTTGCCGGCATAGCTGGCCTGTGGGATCACGACGACGACCTCGGCATCGCGCTGCGCTATGCGGTGATGCCTGCCTTCCGGCGCCGGGGCTATGCCAGCGAAGCGGCGCGGGCGGTGCTCGATTTCGCCGCGCTGCGCGGCATCGGGCCGATCGTCGCCGCGACGCGCGAGGACAATGCCGCCTCCCGGCGCATCCTCGAGGCGCTCGGCTTCCGTCTTGGCGAGGTGCGTGGCCCCGCGCACCATCGCGTCGCGATCTACCGTTCCGGGGCAGCGGATCAAGCATGAGCCCTGCCGAAGCCTCGCGCCTGCGCCCCCTCGCCCCCGGCCTCTTGCTCGCCGCGGCCGTGGCCATCGCCGCCGTGCTCGCCGAACCGCTGATGCGGCAGGCGACCGGCGGGCGTTTCGTGCTGCCGGCCATGGTGATCGCGCTCATCATCGGCATCGCGCTGAACCGGATCGCCGGGGACCGGCGGTTCGAACCGGGCCTGACCTTCTCGGTGAAGAAGCTGCTGCGCTGGGCCATCGGCCTGCTGGGCCTGCGCATCGCCTTCGGCGACATCCTGGGGCTCGGGCTCGGCACGCTGGTGCTGGTGGTCGGCTCCATGGCAGCCACCATCGCTGCCGGCGTCTGGCTGGCGCGTCGGCTCTCCGTCCATGACGGCTATGGCGCGCTGGCGGGCGCGGCGACCGCCGTCTGCGGCGCCTCGGCAACGCTCGCCACCACCACGGTCCTGCCGAACTATCCGGCAAAGGCCGCCGATACTGCCTTCACCGTGGTGGCGGCCAATGCCGTCTCCACCATCGTCATGCTGGCCTACCCGCCGCTGGCGATCCTGTTCGGCTTCGATGAGACCCGGACGGGCATCTTCCTGGGCGCGACCATCCATGACATGGCCCAGGTGGTCGGCGCCGGCTATGCGGTGTCCGACCCCGTGGGTAATGCCGCAGTCGTGGTCAAGCTGTTCCGGGTCTTCCTGCTCCTGCCGGTGGTTCTGGCCATCGGCTGGTGGTTCACCCGCCAGGGCGCCCATGCCGGGCAGGCCAAGGTGCCGGTCCCGGTCTTCGCCCTCGTCTTCCTGGCGCTGGTGGTGGTCAATTCGGTCCTGCCCGGCATCCCGGCCCTGGCCGGCCCCTATGCGACGATCAAGGGCTGGCTCGTGCATCTGTCCAATGCGGGTCTGCTGATCGCCATCGCTGCGCTCGGGCTCGGCACCTCGCTGACCGCGCTGCTGACCATCGGCTGGCGCCATGTCGCCGTCTTCCTTGGCACGACGCTGGTGATCCTGACCATCGTCGCGACCGGTCTCATCATCATCTGAGGGGCTGTCATGACCGACATCGTCATCACCGAGTTCATGGACGAGGCGGCCGTCAACGACCTCAGGGCCGATTTCTCCGTCCATTACGACAAGACGCTGGTCGACCGGCCGGACGAACTGACGCGCCTTGTTGCCGGCGCGCGGGCGCTGATCGTGCGCAACCGCACGCAGGTGCGCGGCGCCGTGCTGGCGGCGGGAGCCCGGCTGGAGGCCATCGGCCGGCTCGGCGTCGGCCTCGACAACATCGACGTGGAGGCCTGCAGGGCCCGCGGGATCGCCGTGCTGCCGGCCACCGGCGCCAATGACATCGCCGTGGCGGAATGGGCCATCGCCACCGTGATGATGCTGCTGCGCGGCGCCTATCTTGCCAGCGCGGAGGTCGCCGCCGGTGCCTGGCCGCGCGAGCGGCTGATGGGCCGGGAGGTGTTCGGCAAGACGCTCGGCCTCGTCGGCTTCGGCGCCATTGCCCGCGAGACGGCCATGCGCGCCCGGGCGCTTGGCATGGCTGTGGTCGCCCACGATCCCTTCGTGGCGGCAGATGATCCGGCCTGGGAGCGAATCGGCGCCCGCCCGCTCGATCTCGACAGCCTGCTGGCGCAGGCCGATGCGGTCAGCCTGCACGTGCCGCTGACCGAGGGCACGCGCAACCTGATGGACGGCCCGCGCCTTGCCGCCATGAAGCCCGGAGCGGTGCTGGTGAATGCGGCGCGCGGCGGCGTGATCGACGAGGCGGCGCTGGCCGCTGCCCTGAAGGCGGGCACGCTGGCCGGCGCGGCCCTGGACGTGTTCGCGACCGAGCCCCTGAAGGCCGGCTCGCCGCTGGCCGACTGCCCGAACCTGATCCTGACCCCCCACATCGCCGGCGTGACGGCCGAGAGCAATGTGCGCGTCTCCTCCGTGACCGCCGCCAATGTCCGCCGCGTCCTGGAGGAGAACCGCCCATGACGGCCGTTTCGCTGGACCGGGCCCGCGCCTGGGTCGCCGGAATCTTCACCCGCCATGGCGCATCCGAACCGACGGCCGCCTCGGTCGCCCGGGCGCTGGTCGGCGCCGAGGCCGAGGGGCTGAAGGGCCACGGCCTGTCGCGCATTCCGACCTATCTCGGCATGCTGACCAGCGGCAAGGTCAACGGCAAGGCCGAGCCGACGCTCACCCGTGTGCGCGCCGCAACGCTGATGGTCGATGCGGCCGACGGTTTCGCCTATCCGGCCATTGATCTGGCCCTGGAACATCTGCCACGGGTGGCCGCCGAGACGGGCATTGCGGCGGCGGCCATCACCCGCTCGAACCATGCCGGTGCGCTCGGCGCCCATGTCGAGCGGCTGGCCGAGGCCGGGCTGGTCGCCCTGTTCTTCGCCAACACGCCGGAGGCGATCGCGCCAGCCGGGGGGACGAAGGCGGTGTTCGGCACCAATCCCATTGCCTTCGCCTGTCCCCTGCCCGACCGGGCCCCGATCGTTGTCGACCTCGCGCTGTCGGCGGTGGCGCGCGGCAATATCGTCGCCGCACGGCAGAAGGGCGAGGCCATTCCGGAGGGCTGGGCCCTCGATGCCGAAGGGCGTCCGACCACCGACCCGGAGGCGGCGCTCAAGGGCACGATGGTGGCGCTTGGCGGTGCCAAGGGAGCGACGCTGGCGCTCATGGTGGAGGTGCTGGCCGCGGCCCTGACGGGCGCGCACCTGGCCTTCGAGGCCTCCTCGTTCCTCGACGAGAAGGGGCCTCCGCCCGGCACCGGCCAGATGATCCTGGCGATCGACCCGGCCGGCTTCGGCCATTCCTCCTTTGCCGCCCGGATCACGGCGCTGGCAGCGGCCATCGAGGCCCAGGCCGGCACCCGCCTGCCGGGCGAGCGCCGGCGCAGGCTGCGCAAGACAGCCGAGGCCGAGGGCCTCGTGCTGCCCGCCGCGCTGGCCGAGGCGCACGGGGCGGCCTGAACCGGCAAGGCCTGTCAGGCCCGTGCGATCCGGCGCGGCTGCTCCGCCGCGGGCGATCTTGCTCGGCGCGGGGCCAGCGGCTAGGCGAGTGCAAGACCGGCCGCAGGGCCAGGAGGACCATTCCGATGAGCGTCGCCAACGGCCGCCAGCTGCTCGCCATTCCGGGCCCGACCAACATTCCCGACCGCGTTCTGCAGGCGATGATCCGCCCGGCCGAGGAAATCTATTCCGGCCCGATGGTGGCGCTCACCGACAGCCTCATCGCCGATCTGCAGCGCATCTTCCGCACCCGCGCGCGCACCTACATCTACGCCGCCAACGGCCATGGCGGCTGGGAAGCGGCCATCTCGAACGTGCTCTCGCGCGGCGACAAGGTGCTGGTGCTGGCGAGCGGCCGCTTCGCCATCGGCTGGGGCCAGATGGCTGCCTTCATGGGGGCCGATGTCGAGGTGATGGACGGCTCCTGGCGTGCGGCGGTTGATCCGGCGGCGGTGGAGGACCGGCTGCGGCGCGACACGTCCCATGCCATCAAGGCCATCCTGATGGTGCAGATCGACACCGCCTCCGGCGTCGCCAACGACATCCGGGCCGTGCGCAAGGCGATCGATGCCGCCGGCCACCCGGCCCTGTTCATGGTGGATGGCGTCGCCTCGCTCGCCTGCATGCCCTTCGAGATGGATGCCTGGGGCGTCGACGTCGCCATGTCGGCCTCGCAGAAGGGGCTGATGACCCCGCCCGGGCTTGCCTTCGTCGCCGCCAACGACAAGGCGCACAAGGCCCATGAGCGCGCCGACATGAAGACGCTTTACTGGGACTGGACCGCCCGCCAGGGCGAGCAGCACTACATGAAATATTGCGGCACGCCGCCGGAACACCTGCTGTTCGGCCTCAGGGCAGCGCTCGACATGATCCTGGAGGAAGGTCTGGAGGCGGTCTGGAAGCGCCATGCCCTGCTCGCCGCCGCCACCCATGCCGCCATCGGCAAATGGTCGGAAGGCCAGGTGCTCGCCTGCAACGTGACCGATCCGGCGCACCGCGCCTGTTCCGTGACACCGGTGGTGGTGACCGGCGCCGATGCCGAGGCGATCGCCGCCTATACGCAGTCGATCTGCGGGGTCACCCTCGGCTCGGCCATCGGCGACCTCGCCGGCCGGGCCTTCCGCATCGCCCATATGGGCCATACCAATGCGCCGATGGTCATCGGCAGCCTGAGCGCCATCGAGATGGCGCTGAAGGCCCTGGGCATTCCCCATGGTGACGGCGGCGTGGCGGCCGCCGTGGCCGCGCTGGCGGAAGGCGCCGGCCTGCCGGTGGGCCCCGCCATCCATGAACTGCCGGCAGACGACCTGTCGGCGCCAACCGCGCCGGTGTGAGCCACCCCTAGCGTCCGAGGGCCGCAAAGGCCTCGGCACGCTCGATCAGGCGCCGGGCCGCGTTGACCGTCGGCACCTCGACGAGATGGCCATCGATCTCGCAAGTGCGCCCGGCAAGGCGCGCCGCCTCGAAGGCCGCGACCAGACGGCGGGCGTCTGCGACCTCGCCCGCGTCCGGGGTGAGCAGCCGGTTGACGAGCCCGACCTGATCGAAGGCCACGACCGATTTGGCACGGAAGCCGCGCCGCCGCGCCCACACGAGGTCGGCCTGCGCCGCAGCAAGGGCGGAATAGGTGAACGGGCAGTCGATGGCCACCACCCCGGCTGCCACGCATTCCACAAGGAAGCGCGCGCGCGCATAGGCAAGCTCGCTGCCTTCGGGGCTGCGTTCGGCGCCCAGATCGGCGGCCATATCCTCCGAGGCGAGAAGGGCGGCCGTCACGCGCGGGCTGGCGGCGAGAATGGCCCCCGCCCGCACCAGACCGGCCGCCGTCTCGATGTTCGGGACGATCTCGGTGGAACCGGCCGGCAGCCCGAACGCCCGTTCGTGTTCGCCGATCGCCTGGTCGAGCGCCGCAACCTGTTCGGGCCGGGCAACCTTCGACATCATCACGATGTCCGGGGCACCCGCCATGACGCCGGCGAGGTCGTCGCGCCCACAGGTCTCGAAGGGATTGATGCGGACTGCGGCAAGCGCGCCGGCCGCCCGCCAGCGCGAGAAGACCGCCGGCGCAAGGGTGCGCGCGACGGGCCGCAGCCCGGGGGGGCGTGAAGTCCTCCAGTTCCTGGATCAGGACGTCCGCGCCAAGCGCGCCGGCTGCCTCAAGCCGGGTGCCGTCGGCGCCTGCGACGAACAGCCAGGAGCGCCGCAGCGCCGGCGGCCGGCGCACAGCGGCCATCGGTTCAGCTCACCGTCACGACGAGCTTGCCGAAGTTCTTGCCCTTCAGGAGGCCGATGAAGGCTTCCGGCGCCTTGTCGAGGCCCTCGACCACGTCCTCGCGATACCGGACCTTGCCCTCCCGGATCCACTGGCTCATGTCGCGGAAGAAATCCTTCGACTGGTCGGCGAAATCGCGGACGATGAAGCCGCGGAAGGTCAGGCGCTTGGTCAGGATGTCGCGCATCAGCAGGGGCAGGCGGTCCGGACCGTCCGGCAAGGATGTGGCGTTGTACTGGGCGATCACGCCGCAGACCGGGATGCGGGCGAAGAAGTTGAGCAGGGGCATGACCGCATCGAAGACATGGCCGCCGACATTCTCGAAATAGACGTCGATGCCGTCCGGGCAGGCCGTCTTCAGGTCGTCCCGGAAGGTCGGCGAGCGATGGTCGAGACCGACGTCGAAGCCGAACTCCTCGGTCAGTGCCCGGGCCTTGTCCGGCCCCCCGGCAATGCCGACCGCCCGCGCGCCCTTGATCTTGGCGATCTGGCCGACCGCCGAGCCGACCGGTCCGGTGGCCGCGGCCACCACCACGGTCTCGCCGGGCTTCGGCTGGCCGATGGTCAGGAGACCGGTATAGGCGGTCATGCCGGGCATGCCGAGCACGCCGAGGGCGGTGGAGATCGGCGCGGCATCCGGATCGATCTTGCGCAGCGTCGAGGCGTCGGCAATGGCGTGGCTCTGCCAGCCGGAATGCGACAGCACGATGTCCCCGGGCCGGAACCGCTCGCTGTTGGAGACGAGAACCTCTCCGACCGTTCCGCCCTCCATGACCCCGCCAACCGGCACGGGCGCGGCATAGGACTTGGCATCGCTCATGCGCCCGCGCATGTAGGGATCGAGGGAGAGATAGCGGATCTTCAGCAGCACCTGATCCGGCCCCGGCTCGCCGAGCGGGGTGTCCACAATGGAGAAATTGGCGGGCGTCGGCTCGCCATGCGGACGGCTGGCAAGCAGGATCTGGCGGCTGATGGTCATGCGGATCTCCCGATGCGGCCTCGTCGGCCGCTTCCGGAACCATAGGTAGGGGGCAGCGACGGAGGCGGCAACCGACCGGATGGCCGATCCCCGCGCCGACCGTCGCATGTCACCGGCCCGGTTCCGCCTTGGGGCCGCCCGTGCGCTGGCGTGGCGCAGAGCGGGGCGCCTGCGCCGTGCCGACCCGGCACTGGACCAGTCCGCGAACGATCCGTTTCAATTCAACCACTTCGAAGAAATATTTCGAATGTTCTTGGAACTATTTTGGTGTGGAGCGAATTATTTTCTCGCCGGGCTTGACGGATGTCAGGTCAGGCCCCATCCTGACATCATCATCGTCGTGACTGCGCTGCGCCGCCTTCGTTCGTTTCGTACTTCAGGCGTCGACAACCGGATATCCGGTGCGACAAGACCGTCTGATCCGCCCGGCGCGCGGTTCGTGACTCTGAGACTGGAGGACGCCGCTGCGGCGCATCCGGTGAGTTTGAAAGACCTTCCTTCTTGACGTCTCCGACCTTTGACGCGCTCGGCCTGGCCGAGCCGCTCCTGCGTTCGCTTCGCGATGCAGGCTACACCACGCCGACGCCGATCCAGGCCAAGGCCATCCCCCATCTTCTCGACGATCACGACCTGATCGGCATCGCCCAGACGGGCACCGGCAAGACTGCGGCCTTCGCGCTGCCCATCCTCCAGCACCTCGCCGAGGACATGGTGAAGGCGCCCGCCAAGGGCGTCCGCGCGCTCGTGCTGGCGCCCACCCGCGAACTGGCGCTGCAGATCTTCGACAGCGTCCAGAAGCTTTCGGCCCATCTGAAGCTGCGCCATGCCGTGATCTTCGGCGGCGTCGGGCAGAACCCTCAGGTGCAGGCGTTGGCGCGCGGAATCGACATCCTGGTTGCAACGCCCGGCCGCCTGCTCGACCTGATGGGTCAGGGCGCGGTGCGGCTCGACCGCGTCTCGCACCTCGTTCTCGACGAGGCCGACCGCATGCTCGACATGGGCTTCATCCACGACGTCAAGCGGATCATCGCCAAGCTGCCCGAGCAGCGCCAGTCGCTTCTGTTCTCGGCCACCATGCCGAAGGAGGTGGCCAAGCTCGCCCGCGAGATGCTGTGGGAGCCGCTGCGCGTGGAGGTGACGCCCGAGATCGTCACTGTCGAGGCCATCGAGCAGCATGTGTTCCATGTCCAGACGCCGCAGAAGCGGGCCCTCCTGGAACAGCTTCTCAAGGATCCCGCGCTGGCGCGCGTCGTGGTATTCACCCGCACCAAGCACGGTGCCAACCGGCTGGCCGGCCAGCTCGCCAAGTCGGGGGTCTCCGCCGACGCCATCCACGGCAACAAGAGCCAGAATGCGCGCCAGCGAGCGCTCGCCTCGTTCAAGGCCGGGGATTGCCGCGTGCTGGTGGCGACCGACCTGTTCGCCCGCGGCATCGACGTGGCCGAGGTGACGCATGTCGTCAATTTCGACCTTCCGAACGAGCCGGAAAGCTATGTCCACCGCATCGGCCGCACCGGCCGAGCCGGGCGGACAGGTGTTGCCTATGCCTTCTGCGACCCGAGCGAGCGCGGCCAGCTCGCCGCCATCGAGCGGCTGACGCGCGTGCGCCTGGCGGTTGCGGGTTCCCCGATCAGGGCGCCGCAGGACGGGGATCTGCCCCGCCCACCGGCGCGCGACCAGCGTCCTCAGCCCCGGCGACGGGCTGCATGACATCCCACCACCGCCGAACATGAGGAGCATTCCATGGCGACCGGGACCGTGAAGTGGTTCAACCCCCAGAAGGGCTACGGCTTCATCCAGCCGTCCGATGGCGGAAAGGACGTGTTCGTCCACATCTCCGCCGTCCAGCGCGCCGGCCTGAACGACCTGCGCGAGGGTGAGCAGCTCTCCTACGAGCTCGCTACCGATCGTCGCACGGGCAAGCAGTCCGCGGACCAGCTGAAGCTCGCCTGATCCGACCGCCTCGGCGGGGGATTTCCGGCATGAAACGGGTGGTCAGTGCACCGTCGCGGTCGCACTGGCCAGCCCGGCACCAATCTGCTCGAGGACGGCGATCTGCGGATCCTCGTCCCCGGGCGAGGGCGAGACCGACAGGATGAGCACGCCCGGCCTGCGGGCGGCGATGAACCGGGCCACCACCTGTGCCTGTTCGAACGTGTCGAGGTAATGAACATCCTCGGCGACCAAGCGGGCGCCGCGCTGCACGAAGGGCACCACGGCATAGTTCGTTCGTGCCGCCCGCAGCGGGCCTGAGCGGGGCATGGCGGCCTCCTGATTCCGGCCGTTCAGCATGCCACGCGCTCCTGCACGGGGGATCGGTCATTCCCCCCACGTGGTCCCGCTTAAGGAAAAGACCGGGGGATGGGCTGCCCCCGGCAGGCCCGAGGCCCGCCGGCGACCGGAACCGGGACGGGCGGGCCCGTCCTCAGCTCACAGCATGTGACGCTGCTTCCACTCGCGCAGGGCTGCTGCATCGCGCGGCGTGATGTCCGGATAGTGCGGATCGGCCGTGGCAGGGTCGAAATATTTCCACGACCGCGCACACTTGATGCCCGAGGCCCGCGCCGGCACCACCGCCACGCCGCGCACCTCGTCAGTGCGGAAGGCGTCCGCCGGACCCTCCCCGGCAACGACCCGCGCCCCCGAGGTGATCGCCACCTCGGCCAGGTCGATGCCCTGGACGGCGGCCATCAGGTCGCCATCGGCAATGTGGACGAGGGGTGCGGCCTCCAGCGACGAGCCCATGCGCTTGGCGGCGCGCTCGACCTCCAGCGCGCCGGTGATGACGCGGCGCACCTTCCGGATCTTCTCCCAGCGCGCGTCGAGAGCCGGATCGAGCCAGGCCTGCGGCGCGGCATAGAGCGGCTGCATGTGCACGCTGTCGTCCCTGCCGTAGCGGTCCCACCAGGCCTCCTCCGCCGTGAACGACAGGATCGGCGCGAGCCAGGTCGCCACCGCCCTGAAGATCTCCTCGATCACCGCCAGCGCCGCCTTGCGGTCGGCCGAGGACAGCGGATCGCAGTAGAGCCGGTCCTTGCGGATGTCGAAGTAGAAGGCGGACAGGTCGACATTCATGAACTGGGTCAGGGCCGCAAAGACCCTCTTGTAGTCGTAGCTGCGATAGGCCTCGTGGATCATCGGCGAGAGCTCGGCGAGCCGGTGCAGCATGAGCCGCTCCAGTTCGGGAAGGGTCTCGCGCGCCGGCAGGGCCGCGCCGTCGTGGTGGGCGAGCGCGCCCAGCATCCAGCGGATGGTGTTGCGCAGCTTGCGGTAGGTGTCGGCGGTGGTCTGCAGGATCTCCTTGCCGATCCTGAGATCGTCCGAATAGTCGGAGGCCGCCACCCACAGGCGCAGAATGTCGGCGCCGGACTGCTTGATGACGTCCTGCGGAGCCACCGTGTTGCCCAGCGACTTCGACATCTTGCGGCCCTCGCCGTCGAGCACGAAACCGTGGGTCAGCACGACGTCATAGGGCGCGCGGCCGCGCGTGCCGCAGCTCTCCAGCAGCGAGGAATGGAACCAGCCGCGGTGCTGGTCCGAGCCCTCCAGATACATGACCGTGTCGGTGCCGCCATCGACCTTGCGCTTCAGGCCCTCGAAGTTCGGGAAGTCCTGCGGGCTTTCCAGGGTGAAGGCATGGGTGGAGCCGGAATCGAACCAGACATCGAGCACGTCGTCGATCTTGTCGTAGTCGGCGGCCGGATACTCCGGGCCGAGGAACCGCTCCTTCGCCCCCTCCCTGAACCAGGCATCGGCGCCCTCCTGGCGGAAGGCCTCGATGATGCGCAGGTTCACCGTCTCGTCCTTCAGCACCTCGCCGGTTTCGCGATGGACGAAGACGGCGATCGGCACGCCCCAGGCGCGCTGGCGCGACACCACCCAGTCGGGCCGGTTCTCGATCATGCCGCGAATGCGGTTCTCGCCCGAGGCCGGCACCCATTCGGTCTCGCCGATCGCCTTCAGCGCCCGCTGACGCAGCGTGGTGCCGTCGTCATAGGGCTTGTCCATGGCGATGAACCACTGCGGCGTGTTGCGGAAGATGACCGGCTTCTTCGACCGCCAGGAATGCGGATACTGGTGCTTCAGCCGGCCGCGCGCGATGAGGGCTCCGGCTGCAACCAGGGCCTCGATGACCGCCTGGTTGGCATCGCCCTTCTCGCCCTTCTCGGTGATGACCTGCCGGCCCTCGAAGCCCGGCGCCTCCTTCGTGAAGCGGCCGTCCCCATCGACCGTGTAGGGAATGCGCGTGTCGATGCCGCGCTCGGCCAGCACGCGGCCATTGGCCATCCAGATGTCGAAGTCCTCGCGGCCATGGCCGGGGGCGGTATGGACGAACCCCGTGCCGGCGTCATCGGTGACATGGTCGCCGTCGAGCAGCGGCACGTCGAAGCCGTAGCCGAGATGGGCCAGCGGGTGGGCGCAGGTGAGGCCGCCGAGCTCGGCCGCCGAGACATCCGCCACCAGCTCGAAGCCCTCGACCTTTGCCTGCCTGAACACGCTTTCGGCCAGTGCCTTGGCCAGGATGTAAGTGTTGCCGACGCGCGCCCAGGTGTCGGCGGGCGCAGCCATGACGCGGTAAAGGCCATAGGCGATGCGGTTCGAATAGGAAATTGCCCGGTTGCCGGGGATGGTCCAGGGCGTGGTCGTCCAGATGACGACCGACGAGTTTCTCAGGAGGGCAAATTTGTCCCGAACGGCTTGCTCGAGCTTGTTGGCGTCATCCAACATTCCGCTCTGGCCCGTCCGCGCGTCCCTCACCGGAAACGCCACCCAAACCATGTCGCTCTGGTAGTCGTGATATTCGACCTCGGCCTCGGCGAGCGCTGTCTTTTCCACCACCGACCACATCACCGGCTTGGAGCCCCGATAGAGCTGGCCGGAGGCGGCGAACTTCATGATCTCCTCGGCGATCTGCGCCTCGGCGTGGAAGCTCATGGTCTGGTAGGGATTGGCCCAGTCGCCGACGACGCCGAGGCGCTTGAACTCCTGGCGCTGGACGTTCAGCCAGTGGGTGGCAAAGGCACGGCACTCCTGCCGGAACTCGACCACCGGCACCTCATCCTTGTTCCGGCCCTTGGCCCGGTACTCCTCCTCGATCTTCCACTCGATGGGCAGGCCATGGCAGTCCCAGCCGGGCACGTAGTCACTGTCGAAGCCGAGCATCTGCTGCGACTTCGTCACCATGTCCTTCAGGATCTTGTTGAGTGCGTGGCCGATATGCAGATGGCCATTGGCGTAGGGCGGGCCGTCGTGGAGGACGAAGCGCGCCCGGCCCTTCGCCTGCCGGCGCAACTTGCCGTAGAGATCCATCTCCTCCCAGCGCTTCAGGATCTGCGGCTCCTTCTCGGGCAGGCCGGCGCGCATGGGAAAGGGCGTGTCGGGCAGCAGCAGCGTTTTCGAGTAGTCAAAGGCGTCGGACGCTTCGGACGCGGCTCTGGCGGTCTTGTCGGACATGGGATGATCGGCCGGGATGGGCGGCGCGGGGGCCGCGGATTGCGGGTCGGGCTGTCGGGAACCCCGGACCTCCGGGCGCGCGTCGGGCCGCGCGGCCTTCAGGAGGCCGGGCCGGTAATTCGCGCGGGGATGCGGACGGTCAAACGCATGGTGCCGTCATAAGCGCTGGCGCGCCGGGCGGCAAGGGCCGAGACGGGGCAAGCCCCATCGTGCCCGCGAACCAGGGCGGCATGCGGCAGACGCGCGGGCGCATCCGCCAGGTCGGGCGGGACCGCCGCGCGATCACGGGCCTTGTTCGCCCCCGAGCCCATCCGCGTGACGGCGACCCGGCGCGGTGGACATGCTGACCCGTCGATGGTCAGCGCCCGGCGATGATGTCGGCAAAGGCTTCCAGATCGCCACGGGACAGTGGCGCGGCCCGCGCCGCAGCCTCGCGGGCGAGGGTCACAAGCGCATCGCGCTCGGCCTGGGGCAGCGTGCCTGCGATCCGCGCGGCGCTCTCGCGCAAGGCCACCGTCAGCCGGTCCGCAGCCTCCCCGGTCAGCGCGCCGGCCGCGATGGCCCGCAAGGGCCCGTTGAACTGATCGACAAGCTGACCGCGCAACTCGTCCCAGCCCTGCCGGGCCTCGGCATAGGCAAGGCCGGGCAGGAAGCGCCGCGCAAGGGCAGCATGGGCCTGCAGCAGGCCGGCCGCGCAGCGCATGACGAAATCGACACCTTCGAGGATCTCCGGCCAGTACCGCTGGTCGGGTGGGCGCCCCGCCGCCGCAGCGGCCTCGTCGGCCTCGAAATAGCGCGACAGGACCGCCTGGCCGGCAGCGCAGGCGCGGCGCAGATATTCGGTATCGAAGGCCTCGAAGGGCCGGCCGATCTCCAGCGCGACACCGTTCCAGACCGCCAGAAGGACCGGGCGCGCGCCCTCTTCCGACAGGCGCGGCAGCGACCCGTCGGGGGCGCTGCGGGCAAGCCGGTCGAAGGCCCGGAAGGCCTGATCGGTCGGCCGGTAGTCGAAGGGCTCTGCCGACGCGCCGGCCTTGCCGGCCCACAGGAGCACGGCGAGGCCGAGCACCGGCAGCCAGGGCCTCATTCGGCCGCCTCGGCATAGGGCGCCGGCTTCGTCCAGCGCAGGACGGGGCTGCGGGCGGCCCGCGTCTCGTCGAGGCGGCGGCGCGGCGCGTGGTAGGGCGCGCCCTTGAAGCGGTCCACCTCGCCTCGCTTCGCGCTCATGGCAAGGTCACGCAGCGTTGCGATGAACAGGTCGAGCGACGCCTTCGATTCCGACTCGGTCGGCTCGATCAGCATGGCACCGTGCACGACCAGCGGGAAATACATGGTCATCGGGTGATAGCCCTCGTCGATCATCGCCTTGGCGAAATCGAGCGTGGACACCCCCGTGTTCTTCAGCCAGTCGTCGTCGAACAGCGCCTCGTGCATGCAGGGCTGGTCGCCGAAGGGCAGGCTCATCAGGTCCGACAGCGAGGCGCGGATGTAGTTGGCGTTGAGCACGGCATCCTCGGAGGCCTGCCGCATGCCGTCCGCCCCGTGGCTGAGCATATAGGCCAGCGCGCGCACGAACATGCCCATCTGGCCGTGGAAGGCCGACATGCGGCCGAAGGGCTGCTCGCCCTTCTCCAGCCTGCCGCCCTCCTCGACCAGCGAGAAGCCCTTGCCGACGCGCACGAAGGGATAGGGCACGAAGGCGGCAAGGCGCTCCGACAGCACCACCGGACCGGCGCCCGGCCCGCCGCCGCCATGGGGCGTGGAGAAGGTCTTGTGCAGGTTGATGTGCATGGCATCGACGCCGAGATCACCCGGCCGGGCCTTGCCGACGATGGCGTTGAAATTGGCGCCATCGCAGTAGAAGTAGGAGCCGTTGGCATGGATCGCCCTGGCGATCTCGACGATCTCCTTCTCGAAGATGCCGCAGGTGTTCGGATTGGTCAGCATGATCGCGGCGACGTCCGGTGTCAGCGCTGCCTTGACGTCCGACACATGGACCGTGCCATCGGCCTGGGCCGGGACCGACCGGACCTCGAAGCCGATGAGGGCGGCGGTGGCCGGGTTGGTGCCATGGGCGGATTCGGGCACCAGGACCACCTTGCGATGGCCCTCGCCCTTGGCCTCGAGCGCCGCCTTGATCGCCATCATGCCGGCGAGTTCGCCATGGGCGCCGGCCTTGGGGCTCATCGCCACCGCCGGCATCCCGGTCAGTTCTTTCAGATAATGCGCCAGCGTGTCGATCAGCTTGAGCGCGCCCTGCACGGTGGAGACGGGCTGGAGCGGGTGAATGTCGCCGAAGCCGGGCAGCCGCGCCATCTTCTCGTTGAGGCGGGCATTGTGCTTCATCGTGCAGGAGCCGAGCGGGAACAGGCCGGTATCGATGCCGAAATTCTTCGACGACAGGCGCACGTAGTGGCGCATGCATTCGGGCTCGGTGAGGCCCGGCAGGCCGATGGGATCCTTCCGGTCCAGCTTGCCGAGGCGCGATTTCACCTTCTTCGGCGCGGGGATGTCGACGCCGGTGACCTCGGGCCGGCCGATCTCGAAGATCAGCGGCTCCTCGATCTGCAGCGCCTTGTTGCCGGTGAAGGTGCGGCGGGCGGACATGGCGCCAGCCTCGCCGGCGGCGGTGGGGCGGCCCTGGTTGTTCATGCTCATCGGTTCCAGTCCTCAGAGGCTCGCGCCGAGCGCCGCGACGAAGGCGGCGCGGTCGTCGTCGGTGTTCACTTCGGTATTGGCGACCAGGATGACATCCTTCAGCGCCTTGACCTTCGGCCACAGACGCGAGGCCGGCACGCCGGCGAGCACGCCCTTCCTGGCCATCTTCTCCACCACCCGGGCGCCGTCGCCCTGCACGCGGACAGCGAATTCGTTGAAGAAGGTCCGGTTCAGCACCGTGACGCCGTCGAGTTCGGCCAGCCGCTCCGCGAGGTCGCAGGCATTGGCATGATTGACGGCGGCAAGCCGGCGCAGGCCCGACTCGCCGAGCAGCGACATGTGGATGGTGAAGGCGAGGCACATCAGGCCGGAATTGGTGCAGATGTTGGAGGTCGCCTTCTCCCGGCGGATGTGCTGCTCGCGGGTTGAGAGGGTGAGCACATAGCCGCGCTTGCCCTCGGCATCGACGGTCTCGCCGCACAGGCGGCCGGGCATCTGGCGGACATATTTCTGCTTCGTGGCGAACAGGCCGACATAGGGCCCGCCGAAGTTCAGGCCGACGCCGATGGACTGGCCCTCGGCCACCACGATGTCGGCGCCCATCTCGCCGGGCGAGGTCACGGCGCCGAGCGAGACCACCTCGGTGACCACGGCGATCAGCAGCGCGCCGGCCTCCTGGGCCTTCTTCGCGATGGCGGTGAGGTCGTGCAGGTTGCCGAAGACATCGGGCGTCTGGACGACGACGCAGGAGGTCTCGGCATCGATGGCGGCGGCGACGGCCTTGAGATCGGCACCGGCATCGTCCGGGTTCGGCGCGAGCGCCACGAGCGTGTCGCCGGCCATGCGCGAGACGGTCTCGATGGTGTCGCGGTAATGCGGGTGCAGGTTGCCGGCGAGCACGGCCTTGCGCCGCTTCGTGACGCGATGGGCCATCAGCACGGCCTCGGCGGCGCCGGTGGAGCCGTCATACATGGAGGCATTGGCCACCTCCATGCCGGTCAGCATGGCGACCTGGGTCTGGAACTCGAACAGGTATTGCAGCGTGCCCTGGGCGATTTCCGGCTGGTAGGGCGTGTAGCTGGTCAGGAACTCCGACCGCTGGATCAGATGGTCCACCGAAGCCGGCACATGGTGCTTGTAGGCGCCGGCCCCGACGAAGAAGGGCACCTCCGAGGCGCAGATGTTCTCCGCCGCCATGGCGCCCATGATGCGCTCGACCTCCAGCTCGCCCCTGGCCCTCGGCAGGTCAACCAGGCCCTTCAGGAGCTTGTCCCTGGGAACATTGGCGAACAGGTCATCGACCGAGGCGACGCCGATCTTCGCCAGCATGTCGGCGCGGTCGTCAGGGGTCAGGGGCAGGTAGCGCATCGGGTGAGGTCCGGCAGTGGGCAGTCGGCAAGGGGCAGTCGGATCGCAGTCGGCCGATGCCGACTGACGGTTGCCAACTGCCGGTTGATCACAACGTGTCGAGGAAGGCCTTGTAGGCGGCCTCGTCCATGAGGTCGTCGAGTTCGGCCGGGTTGGTGATCTTCACCTTGAAGAACCAGCCCTTGCCGGCGGGATCCTCGTTGACGGTGGCGGGTGCACCCTCGAGTTCCGGATTGGCTGCGGTCACCTCGCCCGAGACCGGCGCATAGATGTCGGAGGCGGCCTTCACGCTCTCGACCACGGCGGCGCTGTCGCCCTTCTTCACGGTCTTGCCGACGCCGGGCAGTTCGACGAACACCACGTCGCCAAGCTGCTCCTGGGCATAATGCGAGATGCCGACCGTGCCGATATCGCCCTCGACGCGGATGTATTCGTGGTCTTTCGTGTATTTGACGGTGGCCATGATGGATCCCCTGGAGGCCTGTTGCGGATCTCAGCCGCGGAAGTAGCGGTGCGGTACGAAGGGCATGGTGACGACCCTGGCCGTCAGATCCCTGCCGCGCACCTCGAGCAGCACGGGCGTGCCCGGCTCGGCGAAGCGGCGGTTGACGTAACCCATGGCGATCGGGCCATTGACGGTCGGGCCGAAGCCGCCCGAGGTCACTGCGCCGATCGGCTGGCCGTCGGCGGCCTTGATGACCGTCCCCTCGCGCGCGGGCGCGCGGCCATCGGGAAGGATGCCGACGCGCAGGCGCGCCGTGCCCTCGGCCAGTTCGCGGGCGATGCGGTCGAAGCCGGGAAAGCCGCCCTCGAGGCGCCGGCGCTTCTGGATCGACCAGGTGAGCCCTGCCTCCACCGGCGAGGTACCGGTGTCGATGTCGTGGCCATAGAGGCAGAGGCCAGCTTCAAGGCGCAAGGAATCCCGGGCGCCGAGACCGATCGGCTTCACGCGCCCGTCGGCGCTCAGCCGCTGCCAGAGATCGGCGGCGTCGCGGGCATGGACCGAGATCTCGAAGCCATCCTCGCCGGTATAGCCGGAGCGGGAGGCGCGGATGCGCACCCCTCCCGGCGCGGCCTCGACATAGGTCATGAAGGCCGTGCCGGCGATACCGGGAACGAGGTCCGCCATGACGGCGGCCGCCTCCGGGCCCTGGATGGCCATGAGGGCGAGATCCGGCTCCACCGTCAGCGTGACGCCTGCAGGCAGGCGCGCGCCGATATGGGCATAGTCGGCCTCCTTGCAGCCGGCATTGACCACCAGATAGGCATGTCCATCCTGGCCGGGGCCGGCGCAACGGGTGATCATGAGGTCGTCGAGAATGCCGCCATCGGCGGCGAGCAGCTGGGAGTAGCGCTGCTGGCCGGGCCGCATGTTGAGAACATCGGCCGGAACCATGGTCTCCAGCGCACGGGCGGTCGCCTCCCAGTCCGGGCCGATGACGAAGCATTGGCCCATGTGGCTGACATCGAACAGGCCGGCACGCTCGCGCGTCCAGTTGTGTTCGGCGAGCACGCCGGTCGGATACTGGACGGGCATGTCATAGCCGGCGAAGGGCACCATGCGGGCCCCCGCGGCGACATGCAGGGCGTGGAGCGGCGTCTTCAGAAGGTGACCAGAGGTCTCGTCGGCCATGTCCTGCTCCGGCGCGCGGTCGGGCCCGGGGTGAACCGGACCGTCCGAAATGCGGGCCTGTCGCCCGCTCGCGCCCCTCTGTCGCAGGACCTGAGAGATTCACGCGGCGGCACGGGCCACCCGCTTACTCCGTCGGTGGGCCGGGCTTGGACCCCCGGCCGCTTTCCAGAATGCCAATCCCCCGGCGGTCCTGTTTGCCTGAGAGGTTCCGGGGCCGTTGCTCCTTCGGCGCCGGGAGATCCCATCACATGAAGACCGCCCGGACTCTCCCGCCGGGCTCATATGGCACGCCCATGGCAATGGCCGGATCGGCGGACCAAGTCAAGGCGAGGATGTGGGCATGTCGCAGCTGGCATGGGCCGCACGCGCCGGCCGGGCGAGGCCTTTGCCGGGGCCTTGCGCCGCCAATCACCGCTGGGCGGTGCGTCCGCGCCCCCGACGCGGCCGCTCCGGCTGCTGGGCCAGCGTGTCGAAGCCGACGAAGACGATGTAGGTCGCAAGTTCGGCCGGCTCCGGCAGCGGGAACTGCACGGCGTCCTCGACCTGCGTGAAGGTCACGTTGGGCGAGCCGGCCGGAATCTCGATGGGCACCTGATAGAGACGGGTCCAGACTGGCTGCGACAGGCCGCGCGTCACCGCGATGCGGATCGGCAGCGTCACGCGGCCGGCATCCCCCTTCGGACCGACCAGAACGCGCCCCTCGATGCCGACGCGGATGGTCATGGTCGATCCGTCGATCCGGCACTCGCGGGCCAGATCGGTGACGGTTGCCTGGTAGCGCAGTTCAGTCGGGCCCTCGCCGCCCTGCCGCCAGAGGTTGGAGCCGTCGCGCACCTCGACGCGCGGGCACAGGCGCGGATCGACATCGGCGACCTGCGGCGTCACCGGCTGGCCGAACAGGGCCGTGTGGACCGGCGAGCCCACGGCGGGGGTCGTCTGCGAGCCCGCCGGCTGCGGCGTTGCCCCGCCGCCGAACATGCCGCCGGAAGTGTTGCAACCGGCCAGCGCCATGGCCGCCGCCAGGACACCTGCCAAACCCGTCATTCGCCGCACGCCGTTCACCCCGGTCAAGCCGAACAAGTCGGCGCTTATAGCAAGGCGGTCGCGGCGGAACAAAGGCCGAAGCAGGGACGGCCGGCGACCGCTCCGCCCGCTCGTCCATCGCCATTGCTGATGGACAAGGACGCTCATTTTGATGAGAAGCGCACCGGCACGCCCTGTATGGTGCCCCATTCCTCCCGAGCAACCGGCCGCCCCATGACCTTGCCCCTTCTCGCCTCGCTGCGTCCCGAAGCCTCCGGCGCCCCGGCCAGCGGCATCGTGGAACTGGCCAAATATGCCCGCACCTCCGGGGACGACGTGATCCAGCTGTGGGTTGGCGAGGGCGATGTGCCGACCCCCTCCTTCATCTATGAGGCGGCCACACGATCGCTGGCGGCCGGCGAGACCACCTACACCTGGCAGCGCGGCATTCCCGAACTGCGCCAGGCGATTGCGGCCTATGCCTCGCGCCTCTATGGCCGCGCGCTTCCCGCCGAGCGGTTCTTCGTCTGCGGTTCGGGCATGCAGGCGATCCAGATCGCCATGACCATGGTGGCGGGAGCCGGCGACGAGGTCATCATCCCCTCCCCCACCTGGCCCAATGCCCCCGCCGCTGCCGGCCTGCGCGGCGCCACGCCGGTCTTCGTGCAACTCGTCCACGGCAATCAGGGGTGGCAGATGGATCTGGAGCGGCTCGAGGCCGCCATCAGCCCGCGCACCCGGGCCCTGTTCATCAACACCCCGTCCAACCCCACGGGCTGGACGGCGACGAAGGAGGAGCTCGCTGCCATCCTGGCCATGGCGCGCCGTCACGGCCTGTGGATCATCGCCGATGAAATCTACACCCGCTTCGTGTGGACCGGCGAGGCGACGCGGGCGCCCTCCTTCCATGACGTGCGCGAGGACGGCGACCGCATCCTGTGGGTCAACACCTTCTCCAAGAACTGGGCCATGACCGGCTGGCGCACCGGCTGGGTGGAGGCCGATCCCTCCCTCGGCGACGTGGTGGAGAACCTCATCCAGTACTCGACCTCAGGCTCCCCGGTCTTCATCCAGCGCGCCTGCATCGTAGCGCTGGAGCGGGGCGAGAGCTTCGTTGCGCACCAGATCGCCAAGGCCCGCAAGGCGCGCGAGATCGTCTCGTCGGCCCTCGAGGCCACGGGCCGCTGCCGCTTCTCGCGGCCGGACGGCGCCTTCTACCTGTTCTTCGGCATCGACGGGGTCAGCGATGCCAATGCCGCGGCCATGCGGCTGGTGGACATCGCACGGGTCGGCCTTGCCCCCGGCAGCGCCTTCGGCCCCGGCGGCGAGGGGCACCTGCGCCTGTGCTACCTGCGCTCGCAGGAGGAGATCGAAAGGGCGGCGGAACGGCTGGAAGCAGCTATTCCGCACCTGTGACGGCCGGGTTCGCCTGGCGTCGGTCGCCCCGACAGAATCAGCCTTGCCCTAGGAAAATCCCTGTCGCATGTTCTACGGATGAGGCCGTTTGACGCAGGCTGATCCTGCGCCCTTCGGCCAGGCGTGGTGCGTCGGCTCGGGAGGCGGCCATCGGCGAGAACGTCAAACCGCCTGTGAGCGCCTCGGAAGCGCGGCTGTCGGGAGTTCTCGACATGGCCGGCGACGGCATCCTCGTGCTGGATTCGCGCGGCACCATCCTGGTCTTCAACAGGGCCTGCGAGTCGCTGTTCGGCTGGAGCGCCCAGGACGTGGTCGGACGCAGCGCGGCCATGCTGTTCGACGACGCGAACGCCCCGGGCGCCGGTCCGCTCGGCGACAGGCTGCGGGCGCTCGCCGGCACGGGTCGGGAGATGACGGCCCGGCATCGCGACGGCGCCAGCGTCCCGGTGGAAATCTCGCTGTCCGAAGCCGAGACGCTGGACGGCCCACAATTCATCGCGATCCTGCGCGACCTTCGCCCGCGCCGGGAGGCCGAGGAGCGGTTCGGGCAGCTGCAGGCCGAACTCATGCATCTGGCCCGCGTCTCGGCCATGGACCAGATGGGCGCAGCCCTGGCCCATGAGCTCAACCAGCCGCTCACCGCGCTGACGCTCTACCTGCAGATGCTCGGCAAGCTGCACGCCCGCAGGGCAGCCGGTGCCGACCAAACTCCGCCCGATCCCGACCTGCACCGCACGCTCGACGAGGTCATCGCCAAGGCCATGCGGGAGGCCGGTCGCGCCGGACAGATCATCCAGGCCATGCGGCA